>LDXO01000015.1 GCA_001443455.1 Deltaproteobacteria bacterium CSP1-8 | reverse complement strand
AGATATCTACCGATGGGCGGACGCGCACCCGTGCGCGTCCGCTCCGGAGTGCCGTGCCGTTACTTCTTCATCAGGCCGTCCAGGCTGATGAGCGGCGTCGCGCCTCCCCCGGAGAGGAGCACGTTCGGGACGGTGCCGTTCCATTTGGCGATGGCCTCCCGCATCGCCTCGATCTTTCTGAGCTCGATCATTTCCGTGGTGATCTGCCCCTTCTGGAGCCGCAGCGATTCGGCTTCCGCCTTCGCCTGGGTGATCTTCTGTTCGGCCTCGATCTTGATCCGATCGAGGTCCCTCGCGGCCTTCAGGGCGAACTGCTCCGCCTCCTGCTTCGCTTCGATCGCGTCCGTGAACTTCTTGGAGAAGCTGAAGTCGATGACCGAAAAACCGTCCACGGACAGGTGGTAGTCGGCGAGCTTCTGGCTCAAGGCATCCTTGATCGCGGTGCTGACGTTTTCCCGATCGCCGATCAGCTGGACCGCGGTGTATCTCGCCGTGACCGCCTTGACGGCCTCCTGGACGGTCGGGTCGATGACCCTCTCCTTGAACGCAACGCCGATGTTCTGGTACACCCAGTTGGCCTTTTCCGGAATGATGTGGTAGTTGAGCGCGATCACCGACTTGATGTCCTGGAGGTCCTTGCTCGCCGCTTCCGCCCGGGTCTCCGACTTCTGGATCTTGACGTCCATCTTCATGATCTTCTGCATGATCGGAATCCTCAGGTGCAGCCCTTCCCCCAGGACCTCGTCCTGGACCGCCCCGAAGTTCAGCACGACCCCCCTCTCCCCCGCATCGATCTTCACGAAGGGATTGAGAAGGAGAAGAACGAGAAGCACGGCCACCACGACGACGCCTGCCGCCACCCTTTTGCTGATCTGTTTTACCGTTCTTTTCATTTCGAATTCCTGCATGACAACCTCCTGTCAGGAAACGGAATCCATAGAGTCCGCGCAGGGATGATTTCTGTTCGTTCCCCCGGGAGCGGGAACCGTGGGAGTAAGGAAATTGGCCCGGAACCGCGGGCCCCGTGGAACGGGTCTTTCCCCGGCAAACAGCAACCGGCGCGGGAAAGCACCCGCCACCGCGTCGCCATCCAGAGGGGAGAGGACCGATATCCACTTACATCCTGAGCCGTTGCTTTGTCCACGATAAGGATGCGCCGGGCTCGTGTCAAGGGTTGGGAATTGGGGTATATTGGGAATCCATGATATGCCCGGAATGCGGAGCCGAATTCATCGAGGGAATCCACGGGTGCCCCGATTGCAGGGTCCCGCTGGTGCCGGAACTCCCGCCGCGGCCCCGGCCGGAGTACGTGGAGTACGTCACCGTGCTGAAAACGGGGAACCCCATCGTCCTCGCCATGGTGAAGTCGATCCTTGCGTCTGCCGGAATACGGCACTTCGTCAAGGGCGAGGTCCTCCAGGACCTGTTCCGCGTCGGCACGGCGGAAATCCAGGTCGGGAAGGACGACGAACAGGAGGCGAGAAATCTCCTGAGGGAGCGCGCCATCGACTCCGGGGAGGCAGGCTGACGGGACGCGGCGGTCACCGGTCAGCCGAGGAAATCCGCGAGTTCCGGGACCTTGAACCCGTACCCCCGTAACCGGGTTTTCACGGTCGCCACGTCGATCGTCCCGATCCGGAGGAATGCCGCGAACTCTTGCCCGTAAGGGGATAGCACCAGGCTCCGGATCTCGACCTGCATCTCCGCCAGCTTCTGGATCAGCCGGAGGAGGGAGTTCGCGCTCTGTGGGAGGATCACCTCGATCCGGACCCCGATCCCCTCGATGGAGAGGGTGTCAATGAACGCGGCAAGGATGTCCGCCTTGGTGACGATCCCCACCAGTTTCCGCCCCTCCACCACCGGGAGAGCTCCGAACCTCCTCCGGTGAAGGATCAGCAGCGCGTCCTCGATCGTGTCCCCCGGGCTCACGGTGATCACGTCGCGGGTCATGATCTCTTCGACGGACCCGGTCCTCCGGGATGCGGTGCCCTCCTCGTGGACCATTTCCTCCCTGAGGATCCATTTCCGGATGTCCGTGTCCGAGACGATGCCCACGAGTTCCTCTCCCTCGACCACGGGGAGGTGATGAATACGATTTTCCTCAAGAATCCGGTTGGCGTCCCGAACCGTGTCTTTCGGGGACAACGCGATTACCTCCCTCGTCATCCGTCTGCCGACGTACATGGTTCGCTCCTTCCCTGGAGGGTTTTCAGGTGGGCTATCGCCGACGACGTGAGGGAGGATCCGTTGTATCCCCCCTCGAGGACGGACACGATGCGCCCCCGGCAATGCCGGTCGGCCATTTCGCATATCCTACGCGTCATGTGGACGAACGATCGTTCCGTCAATTCGAGGTCCGCAATAGGATCGTCCTTGTGCGCGTCGAAACCGGCGGAGATCATGATGAGGTCGGGGCGGAACTTCTCGATCTCCGGGATGACCTCCCGCTCGAAGATGCCCAGGAACTCCGTGTCCGCGGTGTGGGGCTTCACGGGGAGATTGAGCGTAAACCCGTAGCCCTCCCCCCTCCCCTTCTCCATCCTCCTCCCGGTCCCGGGGAAGCAGAAGGTCGGGTGCTCGTGAATGCTGCAGAAATAGGTGAGGGGGTCCTCCTCGAAGATCTCCTGGGTCCCGTTCCCGTGGTGCACGTCCCAGTCGAGGATGAAAATCTTTTCCACGCCGTGGACGATCCGCGCATGGAGGGCCCCCACGGCGACGTTGTTGAGAAAGCAGAACCCCATGGCGGACGTTTTCCCGGCGTGGTGGCCGGGCGGCCTCACGGCGCAGAAGATGTTTTCGACCCTCCCGTTCAGCACGGCGTCGACGCCCGCCATCACCCCGCCCGCGGCAAGCAGCGCGACATCGTAACTCGCCTCGCTGATCGAGCAGTCCACCGTGGCGAAGGTCTTTTCGCCCGAGCGTACGCTGTTCCGGAACGCATCCAGGTAATCGGAAGGGTGGACCTTCTCGATTTGCCTCGTGTCCGGCACGTACGGATCGAAAAAGACGAGGCTCCCCTGGAGGTCATCCTTGCGGATCGCCTCGAGAAGATTTACCAGGCGCCGGTGGTTTTCCGGGTGGCCGGTGCGAGGCCTGTGGTTCAGATATCCGGGGGAATAGAGGAATCCCGTTCTCTTCGGCGTGTTCGTGTAGATGATCTTGTACCCGTCCCAGGGATACGTGGACAGAAGGAACGCCTTCCCCAGGGGAAACGCCTGCTCCTCCCGGTGCTCCTCGTCCTGTTCCCGGGAGTAGTACCCTTCCGGATTCCGGTAGACCGGGACCTTGAGGTCCCTCCGGAACAGGGCGATGTCGTAAGCGTGGTTGAGCCGGTTGATGTCGGTTTCCCCGACCGGGAGCCCTCGATCCTTGACGAGTTTCCGCAGGCCCGCCTTCATCTGCAGGAACTCCTCCTTGTCCAGGCAATCGAACCCCTCCTTCGCCCAGTAGTATTTCCCGACGGAGAGCGACGCGCTGAGGCGGAACTGGTGGAACCCGAGGTCATGAAAAAGCTTTTCGTAATAGCGGAACAGGGACGACGCGTACCCCGAACTCTGCTCCGAGAGACGGATGTGTTCGATGTATACGATCCGCAACCGCCTGCCCCGGAGATACTCGAGAAGGCCGATGTTCCGGTCCATCACGGAGAAGAAGAAGAGGGTCATCTCTCCGATCGTTTCGTCCCCATGGAAGATCTGGGTGTCGTAGATGATCCGGTCCTTTCCCACCAGCAGCATGTTCTCCCGGTGTTCGAATTCCAGGAATTCCGCGGAAACCAAGTCGAAGAAATCGGAGGGAGAGACGAGATCGCGGAGAAGGCGGGACCATCGGGAGAGGAGCGTTTTCCTCGAGGGCAGCGTGCTGACGAGGAATTTCCTCCTCGAACCCTCTTTTTTCATGATATCGGGGTTCATCTCGGCTCCGAAGAGCCGTTTCTCCCCGATCAGGGTTTCGAATCCTTTCTCGATTTCCCGGCGCGGGAGGGGATGGGCGAAGGTCATCCCTTCGAGCAGGGGATTTTCTCTCCTCAGAGGCATCGCACTCCCGGACGCGGGAAATCTTTTCTATTTTCCGTTTTTCCCTACCCCCGGGCAAGCGTGAGGATATCCGATCCGCTCACCCCCCCGCCTTCGCCCCCGCGTGCTTGGCCAGGAACTCCTTCATCCGGGCCGGCCGGCCGCCACGAACCCGACCTTGATCACGCCGGGCACGATGGCGATGCCGTGCGCGTCATGCAGAAGGCTCTGGGGAAGGGTCGGGTTTCTCCGCCCAGGCCCTTTTCCCCTTCCCCGTGAGCCGCCGCAGGGCCCGTTCCTCCTTGAGTGCATCGGAGCGGCTCCGGCACCGCCGTTTCGCGAGTAGCGCCACGGGCGGGTTGATCCGGGTAAAGGCGGCTCCGTTCCCGGAAAGGTGTCGCCGGTAGCGGGCTTCGGGGTCCATCGCGATCCCCGTGTAGATCTTCCCTCCCCGGCACTCGATCATGTAGACCCACCAGGTACCGGACATCCCCTTCGCCCCCGTGTTCCTCTTACCGATGCGAGACCATTATATTCCTTCCCGGCCCCCTTCCCTTGGCAATCCGCCTCCCCGCCTTTGGGGAATGGCCGGGTGTCGGTGTAGAATTTCCCTGAGACAATCCATCACCTCCAGGATCGTTGCTTTTGGCAAAGGAGAAACCATGCCCCGAAAGGCCATGCCCGACCTGGACCCGGAAAAACTTTCCTCCTATCTGGAATCCGTATCCGGAACACCCCTGAGAATTTTGTCCCTTACCCCCCTGGGAGAAACCGTAGCGACGTGCGCCGTCAAGGGATACGGCTACGGCGTCCCCGTCATGGTGGAGTACGAGGTTTCCGGAGAACGCCGCAAGGCCGTCCTCGAGACGACGAGCCCGGGGGCCTTCGGGCACGAGCACATGTCGGACCGGGCCCAGATGCTTTTGTGGGATCACGAGGCGTATAACCACCTTCCCCTCCACGCGCGTTCCCTGGACGTGGGGGGGGTCGCCCGGGACGGCAGCCTCCTTTCCCTCGGGAACGTGGAGGAGTTGTTTCTCCTTGTCGAGCATGTGGAAGGGAGCGGCTACATCCAGGACCTTGCCCGCCTCCAGGCCGGGGAAAATCTCACCGACCTCGACCTGGCGCGGGCAGACGCCCTTTGCGACTACCTGGCGGACATCCACCGGGAGAAAGGTCCCGACCCCGGGCTTTACGTGCGGCGCATCCGGGAGCTGGTGGGACACGGGGAGTGCATCATGGGGATTCTGGACAGCTATCCGCCCCAGCACGGATTCCTCACCCCCGGGCTTTTGGAAGGAATCGAACGACGGTGCGTGGCCTGGCGTTGGCGAATCAAGGGGCGGACCCACCGGCTCCGGCAGGTGCACGGGGATTTCCATCCCTACAACATCCTCTTCGGCGAGGGGACCCGGTTCCGGGTCCTCGACCGTTCCCGGGGCGAATGGGGCGAGCCGGCCGACGATGTCACCTCCCTCACCGGGAACTACCTCTTCTGCTCCCTGCAGCAAAGCGGTCGCCTTGGCGGATCCTTCGAAATCCTCTTCCGGAGGTTCTGGGACCGGTATCTCGAAAAGACCGGCGATCGGGAGATGCTGGAGGTCGCCGCCCCCTTCTACGCGTTCCGGGGTCTCGTGATGGCCAGCCCCCTCTGGTATCCCACCCTGGCCGAAGACGTGCGCAGAAAACTCTTCTCGTTCATCGGGGAGGTCCTGGACGCGAAGGCCTTCGACCCGGGCCGCGTGAACGGGTACTGCGGGGCAGGATAGTCGTGGAAGCGGGATTCGCCGTCTGGATCACGGGACTCCCGGCGTCGGGAAAATCGACCGTCGCCACGGCCCTCCGGAAGGAGCTTGCGTCCCTCGGGGAGAATGTCGCGGTTCTCGAGTCCGACGCGCTCCGGAAGGTTTTCACGCCGCACCCGCGCTACGATGACGAAGAACGGGACGTCTTTTACGGCGCGCTCGCCCACGTGGGCCGGCTCCTGACCGAACACGGCGTATCCGTGATCTTCGACGCCACCGCCAACAGGCGCGCCTACCGGGACCGGGCCCGGCGGGAAATCGCCCGGTTCCTGGAAGTCTTCATCGACTGCCCCCTTGCCGTTTGCATCGCGCGGGACCCCAAGGGGATCTACCGGAGGGGGAGGGAAGGAAGCGCGACCGGGGTCCCCGGCATCCAGGTCGATTACGAACCCCCGCCGTCCCCCGACGTGGTGGTGCGGGGCGAGGCGGAGACGCCGGCTTCCGCCGCACATCGCATCGTCGGCAAACTCATCGAAAAGGGATACGTATAGGAGTGACGCCGCCATGGAGGAACCCAAAGGAATCGGAGACCGGTTTCAGCAGGAAACGAAATACGAGCGCGGACGGTTGGGGGGAGGGCGGATCGACTGGACCTCCCGGCCTCCCTTGTACAAGGAATATCCCGGCGCGAAGATCATCCGGCTTCCCTTGCCGGGATCGCCGGTCCGCTTCCCTTTCGTGGAGATCCTGTCCCTGCGGCGAAGCGTCCGGGAGTACTCCCCCCGGCCTCTTCGCCTGGAGGAGATCTCCTTTCTCCTGTGGGCCTCCACGGGCGTCCAGAGGAAGGAGGGGGGCCATCAGTTCCGAACCGTCCCCTCCGCCGGTGCCCTGTACCCGGTCGATACCTACGTAATTGCCCACCGCGTGGAAGGAGTAGAGTGCGGTGTGTACCATTACGGCGTCTCCGGCCACCTTCTCGAGGAGGTGGCCCCGGGGGATTTCCGGGGGGATCTTGCCCGCGCGGCGTTGTTCCAGGAGTTCTGCTCCGAGGCCACCGCCGCGTTCGTCTGGACGGCCGTCTTCCCGCGCGCGAAGTGGAAATACCGCGAGAGGGCCTACCGGTACGTCTACCTCGACGCGGGGCACATCGCGCAGAATCTGGCGCTGGCGGCTGTCGGGCTCGGGCTCGGAAGCTGCCAGGTGGCCGCCTTCTTCGACGACGAGATGAACGCCCTGCTGGGGGTAGACGGCGAAACAGAGAGCGTCATCTACATGAGCGCCGTGGGCCATCCCCTCTGACAGGCCGCCCCTCGGGAATGGGGCAGACTCCTGTGGGACAGTCACCCGGCACCGGGGCCCCTGGCTCGCGGAGGGGTCGCCCGGAAAGCGAAGCAAGCCGCAGGAGGGGGGCGCAGTGAGGTTAAGCGCAGCCGTGCAGGTTCACCGCACGGCGAGCCACGAACGGAGCCCCCCTCCGAGGCTGCGGAGCGGGACCCGCGAGCCGAGGGCCCTGGAAGCCGGCGCCCTCGGAAACTGTCACAGGACCTCGATGGCCTCGTGGTATGCCCGAAGCGTCTCCACGTTGAACAGGACGAATCGGACCAGCCCGGGCGCTTTCTTCTCCTTCCGAAGAAACGTGGCGACGGCGGAGAGGGCCACGGGCGCGGCCTCCTCGACCGGGTATCCATACGCCCCCGTGCCGATCGAGGGGAAGGCGATCGACTGCAATCCCTTTTCCGCGGCGAGGCGAAGGCAGTTCCGGTAGCAGGATCCGAGGATGTCCGGCTCCCCCTTTTCCCCACCCCTCCACACCGGTCCGACGGTGTGAATGACGTACCTGGCGGATAGCAGCCCGCCGGTCGTCAACCACCGCCTCTCCGGGCGAACACCCCCCCTGGCTCGCCCGGATCGCCCTGCACTCGGCAAGGATTGCCTACCAACCGGATTTTGCCGCTTCCGAATTCCCGCTCCATCCCTCTCCTCTCCCGGTGGTATCATTTTTCATGATACTCCATGCCCGGTCGAGGGGATGCAGGGGAAGAGGATGTTCCATCCGGAAATCATCGCGGAGCAAAAGATCCTCGAGGCGATCGCGAGGGGAGAGTTCGCGAACCTTCCGGGCGCCGGGAAACCGCTCCGGCTCGAGGACGACTCGATGGTTCCCGGGGAACTACGCATTTCCTATAAGGTCCTCAAGAACGCGGGGTGCATCCCGCCCGAACTGGAATTGCGCAAGGAAATCATCACCCTCCGGGACTTGCTCCGGACCATCGAGGACGATGGATGTAAAAAGGATAAATATCGGGAGCTTAATTACAAACTTCTAAAGTTGAATCTGATGATGAGGCGGACGGTGAACCTCGACGATTTCCCCGAATACAAGGACCGGATCGCAAGAAAGCTGGCCGGCCGGGAAGCGGGGTAAGGTTCGATTCCCGTCCCGAAGAAGATTTCCTCCAGGGTGCTTGGCGCCCTGCGCAGACGCAAGGACCTTTGGCGTTTCGTCTCGGAGTTCTGCCGCGCCGCGGAAGGCGCCGGAGGATCCTCCTACCTCGTAGGCGGAATCGTCCGCGATCTCATCGAGGGTCGCCCGGGCAAGGACGTCGACCTGATGGTCACCGGGATCGGGTTCGACGCGCTGGGGGAAATTGTCCGCACCCTTCCCCAGAAACAACTCGGGATCCGTCGGGTCGTCGCGGCAGGGAAGCAGTTCGCCGTATACAAGGTGTCGACCTCCTGGTCCGGGGAGGATATCGACGTGGCGCTGGCACGTACGGAACTCTCGACCGGTCCGGGGCACCGCCAGTTTACGGTCCGCACCGAGGGGATCGATGCCCGGGACGACGCGGGCCGGCGTGACTTCACGATCAACAGCCTGATGTTCTCGTTCCGGACGTCGGGGAACCGGGTGACGGGGGAGGTGATCGACTTCTTCGGGGGGATGGAGGACCTCCGCCGCAAGCGGATCCGCGGCGTGGGGAATCCGCAAGACCGCATCCGGGAAGATCCCCTGCGGATGCTGCGGGCCATCCGGCAGAAGAACGAGCGGCCGGGCTACGTCATCGAGAAGAAGACCTGGCAGGCGATCCGCCGGGAGGCGAGGGGACTGATCGGAACGATTTCGGGCGAGCGCCTCGTCGGCGAACTGGCGAAATCCCTGGCGGCGAACCCTAAAGGAACGGTATCGGACCTGTACCGCGCGGGAATCCTGCCGGTGCTGATTCCCGAGACTCCGGACCGGGGTTTTTGCCCCCTCTCCCGCATGAAGAAGCGGTACGATCTCCTCGAGCGTTCGCTCGGCCGCCCCCTGCCGGAAACGCTGCTGTTCGCCAATCTCCTCGTGGATGTCGCCGAGGACGAGTCCCGTCATCTCGTCCGGCCCGAAGGGCCGTTCGGGAGAAACGCCTTTCGCCTGCCCCGCACGAACGCCCGGGCCCGCCTGCTCCATCTCCCCCGCGTCCGAAAAGTGGTCCAGATGCTCGAGGACCTGTCGCGGCTTTCGCACTTCCGGATGCTGCGCAACCCGCACGCCCGGATCGAGGCGATCTTCGGCCGGTGGGAGAACCAGGATCCACTGCACGCACTGTACGAGGCCACCCAAAAGGCGGCATCGAGAAAATCGGAGGACTTTCGCCCGATGCTGGCGAAAGCGGCAAAGAGCAAGCCCCTCCTATCCGGCGACGACATCCTGGCCCTGGGGATCCCGGCGGGTCCGCAGGTGGAATCGATCCTGGAACGGGTGCGGGAGGCGACGCTTACCGGCGCGGTCTCCGGCAGGGAAGAAGCGGAGAGGCTGGCCGCTTTCCTCTACGGGGACGAACGGCTCTCCGCTCTCCTTCACCGGGGCCGGGGACAAAAGTCGAGGAAAAGGGAGAGCAAAAGCCCCACTAAGGCAAAGTAGAGGACGAACTCGCTCGGGACAAGATCGCGAATCGCGGTGATCTCCTCGAATATCAGGAAGCTGACCAGTAGTGGCCCGGCTTGAAGGATCATCGATCGGTCTCCACCGGGACGCCACCTCGTTGCCAGAGATCGTGGCGCCCCTGCCTCGGCTATGCCCCCCCGCTTACCGATTCCATTATATACCGGAAAAGAAAACCGGGGGAGAGTTGCCCCCTCCGCCGGCATCGGGAGTAAACTATTGGTGAGAGCAGGGGACAGGAACCCTGCCGTTGTCCCTGGCGTCCTGCCGTCAGGGACCCCGGTCCTGCAATGGAAGGAGGGCAACGATGAGAATCCGCCTTATCGCCCTGTCGCTGGCGGCGGCATTTGTGATGGTCTTCTTCCTGTTCGGCGGGTGCGCCCCGAAAAAGCAGGCGCTGCGGGCCGAGGGCACCGGCGTGGCCGTCCGGCTGCCTCCCGTGGAGGCCATGGATGTGCGCCTCCGTACGGAAAGACCGGAAGCGCCTCCGGAACTGCCCTACTCGTTGGCGGACGAAAGCAGGGGCCGCTGGCTCACGCTCTTCGAGGTGACGTTCAGCCCCGTCTCCGCGGGAAACCTCCCCGAAAAAGGGCCGCCGAAGGAGTAGGGAACACCGATACCGGGAACGGAGTCGGCCCCCGCGGCAAAGGCGGGGTCACCGGACCGATCTGCCCCCGCGGCCGCCCCCGGTACCGAAATCGTATCCGCCTCTGCCGACGTCCCGAACGGCATCACCCCGGGGTTCCCCGGATCTCCCCCGGGAGGGGGAAAGGTTTTCCGTCGAGCGTTCCACGGGTGCCGCGCCCCCCGGCTCCGCTCTGCCTCCTGCTCCGGGTCCCACGACGCGCCCGTCATCGGGCGTCCCTCTCCCCTGAGGCGCCGGCACCCTCTCCCTGATCGCCGGAGGAGACTGCCTTTCGGCTCTCGGGGGTGCCGTCTCCACGGAGGGAGTAACGCGCTCCCGAACTCGGTTCCCGTACGTTTCGGCCCTGTTCGTTTCCCTCGACCGCTCCATGCGGGGTTCCGATCGACTTTGCGGTCTGGTTGACGGAGGCGTTTCCCGCTGCCACCTTTCCGGCCGGGCCGGGCGCTCTTGCGCCGGACGGTCCGTTCCCCGGATGCTCTCCTGCGGTCGCTCGCCCCTTCCGGGCCGGGACCGGTTGATCCCCTGTTCCCTTCCCGCCGGGACCGTTCCTCCCCCGCTCTGCATCCTCATCCCTGCTTCCGGGCGAGGGGTCGTGCCCCGCGCCCGAACCGCTTCACGGCTCTCTCTCCGTACGGCGGTCCAGTCGCGCCACTCGCCCCCCTTGCTCCCTTCCCTCCGCACGAAGACGGTCCCGCGCGCAAGCGGCCGTTCCCACGAGGCAAGCCGGGAGTCGGAGCGCGTGTACGCGATGCGTCTCGTCCGTTCGCCGGGACGCAGGGGAACCCACCGGACTCGGCTGCCGTCCCGGACGAACCGGACGTTAGCCGGGACGAAAAACGCGTTCCTGTGGAAATGGGAGAAGTGGCTGTGGCCGAAGCCGAAACTTACCGAAACGAAGGAATGGAACGGGTACCACACCCACGAAAAAACCGGATCGAAGTACCAGTATCCGTAGTGGTAGGGATACCATCCCCACGGCTCGTAGGAGATCCAGGTCCACCCGTACGGAGAGACCCACGCCCATCGTCCGTAATAGTAAGGGGACCAGCCCGCCGAGACTCTCGGCCGCCATACATACCCGTACTCTTGCGTGGATACCCATTCCCCGTAGTCACGGAGTTCGGATGCCGCAGCCGGGGGAACGCCGGCCTGTTTCTCGGAGTCCGAGAGGGGGGGAGCCTCTTTGTAGGAACCGCGGTCTTCCCCGGAATAGGTGCTGATCCGGACGTCCTGATCGATGGACGCCTGCTCACCCGCCTTGACGGGGAACTCCCCTCGCTCCACGGAAACGATCCCATTGCCCTCTCGGACGACCAACGTCGTCTCGCCGCTGTCCGAGGCGGTCATCCAGTATCGCCCGGGGACGGGAAATTCCGCCCTCCCTCCCCCCGGGGTCGTGACGCGGACGGGGGCGAAATCGGTTTCGGGCAGGTAGAACCGTATCTCCCCGGACCGGAGCCCGAATGCGGTTCTGTCATTTTCGAGGCCGCGGACAGAAAGCTCTGTGCCGCCCGTCATGAGGACGAATTGCCCCCCGTGGAACTGCAACTCCGCCTCGGATCCTTCCGGTATGCTGATCAGCGACCTCACGGGCACGGGGCTGTTGCTGGAAAACTCCTCCCAGTCCCCGGAGTCCGGCGTGCGGACCCAGGCGGACCCTTCAAAGATCTTCAGGCGGGTAACAGAATACGCAGGAACACCTTCGTAGTCCGCGTTCTCCTCCGCCGCATGCCCCGGAATCGCTAAAAGGACAAGCGTAACCGCCGCAATCCCTATCGTTCTGAAAAATCCCATCGCATTCTCCCCCTTCCCTCGAGGCCGTCACGCCGTTGCACAAGACCGTCATCTCCCCGGTTGAGCGGCTCGGCAATATCCTTCGTCCGTTTCCCGGGATCCGGTGGCGCGCCGAGGCCGACCCAGCCGGGTTACCAGTTAGACGGTGCCGGGCCGCAAGGATATTCATCTCCCGGCCCGTTCCCTTCGGCGGTCCCGCTGCCGGGCCCCTCCCGGGAACCTTACCCTTATTATGGTAAAACCCCGCAGAAACGGGAAAGTTTCGCCACTCCCGTCCATTTCAGGGATTGGTATACTGATGTATTCGATTCGCCGAGGGGGAACATCTTGTACCGGCTGAGCGACCGGAACCGTGCGATCGGGGAGATGTTTTCTTCGATCGCGCCAAGGTACGATTTCCTGAACCGGCTCCTCTCCCTGGGGACGGACCGCCGGTGGCGCCGGGAAGCCGTGGGGTGCATCGAGCCAAAGAGGGGGGGAGTTCACTTGGACGTGGCGACGGGCACCGCCGACGTCGCCCTGGAGATCTTCCGGCAGAAGGGAACAGGCGCTTTCGTTGCCGGCGTGGACATCTCCCCGGGGATGATGCGGATCGGTCGCAAGAAAGGTGCGCGCGCGGGGCTTGCGGGCAGGCTGGCCTTCGTGCAGGCGCCGGGCGAGGCGCTTCCCTTCCGGGACGATGCATTCGACTCCGCTTCCATCGCGTTCGGGATACGGAACGTCGTCGACCGGGAACGGGGTTTGCGCGAGATGTGCCGGGTCGTCAAACCCGGCGGGCGCGTCGTGGTCCTGGAGTTCTCCCAACCGGACTCCGCGCTCTTCGGAATCCTGTACCGCTTCTATTTCACAAGGGTACTCCCGCGGTTGGGAGGGCTCATCTCCCGCCGGAGCGCATACACCTATCTCCCCGGCTCCGTCCAGGATTTCCATCCGCCCGCGGAATTTGCGGAAATGTTGCGGAAAGCGGGGTGCGATCCGGTGACCTTCCGGCCGCTTTCCCGCGGGATCGTGACCCTCTACATCGGGGTCAAGGGACGGCTCGCGGCCTAGTGCACCGTCTCGCAAATACCTTGGCATTCGAGCGCCGCTGCATCCGCTCCCGCTTCGTTGCGCTTCTTCACCATACTCAACGGTATGCCTCAGTCGCCCGTCTTGCTGGCGCGGCGCATCGACGCTCTCGGTGCGTCAAGCTATTTACGAGACGGTACACTAGATCGCCGCCTCGAGCTCCTCGGCGTCGAACCATCCCTCGAACAGGGCGGTGGTGAGGTACCGTTCCCCCGCGTCGGGCAGGATCGTGACGATCGTCTTCCCCTCGAACTCCGGAGACCGGGCCAGGCGGATGGCCACGGCGGCCGCAGCCCCGCAGGAGATCCCGGAGAGGATACCTTCCTCCCGAGAGAGGCGCCGTGCGAACTCGATCGACTCGTCGTTGGTGACGGTCTCCACCCTGTCCACCAGCGAGAGATCGAGCACGTCGGGGATAAATCCCGCGCCGATCCCCTGGATCTTGTGTGGGCCCGGCTTCAGCGGTTCCCCCCGCAGCGTCTGGGTGATGACGGGGCTGTGGATCGGCTCGACCGCCACCGACAGGATCGGCTTGCCCCTGGTCTTCTTGATGTACCGCGAGACTCCCGTGATCGTGCCGCCCGTGCCGATGCCGGAGACGAGCACGTCGATCGTTCCTTCCGTGTCCTCCCAGAGTTCCGGCCCGGTGGTATCCTCGTGGATCTGGGGATTGGCGGGGTTCTTGAACTGCTGCGGCAGATAATATTTCGACGGGTCCGACGCGACGATCTCGTCCGCCTTGTCGATCGCCCCCTTCATCCCCTTCGCTCCCTCTGTCAGCACCAGTTTCGCCCCGAAGGCCTTGAGCACGGTGCGTCGCTCGATGCTCATCGTTTCCGGCATGGTGAGAATGATCCCGTATCCCCGGGCGGCGGCCACGTACGCGAGGGCGATCCCCGTATTGCCGGATGTAGGCTCCACGATCGTTTTCCCCGGGCCGAGCAGCCCCTTTTTTTCCGCGTCCCAGACCATCGAGGCGCCGATGCGGCACTTCACCGAATACGCCGGGTTGCGGCCCTCGATCTTCCCCAGGACGGTGGCCTTCGCTCCGTCCACGATCCGGTTGAGTTTCACAAGAGGGGTTCGCCCGATCGACAACGAGTTGTCCCGGAACCATCTGGCCATGGCATTTCTCCCGATATAATCGATGGTTTTAATAGTATTTAATTCTCCCCCACCGTGTCAACAGGATTTTCCCCGCTTCCCATTTCCCCTCTTTGGCAGTATCGTTTCTGGATGAAAATTCACAGGCTGTGCGTGTTCTGCAGCTCGAGCAATCTGGTCCCCGAACATTTCCGGAGCGACGCGATCGCACTCGCCGACCGGTTGATCGACGAGAAGATCACGCTGGTCTACGGAGGCGGATCCGTGGGCCTCATGGGGATCCTCGCGGACCGGATTCTTTGCCGGGGGGGGGAAGTCATCGGGGTCATCCCGGAGTTCCTCCGCACGGAGGAACTCGCCCACGAGGGACTCACGGAAATGGTCGTCACGCGATCGATGCACGAGCGCAAGATCGAGATGAGCCGGAGGGCCGACGCCTTCGCGGTCCTCCCGGGCGGCTTCGGGACGATGGACGAATTCTTCGAGATCCTCACGTGGAAGCAGCTCGGCCTGCATGCGAAGCCGATCGTCGTGGCCAACACAGGAGGCTGGTTCGACCCGATCCTTTCCTTCTTCCGCCGCGCCGAGAACCAGCGCATGGTATCCCGCGAGAACCTCGCCCTGGTCGAGGTCGTCGGTTCCGCAGATCTGGTCGTGGACGCCCTGTTGCGCCGGCGGGACCCGGACGGCGCGCTTCCCCGCCTTTCCCGGACGTAGGGCCGAAATCCCCTATTCCCGGGTCTTCTCCCTCGCCCGGGAAAGCAGCAGGCTGATGACCGAAGAGCAAAATACGACGAGGCAGGTCGCCTCGGCGAGGTCGGGAAGGTTAGCGGGGCTATCGCTTCCCGGCAGTCCGCTCGCGGAATGGCAGTAGCCAAGCATCGCCTCGATCCCCTCCCGCAGCCCCGGAGGGATCCCCAGCCGCAAGGCGGCGGGCGCAGCCGTCCCCAATGCGACCTCGCCCGCTCCGTCGGCTAAGGTCCGTACGACGGCGGCGACCGCGATTACGGCCTCGCGAACCGCCTCCGCCGCGGCGGGGTCGGGGCGGCGCGAGAGGAAGGCCACCGCCGTCTGCAGGTGCCGGGCGGCGGCGGCCAGGTCGAACAGGGAGATCTTCTCCTCCGCGGTCGCCACGGCGTCCAGGGCGAGTTCGTCCGGGAGGGGGAGGAACCTGTCGCGCAGGAGCCGGACCGGCGCCCTCTCCTCCTCGAGGACCCGGTTCAGGCTGTGCCGGATAAGTTTCCGGTCGACCTCCTTCAGCCCCGCCCCGTCGTTCGTGAGGAGAAACTCGAACAGGTCGTAGACCCGGTGGTCCGGGAGTCCGAAAAAGAAATCCTTCAGGGCCCGGCGGGACGCCTCGTTGTCGGCGGTCGGCAGGTCGTCGATCGTCTCTTTGAAGAACGCCAGGCAGGCGCCGCGGAGAATGGCGCCCCAGGCCGTCCGGGAATGGTCGGTGGAGGAAACCACCCGGTACAGAAGGTTCCAAAGCGAATTCCTGAGCGGCGTCCCCGCCGCCGCGCCGGCATGATCACGCATGGCGTCCCCTCCCGGAAAAATCTTACCTGACGGGGGATCGGCGCGGGCAAAAAAAACCCGGAGGGGATCATCCCTCCGGGGGGAATGTTTTGTAAGGTTGACGGGCCTCCCGGTCGTCTCATCCCTCGCGTTCGCCGAGGCTATCCGCGCTCCTCCCAGTGTCCAGGGATCCATACCCGTACCTCGACCTCCTGGTAGTGACCCGGGACCCATACGCGGCGGGCACTATGCTTCCCGTAGCCATTTCCATGGCGGTCCCCGTAATCGTCATCGTCGTCGTAATGGCGCCCTGCGCGCTCGATCTCCCAGTGGCCGGGCACCCACCGCCTCTCGATCCTGGCCTCGTAGTGGCCCGGGACCCAGACCTCTTCCGGGGGGTAATACACCCGCGGTGCGGGGGCATACACGGGGCCCGGGTAGGGATGGGAGTTCGCAATCGCGTTCCCCAGAATCGTCACGCCGATGATCCCGGTCAGGATCTTCCCGGCCGTGGCCCACCCCCGATCCCCCGCCAGGGCGGGGGAAGGGGCCAACGCGGCCAGAAATGCCGCCGCAACCGCCATCGCAACCAGTTTTTTCATCGCTTCCACCTCCTCGCCGTCGGTCCTTCCTGCAGGGGATAACCCGGCTTCCCGAAGGAAAGTTTCCTGGTTCTACCGATAAGACGGGGGGGAAGGCGCAGATATTCACCGGGAGGGTTATTCCGCGGAAATGATGAGAATCAATACGCCTTTCTGGTAGGAGGGGCCGCCCAAGATCACCATTCCCCCCCGGGAGAGTCCGAGGGTCGTGGAGACGAGGTTGCGCTCCCCCTCCATGACCTGGACGGCGAGCCTCACCTTGTCCCCCTTGGCAGGGGCAGGGGTCACCCGCATGGACCGGTTCCCGGGGAGGGCAAATTCCCCGGTTTCGCCCACGGAAAGGGAGCGCTTCAGGCGGTCGACCATCCGGTAGGAGGAGTAGTTGAACATCGACTGCAGCTGGTTGCGGATCGAGGAGAGCGCGGGGTCCATCGTGGTCCCCTCGTGAGAGGCCACGACGACCCCCACGTCGACCGCAACCCGGGCGTCGGGGGCGGCTACGGCGGTATGGGCGAAAAGGAGAAGAGCGAAGGAGACGATCGCCGGGAGGCAACCGCCCGGCCTTTGGTCACGTCTTCCCATGTTCGATAACCCAGATCACCCGTGGGAGTTCCTCCCCCTTGTCCACCAGGGCCACGGTCGCCGTGTCGGATTCGAGGGATTCCACCGTGACGTCGAAACTTTTCGGGTGAAACGGGGCCCTCGTCCCATCGGAAGGATAGAACAGAAGGATCAAAACCGCAAGCGCAGCGGCCGCCGGGACGAAGAACCACCGGCGGAGAAGAGGTGCGTACCAAGGGCTCCCTTGCTGCTCGATCCCGGCCCGGACCCGGGTCCACAGGGCGGAAAGCTGCGGTTCCCTCTCCCCGACGCGCGCGGCGGACCACAGGCGGAGAAGGTCCCCGACCCGTGCCAGATCGGCCTCCTCGGCGGCACACGGAGCGCAGGCCCGAAGGTGTCGGCGCACTTCCTCCGCCTCGCCAGGCGGGAGTCGGCCGTCGATCACGTCCTGGATCCTCTGCCTCGTTTCCCTGCACTCCATATCCTTACCCTTCCCGGAACCCTTTGAGCGCCTCTTTCAGTTTCGTCCGCGCGTAATGGAGGCGCGACATCACGGTGCCGACGGAGCAATCCAGAATCCGGGCGATCTCCTCGTATGCCAGCCCCTCCACTTCCCGGAGGAGGATGACCGTCCGGTGGTATTCCGGAAGAGCCGCGATCGCCCGGGCGAGCCCCTCCCCGAGTTCCCGGTTCCCCGCCATTTCCTCGGGGGTCTTCGGGTATACCATCGCTTCGGGCTCCGACGTCTCTCCGGAAACCCGCGCGTCGTCGAAGGAAACCGTGGGCGACCTCGACGCCTTCCTCCACCGGTCGATCGCCTGGTTGACCAGGAGACGGTAGAACCAGGTATAAAAATTAGACCCGAACCGGAAGTCCTTCAATTTGTAATACGCCTTCACGAAGGCGTCCTGCACCACGTCCTGGGCATCGTCCGGGTCTCCCACGATCCCCAGGGCCACCCCGTACGCACGCCGCTTGTACCGTTCCATCAGATCGCGGAACGCCCCCTCGTCGCCGTCCTGCGCGCCCCGTACGAGATCCTCGTCCGGGAGGTTCGCCTGATCGTTCCCAGTCATAGGACGTGGGTTCCCCGGGATCTATTCATCCCCCGATGCCTTGGGCTCAGTGAACTTCTCCCCAATGCTTCCCCCTGCTTACGGATACGGTGAGAGGCACCGACAGGGAGGCCACGTTCTCCATCGCATCCTTCAGGAGTCGCTCGGCCTCGGGTGCCTCGGCCTCGGGAGCCTCGGCGATCAGCTCGTCGTGGACCTGGAGGACCAGCCCGGTGCTCATCCCCCGCTCCCGGAACTCCCGGTCCACCCGGATCATGGCCATCTTGATGATGTCGGCCGCGCTCCCCTGGATCGGCGTATTGATCGCCATCCTCTCGGCCGCCTCCCGGAGGACCCTGTTCTGGGAGTTGATGTCCCTGAGAAACCTCCGCCTGCCGAGAATGGTGTGGACGGTTCCGTCCTTCCTCGCCTGTTCCTTGAGCTCCTCGATGTACCGGTAGACCCCCGGGTAGCGCCGGAAGTACTGGTCGATGTACTGCTTCGCCTCCTTGCCGCCGATCCCGAGCTCCCGGGACAGTCCGAAGGGGCTCATCCCGTACAGGATCCCGAAGTTGATCACCTTGGCCCTGCGACGAAGCTCGGGCGTGACTGCGGAGGGGGCCACCCCGAAGACAGCGCAGGCGGTGGCGACGTGGATGTCCTCCCCCTCCCGGAACCTTCGCAGGAGCTCCGCGTCCCCCGACAGGTGGGCGAGAAGGCGAAGCTCCACCTGGGAGTAGTCGGCGCCGACGAACAGGCACCCCGGTTCCGCCACGAACCCCGAACGGATCCTCTTCCCCAGGTCGGCGCGCACCGGGATGTTCTGCAGGTTGGGTTCGGAGGAGGAGAGGCGCCCCGTGGCGGTCTGCGTCTGGTGGAACGTCGTGTGGATGCGACCGTCCCGCGGGTTCACCATCCCGGGAAGGACGTCGACGTACGTGGACCGGATCTTCGCGAGGGTCCGGTATTCGAGGAGGAGGCCGGGGATCTCGTGAGCCCCTTTGAGCCGTTCCAGCACCTCCACGTCCGTCGAGTAGCCGGTCTTCGTCCTCTTGACCGGCGGCAGCCCGAGTTTCTCGAACAGGAGGAAGGAGAGCTGCTTGGGGGAGTTGATGTTGAACTCCGGCCCCGCGATCGCCGCCACCTTGTTCTCGATCTCCTGCGTCCCCGCGGCCAGCTCTTCCGACAGTTCGCCGAAGATTTCGGGATCGATCCGGATCCCCTTCTCCTCCATCCGGAACAGGACCGGCAGAAGCGGCATGTCGACTTCCCGGAAGATCCCGGAGAGTCCTCCTGCCGCGAGCTTCTCCTCGAGGGTCTCCCCCAGCGCGGCGATCACCTCCGCGAGAACGGCCGGATCCCCCTCCCCCTCGCCTTTTGACCCGGGCCCGGGCAGGAACCGGTCCCCAAGCTTGGAAAGGGTCGGCGTGCCCTCTTCCGGGTCGAGAAGGTAGGCGGCGACCTGCACATCGAACAGCGCCGTTTCCTTCCCGGGGGAGGCGACATCGCGGAAACGCCTCAGGAAGGCCTTTCCGTCGAACAGGTAGACCGTACCTCCTCCCTCGCCGACCCGGCGAACGAGATCCGGAACGGCCCGGTCCGGGAGGAACCAGACCCCGCGACCGGGTACCGCCACGGCGATTTCCTCCCCCTGATCCCCCGCCGGGGCGACAGCCGCCCGGGAGGGCGCGCCGCCCCCGATTGCGGCGATGAGATCCCCCGCCCTCTCCGCCCGTCCCCGTTCCCGCGGGGGGCGCTTGCCGGGATCGGCGTACGGCAAGGCCGGCGGCGCAGGATCCAGCTCTTCGAGGAGCTTGCGGAAACCGAGCTGCCGGAAGAGCGCGGCGATTTTTTCCTGCTGAATCCCCCGGGGCGCAAGCTCGTCGATCCCCCACGGAAGCGGGACATTCCGGTCGATCTCCGCCAGTTGCCGGCAGAGCCTTGCCATCTCCGCGTTTTTTTCGATCCTCTCCCTCTGCTTTCCCTTGAGCCTGTCGGTGTGGGCGAGGAGGTTTTCCACCGTCCCGAACTCCCGGATCAGGCCGGAGGCGGTCTTCTCGCCGATCCCCGGGACGCCGGGGATGTTGTCGGAGGGATCCCCTGCCAGGGCGAGCAACTCCGCGACCCGCTCGGGCCCCACGCCGAAGGTCTCGCGGACCTGCTCCACCCCCACGGTTCTCTCTTTCAAGCCGTCCCGGATGCGGACCTTCTTCGATACCAACTGGTAGAGGTCCTTGTCGGAGGAGATGATGACGACCTCCATCCCCCTCTCCTCGGCGAGGCGGGACAGGGTGCCGATGATGTCGTCCGCCTCCGCGCCGGGCACCTCGATCCTCGGCACCCCCAGGGCGTCGACGACTTCTTTTACCACGGGGACCTGGGCCAGGAGCTCCTCGGGAACCTTGAGGCGGTTCGCCTTGTATTCGGGAAAGAGCTCGTGCCGGGGGGTGGTCCCGGGGGAATCGAAGACGGCCGCTATCGCAAAGGGTTTCTCTTCCCGGAGGATCTTCAGGAGGATCCTGGCGGTCCCCAGCACGACGTTGGTCGGCGTTCCGTCCGGCGCCGAGAGCCGCGGCAGACCGAAGAATGTGCGGTAGAGGACGTTGTGCCCGTCAATCAGATAGAGAGACGTCATCTGCGGCCTGCTGGAATTCCACCACGATCGTCTCGGCGAACGTGTCCCCCGCCCGCTGGCCGTCGGAGTCGTAGAACCCGAGATACGTCTCGATGAGAAGGACCGCCAGCCCTACGGTGTAGGCGAGGAAGGGGCCTACGACCGGGACGAGGTAGAGGAGGAACGGGGAGGCCACGGTCAGGTTCCGCAGAAGGGAGGACTGGAGGTCCATCGGTTCCCGGTCGACGCGGACGACCTTGAGTCCCGTCAGCCATTTCCCCGCGCTTCGTCCCCCGGGGAACCCGTCGCACATCAGGAGGTAGAACAGCGCGGCGAACGCCCCGGCCGCTCCGGGGATGTGCCACAGCGACATGGCGATGATGACATCGGCCGTCTTTCCCACGATGCGGGCGAGGTATCGCGCTCGGCGGGCGTCCCGAAAGTACTCCCTCTGCTCCTCCCAGCGAAACGCCATTCCTCACCTCCCCTCTTCCCCGGCCGCCCGCGAGAAGAAGAGGAACGCCATCGAGGGCCTTCGGTTCCCGGGCTGGGTCACGAAGTGGATCGATTCGAACCGGTATCCTTCGGCGGTTACGCGATTGAGCTCCGCCTCGATCTCCCGGTCATGGACGTTGGCGATCTCGACGACCTTGTACCGAGCGGCCGGATGTTCCGCCATGCCCGTCACTCCCCGAGGACCTTCGCCGCCTCCTTGGCGGCGTAGGTCAGGATCAGGTCGGCCCCGGCCCGTTTGATCGACACCAGGATCTCCATCATCAACCGGCGGCCGTCGACCCACCCGAGCTGCTCCCCGGCCTTCACGATCGAGTACTCCCCGCTGACGTTGTAGGCCGCCACCGGCACGTCGAAGGCCTCGCGGACGCGGCAGATGACGTCGAGGTAGGCGAGCGCGGGCTTGACCATGACGATGTCCGCGCCCTCCTGGATGTCGAGGGCCACTTCCCGGAGCGCCTCACGCACGTTGGGGGGGTCCATCTGGTACGATCTGCGGTCCCCGAACCGCGGGGTGCTCTCGGCCGCGTCCCGGAAGGGTCCGTAGAACCCGCTTGCGTACTTGGCGGCGTACGACATGACGGGGGTCCCTTCGTACCCCTCTTCGTCCAGCGCCCTCCGTATGGCCGCCACCCGCCCGTCCATCATGTCGGATGGGGCTACCATGTCCGCCCCTGCCCGCGCGTGCGTCACCGCGCTTCGGGCCAGGATGTCCAGCGTGGCGTCGTTGTCCACGTCGCCGTCCCGGGTCAGGATCCCGCAATGGCCGTGGTCGGTGTATTCGCAGAAGCAGACGTCGGTGATGACCTGGACGCCGGGAACATTGTCCTTGATCGCCCGGACGGCCGTCTGGATGATCCCGTCGTCGGAGCAGGCATCCGACCCCACCGGGTCCTTCTTCGCGGGAATGCCGAAGAGAAGGACGGCGGGGATCCCCGTCCCCCGGACGTCCCGGACCTCCTTGACGAGATTCTCCACGCTCAGCTGGAAAACGCCGGGCATCGAGGGGATCTCCTTCCGGATCTTCCTGCCGGCGGCCGCGAAGAGAGGGTAGATCAGGTCGTCCACCGAGAGTTTCGTCTCCCGGACCATCCGGCGGATCTCCTCGTTCCTGCGCAGCCTCCTGGGGCGGTGTTCCGGGTAACTCATCAAGGCTCACCTCCGGGGGGAAGGGGAGGCGAAATATCCCTCGATCGCCTCCAGCATCCCGGCCAATGTGTAGGTTTCGGGCACGATGTCCACGGGGTAATCCCGTTCCTGGACGGCCCGCATCGTCACTTCCCCGATCACGGCGATCCTGCTCCGGGAAAGGACGGAAGCGGCCCGCTGCTCCCCCATCAGGAGAAAAAAGTTTCGGAACGCCGAGGGGGACGCGAATGTGCACACGTCGGGCGGCCTCGCCCCGATCTCCTCTACGGCCTTCTCGTCCCGGGGCGGCAGACCGGTCCGGTACGCCGTCACGACCTCCACCGTCCCTCCCCGGCGTCCGATCTCCGTCGGGATCACCTCCCGGCCCTCCAGGGCGCGGGGAAGGAGAAAACGCTTCCCCGAAAACCCTTCACCGGCCAGTGCCTCCACTATCCCTTCCGCGGTATGCGTTGCCGCCTCGAGATGGACGGGGAAGCCGTGCTGCCGCACCTCCCGGGTCGTGCCGGGCCCCACGGAGGCGACCCGGACCTTCCCGGGAGTCCCCCGGATTCCCCGTTTCGCCGCTCGCCCGAGGAAGAACCGGGCGGCGTTGGCGCTCGCGAACAGGACCCAGTCGAACGTCCCCAGGCGGGCCAGGGCCTTGTCCAGGGGAGCGAAATCGTCGGGGGGGACCAGCCGGACCGTGGGGAAGACCACGGGTACGCCCCCCCGCTTCCGGATGATCGCGGAAAACTCCTCCGCCTGTCCCTCCCCCCGGGTCACCAGGATCCGTTTCCCCCGGAGAGACATTTCGGCTACCTTCCCGCCGCCCGGTACACTTCGTTAAGGATCGTCCTCGCGCCGCGGTCGAGAAGCTGATCGGCAAGCGACACGCCAAGCGCCTCCGGGCCGGAGACGCTTCCTGTCGCGCTTCCGCGGATGATCTCGGACCCGTCGGGGCGTCCCACCATCCCCTGCAGAAAGATGCGGTCCCCTTCCGTGCGCCCGTGCGAGGCGATCGGGACCTGGCACCCCCCCTCGAGGCGCTTCAGGAACCCCCGCTCGGCGCGGACCGCGAACGCGGTGTCCCGGTCGTTGAGGAACGAGACCGACTCCCGGGTATCCGGGTCCCCGCTGCGGATCTCGATCCCCAGGGCACCCTGCCCGATGGCGGGAAGCAACATCTCCTCGGGCAGGTACTGGGTGATCTTCGCCTCCCACCCCAGGCGCCGAAGCCCCGCCGCCGCGAGAAGGATGGCGTCGAAGCGCCCCCCCTCCATCTTCCGGATACGCGTGTCGAGGTTCCCGCGGAGGGTTTCGATGGAAAGGTCCGGCCGGATCCCGAGAAGCTGGGTCTGCCTGCGCAGGGAGCTCGTCCCCACCTTCGCGCCCTGCGGGAGATCCTCGAACCGCCGGTACTTCACGGACAGGAAGGCGTCCCGCGGGTCCTCGCGGCGCGTGATGGCCACGATCTCGAGCCCGTCGGGCAGGTCGGTTGGGACGTCCTTCATCGAATGGACCGCGAGGTCGATCCGCCCGGTGAGCAGCGCTTCCTCGATTTCTTTTACGAACAGCCCTTTCCCTCCGACACGAGCGAGCGGGACGTCGAGGATCATGTCGCCCGTTGTCCGGATCCTCGTGATCTCGACCTTCCTGCCCGTTTTCCTCTCGATCTCGAACTGGATGAACTCGGCCTGCCACAGGGCGAGCTTGCTGCCGCGGCTTCCGAGACGGATCAACGGATTCGTGTTGCCCAATCCACCCTCCTCCCGGTTTCCTGCGCCCTATTCCGGCGGGGTCTTCCCGGCATCTTCTTCTTCCCCGCTCCCGGCCTGCTCCGGGGAATCCGGGAGGTCGAAGATCTCCCGGACCAGCGCCACGAGTTCCATCTGGTTCCGGCCGTCGGCGTCCTTCTTGAGTGCGGCGATGGGAGCGTGGAGGACCTTGTTGAGGATCGAGGAGGCGAGGGATTCCACCACCTTTCTCGTCTTCGGGCTCTCCGCCCCGAGCACCGACACCGCCTTGGCCACCTCGGCGTTCTTGATCTCCTCGAACTTCCTGCGGAGGGTGACGATGGTGGGGGTGACCTGCTGTGCGTCGAGCCACCGGCGGAACGACCGGACCTCCTCCGCCACGATCTCCTCGGCCTTCCTGGCCTCCTTCTGGCGCTCCTCGAGGTTTGTTTCGATCACGTTGTTCAGGTCGTCGATGTCGTAGACGTAGACGTTGTCGACCTGGTTCGCATCGGGGTCGATGTCGCGGGGGACCGCCATGTCGATGAAAAACATCGGCCGGTTCCTCCGGATCCGGATGACCTCCTCCACCTCTTTCTTCCGGATGATGAAATGCGGAGCCCCCGTGGAGGAGAGGACGATATCGGCCCGCTTCAGGTGAACCGGCAGCTCGTCGAACCGGACCGGCGTGCCCCCGAACTCCTCGGCGAGCTTCACCGCACGCTCGAAGGTCCGGTTGGTCACCATGATTCCCTTGACGCCCGCGGAGATGAGGTGGCGTGCGGCCAGCTCGCACATCTCCCCCGCGCCGATGAGCATCACGGTCTTGTCCGCGAGGTCGCCGAAGATCTTTTTCGCCAGCTCGACCGCGGCGTAGGAGACCGACACGGCGCTGCTCGCCACCCTGGTCTCCGAGCGCACCCGCTTGGCCACGGAGAACGCCTTCGAGAAGAACTTGTCGAGGATCGGCCCGATCGACCGGAACTCGCTGGCATAGCCGTAGGCGTCCTTCACCTGCCCGAGGATCTGGGGCTCGCCGAGCACCATGGAGTCCAGGCTGCTGGCCACCCGGAAGAGGTGCCGCACCGCCTCCTCTCCCTCGTAGTGGTAGAGATAACCGTTCACCTCTCCCAACGGGATCCCGTGGTAGGCCGCCATGAATTCCTTGACCTCGGCAGCGCCCCGGAAGCCCTGGTGCGACAGCGCGCAAACCTCGACCCGGTTGCACGTCGACAGGATCACCCCTTCCCTGAGGGACTCCCGCTCCAGGAGCCCCCGGAGCGCGTGGCCGATCGTGTCCGCGGAGAAGGCGAGACGCTCCCGGATTTCCACGGGGGCGGTCCTGTGGTTGAGCCCTATGATGATGATGTGGCCCATCGGGAACCCTCTGCCCCCCTCTCACCGCGACAGGCTGGAGTAGGAATGGAGGCCCGGCAGAAGAAGGTTGACGCCCAAAAACGTGAAGAGGACAGCGCCGAATCCGACGATCGCAAGGATCGCCGCCTTGCGCCCCCGCCACCCCACCGTCAGCCGCCCGTGGAGAAGCGCTGCGTAGAGGAGCCACGTGATGAGCGACCACGTTTCCTTCGGGTCCCAGCTCCAGTAGGACCCCCAGGCGTACTCGGCCCAGATGGACCCCGTGATGATCCCCAGGGTGAGAAGGGGGAACCCGATCGTCAGGCACCGGTAATTGATGTCGTCGAGAACGTCGAGAGAGGGGAGACGTTTGAACATCGCGCCCATTTTCTTGCGTTTGACCTGTTTCTCCTGCAAAAGGTACATGATTCCCGCACCGAAGGCGACCGCGAAGACGGCGTCGCCGATGAACAGGAGCATGACGTGGATCGGGAGCCAATAGGAGTTCAGCGCCGGGGCCAGCCCCGCGACCTCTCCCGGCAGGAAAGCGGCGAAAATGCTGAAAACGAAGGCAAGCGGGGCGACGAACGAGCCCAGGGTGCGCAGGTTGTACCGGATCTCGACGACGAGGAACGTGCCCGCGATCGCCAGCGCGAAAAACGAGAGCGATTCGAACAGATTGGTGACGGGGGTGTACCCCGCGGCCGCATATCGGAGGACGAACCCGGTGGCGTGGAGAAGGACGCCGATCAGGAGGGACATCCGGCCCAGGCGCGCCCCTCTCTCGTTCAGCGTGATGATGAAGTAGAGGTAGAGAAGAGACCCGGCCAGATAGAAGAAGGCGGTTACCTTCAGCAAGGAAATGTGCATCATGTCATTGTAATTCACGAAAGAGGGTCGAACAAGCAGAACTCCGGGCGGCCCTGGCCGCCCCTGCACCGCGGCCCGCCGGCCCGGGGGTTCCGATCCGATGACGAGGAATACGCAATGCCCATCGTCCCCGGAATACCGGACCTGTCGTTCCCGACGCATCCCGGGGAGAAATCGGATCGCGGTCCTCGCGTGGTACGATGGCGGACGTGAAGGACCGCCTCGCTTCCGCCTTGCTTCTGGCTGCCATCGCCGCAGCTTCCCCGACCGGCTGTTCCCAGAGGATGCCGGCGGACAGCGGAGAGCTGGTCATCGCCTTCCCGGGCGCTCCGGTAAGCATCGACCCGCGGCTTTCGACCGACGCGTACGGAACGCAGATCCTGCAGATGACGCACGCCTCCCTCATCCGGATGGACGCGGCGGGGAACCCCCTTCCGGATCTCGCCGAGGGCTTTGAGGCAAGATCCCCCACCGAGGTCGTCTTCCGGCTGCGGGACGGGGTGCGGTTCCACGACGGGAGGGAGCTCACCTCCGCGGACGTCCGCGATACCTTCGCGTGGATCCTTAACCCGCGGAACCGCTCCCCGCACCGGTCCACGTACGAAACGATCCGGGAGATCGAGACCCCCGACTCCCGCACGGTGGTCTTCCGGCTTTCGGAGCCGTTCGCGCCGTTTCTGGCCGGCATGGTGCGGGGGATCGTGCCCGCCGGAACACGGGCCGCGGGATACTCGCCCCCGATCGGAGCGGGTCCCTACCGGGTGGACGACTACGAGCAGGATACTGCGATCCGTCTTTCGCGGTTCGAGGGGTACCACGGCGGGGCCGCGCGCATCGAACAGGTCGTCGTCAAATTCCTCCCGGACAGCAACGTGCGGTTCCTCGAGCTGAAAAAGGGGAGCGTCAACCTCGTCCTGAACGGGGTGGAACCCGATCTGATCCCCGCCGTTTTGGAAAACGGGAACCTGGTGATGGAGGAAGCGCCGGGGAGCAACGTGTCGTACCTCGGGTTCAACCTCCGCGACCCGTTCCTGTCCGACGCGCGGGTGCGGCGGGCCATCGCCCTGGCCATCGACCGCGAGGCGATCGCCAGGACGCTGTGGAAGGGGCACGCGGACCTTGCCGACTCCCTTCTCGCCCCGGGCTTCTGGGCCCATGACGACAAGATCCCTCCCTTGCGGTACGACCCTGCCGCAGCCAGGCGTCTTCTGGAAGCAGCCGGCTACCGCGACCCGGACGGCGACGGCCCGAAACCCCGCTTCCGGCTGACGTACAAGACCTCGCAGAACGAGTTGCGGCGGCGGATCGCGGCCGTCATCCAGGAAGAGCTGCGCCAGGCCGGGATCGCCGTGGAGATCCAGTCCCTCGAGTGGGGAACCTTCTTCTCGGACATCCGGAAGGGGAACTTCCAGCTGTACAGCCTGACCTGGGTCGGGATCGCGGACCCGGATATTTACCACTACGCCTTTCACTCCGGACAGACCCCCCCGGAGGGAGCCAACCGGGGGGGGTACCGGAACCCCGAGGTCGACCGGCTCGTTACGGAAGGCCGCCGGGAAACATCGCGGGAGAAAAGGAAGAAGATCTACGGGAAGGTGCAGCAAATCCTCTCCCGCGACCTCCCCGTCTTCCCCCTCTGGATCAACCGGAACATCCTCGTCCGGGACCGGCGGCTTACGGGCTTCGTCATCACTCCCGACGAGGATTACGCATCCGTCAAGGAGATGACATTCCGCAAGGGAAAGGAGGCCGGGAAATGAGAAGGTACCTCTTCTCCCGTCTCCGGCAGATGGTCCCCGTCGTCCTGGGCGTGGTGACGGTGGTCTTCCTCCTCATCCACCTGATCCCCGGCGACCCCGTCGAGATCATGCTGGGCGAGAGCGCCCTCGCGGCGCAGAAGGAGGAACTGCGCCGGGAGCTTCGCCTCGACCGCCCCCTGGCCGTCCAGTACGGCGATTTCCTCCTCGGGATGGCGAAGGGAGACTTGGGAACCTCCTTCCGGAGCCGGGAGCCGGTGCTGCGCGAGATCCTCCGGAGGGTTCCCGCGACCCTCCTCCTCTCGGCCGCCTCGATGACCGTGGCTCTTTGCATCGCGTTTCCCCTCGGAATCGTGTCCGCGATGAGGCAGCACACCTTTCTCGACCATCTCTGCGGGTTCCTGGCGATGCTCGGCCTGTCGATGCCCAACTTCTGGCTGGGGCCCCTGCTGATCCTGATCTTCTCCATCGGGCTGGGGCTTTTCCCCGTCTCGGGGTACGGGACCGCCGGCCACCTGGTGCTCCCCGCGGTGACGATGGGGACCGGGATGGCGGCGATCCTCATGCGGATGCTGCGCTCCCAGCTCCTGGAGGAGATCCGGCAGGACTACGTGCGGGCGGCGTCCGCCCGGGGCCTTTCCCGGCGGGCCGCGGTGGTGCGCCACGCGCTGGCGAACTCCCTCATCCCCGTCCTCACGGTGATGGGCCTGCAGGTCGGCGCCCTGCTTTCCGGCAGCATCATCACCGAGACGATCTTCTCCTGGCCCGGGGTCGGCCGCCTCACCATCCAGGCGATCGACGCCCGGGATTACCCGCTGGTCCAGGGATGCATCCTGTTCATCGCTCTCTGCACGGTGGCCGTGAACCTCCTGACGGATCTTTTGTACTCCCGCCTCGACCCGAGGATCCGGTATGAGTGAACGGACCGTCAAACAAACCATCGCAAGGCGCGTGGCCCGCCACCGGGGGGCCGTCGCCGGGTTCGCCGTCGTCGTCCTGCTGCTGCTCGCGGCGGTGCTCGCCCCGTTGCTCGCCCCGTTCGACCCGGGGGCCCAGGCGCTCGATTCCGGACTGTCCGGTCCCTCGCGGTCCCACTGGCTCGGGCAGGACAGGCTGGGCCGCGACCTGCTGAGCCGCCTCATCCACGGAGCGCGCGTTTCGGTCGCGGTGGGACTGGGCACCGTCTCCCTGTCCCTTGCGATCGGGCTCCTTGTCGGGTCGGCGGCGGGGTTTTTCGCGGGAAAGGTCGACCACCTCTTCATGCGGCTGGCCGACATCCTCTTGGCCTTCCCCGGGATCCTCCTCGCCATCGCGATCACCTCCGTCCTCGGACCCTCGCTGCGCAACGTCCTCATCGCCTTGTCCGCCCTCGGCTGGGTGGGGTACGCCCGGCTCATCCGGGGGCAAATTCTCAAAATCCGGGAGATGGAGTTCGTCCAGTCGGCAAGGGCGGTCGGCACCCCTCCCGCGCGGCTCCTCCGGGTCCACATCCTCCCGAACGCGATCTCGCCCGTCATCGTCGAGGCCACCTTCGGGATCGCGCGGGCGATCGTGGCGGAGGCGGGGTTGAGCTTTCTGGGCCTGGGAGTTGCGCCCCCTACCCCTTCCTGGGGGGCGATGATCAGCGAGGGAAGGCATTTCCTGTTCGTCGCCCCCCATCTGACAACCGTTCCGGGACTTGCCATCATGATCACCGTGATGGCGTTCAATTTCCTGGGGGACGGGCTCCGGGACGCGATGGACGTGCGGGAAGGAGCGCATTGATGCCCCGGATATGGGTATTTTCCGGAAACCTTGTGTGTCATGGGTCAACCGGTTATTGACAGACGACACGCCTAATGATTTTAATGAATGCAACGATTTATCCTTCATCCCGTCATGCAGCGGAAAATAACCGAAGGAGGTGATTCGTCAAGGAGACCGGGCTGCGCAGGAACCGTCGTCGTTCTTTCCATTAACCGTCTTTGTCCAAATAGCCGGAAGGAGGGGGGCATATGAAGAAAAGAAAACAAGGGCTCATTTCCAGACGGGATTTCATGAAGGCGGCCGGGGTCGGGACGCTCGCTGCGGGGATCGCGCCGCAGATCATCCTCCCCGGGCGCGGGTACGCCGCAGGGAAGGACCTGAAGATCCTCGTGTGGTCCCATTTCGTCCCCCGGTTCGACAAGGAGTGGTTCGACAACTTCGCCAAGAACTGGGGACAGGCGAACGGCCTGAACGTCACGGTGGACCACATCGGGCTCGCCGAGATCCCCGCCCGCACCGCGGCCGAGATCTCGGCAGGGCAGGGGCACGACCTGATCGAGTGGGTCTGGTCCCCATCCCAGTTCGAGCCGAGCGTCCTCGACCTGACCGATGTGGTCAAGGAGGCCGAGAAGAGGTTCGGCAAGCAGCTTCCCCTCTGCACGAGGACCTCCTACAACCCATTCACCAAGAAGTTCTTCTCCTTCTGCCCCGGCTGGACCATCGATCCCGGGGACTACCGCAAGAGCCTCTGGGAGAAGGCGGGCAAGCCGGAAGGCCCGGAAACGTGGGAGGACCTGATCACCTACGGCGGCAAGATCAAGAAGGACCAGGGGATCCAGCTCGGGATCGGCCTGTCCCAGGAGCTCGACTCCGACATGGCGGCGCGGGGGCTGCTCTGGTCCTACGACACCGGCGAGCAGGACGAGAAGGAGAACGTCATCCTCAACAACCCGAAGACCTTGGAGGCGGTCTCGTACATGGCGCGGCTGTACAAGGAGTCGATGACCCCCGAGGTCCTCGCCTGGACCGCCGTATCGAACAACCAGGCGCTCATCGCCGGCCGTGCCTCGTACATCTTGAACTCCATCTCGGCCTACCGGTCCGCGCAGAAGCAGGTCCCCGAGATCGCCAAGGACATCTACTTCACCCCTGCGCTGAAAGGCCCGCGGGGAACACGCTGGGCCAGCGAGCACGTGATCTACAACTACATCATCCCCAAGTATTCGAAGAACGCCGACACGGCGAAGAAGTTCCTCATCGCCCTCGTGGAGAACTACGACCAGGCGATGTTCCAGAGCGAGCTCTACAACTCCCCGGCCTTCTTCGACACCCCCGTCCCCTCCGGGGACCGCGGCTATCCCGCTGTGAGCGGCGCGAAGAAGTTGAGGGACCTCCACAACGCCTGGTTCGACGACGATCCGTTCGCGCTCCCGGGGGAGGAAAAGGGAAAACTCAAGGTGCTGAAAGACGCGGATAAGTGGAGCACCAACGTGGGGCACCCGGGCCCGTCGAGCCCGGCGGTCGGCGAGATCTTCAACACCTTCGTCCTCTCGAACATGATGGCCAACGCCGCGCGGGGGATGAAGCCGGAGCTGGCGGTGGAACAGGCCGAACTCCTCACCAAGGCGATCTTCGCGACGTGGCGGAAGAAGGGACTCGTGGGAGGAAAGACGTAGAGACGGCAGGGCAACGCGCGGGGGGCTTGACACCCCCCGCGCGTCGGTTCGCATTGCACTCCTGAATCATCAACCGGGGATACGGGGGCGACAGACACGATGGCGCAGGTCGAAGTCCGGGGGATTTCGAAACATTTCGGGGAGGTGCGGGCGGTCGACCACGTGGATATCGCGACCGCCGAAGGGGAGTTCCTCGTCCTCCTGGGTCCTTCCGGCTGCGGGAAGACCACGCTTCTCCGGATGATCGCAGGGATCGAGACGCCCACCTCCGGCGACATTCTCATCGGGGGACAGGTGGTGAACAACCTGCCCCCGCGCGCCAGGAAGATCGCGATGGTCTTCCAGAGCTACGCCCTCTACCCGCACATGACGGTATTCAGGAACATCGCTTTCCCGCTCAAGGCCCAGGGCTTTCCCAGGGAGGAAATCCCGACAAAGGTGGAATGGGCCGCCTCGACGTTCGGGATCGAAAAACTGCTCCACCGGAAACCCCGCGAGCTGTCGGGCGGGGAAAGGCAGAGGGTTGCGCTGGCCCGGGCGGTGGTCCGGGAGCCCAGCGTCTTCCTGCTCGACGAGCCCCTGTCCAACCTGGACGCGAAGCTTCGAACCTCGGCCCGGGACGAACTCCAGCAGTTCCAGCGCCGGATCGGCACCACCACCATCTACGTGACCCACGACCAGGTGGAGGCGATGGGGCTCGGGGACCGCATCGTCGTGATGAAGGGGGGAAAGGTGCGGCAGATCGGGACGCCCCAGGAAGTCTACAACGAGCCGTCCGATACCTTCGTGGCCGGGTTCCTCGGGTCGCCCCCCATGAACCTCCTGGAACGGGAGGACTACATTGCGGGGTTCCGCCCCGAGAAATTCCTCCCGGTTTCCGTGTATGACACCGGCGAGCCGCTGGTGAAGTTGTGGCTCGTGGTTCACCGGGTGGAGCACCTGGGGGCGGACCGGCTGCTGTACGGGATCATGCGCGACACCTTCCCCAACGAGAAGGTGATCGTCAACATCCCGTCCACGGTGGACCTGAAGATCAAAACCGGGGAGGCCCAGGAGTTTGCCGTAAAGGAGAAGGACATCAAGTTCTTCGACCGGAGCACGGGATTGCGAATCGAACCAAGGCGGTTCTGGGGAACGCGATGATTTCCGCACCCCCGGGCACCGTGGTGCTCCCCTTCGAGATAAGGAGCGCCGGCGTGCGAATGGACCGGACCCCCTTCTGATGGGTGGGGCGGGCATGGCAACCGCGGAGGAGCGGCCGGTGCAGGCCGGGATCCGGGATCGGGCGGAGCTTCTCGCGAAGCTCATGATCGTTCCCGCCATCGCCTACATCGTGGCCATGATCGGGTTCCCGTTCCTCATGGCCATCTTCTACAGCGTAAGCGATGCAACGACCGGGGACCCGACTCTGCGGATCATCGGTTTCCAAAACTACGCAGCGATCCTTTCGGACCCCGTGTTCCGGTTGGCCCTGAAGAACACCTTCTTTTTCGCCTTCGTGTCTCAAGCGCTGGTGATCGTCTTCTCGCGGATCCTCGCCGCGTCCCTGATGCAGGAGTTCCGCGGAAAATGGCTGGCACGCTTTCTCGTCATGCTTCCCTGGACCGCACCGATCGCTTTGGGAACGATCGGCTGGCTCTGGATACTCGACTCGATCTTCAGCCCGATCGACTGGATCTTGCGGAACGCGGGATTGCTGGGAACCCCGGGGGCCCTGCTGGGTCCCGAGACCAACATGTACTGGCTGGGCCGGTCCGGTCTCGCGATGGCGTCGGTGATTTTCGTCCACGTGTGGCGCCTGCTGCCCCTGGCGACGGTAATCCAGCTGGCGGGGCTGAGTTCGATCCCCCGGGATCTCCTGGAGTCCGCCGAGATCGACGGGGCAGCGGGGTGGCGCAGGGCGGTGGAGATCACGATCCCCCTGACCCTTCCCATCATCGGGATCGCGTTCCTGTTCGGGCTCATCTTCACGTTCACCGACATGGCGGTCGTCTACGTGCTGACCCGCGGCGGGCCGGTGCACTCCACGCAGGTGCTCTCCACGTGGACGTTCTTCAAGGGGATCCAGGGGGGAGACCTGGCCCAGGGGGCGGCGATCTCCCTGTTCCTCTTCCCCGTCCTGGCGGGTGTCGCGACGCTGATGCTCCGGCTCGCCCGACGGACGGAGGTGGTGTGATGGGGGGCATCCGGAAGATCGCAGCCCGTGGGGGGCTGTACACGGTGGTTACCATCTTCGCCTTTTTCGGAGCGTTCCCCTTCTACTGGATGGTCATCGCGACGTTCAAGACGGACCACGACCTCTTCAGCCCGTTGAACAACCCGTTCCTTTTCAACGAGCCGGCTACCCTGGATCACCTGAAACTGCTCCTCTTCGAAACGCACTTCCTCACGTACCTCTGGAACACATTCCTGGTTGGGGCGGCCGTGGTCGTCATCACCCTTGCGATGGCGGTCCCGGCCGCCTACAGCCTGGCCCGGTGGGCGGGGAGCTGGGGGGAGGCATTGGGAATCGGGATCTTCCTGACCTACCTCGTCCCCCCCACGATCCTCTTCATTCCCCTCTCCCGGTTCGCCTCCCAGATGGGGCTCCAGGAGTCGCTCTGGTCGTTGATCCTCATCTACCCGACCTTCACGATCCCCTTCTGCACCTGGCTCCTCATGGGGTTCTTCAAGACGGTCCCCAAGGACATCGAGGAGCAGGCGATGGTCGACGGGCTGAGCCGGCTGGGGGCGATGGTTCGGGTCGTCCTCCCCCTGTCGATCTCGGGGCTTTTGACGATCGTGGTGTTCGCCTTCACCCTCACCATGCACGAGTTCATCTACGCGCTCACGTTCATATCCGTTTCGGTGAAGAAAACGGTCTCCATCGGCGTTCCGACGGAACTGGTGCGCGGCGATGTGTTCCAGTGGGGGCCGCTGATGGCCGGGGCGCTGATCGCCAGCATCCCCGTGGCCGTCGTCTACACCTTCTTCCTTGACCGGTTCATCGCGGGCTTTACGATGGGCGCGATCAAGTAGCGGCGCACGATGAAACGACCCGATGGCCCCGGCCCCCTGATGGTCGGGTTCGAGGGGAAGGCGGTGCCGTCCCGGCTGGCCCGGCAAATCCGGGAGGGGACGGTGTGCGGGGTGGTCCTTTTCTCGAGAAACGTGGAGGCCCCCCGCCAGGTCCGGGACCTGTGCCGGGAGATCCGCGCCGCTGCCGGCGGGGGAAGACCCGCCCCGCTCGTCGCCATCGATCAGGAGGGGGGGAGGGTGACCCGGCTTGCGGCTGCGGGATTCACCCCGTTTCCCCCCGCCAGGTGCTACTCCCTCTTCTGCTGCCGCGCTTCGCGCGTGGCCTGCGCCGTGGGCGAGACGATGGCGGAGGAACTTCGCGCCGTCGGGGTGGACATCAACTTCGCCCCCGTCCTCGACGTGGACAGCAACCCGGAAAACCCCGTGATCGGGGACCGGGCTCTCTCCTCAAACCCGGAAAGCGTCGCGGAACTGGGGATCGCCTTTTTCCGCGGGACGCTCTCCCGGGGCGTCCTCCCGGTCGGGAAGCACTTCCCGGGGCACGGGCATACCGCCGCGGATTCCCACGAGGAGCTCCCCGTCGTCCGAAGCTCCCGGGCCACGCTCCTTGCGAGAGACCTCCACCCCTTCCGGCGCGCCATCCGTGCCGGGATTCCCGCCCTCATGACCGCCCACGTGCTCTTTCCCGCTCTGGACCGGGAGTTCCCCGCCACGCTGTCGGAAAAGATCCTCGGCGGACTCCTGCGGAACCGGCTGCGGTTCCGCGGCGCGGTAGTTTCCGACGCACTGGAGATGAAGGCGATCACCGGCCGTTTCGGAATCGGCACTGCCGCCGTGCGGGCCGTATCGGCCGGGTGCGACATCGTCCTGGTGGGCCGGGGGGAGAAGGACCAGGAGGAGGCCGCGGAGGCGATCGCACGCGCCTGGACGGACGACTGGGATTTCCGGAAAGGCGCCCCGGCGTCTACCCGCCGGGTTTCCCGCCTTCGGGAGCATCTGTCCCGGGTTGGGAGGGAGGACCCTCCTGCCCGACGGGCGTCTCTGCGGCAGGTGGGGACGCGGAGACACCGGGAGCTGTCCCGACTCCTGTTCGATCACTGGGAAAGTAGCGGGCAAGCATCCCGGGCCGGTAGATCCGGTAATATTGGAGAAGGTTGAAGAAGACCCTCCGAAGATACGAGCGCGTTTCCCGGTACGACATCCTTTCCAGGAACATCGCCGGGTCACCCTCCGCCCGGTTCCACCACCTCGCCACCGCCGATTCCCCCGCATTGTACGCGGCGACGGCCCGGACGTAGTCTCCGTCGTATCCGCGAAGCAGGCGCGAGAGGTATGCCGCTCCGAGGGCCACGTTCAGCTCGGGTTTCAGCAGGTCGTTCCGGCGAAGCCTTTTCCGGATCCTTTCCTTCCGGGCAACCTCGGCAGCGGTCCTGGGCATCAGCTGCATCAGCCCCACCGCCCCCGCCGGAGACAGGGCGTTGTATTGAAAGAGGGATTCCTGCCGGATGATGGAGTGGAGCACGAGGGTGTCGACGCCGGACTTCTTCCCGTCGCAATCGCCCAGGTATTGCGGCGCCAGAGGATACTGCAGCCGGTCGATGAGCCCCACCGCGGACCGGTCGGAGGGAACCCCGATCGTATCGCGGATCGCCCCCCGCAAGTCCCCCGCAAGGTACCGGAACAGCCCGGGCGTCCCCCCGTCGGCCAACCCCGTCGCGTTCCGGATGGCGGCCCGGTCCACCCGCTCCGCCTCCAGGATCGCATATTCGATCAGCCCCAGCAGGGTGAGACGCTCCGCCCGCCGGACTTTCTCCGCATCGCCCTTCGACCAGGGCGCGCCCCGGATCATTTCCCAGAGTTTCTCCTTCTCCTGGGAACAATGGGCCGTCTCCCCGCTGGAGGGGGCATTGAGCATCTCGAAGGGATCCCCGCCGAGCCGCAAGCTCGAAAACATCGCGAAAGGGCCCGAACCGTGATCCGCCGCGAGCGCCCGCAGAAGCTCATCCCCCTTCCGCTTCTCGCCGGACCCGGTGAGGGCCCTCGCCCTCCAGTACGCGTGCCGCGCCCGCTCCACCGGAGACGTCGCCGATTTCTCCCCCGCCTCGAACGCCTTGATCGCCTCGGCGTACCGTTTCTGCCGGTAGAGCCCGAAGGCATGCCGGAACACCGACTCCTGGCGCACCTGCTCGTCCCGGGCCCCCGCAAGCTTCCCGAACTCCTCGGTCGCCGCCTCCAGGTCTTCTTCCTCCTCCGATATCCATGCCGCCTGGTACCGGGCGCGCTCCGCGGTCGCCGGACGCGCCTCGCTCTCCGCGATCTCGAGGAACTTCCGGCGGGCCTCCGCGGGCCGGCCCGCCTTCCACTCCACCCTCGCGAAAAGGAAATCGACCTCCGACCGGAACGATCGGGGGGCATCCTTCACGGCCCGTGCGAGCAGTGTCCGCGCCGTGGACGTCTCCCCCTGCTTGCGCAGGAACTCCGCGTAGTCGAGGAGGACGTTGTAGAAATCGTCCGTGGGGGGGAAGTTCTCCAGCGCCTCCTGGAAGACGACCCGGGCCCGCTCGTCCTCCCCGGCCCGGAAAAGGGCCTTCGCGTATTTGCCGTAGAAGGACACGGGAAGCCCCATCCCCGTCAGCTTCCCCTCCCCGCGCCACTGCCACAGGCGGTCCATCGAAAGCACCGCGCCGTCCTGCACCGTGTAGGAGAAGAAGTTCTCCAGGTACGCTTCCGCGGCGTTTTTCCGCCCGGCGTCCCCTTCCTGCGCATTCCCCCCTTCTTCCATCAGGCGTGCCGCGAGGTATCCCTCGGCCGCCTTCCTCCCGTTGCCCGTGACCTTCCCCCGGGAGGCCTCGAAATGCTTCCTTGCGCCCGGAAGGTCATCCCCCTTCACCGCAGCGAAGGCCTGTTCGTGTTCGAGATACGGGACCAGGGGGGATCCGGGGAAGGAGGCGACGAGCCGGTCATGGACCGCGGCCGCATCCGCCAGCTTCCCCTCTCTTGCCAGGGCGAATCCCGTGAAGAAAAGAACGTAATCCCCGAGATCGTATTCCCCGGGGGAAAGGGCGCCAAACGTTTCCCTCGCCTCGGGGAACTTCTCCTCGGACAGGAGGGCCCATCCCTCGCGGAACAAGTGGTCCGCGGGGGAGAGGGAATCGGCCCGGGCGAAAGAGGTAAGGGCAAGAAGGAAGGCGAATGATGCGAGCAGCCGGGCGTGCCTCAATACGGTTCCCCCCGTCGAAGACCTGGAAATCTATCCTAGTATGGTATTATCGCGAAAGTCTTGCCGAGAATGTAGGGAAACGGCCGAATGGATGGAAACCTCCCTGTCGACCCACCTCTTCGTCTTCCGGGACCTGGACGAATCCATCGTGTCGCTCTTCCCGAAGTTCGGGTTTCTCACCGCCGAATTGTGGGCCATGCCGCCCCACTTCCCGTACGCCGACCCGGGTGCGGCGGGGGAGATTTCCTCCCTGCTGGCCCGGCACGGGGTCCGCGTGGCCAGTCTCCACGCCCCTCTCTATCCCGACGTCCGCAGCTACAAGAAGGACCGCTGGTACTCCCTGTCGTCGGAGGACGAATCCCACCGCCGTGAATCGGTGGGCGCCGTCGCCGCGGCGGGGACATGGCTGGCGCGGAACGGCGGAGGGACTCTCGTCCTGCACACCGGTTTCCCTTTGGAGAACTGGTATCCGCGCAGGTGGGGGGCGTTCCTGGGATCCCTGAACGAACTCCTGGACGCGGTCCCCGGCAACGTCCGGTTCGCCGTGGAAAACACTCCGATTCCGTCGGGACGGGTGGAGATCGTCATGGATATCGTCGCCCGGTATCCGGAAGACCGGGTCGGGGTGTGCCTCGACCTGGGCCATGCCCATATCGAGGGCGATGTCGGCAACGCCCTCCGGGAATCGGCGCCCCGGCTCATCCACGTGCACGCCTCGGACAATCACGGCGACGAGGACGACCACCTTGTCCCCGGGCGCGGGGGGATCCCCTGGAAAGAGGTGTTCGCGCAGCTCCGTGAAATCGGCTTCCCGGGGCCCTTCACCGTGGAACTCCGCGACACCACCGGGGGGGACGACCCGCACGACCGCAGTTTCGAGGAGATCCTTGGCGAGTGCCGCAGCGCGCTTGCGTCTTTCCAGGGCGAAGGAGGACCACCCGGCAGGTGGACGAACGGGCAATCGGGATAACCCTTTCCAAGCTCTTCCGCGCGCCGGCCCGGGTGACCGGGGTCCAGGAACTCGCGGGGGATGCCTCCACGCGCCGGTACTACCGGGTCCGGATGGCACCGGGCTCCCCCGTCCCCTCTCTCGTCATGATGCGGTACCCGGACGAGGTTCCCCCGGGAGGGGAACTCCCCTTCGTGAACGTCCACCGGTACCTGAAACAGGCGGGCGTCCCCGTCCCCGGGATCTACCTCGCAGCGCCGGAGGCCAACCTCCTGTTCCTGGAGGACGCGGGCGACACGATGCTGGAAGGGATCGTCCGCTCCGCCCGCTCCGCGGACGAATTCCTGCCGCTCTACGAGCGGTGCATGGAGATCCTGGTCCGGATCCAGGGGGCCGGGACAAGGGCGCTGGACGGCCGGGCGATCCCGTCCCGACTCGCCTTCGACGTGGAAAAGTTTGCCGAGGAGATCGACTTCTTTTTCGAGAACGCCGTCCGGCGATACGGGGGAATCGCCCTGTCGGAAACGGAAGAGCGGGCCATCGAGGACCTGTTCCTGCCTTTCCTGGATGGTCTGGCGGCACTCCCGCGAGTTCTCGCCCACCGCGATTACCACAGCCGGAACATCATGGTGATCCCCGGCGGGAGGGGGAACACGTCCCCGGATTTGCGGATCCTCGATTTCCAGGACGCCCGGATGGGGAACGTCTTTTACGACCTTTGCTCCCTGTTGAGGGACTCCTACGTGACGCTGGCCGACAAGGCGGTCGACGAACTCGTCTACGTCTACCGGCACGCAGCCCCCGCGGATCTCCGGCGGATGGGGGGCGATCCGGCCTCCTTTTCCTACCATCTCGACGTTTCCGCCCTCCAGAGAAACGTCAAGGCGATCGGCACGTTCGGAAACCAGGCCCACAACCTCGGGAAGAGTTTCTACCTGCGGTTCATCCCTCCGACCGTCGCCCATCTCGCCTCGAATTTCGAGCGGAACTCCCGCATGAAGCCGCTGGCCCGCAAACTCCTGCCGATCCTTGGCGAACTCGCGGGGAAGGCGGCTTCCGAGGAAACGTCATGAGAGGAATGATCCTCGCCGCCGGCCTGGGGACCCGCCTGCGCCCGCTTTCCTATGAACTGCCCAAGCCCGTCATCCCCGTCCTCGGCCGTCCCCTGTGCACCTACAACATGGAGTTCCTCCGACGGACGGGGATCAAGTCGTTCGTCATGAATCTTCACACGCACCCGAAACTCATCCAGCAGCGCGTGACGGGGTGGGCGGGCAAGACCGTCCGCATCGATTTCACGGTGGAGCCGGTCATTCTCGGAACGGGGGGAGGGATCTGGAATGCCCGGGAGTCCCTCAAAGGGGGTACCTTCGTCACGGCAAACGGGGATACGATCCTGTCCTTCCCCTTCGCCCCGGCGCTTGCCTTTCACCGGGAGAGGAAAGCGCTGGCCACCCTGATCCTCTTCCCGGACCCGGGGAAACGGTACACGCCCGTCTGGGTGACGGAAGGGGGGCGGATCACCGGGTTCGGAAGCGAGGCCGGTGAGGGGGCAAAGTCCGGCTTCTACACGGGGTGCCAGATCCTCGAACCGGAACTCCTCTCGAACATCCCCCCGGGGAAGGCGTCGTGCATCATCCGGGAAACCTATACCCCTCTCGTGGCCGACGGAGCCCCCGTCTTCGGATTCCTTTCCTCGGGGCGCTTCCAGGAGTTCGGCACTCCGGCCGACTACCTGGAAGGAACCCTCGCCCTCCTCTCCGCCAGGAAGCAGGAAGCGGCTCGCCCGGCTGCAGAGGAGGACCAAGTCACGATCATCCCGCCCGTCCACATCGCACCGAAGGCGAAAGTCGCCCCGGGCGCGCGGGTCGGCCCGGGCGCGGTCATCGAGGACGGCGCCACGGTTGCCGAAGGAGCGTCGGTTTCCCGGTCCATCCTCTGGCCGGGGGCCGTCCTGCCGGCGGGAGAGCAGCTGAACGGTGCGATCCTCACTCCCCGTCGCCGCGTCCAGGTCGGGTGACCCCCCCGAACCCACGTCCGGAACCCCTTTCCCCGGGGATCCCTGCGTAAAGTTTTTCTTTTCGGTTTCCGATACATTGACGAGGAGTTTCGCTTTCCGAATCGCCCGAATGCCGAGGGGACCCCGGTACTTCCGGAATGAAAAAAGGCAGCGTTATCTTCCCTGTCCTGCTGGCCCTGGCCGCAGCCGATACCATCGCGGCGGTCCTGATGGTCGGGGCGACCATCGCCTTTCTGCTGGTCCTTCTTCCCCTCGCCTACTTCCTGTTCCGGAACCGGATCCAGAAGCCCCTGCTGGCCCTGGTCCAATATGCGCATCGATTCCACGAGGGAAGCGACGACACCGTTCCGGCCTCGGGCGGCAGGATGGTACGGATGCTCTCCGAGGCGCTCCAAAGGATGACGGACGCCATCCGGCAAAGGGAGCGGAAACTCGAGGAATTGGCCGCTTTCAACGAGACGGACCCCAACCTGATGATGAAGGTGGCAAGGGACGGCAGGATCGTGTATGCAAACCGGAGCGTGGAGAGAAAGCTCCACGACCTCGGTCTGCCGCCGCAGCACTACGAACTTCTCCTGCCCGACGACGCGGAGAAAATTGTGGAGGGCGTTCTCTCCAGTAAAAAGAAGAACAGCGGGGTGGTGTGGGAGCTCCGGGGGAGGACCATCGACTACACGACGTTCCCCCTGGCGAGGGAGGAAACGGTCGTGTTTTACGGGGTGGACGTGACCGAGGAAACCGCGGATCCGAGGGTGAAGAAGGCAATATGCAGCACCGGGGACAAAGCGCGGTCCCGCCCCCCTTGAGCAAGGGGCTCCCGCGGCGCAGCGGACGCAGGAGGGGGTTCCGAGCGAAGCTGTCCGGCGAAGGTTGCATCCGCAGCCTTAAGGGCTTCGGTTGCGGCGAGGGACGAAGCGAGGGGCCCCCTCCGAGGAAGCGGAGCCGGTCCCGCTCCCCTTGAGCAGGGGGCGTCCACGGCGCAGCAGCCGACGCAGGCGGGTTCGTGCGGAGCTAGCCTTTCCCGTACAGGTAGAAGGAGAGAACGGCGAGCAGGAACGTGTAGGGCGCGAAGCGGAGGAACCTCCCCCGGGTAACCAGGCGTTCGACGAACAGCAGGGAGATGTACCCCACGGCAAACGCAAACAGGAATCCCAGGACGGAAGGAAGCACCCGGGGAAGCACCGACACCCCCTGGTGGAGATGAAGAAGGGCTGCGCCGAGAATGGCCGGCAGGGAGATGAAGAACGAGTACTTCGCGCTCCGGGACGCCCCGATCCCCAGCACCAGGGCAAGCGATATCGTCGACCCGGACCGGGAAAGACCCGGAAAGACGGCAGCCCCCTGCATGATCCCGATGGCCGCCGCCTCCCAGAGTTCGATCCGGTCGGGGTCCATCTTGTGCCGGAACCGGAGATTGCTGATCAGAAGGAATGTCGTGAGGATCAGGTACCGGAACCCCACTCCCAGGAAGGTGACCCCCGTCTCCACCGCGTCGTGAAAGGCGTACCCGATGATCGCGGTCGGTACGCTGGACACGACCAGCAGCAGAAGGTCCCGACGCCCCCACGCGCCCGGGCGGAGATCCGGATACCGCCGGGAAAAGGAGCCAAGGATGTCGGAGATCTCCCGCCGCAGGAAAAGGAGTACGGCCAGCAACGTCCCCAGGTGCAGAAGGATGTCGAACGCCAGTTCGGGTTCCGTGAGCCCGAGCATCTTCTGCGCGAGCAACAGGTGGCCCGAGCTGCTCACCGGCAGGAACTCGGTGGCCCCCTGGAGGATTCCCAGCAGTATCGCCTTGAATACCGTCAACGGGAATCCGTCACGAGATTTCGTCCCGGGCGGTTTCCACGGCTTTTTCCATCACGCCGCGGATCCGGTCTACGGTTTCCCGGTCCTTTCCCTCGAACCGGAGGACGAGCACGGGTTGCGTGTTCGACGCCCGCACGAGCCCCCATCCTCCGTCGAAAAGGGCCCGCACGCCGTCCACGTCGATCACCTCCCGGGCCTGCGGCCGGACGATCTCCGCCACCCTCTCGGCGACCCGGAACTTGATCTCGTCGGGGCACTCCACCCGGATCTCGGGCGTCGCCACGAGGGGCGGGAGGTCGGAGAGCATTTCGCTTAACGGGCGATCGGAATTCGCGAGGATCTCGAAGAGCCTCGCGGAGGCGTAGATGGCGTCGTCGAACCCGAGAAAGCGGTCGGCGAAGAAGATGTGGCCGCTCATCTCGCCGGCCACTTCCGCCGACTCCTCCTTCATCTTCTTCTTGATGAGCGAGTGCCCGGCCTTCCACATGATGGGCTTCCCTCCGTGCCGGACGATGTCGTCGTACAGGTTCTGCGATGCCTTCACCTCCGAGATGACGGTCGCGCCCGGCTTTCTCCGGAGGATATCCCGCGCGAACAGGGTCAGCAGGGAATCCCCGAACAGGACTTCCCCCTTCTCGTTCACGGCGCCGATCCTGTCGGCGTCTCCGTCGTAGGCGACCCCCACATCCGCGTTCGTTTCCCGCACCACCCGGACAAGGGACGCAAGGTTCTCCGGGACGGTCGGGTCGGGGAAATGGTGGGGGAACCGCCCGTCCATCTCGCAGAAGAGCTCCACCACCTCCATCCCCAGCGCGCGGAACAGGGGCGGCGCCACCGGGCCCGCGGTCCCGTTCCCGGCGTCCACCACCACCTTGAGCCTGCGCGGGATGGAGATGTTCGACATCACGTACTCCCGGTAATCCGGCACAACGTCCCGCCGGCTTTCCCTTCCCTTCCCCGTGGCGAAGTCCTCCCTCTCGATGATGCGCCGGATTTCCCGGATCTTCTCGCCGTAGAGGGTGACAGGTCCCACGCACAGTTTGAACCCGTTGAACTCGGGGGGATTATGACTCCCCGTGACCATCACCCCTCCGTCGGCCCCGAACCGCAGGATGGAAAAGTACAGGAGGGGGGTGGGGCAGATCCCCACGTCCACAACGTCCATGCCCGCGGACAGGAGCCCCTCGACCAGCGCGTCCCGGAAGGAGGGAGAGGAAAGCCG
>LDXO01000014.1 GCA_001443455.1 Deltaproteobacteria bacterium CSP1-8 | reverse complement strand
ACCCTTCCCCCCTCGATGGCGGCGGGCGGCGAGGGAAGAAGCTTCAGGAGGGAGAGGGCCGTCACCGTCTTGCCGCACCCCGATTCCCCCACCAGGCCCAGCGTCTCCCCGGGGGCCAGGGAGAAGGAGACTCCGAATAGGGCGCGGACCGTCCCCCGTTCCGTGCGGAAGGAGACGACGAGATCGCGGACCGAGAGAAGGTCATCGCTCACGGCGACCCCCCCGGCCCCCGGCGAAGAAGCCGTCCAGGAACCCGAGGCGCAGCGTTCGTGCGCCCGGCGGCGAGTGCCGGATCCCGGGGCCCCTAGGCGATGCGGGGGGGGCGACGAGGCGGCCTGTGGAGCGAGGAAGAAATCGCGTCGAGCGGAACCGGCAGCGAGCGGGCGCAAGGTCGCGAGCGTAGCCGAGGGGACCCCTCCGCGAGCCAGGGGCCCCGGTACAGGGCGCACGATGACCGGGGCACCATGTGCGGAATATGCCCGAACGTTCGGTAATCCCTCACCTCCCCTTGAGCCGCGGGTCGGCGGCGTCCTGGATCCCCTCGCCCAGGAGGTAGTACCCGAGGACGGTGACCAGGATGGCCAGACCGGGATAGACGGAGAGCCACCACGCGAACTCGATGTTGTCCTTCCCCGCCGTGAGGATGTTCCCCCAGGACGGGGTGGGAGGCTGCACGCCGATTCCAAGGAACGAGAGGCTTGACTCCACGAGGATGGCGCCGGCGACCCCCAGGGTGGCCCAGACGAGGACGGGGGCGAGCGCGTTGGGGAGGATGTGGCGGAAGATGATCCGCAGGTTGCCCGCCCCCTGGGCCCGGGCCGCCGCCACGAAGTCCCTCTCCTTCAGCGAAAGCGTCTCGGCCCGGATGAGCCTTGCGGCTCCCATCCAGTGGGTGAGCCCGATGACGACCATGATGTTGATGATCGACGGCCCGAGGAAGGCGATGACGGCGAGGATCAGGAAGAAGGAGGGGAAACAGAGCATGATATCGACGAACCGCATGAGGACGCCGTCGACCCACCTCCCGTAGAATCCGGCGATAAGCCCCACCACGAGACCGATGGCCGTGGCGATCCCCGTGGCCACGAAGCCGACTTCCAGGGAGATCCTCCCCCCGTGGACCATCCGCGAGAGGACGTCCCGCCCCAGTTCGTCGGTCCCCAGCGGGTGCTCCGCGGAGGGAGGCGCGAGGATCCGGAGGATGTCGATCCGGTTCGGGTCCCGGTCGGTCACCAGGGACGGGACGGCCGCGACCACGAAAAGCAGCGCGATGACGATCCCCCCACCCGCCGCGAGCCGGTTCCGAAACAGCCTGCGGAGGAAATCCCGGAAGATGGAGCTCGTCCCCGCGCCCACGCGGATTCCCCCTACTCCGTGCGGATCCGCGGGTCCGCCAAAGCGTACCCGACGTCGGCCAGCAGGTTCCCGATCAGGGTCAGGAAGGCGCCGATCACCAGCGCCCCCATGATCAGCGGGTAGTCCCGGGACATCACGCTCTGGTAGAAGAGCTGCCCGAGGCCGGGGATCGCGAAGATCGACTCGAAGATGACCGACCCGCCGAGAAGGCCCGGCACGGAGAGCCCCAGGATGGTGATGAAGGGAAGGAGCGCGTTTCGCATCGCGTGGCGGAACACGACCTTCCGCTCGGGGAGCCCCTTCGCCCGGGCGGTCGCGATGTAGTCCTGCCGGATCACCTCCAGCATGTTCGACCGCATGTAGCGGGAGAACCCGGCCAGTCCCCCGAAGGCCGACACGAACACCGGAAGGAGGAGGTGGCTCGTCCGGTCCCAGATCTTCCCCGCCAGGCCCAGGGAATCGTACTCCAGCGAGACGAGCCCCGAGATGGGGAGCCACCTCAGCTTCACGCCGAACAGGATCATGAGCAGCAGGGCGAGCCAGAACGTGGGCACGGCGAACCCCGTGAACACCACCACCGTGGAAATCCGGTCGAACCACGAGTCCTTCCGCACCGCCGAGTAGACGCCGATGGGGATCGCGACCAGGAAGATGAGGAGCATCGACAGGACGTTGATCGCCAGCGTCACCGGGATCCTCTCCCCGATCTTCTCGGAGACCTGCTTCCCGTCGCGGGAGAAGCTCTGCCCGAAATCGAGGGTGGCCATTCGACCGAGCCACCGCACGTACTGCACGTGGATCGGCTGGTCCAGGCCGTAATACGCCCGAAGCCTCTCCCTCGCCTCCGCCGTGACCTTGGGGTTCAGGTCCGTGGCCATCTCCACCGGCCCGCCGGGGGCCGCGTGGATGACGAGGAAGGAGATGAGGCTGATCCCGATCAGGAGCGGGACTGTGAGCACCAAGCGGCGGGCGATATAGCGGAGCATCCGTCCCCTATTGCTGGAAGGTGGTGTACCTCTGCTGGTCCTTGGGCACGTACCACTTGATGAAGTTGTAGGAGATCCCCGCGGGGGCCGGCTCGATCCCGTGAATGCGCTTGTGCACGACCGGAAGCGCGTCCGGGTAATAGAGGAAGACGTAGGGCTGCTCCTCCGCCAGGATCTCCTGGATGCGGGAGTAGGCCTTCTTCCTCTTCTCGAGGTCGAAGGTGCGTCGTCCCTCCTCGAGGAGCCGGTCCACCTCCGCGTTCTGGAAACCCACGAAGTTGAGCTCCTTCGGCCCCGTCTTCTTCGAGCTCCAGATGTCGTACTGGTCGGGGTCCTGGGGGATGCTCCAGCCGAGGATCACCGCGTCGAACTTCCGCTTGTCCACGAACTCGTTGATGAAGGCAGCCCACTCCAGCGTCCGGATCTCCATCTTGACCCCGACGCCGTCCAGGTTCTGCTGGATGATCGCGGCCGTCTTCGCCCGGCTCTCGTTCCCCGCGTTGGTGAGGACCGTGAAGGAGAACTTCCGCCCCTCCTTCTCGAGGACGCCGTCGCCGTCCGCGTCCTTCCATCCCGCCTCCCCGAGAAGCGCCTTCGCACGTTGCGGGTCGTAAGGGTACCTCTTCACGTCGGGGTTGTGCACCCACGTCCCCGGCTTGTACGGCCCGGTGGCCTCCTGCCCGAGACCGAAGAGGACTCCGTCGATGATCTCCTTCTTGTGGATCGCGTGGGCGATGGCCTGCCGGACGCGTTGGTCCGAGAAGAGGGGGTGGGAGAGCCGGAACCCCAGATAGGTGTACCCGAAGGAGAGGTACCGGTACTTGTGGAACAACTTCCGGAATTCCTCCGTCTCCGTCTGCCTCGTGTACTGGAGGGGGGTGACCCCCATCATGTCGATCCCGCCGGATTTGAGCTCCAGGAACATGGTGGCCGGGTCCGGGATGACGCGCGTGATGACGCGGGAAAGGTACGGCCGTCCCTCGAAGTAGTCCGGGTTCGCCTCGAAGACCGTCTTCTCCCCGGTCTTCCACTCCACGAACCGGAACGGCCCGGTCCCCACGGGCTTCTTGTTCAGGGGACTGCGGGAGATGTCGGGGTACTCCGCGAGCAGGTGCTTCGGAAGGACGTGCATCCCCCAGGAGGCGAGCGCGGGGGCGAACGGCTTGCCGTACTCGACGACGAAGGTGCGTGGGTCGGGGGTTTCGGCCCGCTTCACCTGCTTGAAGTCCTCCGCGTAGGCGGTCGGCGTGTTCGGGTCGATCATCCTCCGGTAGGTGAACAGAACGTCCTCCGACGTGAACGGCTTTCCGTCGTGCCACGTCACCCCTTTCCGGAGGCGGAAGGTGATCCTCTTCCCGTCGGGAGAGACCTCCCAGGACTCGGCCAGTTCCCCCTCGAGCTTCAGGTTCTTGTCGTACCGGACGAGGCCGCTGAAGACGTAGCCCGCCGCCGTGTGGGAGGCGGAGTCGGAGGTGACGGCCGTGAGGAAGCCGCTCACGTCCCCGATGCTCCCCTCGACGATGGCGTCGCCGTGGGCGGGGGCGTCCGAGCCGACCGGTCCCGCGCTCCCGGCTTCCTGTTTCTCCTTTGCGCATCCCGCCGCCAAAACGAAGGCAAGAGCGGCCACAAGAACCCGGGCGATCTTCATTCCCCGTCCCTCCGGAGCAGGATCCTGTTCCCCATGACCTCGACCTCCACCGTCCGGGGCGGTCCGCGGGAATCCCGTCCCGGGTACGTCACGGTGACCCGCTTTCCAGAAATATCATATTCCGCCCGGGAGAGCAGGCGGCGCGACGGATCGGAAAAAAGCGTCTGTCCCCTCCCCGCGAGGACCCAGCTTCCGTCCGGCGCTCTGCCCACCTCTCCCCCGTCCACGGGATACCCGGCGGCGCCCGACAGGATGCGCCCGAGCGACACCGGTCCCGCATCCAGAGGCCGGATGTTCCCCGGCGGGAACTCGTCCGCGGCGGGACCGCGGGTGACGGACACGTTTCCCCCCTCGTTGCGAAGGAACAGGACCGCACGCCCCATGGGATCGTAGAACCCCAGGATCTCTTCCGAAGCGGTCCGGGAGGAAAGGCCGGCGAGGAAGGGAACGGGCCGCCCGGAGAGCTCGGCGATCCCCGAAAACGACGCCCGGATGGGGAAACAAACGTCCGCCGTCGAGACGAAAAACGTGGACGCCGTTCTGGCTTCCTCCCCGACGAGGCGCTGGCGGGCAGGCGCGCAACCCGTCCCAGCCGCGACGAACAACAAGACCGGAACGCATGCCGCGAGGAACCGACCGCCGATCCGGGCCGCCGGGTGGTTCTTCGAAGAGGCGTCCCCCGCCTTCACTTCGCCGTGGAGCCCGCCTTCCGGATCTGGCTCAGCTTGTTCCTGATCTCCTCGGGCTTCTCGTGCCCGTGGGAAATCGCCTTATCGTAATAGGCCGCGGCCTCTTCCTTCTTCCCCTCCACAAACAGGATGTCCCCCGTGTGTTCGAGGATGACGGGATCGTCGGGGATGAACGAGAGCGCGCGGCGGATTTCGGCCTCGGCGCGCTGGTACTCCCCCATCCGGTAGTAGACCCAGGCGAGGCTGTCGATGAAGTACCCGTCGTTCGGCCGGATCTCCAATGCCCGGCGGATCAGGGATTCGGCCTCCGGAAGACGCATGTTCCGGTCCGCGTACGTGTACCCGAGGTAGTTCATGGCCGTGGCGTGCTCCGGGTCGAGCTCGATCGCCTTCTCCAGGGACGAGACGAGCTTGTCGAGGTCTCCCAGCTTGTCGTAGACCACCCCGAGGGAGAACCGGGCCGAGGCGTTTTTCGGCTCCTTCTGCACCGCCTCGGTGAGAACTCCGAGGGCCTCCGGGTACCGCTTCCCCTCCTCCAGCTGCGTTCCCAGGAAGATCATCAGCGAGACGTCCTCCGGGAACTTCTCGCGCAGTTTCCGGGTCACCCCGATCGCTTCCTCGATCTGCTTCCGGCGGCTCAGGGACATCGCGACGTGAAGCATCGCGTCCCGGTACACCGGCGACGATTCCGGGATCGAGCGGAATTCCTTCTCGGCCTCCGGAAACAGACCCTTTTCCTGGTAGGCGGTCCCGAGGAAGAACCGCACCTGGCTGTTCTCCGGCTGGGACGCGAGCACGAACAGGAACTCGTTGATCGCTTCGTCGTACCGGTCCCGGTCGAGATAGAGAAGCCCGAGCTTCGTCCGGAAGTCCAGGTTCCCCTGGGCGAATTTTTTCAGTTCCTCGTACTGGTCGACCGCCTGATCGATCTTTTTTTCGATGATGAGGACCCGCCCGAGACGTTCCCGGATGAACGGGTTCCCCGGGTTTTGCGCAACCGCCCTCTGGTACCTCTCCTCCGCCTCCTCGTGACGCCCCATCAGTTCGAGGACGCCCCCGGAATCGATGAGGGCGCCGTCGAACGCCGGCTGGATCGAGAGCGACTTGTCGAAGTCGGAAAGAGCGCTGTCGAATTTCTTCTGGACAGCCCCGAGCCTCCCCCGGTAATAGTACGCGAGGAACGAACCCGGGCTCCTCCCGATCAGGGTGGTGAGATACTCCTCCGCCCGTCCGAACTCCCCTTTCTCGGCGTAGAGCGTGGAAAGGTGAAGGTATGCCTCCTCGTTGTCCGGGTCGTCGGATATCGCCTGGGAATACAGGGATATCGCCTTTTCCTTGTCACCGGTCGCGGCCAGGATCCCCGCCAGGAGATAGCGGGAACGGGCATGCTTTTCGTCGCTGGCCAGGGCCTTCTCCAGGTTTTCCTTCGCCTCGGAGAATTTCCCCTTCTTCACGAGGACGTTCGCGATCTCGTAGAGGATTTCCGGCTCGTTTTCCTGGTACCGGAGGGCCTTGCGGTATGATTCGAGGGCGGCGTCGAGATTCCCTTCCTTGTACCGGAGGTAGCCGGTGAGGAACTGGGTGTACGCCCGCCCCTGCAGGCGTGTACTGATCCCCGTGGCGTTTCCGTGAAATGCCCCGGCATCATGGGCAAACAAACATGCGGCCGCCACGGTAGCCGCCAGGATTCTCGCTTTCATCCGCTCCCTCGGGTACACTTGGTAGAATCAGTATACACAAAACGCGAGGTACCGCCCATCGTCCGGCCATCGCACGCGCGAAGGGCAGGCACGCGGGGCGGCCGATGCCCCGGAGAGCCGATGCTTGCCGAGATGCGCCTTGAGGCCGTCCTGTCCGCCCTCCTGTCCCGTGGAGGGGAATACGGGGAGCTCTTCCACGAGGAGGTGAAATCGCTTTCGGTACACCGGGAGGACGGAAAGGTCGAGCGCGTCCTGGCGGGGATCGACGCAGGGATAGGAATCCGCCTCATCTTCCGGGGGAAGACCTTCTACGCCTACACCAACGAGTGCGACGAACGGGCCGTTCTTTCCCTTGCTCGCGACCTTTCGCGGTATGCAGACGGGGGGGGAATCCCCGCCGTTCTTCCATCATCCCCGGCAGCCGCTCGCGGGCCGTCCGCCGCCGTCATCCCCCCGGGGTCCCGGGAGGTCGGGGAGAAGGTAGGCCTCGTCACCGGCATGGACCGGATCGCCCGCGGGATGTCCCGGGAGATCCGCCAGGTCCGGGCGACGTACGGGGAGGCGGAAAGACGGATCGAGGTCGCGGCGCACCCCGGAGTCTTCGCCTCGGACGCCCAGACGTTCACGCTCCTGACCATCCAGTGCGTGGCCGGAAACGGATCCGTCCTCGCTATGGGGTACGAGACCGGCGGCGGGACATGCGGATGGGAGTTCCTCGACGAGTTCCTCCCGGAGGTGCTCGCGAGGAAGGCGGCGGAGAGGGCGGTTGGGGGGCTCACCGCGGGGAGAATCGGCGGGGGCAGAATGCCGGTCGTGCTCTCCTCCGAGGCGGGGGGGACGATGGTCCACGAGGCGATCGGTCACGGACTGGAGGCGGATCTGGCGCGACGGGGCATGTCGGTCTACCGGGACTCGCTGGGGAAGCAGGTGGCAAGCCCGCTCGTTTCGATCGTCGACGACGCCACGGTGCCGGGCAAGCGGGGGTCGTTCGGGATCGACGATGAGGGGACCCCGGGCCAGCGGACGGTCCTCGTCGAAGGAGGCGTCCTGAAAGGGTTCCTCTACGACCGCCTGCTGGCGATGGAGGAAGGGGTCCGGTCGACCGGAAACGGAAGGCGGGAGTCCTACCGGCACAAGCCGGTGCCCCGGATGACGAACACGATCATCCTGGCGGGAACGACGGCGCCCGGGGAGATCGAACGTTCGGTGGACCGCGGGCTCCTCGTGCGGAAGATGGGCGGCGGGCAGGTAAACACCGTGACCGGAGACTTCATGTTCGAGGTGGCCGAGGGGTACCGGATCGAGAACGGCCGGTGGGGCGAGCGGGTCCGCGGCGCCACCATCACCGGGAACGGCCCGGAGGCGCTGTCGATGATCGACATGGTCGGATCCGACCTCGGGTTCGGCCTGGGGACCTGCGGAAAAGAGGGGCAGGGTGTGCCCGTGGGCGACGCCCAGCCGACGCTCCGCTTCGGGCCGCCATATATCACGGTGGGATAAGGAGGAACCCGCGCCGTGGTGACCCGGATCCTCGAGGCGCTCGCCTCGTTCGTCATCTTCGTGATCTCGATGATGGGACTGCCCGGCATCGTCTTGCTGATGGCCATCGAATCCGCATGCATCCCCCTGCCCTCCGAAGTGATCATGCCCTTCTCCGGCTACCTCGTCTTCCTGGGGAAATATTCCCTCTGGTCCGTGGGACTGGCCGGGGCGATCGGATGCGTCGTTGGCTCTGTCCCGGCGTACTACCTGGGGATGTACGGAGGCCGGCCGCTCATCGAGAAGTACGGGAAGTATATCCTCATGTCCCGGCACGACCTGGACATGGCGGACCGCTGGTTCGAGCGGCACGGCGAGGCGACCGTCTTCTTCGCGCGCCTCCTGCCGGTCATCCGCACCTTCATCGCTTTCCCCGCCGGGGTCGCGCGGATGGAGATGAAACGGTTCATCGCCTACACGTTCGCGGGGTCCCTTCCCTGGTGCCTGGGCCTTGCCTACATCGGAATGGTGATGGGGGAGCGGTGGCCTGTCCTGCGGGAATATTTCCACAAATTCGATTTGCTGATCGGGGCCGCGATCGCGGCCGGTATCGTCTGGTACGTCCGCCGGCACCTCAAGCACCGGGAGTAGACGATCCCCGTTTGCCAAGGGGCGCATGGAGCGGCTTCGCCTTTCGGGGTCCCCGCTCGCGGATCGCACCGGCTCCCCGGCTGCGTCCAGCGAACGTGCCCATCGGTCCCTTCCCCGCCCATTCCCTTGCCTGTGAAGTATGCCCGCCCTGTTCCATCCAGGATACGGGGCCTCCGCCGGTTCCGCCGGCGCTCCCGCTCGGGGGATCCCCTGCGGCGGACGCCTTCTCAGTGCGCCCTTTGCAGCAGGGTAAGGCATCGGCTCCGCTCACTCGGAGGGGGGCTCCTTCGGCTTGCCGTGCTTTTTCGTGCGGCTGGCGCGACATCTGCGCGCCTTGGTGCGGGGCGTCATGGCCGGCTTCCGCATCCTCGGAGGGAGCCCCTCGCTTCGTCGCTCGACTTGCGATGAATCCGCAAGTCTGCGCTTGACCTCCCTCCCGGAAAGTTCCGCTCGGACCCCCCGTCCTTCGGCTGCTCCGCCCATGACGCGGCCCGTCCCGAGTGCGCCTACGACCGGGGACCCTGAGGCGTTGCGGGGGGGTCGACGAGGCGGCCTGTGGAGCGAATGGGCGGGGACACTCCTCTCCCGCATCCCGGAGATGAATCAGGAATGTCCCCGTCGAGCGGAACCGGCAGCGAGCGGGCGAAGATCGCGAGCGTAGCCGAGGGGACCCCCCCGCGAGCCGGGGTCCTCTCGACAACCAAGCGGGATAGGGCTGCGGGGAGGGAGCCCTCAGGCGACGGAGGCGGCCTCCCTCCAGAACGCCTCTTCCCGGTCGGCCTGCCGGAGAAGGAGGTCCGACACCCGGAGGAACGCCCCCGCGTCCCCCGACTCCGAGATCTCCCTGAGCCTCCCCGCGATCTCCGTCCAGCCGTTGGCGATTACGACCATCTTTCCGGAGAGCCCCGCCCCGGCCAGGGGAGGGTAATGGGAAGACGCCTCGTTCAGATAGCGGGAGTACAGCCGCCGGAAGAAGCCCCCGGCGGTTCCGCGCTTCTCGATGACCTGGTACCCGAAGCGGGCCGCGAAGGCCCAGTCCTCCGTCCATTCGGGCCAGAGGGGGATCTCCCCGGCCATCCGGCGCATCCCGGAGATCCCGGCGGTGGAGCCTTTCGGCGGTACGAGCATCTCCCGAGCGTTCTTCCCGAGGGCCAGCGGGATCGCTTCCGGAAGGGGGCGCAGTGGCCCTTCCGGCCGGACGACGCACCAGCAGTTTTCCATCGGATACGGCGGTACGGCGGAAGAGCGCGATCTCTTCAGGGAACGCAGGGGAACCTTCTGGGGATCCTCCTTCTCCGAATCGGACAGGAGCGCGGTGCCTGCCTCGTCGTCGAACCCGAACAGGACGATCCGGTGCCCGGAGAAGTGTGTCTTTGTCCCGAAATAGTCCAGGAAGGCGAGATCGGTGCTGATCAGGACGGGGTGACCGGACAGGACCGCTTCCCGGGCCCTTTCCCACCCGGCGTCGCCGTCCTTCTCCGCACGCTCGGGGAACGGGATCGCCAGGGCGTCGCACAGTTCTCTCTCCATCTCCATGACGCGCCCGTGGAACGCTACGCCGGGGGAAACCGGGAGTCCGGGCACGTACAGGAATCCCGCGCCCGACCCCAGACCGAAGCACATCGGCTCCGAGAGGGAAATCCCCCGGAAGGCAAGCAGGTTCCGCATGGCGGAGGAACCGCAGTGGAGCCCGGGCCGGTGGACGTACCCGGGAACTACGTGCCTCATCCTTTTCCCCTTTCCCCGAAGCCGCTGTACTATTACATAGCAGAAATCCACAGGGGAGGGGTCGTGGAAAACCGGTTTCTCGGCATCATTGCCGAAGTCGAGAAGGCCCGCAAGGGGCTGGCCATCTATGCGGCTCTCGTGATCGTCCTGTCCGCGGTCTCCTTCGCCTACTCGGAGCCGATCCTCCTGTTCCTGGTCCGACTCCTCAACCGGAAGCTCGTCGCCTACGACCCGTCGGAAGGGTTTTTCGCCCTGCTCACGGTCGCGCTGTACTGCGGACTGGCCCTGTCGCTGCCGATCGGGGCGTGGATGCTGTGGCAGGGGGCGGTCGTCCCCCGGCTGCCGGCGTGGAAACGGTGGGGGTGGGCCGTCATCGGGACGGCGACCTGTCTCTTCTTCGCCGGCATGGCGCTGGGATACTTCGTCCTGCTCCCGGCCGGCGTCGGGTTCCTCGTGGGGTTCGAGACGCGGGAGGTGCGTGCGCTCATCTCGGCGCGGAAATTCGTCTCCTTCTGCGGCACGATGCTCCTCGCCCTGGGGCTGTCCTTCGAGGCGCCCCTGGTCTCCTACTTCCTGGCCAAGGTCGGGTGGCTTACGCCCGTCTTCTTCCTCACCAAGTGGCGGCACGCCATGCTGGGGTGCCTGGTGCTGGCCGCCGTCCTCACGCCCACCCCGGACGTGTACAACTTGACCTTGATGACCATCCCGCTCCTCGGCCTCTTCTTCGCGAGTTTCGTGGTCGTGTGGGCCGTCGACCGGGGGAGGAAACCGTAAGCGCTGCGCGGGTCCTTAGGAGAGGCGGTTGCGGAACCCTATACCCGCCCCTCGCGGAGCCTCTGCTTCCGCTCCTTCCGTTTTTTCCGGTACAGGATGACCGCCCGGAGCGCAAGAAAGTAGGAGAGAACGGCAGCGACCAGGGCGATGATCGTGTTCCCCGCGAGATAGATTCCCGCACCGACGGTCAAGCCCCGCAACCTCTCCCCGTTCTGGAAGCTCATGAGCACCTTCCTCGCGTCCGTCCCGAAGATGGCGGCCCCCAGCGTCCCGGAGAGGGTCCAGAAAAACGGCGTCGTGAGGGGGTTCATCACCAGGGACCCGAGGACCGCGGATACGCGATTCCACCGGAACATCGAGGCGAGAAGCAGGGAGAGCGGGATTCCGAGGCCGAATGTGGGAAACACGCCGAGGAACACCCCGAGGGCGAACCCCAGCGCGATATGGACCGGATCCCCCCCCACGCGGACGAGACGCAGATAGATGTAGCGGAAGGTTCTTCTGCACCGCTCGAGAGGGGTGCGGTCGGCCCGCGGGGACATTGGTAGAATTCTGGCGCGGTGGTGGCGTTTACGTCACCCCGTTTCCAGATCCCCCTTTCAAACCGTGCGTGCGGATTTCCCGCACACGGCTTACCGACGGTCTTGACGGTGTGGCATTCGCGGGGTAACACACGGTGCCGCGCAGCCTGTACAGACCCATCTCCTCGTGCAGACGTTCGCGGGGCCACGCATCCCACCGGTATCGTGATCGCTGTCCGCCCCGCCGTTGCATCCACCCGACAAGACGGCGGTACACATACCCGTCGATGGTGTTGAACTTCCGGTCGGCGTTCCCCGTACGGAAGTAGTTGCCCCACCCCCGGAGAACCGGGTTTATGGACGCGATGACCTCCTTCACATCCTTTACCCCGCTCCGTCGCGCATCCGTAAGATCATGAACGCGCTCCCGGACCCGCTTCATCGCCTTGGGCGACGGCCACCGCTGCATGAAGTGCCGATGCGGCGCCCTCTGGATGCTGCGCCGCTTCCGAATCGTGCAGCCCAGGAAGGTAAAGCCCTCCTTCCCCCGTCTCAGGTCCACGATGCGGGTCTTCTCCGGGTGCAGCTTTAACCCCAAGCGCTCCATGATTTCCCGGACGCGCCTGTGCGCTTCCCTCGCCTGCGACTCGCTACGACACATCACCACAAAGTCGTCGCAATACCGCACCAGGAGCCCCAGGTGCTTGCACTCCCGCTCCCACGTGCGGTCGAGTTCGTGCAGGTAGATGTTGGAAAGAAGCGGCGAGATCACGCCACCCTGGGGTGTCCCAGACAGCGTCTCCCTCACCGTCCCGTCCTCCATCACCCCGGCCATAAGCCACTTGCGGATAAATGTAAGCACCCGCCGGTCCGAGATCCGCTCCGACACCATCACCAGTAGCTTTTCCCGGTCGATGGAGTCGAAATAGCTTCGGATGTCCGCGTCGAACACGAAGTTGTGGCCCCGGTTGCCCGCCTCGCGGATAGTCTCCAGGGCCTGCGTCGCGTTCCTCTTCGGGCGGAAGCCGTAACTTACCGGCAGAAAATCCGCCTCGAAGATCGGCTCGATGACCATTTTCGCCGCCATCTGAGCCACGCGGTCCCGAACCGTGGGTATCCCAAGCGGCCGCTGCTTCCCGTCTGCCTTCGGAATGTACCGCCGCCTCACCGGGCTCGGGCGGTACCGGCCTGCCAAAAGGTCGGCGCGGATGCCCTCGAGGAACGGTTCAACACCCTTCTCCTCGATGGCCCTGATGCTCTGTTCATCCACGCCGGCTGCCCCTTTGTTGCTGCGCACCCGCCTCCACGCTTCCCCCAGGACGTCACCCCTGCAGATCCGGTCGAACAGCGCGTGGAAACGCCGTGTCCTGCTCCGCTTGGCACACACGTAAAGCTTGCGCTGGAGTTCTCGCACTTTGCCTTCGGGGTTGTTGGGCCTTATGGCCATGCCCTCGCGCTTACCCCCACCGCAAGCGGGACCGAAGCAGGGTCCCTTCCCTCCAGCGGGTTCTCCCCGCCTTCACCGGTACTACGAACCCCTCGGACTCCCTCCCGGCTCCGCGCGACTTCGGCTCCCGCCTTATACGCGCGGTCTTTGCCCGACGCAGGCCGCCGGGTAGGGCCTCTCCTGTTCCGCACCGCCCCTTCGAAACGTGCCGCCGCCCTTACCCCGGGGAGGCCCAACGCCCGTTCCGGACCCGGGGCGCTGTGCGTGGCCTTCGCCGTGACATGAGCGGCTCGGCCCTCCCGAACACCTTTCGGCTGATAATGTGACGAGGCTGCAGCGTTCATCAAGTTGCGGCCCGCTTCTCCGCTCCCTCCTAAAAGGCTTTCGACGCACCGCTCGGCCCCCGGGATCTCTCCCGACGACTGGTGCCTGCTACCGGGCGCTCCGGCGCTTACCCGGACCGGACTTTCACCGGCTGGGAAAGTGCAGCTTTCAGGACGCACCATGGCGGGTATTATAAAGGATTATCCGTCGGAAAGCGTCATCGTCGGTCGAAGATCCCGAGAAGCCCGGAGAGGATCCCCTCAGGAAGAAAGCGGGCTCCGTGCGGAACCCTTCCCAGATACCGGTCCCCCGCGATGCGGCGGACCTCCCCCTCGTTCGGCTCCCGCGCAGGAAACGTTTCCGCCGTCCTGTCGTTTACGACCACCCCGACCAGGGAAAGCCCCTCGGACCGGAGATAATGCACGGTCAGCCTCAGGTGGTTTACCACCCCGAGGCGGTTCTCCGCCACGACCAGCACGGGGAGACGGGCGTCCCTCGCCAATTCGGCGATGGTATACCCTTCGCGGATCTCCACCGCGATCCCCCCGACTCCTTCCACCAGGACGAAATCCGACGACTCCGCCGCTTTTGCGACCGCCGCCAGGATGCGTCCGGTGTCGATCGCGATCCCTTCCGCCCGAGCGGCCAGGTGGGGGGAAAGCGGGGCGGACAAGGCGTACAGGCAGACCTCGGGCAGAGGCAGATCCGGGGCGATCGCATCGCGGAGGGAGCGGGCATCGGCCGGAAACGGAGCGCCGTCCGTCCCCGGCTCGCACCCCGACTCCACCGGCTTGAACGGACGCACGGCAAACCCCTCCCCCTGCATCGCCTTGCCGAGAAGGCAGGAGACGTAGGTCTTTCCCGCCCCCGTATCAGTCCCCGTCACGAGGATCCCTTTCCGGGAAACACTTTTCATGGGGGGACATTCCTGGTTCTATCGAGTCTCACGTTGAGGAGTGTCCCCCCCATGCGTGTCTCCCGCCAAGGACCGCGTCGATCGCCCAGCCGGCGGTCCGCACGAGGGATTCGATTTCGGCTTCCGTGGAGGAAAGGGGCGGCATCAGGACGATGACGTCGCCGAGCGGGCGGAGGATAACCCCGCGTTCCCTTACCTTCCGGGTCACCCGCTGGCCGAGTTTTTCCTCCGGGGGGAACCGCTCGCGGGTCTCACGGTCCGCGACGATCTCGATCCCCGCCATCAGCCCCTTCTGTCGGATCTCGCCCACGTGCCGGTGCCCGGACAGGTTCGCAAGCTCTCGCGCCATCGTCCCCGACAGGCGGGACACATGCAGGAGGACGTCCTCCCGCTCGAAAATCGAGAGGGTCGCAAGCGCGGCGGCACACCCGAGGGGATTGGCCGTGTAGGAGTGGCCGTGGAAAAACGTCTTGAACTCCTCGTACCGACCGAGGAACGCCCCGTAGATCTCCTCGGTGGTAAGCGTCGCCGCCAGCGGCAGGTACCCCCCTGTCATCCCCTTGGCGACCGCCAGGATGTCCGGCGAAACTCCCTCCTGCTCGCAGGCGAACATCGTCCCCGTCCGGCCAAAACCGGTGGCCACCTCGTCGCAGATGAGGAGGACGCCGCATTCCCGCGTCACCGCCCGGAGCCTCGCGAGGTACCCTTCCGGCATCAGGAGCATCCCCGCCGCCCCCTGCACGATCGGCTCCGCAATCGCGGCGGCAAGAGTGTCTTTCCTGCCCCGGATCTCCGCCTCCATCCGCTCCGCGCAGAACAGGCCGCACGAAGGGCGGGACAGTCCGTAGGGACACCGGTAGCAGTGGGGCGCGGGAACCCTCCGGGTGGAGAACAGGAGCGGCCGGAAGATCTTGTGGAAGAGGTCGATCCCGCCGGCGGAAACGGAACCGATCGTGTCGCCGTGGTACGCCTCGGAAAGGGCGAGAAACTCCTCCCTCGCCTGCGCCCCTCCCTCCCGCTGCCGCCAGTACTGGAACGCCATCTTGATGGCGATCTCCATCGCGGTGGATCCGTTGTCGGAATAAAAAACGCGCGAGAGTCCGGGAGGCGCGGCGGCCAGGAGTTTTTCCGCGAGCTCGATCGCGGGGACGTGGGACAGCCCCAGGAAGGTGGAATGGGCCATCCGGTCGAGCTGGGTACGGACTGCGTGGTCGATCTCCTTCCTGCGGTGCCCGAACAGGTTCACCCACAGCGACGATACGCCGTCGAAATATTTCCGCCCCTCCGTGTCGAAGAGGTAGTTCCCCTCGCCACGCTCGATGACGAGCGGGTCGTCCTTCTCCCAGTCCGCCATCTGGGTGAAGGGGTGCCAGATCGCCGCCTTATCCCGGTTCCGCAGCCGCTCCGTCCGTTCCAATCCCTCTCTCCCGAAGCGCCTCGTCGATTCTTACCGCCGCCGTGCGCACCATCTCCGCGGTGTGGGTGGCCATGAGCGTCAGGCGCAGACGCCCCGTCCCCTCCGGCACCGTGGGGGGCCGGATCCCGTGGACGAACACCCCCCGGTCGAACAGCGCCCGGGATACGGCCATCGTGTCCCCGTCGTCCCCCACGATGATCGGCACGATGGCGGTGTCCGAAACGACCTTCCGGCCCCTTGCCTCCATCTCCCGCCGGAACGCCTTCCCGTTCTCCCACAGGGCCACGAGCCGTCCGGGCTCCCGCGTGAGGAGGCCGAGCGAGGCCAGCGTCGCCCCCGCGATCGCCGGGGGAAGCCCGGTGTTGAAGATGAACGGACGGCACTTGTTGATAAAGTAGTCGACCATCTTCCGTGTGGAGCACAGGTACGCGCCATACGTGCCCAGCGCCTTCGAGAAGGTCCCCATCTGGATCTCGACCCGCCCGGCCAGACCGAAGTGTTCCGCGGAGCCGCGCCCGCGAGGCGGGAGCACGCCCGTGGCGTGGGCGTCGTCGACGACCAGGATCGCCCCGTGCCGTTCCTTGACCTCCACCAGGTCGGGAAGCGGCGCGATGTCCCCGTCCATGCTGAAGACGCTGTCCGTCACCACGATCTTCCGACGGGAGGAGGACGCCTTGAGGAGGTCCTCCAGGTGGGTGACATCCGCGTGCCGGTACACCTCCACGCGGGCACGCGCCAGCCGGCAGCCATCCACGATGGAGGCGTGGTTCCATTCGTCCGAGAAGATCGTCGCGTCGGGACTTCCGAGCGTGGACAGGATCCCCAGGTTGGCCATGTACCCCGCGCTGAACGTGAGGCAGCCTTCCGTCCCCTTGAAGCGCCCCATCGCCTCCTCGAGCTCGGCATGGACGTCCATGTGCCCGCTGATGAGCCGGGAGGCGCCCGATCCGACCCCGTACCGGCGGGCGCAGTCGACGAGTGCCGCGACCACCTCCGGGTGGTTGGCCAATCCCAGGTAGTTGTTGGAGGAGAAGTTCAGCACTTCCCTCCCCTCGATCACGATCCGGGGCTCCTGCGGAGAGGACAACCGCCGCAGAAAGCGGTACCGCCCCTTCTCCTTCAGACCCGAAATCTCGTCGGCGAGAAAGGAAAGGTCCATCAGACGGGGAGGACGGCAAGGCCCAGGTCGCGGATCATCCGGATGTCGTCCTCCGCCGGTCGTCCGGCCGTGGTCAGGTAGTTGCCCGCCATCGTCCCGGTCGCCCCCGCGGCGAACATGAGGCTTTGCAGGTCCCGAAGATTCACCTCGCGGCCTCCGCAGACGATGATCTCCCTCCGGGGGTGGACGAGCCGCATCATCGCGATGATCTTGAGGCAGTCGAAGGGGGTGAGCTCCCGCCTCCCCTCGACCGGGGTCCCCGGGACCGGGTTGAGGAAGTTGACCGGGATCGAGTCCACGGAAAGCTCCCGAAGGGTCATGGCCAGCTCGACGCGGTCCAGGTCCGTCTCGCCGATGCCGAAGATCCCCCCGCAGCAGACCCACGCCCCGGCCGCCTTCGCCTCCCGGACCGCACGGACGTCCTCCTCGTAGTCGTGCGTCGTGCACATCGAGGGAAAGAAGCTTCGGGACGTCTCGAGGTTGTGGTGCAACGACCGAAGCCCCCGCGAAAGAAGGTAGGACACATCCTCGGCCGACAGGGTCCCGAGGCTCACGCACGTCTCGATCCCCACCTCGGACCGGATCCGCTCGATGGCGTTTCCCACCCGTTCGAGCTCCCCGCGATTGCGCATCGCAAGACCCGACGACACGATCGAGAACTCCCTGGCTCCGCGGGCCTTCGCCTCCCGGGCGGCCCGGACCATCTCCTCCTCTCCGATCAGCGGGTATTTCCGGATGTCGGCTTTCGACCGGCGGGACTGGGAGCAGAAGGAGCAATCCTCGGAGCACAGCCCCGATTTCGCGTTCACGATGGAGCAGAGTCTGACCCCGTCCCCCTTGAAGCGCCGGCGGACTCCTTCCGTTATGTCGAGGAGGCGCCAGAGGTCCGGCTGCGGCAGCGACAGGACGGCGAGGGCGTCCTCTGCGCCGATCCCCTCCCCGCTCGCGGCGTTTCCCCGGACCCGTTTCCAGAATTCTTCCAAGAAAGCCCTCCCCCGGACAGCGGCGATCTCCCATTCTTCCGGAACCTGGCGTCGCTGTCAACCCAAACATCGATGAGGAGGTTTACAGAACGAGGGAACGGTTCGTAACGATTCCCCTGTCCCGGGAAGAGACGGTTTTCCTTTACAATGATAAGGTGCGAAAAAACTCCCGGTTCCTTCAGGGAGGGGAGAACATGGGGAAGGCGGTCCGGCTTTTGGTGTTCGATCTGGACGGAACGCTGGTCGATTCCAAGGTCGACCTGGCGTATTCGGTCAATTACGCCCTGGGAGCGTTCGGGTTTTCTCCCCTGCCCGACGAGACGATCTATTCCTATGTCGGGAACGGGGCCTCGATGCTCATCCAGCGGTCCCTGGGGGCCGGCGGAAGAGATCTTCTCCCTCGCGTCCTGGAGACGTTTCTCGCCCATTACCGGGAGCACCTGCTGGACACGACCGTCCCGTACCCCGGAGTCCGGGAGAGCCTTTCCGCGCAGAGCGGCAATTTCGACATGGCCGTGCTGACGAACAAGCCGATCGACATGACCAAGACGATCCTTGACGGCCTGTCGCTGTCCCGGCACTTCGTCGACGTGCGCGGGGGGGACAGTTTCGGGAGCAAGAAACCGGACCCGGAAGGGCTGCTCCAGATCATGACGAAGAGGGGGACAACCCCCGCGGAAACCCTCATGGTCGGGGACTCCGTGACCGACGTCCTCGCCGGACTTGGGGCCGGGGTCGCCACGTGCGGCGTCACCTACGGGCTCGGCGCGGACGGATTCGCCGAACACTCCCCGGACTTCACCATCGACCGGTTCCCGGAGCTGTTCGAACGGATCCGCCCGATCAGGTAAAGGGAACCCTACGGCAGTGCGTCCACGCGGCTCCTTCCCCATTAAGGCAACCCTCCTGTTCACCGGGATTGTCCTCGTACTGCGCCTGGCCACCTACTATCCCTCCCGGTTCCCGCTGCTCCAACCCGACCTGCTGGGGGCGGGCCTGTTCCTCTATACCCCTTTTCTGTATTACCGGGGGGGTCGCGCGCCGTCCTGGACCCGCCTTACGGACGGGAAAAGGAACGTGGTCCTCTTCCTGGCGCTGGGGGCGGCGGGAGCCATGGCGTTCCTCCTCCTTTCCGCCCTCCCGCTACCCCCCTTCTCCACCCCCCACGGGGCGGGGGTTCCCCCCTTCGGCCCTTTCGTCCTCCGCCAGGCGATCCTCGTCGCCCTCCCCGAGGAGGTCTTCTTCCGGGGGTACCTGTACGACGCTTTCGAGGAGAAGGGATGGGAACCGATCACCGCCTCTTCCCTCCTTTTCGCGGCGGGTCACCTGGCCATCGACGCGTCGGCATACCGGGCGCTCACCTTCTTCCCCGCCCTCCTGTTCGGATGGGGACGGAAGAAATCGGGAACCATCCACGTCCCGGTGCTCCTGCACCTGCTGTTCAACCTGTTTCCCTATCTCCAGGCGGTGCGGGGATGAGCGACATCCGCGTGGCGTCGGGCCACCTCTTCTTCTTCTTCGCCTACGACGTCGGCTTCGACATTTCCCTCCAGGAGGCGGCGAGGCTTTCCGAGGCGTCCACATCCCCTGGGGTCGCGGGACTTCGGCCCGTGCCCCAGCACCTGCGGTACCATCCCAAGCCGCTTCTTCTTGCCTCCGGCCCCGTGGAACTGCACGTGGGGACTTCCGCGGTCCGCCTGGAGGCCAGCGCGAAGATCTTCGACTTCGGGGCGCTCTCCGTCGTGCTCTGCCTGCCCGCACGCGACATGCCGTGGGATGAGTACGTCCGGACCGGGCTTCTCCTGGCCGGAGAGAGGGGGATCGAGGAGGCCGCCCGGGAAATCGCCTCCCGGCTGTTCGAGCGGATCCGCCCTGCCGTGACCCGGTCGGATTTCGCGGACATCGTGGAGGATTACAGCGTGTGGCACGTCGGCGCGTTCGCCCCGGAGATGACCGGATCGGAAGCCCTCGCGCGCCTCCCCCAGGACATCGCAAGGCTGTTGACGCTGGAACAGGGAACGTTCAGCGGGGAGGCGCTTGCCGACATCCTGCGCAACCCGATCCGCTACTTCGAGAACGACCTGATCCTGGCCGCGTGGGACGCCGCCTTCGCTTACGACCGCAAGTTCCAGGATACGGTCGAGGTCCTCGAGTTCCTGAACGTCCAGATGCTCGAGCTGCGCTTCTTCGACCGCGTCCTGCACGCTGCGATCGATGAGATGGGGGACGAGCTGCACAAACGGCGGAAGCTCCTGTCCCTTTTGCACGACCCGTACGAAAAGCCCCTGCGGAAGCTCTCCGAGATCAAGATGGACGTCTCGATGGTCCGGGAGAGGATCGACAACGCCCTCAAGGTCGCCGGGGACGCGTACCTCGCCCGGGTGTACGACGAGGCGCGCAGGAAGGTGGGCACGGAGAAATGGGAAGGGACGATCCGGGACCAGCTGAAAACCCTCGAGGACATCTACACGATCCTGAACAACCGGGCGGCGGCGGCGCGCGCCGAGACGCTGGAGGTCATCATCATCCTGCTGATCGCGCTCGAGATCGTCATGGGGCTGCTCCGGCACTGACGGCGACCGTGCTTTCTGGTACCATTCCCACAGACCCCCTGGGAGGGAAAACGATGAAGATACGGACCATCGACCAGCTCGATCTCTCCGGGAAGCGGACGCTCATCCGCGTCGATTTCAACGTCCCCATGGACAAGGCGGGGAACATCACCGACGATACGCGGATCAAGGCGGTTCTCCCGACGATCCGCCTGTCCATGGAAAAGGGGGCGAAGACGATCCTCGTGTCCCACCTGGGGCGCCCCAAGGGACAGGTGGTCCCCGAGATGAGCCTCTCCCCCGTGGCGAAGCGCCTCGCCTTGCTCCTCGGGAAGGAGGTCCCCTTCGTCCCCGACTGCGTCGGGGAAGCGGCGCAAAAAGCCGTGGCCTCCATGAAATCGGGCGACGTCCTCCTCCTGGAGAACGTGCGGTTCCATCCCGGCGAGGAGAAAAACGACGAGGCGTTCGGGAAGCAGCTCGCGGCCCTGTGCGACGCGTACGTCAACGACGCCTTCGCGACCGCCCACCGGGGCCACTCGTCGAACGTCGCCGTCACCCGGTTCGTCCGTGAGAAGGGCGCGGGACTTCTCATGAAGAACGAGATCGCTTATTTCGAGAAGGCCCTCGTCTCCCCCGCCCGGCCGCTGGCGGCGGTCTTCGGGGGGGCCAAGATCTCCGGGAAGATCGAGGCGATCAACAACGTCCTCGGGAAAGTGGACAAGATCCTCATCGGCGGGGCGATGGCCAACACCTTCTTCGCCGCCCGGGGGTACGAGGTAGGCCATTCCCTGTACGAGGCGGAAATGCTGGAGACCGCGAGCAAGGTACTCGCGAACGCCGCCGGCCGCAAAGTCAAGTTCTATCTCCCCGTCGATGTCGTGGTCGCCGACCGGCTCGACGCATCGGCGGTCACGAAGGCCGTACCCGCCCAGGAGATCCCCGCCGGGTGGACGGCGGGAGACATCGGGCCGGCCACGTCGCTCCTGTTCAAGGAGGCGTTGCAGGACGCGAAGACCATCGTCTGGAACGGGCCGCTCGGAGCGTTCGAGATCGGGCCCTTCGCCAACGGCACCTACTCGATCATGAGGGTTCTGGCGGAGACCGACGCCATCACCATCGTCGGCGGCGGGGACACGGACACCGCCCTCCACAAGGCGGGCATGTTTTCGAGAATGTCCTACGTGTCGACCGGCGGCGGGGCGTTCCTCGAACTCCTGGAGGGGAAACGGCTCCCCGGCATCGCGGCGCTCGAGGAGTAAAGCAAAGGGACGTTCATAACGCTTTTCATCCCCCGGCAACACCCCTTCGGCAACGCCCCCGAGGAGGCGGACGACGCCCAGCCGGGCAGGGGTGCCTCAGGACCAGTATCCCTGCCGCTTGTGCTCCTCGATCTCCTCCTCGACCATCCGGAGGTGCCGGCGCTCCTCCTCGAGGAGTTTCCGGTACATCTGCCGCCCCCTCTCGTCGTTGGCCTCCTCAAGGTACCGCGTGTAGAACTCAATCCCGATCGTCTCGTGTTTGAGGGCCTCGAGCAGGTTCCTGTTGAACTGCATCAACTCGGACACGCCGACGTAATCCACTCCGTACTGGCCCTTCCCCTCCCCGGGATCCTTCCGCTCGATCCCGCGGAGTTTCCTCCAAAATGATCTCATGGGTCCCCTCTCGGAGTGTGGTCCTGTCCATTGTATAATCGTGCCGGGAACCCGATCAAAGCCTTTTCCCAAGCCGCCTCCGAAAGGAACGGATGGATGACCCGCGGCTCCCCCGAATCCCGGATCAAGGAACTGCGGCACCTGATCCGGCACCACAACGAGCGCTACTACCGGGAGGACGCTCCCGAAATATCCGATGCGGAGTACGATGCCCTGTTCCGGGAGCTTGAGCGGCTCGAGGAGGCCCATCCCGGGCTCTTCGACCCGGAGTCTCCCACGCAGCGGGTGGGGGCGGAGCCCGTGGAGGCATTCGGGACGGTCGTGCGGGAACTGCCGATGCTGTCGCTCCAGAACGCCTTCGGCGAGGATGAGCTGGGAGCCTTCGACACCCGGGTGAAACGGTTCCTGAAAGGACGCGGTTTCCCGGTTTCGGCGGTCACCGCCTCCGGGTACGTCGCGGAGGTCAAGATCGACGGACTGGCCGTGGAACTTACCTACGAGAGAGGAAGATTCGTCCGGGGAGCCACGCGAGGAGACGGAATACGGGGCGAAGACGTGACGGGGAACCTCCGGACGATCCGGGACGTGCCGCTGGAAATCCCCCGAAAGGGGACGGCCGCCGGTCGTCGCTCCCCCCTGGCCATCCGGAAGGATCCCCCGCGGACCCTCGACGTCCGGGGGGAGGTGTACATGGACCGGCGCGACCTTGAGAAGATGAACCGGGGAAGGGAGCGCCGGGGGGAATCCGTCTTCGCCAACCCGAGGAACGCCGCCGCGGGCTCCGTTCGCCAGCTGGACCCGCGCGTGACGGCCAGCCGGCGACTCTCCCTGTGGGTGTACGGGACGGGCAGGGTCGAAGGCCTTTCCCTTGCCACCCACTGGGAGGAGCTGGGGCTGCTTGCCGGATGGGGTTTCCGGGTGAACTGGGAAGGAACCTGCCTCTGCCGCGATATCGGGGAGGTGATCGACTTCTACCGCTCCCTGGAGGCGGGTAAGGACTCCCTCCCCTTCGAGGTGGACGGCATCGTCGTAAAGGTGAACGACCGGAACCTCCAGCGGGAGCTGGGGGAGATCTCCCGCTCCCCGAGGTGGGCCGTCGCAGCCAAGTTCTCTCCCGACCGGGCCGAGACGTCCGTCACGGACATCGTCGTAAGCGTCGGCCGGATGGGGACGCTCACCCCGGTCGCGATCCTCTCCCCGGTCAACGTCCGCGGCGTGACGGTCCGGCGGGCCACCCTCCACAACCAGGACCTCGTCGAGGAGAAGGACATCCGTGTAGGCGACAGGGTCATGATCCAGCGGGCCGGCGACGTGATCCCGGAGGTGGTCGAATCGATCTCCGCGAGGCAAGGGGACCCCGGCAGGCGGGAGCCCTTCCGGATGCCCGAGACCTGTCCGGTGTGCTCCTCCCCCGTGGAGCGTGTTCCGGGGGAGTCCGCCCACCGGTGCACGGGGAGGGGGTGCTCCGCGAAACGGAAGGAGTCGCTCCGCCACTTCGTCTCCAAGGACGCGTTCGACATCGAGGGGATGGGGACGAAGATCCTCTCCGTTTTGGTGGACGGGGGGCTGGTGTCCGAGCCGGCCGACCTGTACGCCCTGGACCGCGCGACCCTCGCCGGATTGGAGCGGCTGGGGGACAAGTCGGCGGACAACCTCGTGCGGGCGATCGAGAGGAGCCGAACCCCCACCTTGTCCCGTTTCGTATACGGGCTGGGGATCCCGCACGTCGGCCGGCACCTGTCCGAGGTGCTGGCGCGCCATTTCGGGTCGATCGACGCGATCCGGGCGGCGACCCCCGAGACGCTCCTGGAGATCCACGAAATCGGCCCCGAAGTGGCGGAGAGCGTCTCCTCGTTCTTCCCGTCGGACGAGGGGAGGCGCATCGTGGACCGGCTGCTCCGCGAAGTAACGATCCGCCCCGAGCAGCGCCGCGAGGGGAAGGTCTCGGGGAAGACGTTCGTCTTCACGGGGACCCTAGACACGCCGAGGGCAAAGGCCCAGGAGATCGTGCGCCGGCAAGGGGGAGCGGTCGCCGCGGGCCTCAGCCGGAAGGTCCACTTCCTGGTCGCGGGAGAAAATCCCGGCTCGAAGATCGAGAAAGCGCGGGAGCTGGGGATCCCGGTCATTTCCGAGAAGGAATTCCGGGAAATGACGGAGGAGGCGGAGACATAGATGAAGGCGGTCTCGGAGGCCCACGTCGTGGTGTCGGGCCGCGTCCAGGGGGTGTTCTTCCGCGCGTCGACGCGCGACGTGGCGATGCGGTGCGGCGTGCGCGGCTTCGTCCGCAACCTGCCGGGGAGACAGGTCGAGGCGGTCCTTCAGGGGGAACGGGCGGCGGTGGAGAAGGTCATCCTGTTCCTGCGCGAGGGTCCGCCGGGTGCGGTCGTCACCGGCATCGCCGTGGACTGGCGCGACCCTGCCGAAACGTACGAGGGGTTCCATGTCCGTTACTGAACTCCACCCTGCCGCCCACTGGCGGCCCGAGGGCGGCGCAGTGCGTTGCGGCCTCTGCCCCCACCGCTGCCTCATCTCCGAGGGGAAGCAGGGGATCTGCGGCGTCCGGGAGAACCGCGGCGGCACGCTCCTCGCCCTCACCTACGGGAAGGTGTCCGCCGTCCAGGTGGACCCGATCGAGAAGAAGCCGCTCTTCCACTTCCACCCCGGGAAACCGATCCTCTCGGTCGGGTCAGTAGGCTGCAACTTCCGGTGCGGCTTCTGCCAGAACTACCACCTGGTCGAGAAACGCGTCCCCCTTTATCCCGTGGTCGTTGCCGACCTCGTGCGGGCCGCCCGGAGGGAGGGGGCAGTCGGGATCTCCTACACCTACAACGAGCCGCTGATCTGGTTCGAGTTCGTCGTCGACTGCGCCCGGGAGTTCCGGAAGGCCGGGATGGTAAACGTCCTCGTCACCAACGGCTACGTCTCCCCGGAGCCGCTCGCCGAGCTCCTCCCTCTCGTGGACGCAATGAACATCGACCTGAAGTCGATGAACCCGGAGTTCTACCGGAAGATCTGCGGGGGAGAGCTCGCTCCCGTGCTCGACACCATCCGGGAGAGCGCGAAAGCCACGCACGTGGAGATCACGACCCTCCTCGTCACCGGGGAGAATGACTCGGAGGATTCGATCCAAGACGTCGTGGACTTCGTCGCCGGCGTCGACCCGGATATCCCCCTTCACCTTTCCCGGTACATGCCCATGTATCGCTTCACCGCACCCCCCACGCCGCCTGCCCGGCTCGCGGCCGGCTTCCGGATCGCGCGGGAACGGCTGCCCTACGTCTACGTGGGAAACTACCCCCTGGAGGGGGCCGAAGACACGGTCTGCCCTACGTGCGGGGCGGTCGTCGTCAGGAGGCACGGGTACCGCGCGGACCCCTCCGGCCTCGCGGGAAACCGGTGCGCTTCCTGCTCCGGGCCGCTCCGATTCGTGGTATAAGATACCCGATGAAAACTGTTTCCGCCCCGCGCCGGAGAGGAACGCGTAGGATCGCATTCACCTTGCTTCTTCTGTTCCTCTCCCTCATGACGGTCCCGCCGCTCCCGGTTCGCGCGGACAATGCGGCCGGAGGGGTGGGCTCGTACGAGGAGAGGGCCACCGCCGAGCAGAGCACCCGGTCCCTGTTCCGGCGGCTCGAGGTGGCGTCCCTCGTGCTCATCCTGGTGGCCGGAGGGGCGGCGATTCTGTGGGCGGTCAGGAGGAAGTAACCGGTGAAGATCCCATCGCACAGGAGAATCCTGATCGTCGACGACGAACTCCAGGTCCTCACCTTCCTCGACGATCTCTTCCGGACGGAAGGGTGGGAAGTGAAGACGGCCGATTCCGGTTCCTCGGGGATCGACAAGCTCGAGCAGAACCGTTTCGACATCGTCCTCACCGACCTGAAGATGCACGGGGCCGACGGGATCGAGGTGCTCCGCGCGGCCAAGAAACTCCAGGCGGACACCGAAGTCATCATGATGACCGGCTACGGCACCGTCGACAACGCCATCGAGGCGATGCGGGCGGGCGCGTTCCATTACCTCGCGAAGCCTTTCAAGGCGGAGGAGGTCCTCCACCTCGTCGACAAGGCGTACATCCAGCGACAGCTGAAGCGGGAAAACCTCTACCTCAAGTCGGAATCGCGCAGCGGGCACCTGCTGCACTCCGTCGTGGGGACGAGTGCGCCCATCCAGGAAGTGATCGCCGCGGTACAGCGGCTCTCCGACACGGAAACCCCCGTCTTGCTGGTCGGGGAGCGGGGCACGGGGCGATCTTTCTTCGCGCGGATCCTCCACTTCCACAGTTCGCGGTCCTCGGGGCTCTTCGTCCCCGTGCACTGTGCGGGGGGAGGCGGGGAGACGCTGGAAGGCGATCTCTTCGGGTACGAGGCGGGAGCCTACGAGGGGGCGGTGCTTCCCCGGCCCGGGAAGCTCGTGATGGCGAACCACGGGACCGTCTTCCTCTCCGACATCGGGGAGGGGGGGGGCCGGGTGCTGGACCGCATCGTCACCCTTCTCGAGTCCAGGACGATCACGCCCGTCGGAACCACCCGGGAGGTGGAACTCGACATCCGGGTGATCGCGTCCTCCTCGACGGACCTCGAAACGCTCCCCGCCAAGGAGAAGATTCGCGAGCTGTTTGCCCCGGGGACGATCCGCCTGCCGCCGCTCCGGGAGCGGTCGGAGGATATCCCCCTGCTCCTGCACCACTTCCTCTTCGAGGAAAACCGGGGGCGGAAGAAACCTCTGCGGGGGTTCAGCCAGACAGCCGTCGCCGCCCTTGTTGCCTATCCCTGGCCCGGGAACATACGGGAGCTCAAGGCTCTCGTGAAAACGCTCTCCACGCGGAAGAAACAGGGCACGGTGGTGGATGCCGCGGACCTTCCCACCGAAATCCTCTATGGCCGGAGAGGAAGAAAGGCGGAGGAGGCCAAGAAGGCCGCCTCGGCGGAAACCGAAATCCGCGACTCGATCCAGGAACTCGAGAAACCGATGGTCCTCCAGGCACTGGCGCTCGCCGAGTGGGACAAGGATCGGGCCGCCGAACTGCTGAACATCGACGTTTCCGCTCTGGAGGAACTCATGCGCCGCAACAAGATCGAGCAATGACCCGGGGACGACCCCGGATGGAGCATCCCCGGGGGGAATCGCTCCCATGAAAGCCTCCTATTTCCGCGAGCACGGAGGCCTCGACAAGATCCGGTACGGCGACCTCCCCGACCCCGTTCCGGGCCCGGGGCAGGTCCGTGTCCGCATCCGCGCGGGCGCGCTCAACCACCTCGACATCTTCGTCCGGAACGGGATCCCGGGGATACCGGTCCGGCTTCCGCACGTGATGGGATCGGACGGCGCCGGTGTCGTCGATTCCATCGGCCCGGGGGTGACGCAGGCGAAACCGGGCGACGAGGTGGTCCTGAACCCGGGGATCCATTGCGGGACATGCGAGTTTTGCCTGAAGGGGGAGCACTCCCTCTGCGTTTCCTTTCATCTGTTGGGCGAGCATATCTGGGGGACCTTCGCCGAATACGTCGTCGCCCCCGAGATCAACGCCTACCCGAAGCCGGCGGGCCTCACCTGGGAGGAATCCGCGGCGTTTCCCCTGACCTTCCTCACCGCCTGGCGGATGCTCGTCACCAAGGCTAAGGCGATACCGGGCGAGTCGCTTCTCATCATCGGGATCGGGGGAGGCGTGTCGCTCGCGGCGCTGCAGATCGCAAAGGTGCTGGGCCTCACCGTCGGTGTCACGTCGGGCAGCACGGAGAAGATCCGGCGCGCGGAGGAGATGGGCGCGGATTTCGGGATCGACCACGGGTCGGCCGACATCGCCCGCGAAACCAGGAAGATCACCGGGAAACGGGGTGTCGACATCGTGCTCGACTCCGTGGGGAAGGCGACGTGGAAACAGTCGATCGCCTCCCTCGCCCGCGGCGGGAGGCTGCTCACGTGCGGGGCGACGACGGGCCCGAACCCGGAGGAGGACATCGCCCGGATCTTCTGGAACCAGCTGACGGTGCTGGGCTCCACGATGGGAACCCACGCCGAGTTCGCCGGGATGCTCCGGATGTTCCAGGGGGGGAAGGTCCGCCCGGTGGTCGACTCCGTGTTCCCCCTGCCCGAGGCGAAGGAGGCGGAGCGGCGGCTCGAGGAGAAGAGACAGTTCGGGAAGATCGTGCTCCGGGTCGATTGACGGTCCCGGTTGGCGCTGGTAGTCTACCGCCTAGCAAACATCCCGACAGGAGGTTGATCGATGATCACGTTCGAATACCGGTTCGACGTTCTCCCGGGGAAGGCCAAGGACTACCGGAAATATCTGGCGCGTGCGGGAAAGGACATCTGGCTCAAGTTTTCGGGCGTCCGCGCCGTGCGGACTTACCAGAGCATGCTGGGCGGCGCCTCGCCGCAGCGCGTGGTGCAGGTCGATCTCGACAGCCTCGCAGCCCTGGAAAAGATTCTCGTGAACCAGGCGTTCAAGAAGGCGAAGGAGACGTTCCACGGGCTGGTGACGAACGTTTCCGACTCGCTGCTGGTTAAGGTGAGCGAAAAGAAGAGATAGGCGCGGGTTCGCGCGGCGCGTTTCCTTGCGGGCGGCCTCTCCGGGCCGCCCTTTCCTATTTCTGGCGCTGCCTCAGGATCTCCGCGTACACGTCCTTCCGGGACAATCCCGTCCGCCCGGCGATCTCCCGGGCGAGGTCCCGGGACGACCCGGAAGATTCCTCGAGAGCCGCCTGGACGATTTCCTCCACGGACAATTCCACCGTTTTCCCGACACCCTCGATCACAATGGTGATCTCGCCCAGGACCGACCCCCGCCGGGATATCTCCGCGCAGAGCTCCGGGAGCGTCCCCCGCAGAATCTCTTCGTGGATCTTGGTGAGCTCCCGGACGAAGCAGGCCCGCCGGTCGCCGAAGATCTCCGCGGCCTCCCGGAGGAAGTCCGCGACGCGTTGCGGAGACTCGTAGAAAATCATCGTTCTCGTTTCGGATGCGAGCGCCTTCATCGCTTTCCGGCGCTTCTCCCTGCGGACCGGCAGAAACCCCTCGAAGGCGAAGTGGTCGGTCGGCAGCCCGGATACCACGAGCGCGGCGATAAGCGCCGAGGGCCCGGGAACGACCTCGATGGGCACCCCCCCGGCGATTGCCTCCCTCACCAGTTCGAACCCAGGATCCGAAATGGCGGGGGTGCCCGCATCGGACACGAGCGCCACCCCTTCCCCGTCGCGCAGCCTGCGGAGGATGCTGGCCCCGGCGCGGACCTTGTTGTACTCGTGGAAGATGAACAGGGGAGTCCGGATCTCGTAGCGGTTGAGGATCTTGACGGTACGCCGCGTGTCCTCGCATGCGATGACCGACACGTCCTTGAGGACACGGATCGCCCTAAGCGTGATGTCCTCGAGATTCCCCAGCGGGGTGGCAACGATGTACAGCGTCCCCGTGCTCATCCGCCGCTCCCTACAGCTTTCTGTTGTCCACTACCCGCTGCGCCTTCCCCTCGGAGCGTGCGATCGTCTTTTTCTCGACGAGCTTGACCTCGACGCTGATCCCGAGCTCATGGGCGAGGCGCTTCCGGATATGTTCCATCATATCCCTCTGCCGCCGCATTTGATCGAAAAAGATGGTCTCGCCTACCTCGACCAGGACGGTTACCTCGTCGAGACCCCCCTTCCGGTCGATCACGATCTGGTAGTGCGGTTCCGTCCCCTCGATTTCGAAGAGGACGGACTCGATCTGGGAGGGGAAGACATTCACCCCCTTGATGATCAGCATGTCGTCGGTCCGCCCCCTGACCCGGGCCATCCGGCGCAGCGTTCGCCCGCAGGGGCATTGCCCGGGAAGGATGCTGGTGAGGTCCCGCGTCCGGTACCGGATCATCGGAAAGGCCTCCTTGGTGAGCGAGGTGATCACGAGCTCCCCCGTCTCCCCGTCGGACATCGGCCTGAGGGTATCCGGGTCGACGACCTCCACCAGGAAGTGGTCCTCGTTGATGTGGAGGCCGTTCTGCTCCCGGCACTCCCCCGAGACGCCGGGGCCGATGATTTCGGACAGGCCGTAGTTGTCCGTGGCGACGATTCCCAGCTTCTCCTGGATCTCCTGCCGCATCTGCTCGGACCAGGGCTCCGCCCCGAACAGGCCGTATTTCAGGGAGAGAGCCGCAAGGGGAATCCCCTGCTCCCGGATCGTCTCCGCCACGAGCATCGCGTAGGAGGGGGTGGAGATGAGAGCCGTGGTCTTGAAGTCCGTCATGATCTTGATCTGGCGCAAGGTGTGACCGCTCGAGGCGGGGATCACGGAGGCCCCGATCCGCTCGGCGCCGTAATGAAGGCCGAACCCCCCGGTGAAGAGGCCGTACCCGAATGCGATCTGGACCACGTCGTCCTTCGTCACCCCGCCCATCGTGAGGACCCGGGCCGTGAGGTTGCTCCAGATCCGGATGTCGTTGCGGGTGTATCCCACGACCGTCGACGCTCCCGTCGTCCCGGAGGAGGCGTGGATCCGGACCACCTCGCGGAGCGGGACGGCGAAGAGACCGTACGGGTAGCTTTCCCGGAGATCCTCCTTCGCGGTGAACGGGAGGCGGGAGAAGTCGGCCAGGGAGCCGATCTCCTCCGGCAGGATTCCCAGGCCGTCGAACCTCTTCCGGTAGAAGGGGACGTGGGAATAGATGCGGTTCAGCGTCGACTGGAGCCGTTCGAACTGGAGCTGCTCGAGCTCCTCCCGGTCCATGCACTCCCTGTCGGGCTCCCAGTACATCGGTCCACCTCCTTGATTCAGGCGTCCCCCTCGGGGCTCCGCCCCAGATAGGCTCGTTGTACGTCTTGGTTGGACAGCAGTTCCTCGGACGGTCCCTGGAGGACCATCCGCCCGGTCTCCAGGACATACCCCCGGTCGGCTACGCCCAAGGCTCCCCGCGCGTTCTGCTCGACGAGAAGGATCGTCAGCCCGAACTCCTTCCGGAGGCGCGCAATGTGGACGAAGATCTCCCGAACCATCCGGGGGGCCAGCCCCATGGAGGGCTCGTCGAGAAAAAGCATCCGGGGCCGGGAAAGGAGCGCCCGCCCGATGGCCAGCATCTGCTGCTCCCCCCCGGAGAGGGTACCGGCCAGCTGCGTCTCCCGTTCCTTCAGGCGGGGGAAGAGGGCAAAGACCCGCTCCAGGTCCTCCTTGACCTCCCCTTGCCTTTTTCTCCGATACTGGACGCTGGCTCCGAGGATCAGGTTCTCCCGCACGGTCAGGGGGGCGAACAGCTGCCGGCCCTCGGGCACGAGGGAGCAGCCGAGGAAGACGATCCGTTCCGCCGGCAACCTCCGGATGTCCTTCTTTTCGAACAGGATCTCGCCTCCCCGGGCGCTCAGAAGACCCGAGAGGGTTTTCAACAGCGTTGTTTTACCCGCTCCGTTGGCCCCGATGACCGTGACGATCTCGCCTGGGCCGATGTGCAGCGACACCTTCCGCAGGACTTTCAGCGGACCATAGCCCGCTTCGAGGTTCTTGACCCTAAGCATCCCCCTCCCCGAGATAGACCCGGATCACTTCCGGGTCCTTCTGGATGGCATGCGCCTTGTCCTCGGCGATCTTCTGCCCGTAGGAAAGCACGACGATATCGTCGGAGATGTCCATGACGAGGGACATGTCATGCTCCACGAGCAGGACGGTCACGTTCCGCCCGCGGATCCGGCTGATCAGCCTTCCCATCTCGGCCGTCTCGCGGATGTTCAGCCCCGCCGCGGGTTCGTCGAGCAGAAGGATCCGCGGCTCGCAGGCAAGCGCCCGCCCGAGTTCCACCATGCGCTGCTGCCCGTAGGGAAGATGGACGGCCTCCGCGTCGGCCTGGCCGGAAAGACCCAGGAAATCCAGGATCTCGCTGCCCGTTTCCCGGATTCCGCGCTCCTCCTTCCGGGTAAAGGGCAGATTCAGCATGCAGGCCAGGAAGCCCCCCCGGCTGTGAAGGTGGCGCCCGACCAGGATGTTTTCGAGGACGGTCATCCTCGGAAACAGGCGGATCTGCTGGAAGGTCCTCGCCATCCCCCGTGCCGCGATCTGGTGGGGCGCAAGCCCCAGCACCTCCGTTCCGCCGAAGACAACCGAACCTTGGTCGGGCCGGAGGAACCCGGAGATCAGGTTGAACAGCGTTGTCTTCCCGGCGCCGTTCGGGCCGATGAGAGCCTTGATGGCGCCCTGCGGCACGTCGAAGGATACGTCCTCCAACGCCTGGAGGCCGCCGAACCGTTTGCTTACGCCCCGGACCGAGAGGAGTTTCACGAAGCCTTCTCCCCGTTGCCGCGGAAGACGTCCCTGACCTCTTCGAGCAGATCCCGCCGAAGGAGACCCCCCGGCGCGAAGAGCATGATCAGGATGAGAATGGCACCGAAGACCGCGTCGTCGTAAGTCCCGAAATACCCGCGGAGGGAAAGATAGTTGAGGAGGAGACTCATCAGGAGCGTCCCCCAGAGGTTCGCCATGCCGCCGATCGCGACGATCGCGACATATCGGACGGATTTCATGACCGAGGCCTCCGAGGGGCCGATGCCGCCGTTGTAATGGGTGAGCAGCACGCCGGCGAGTCCCGCAAAAGCGGCGGACAGCGCGAAGGCGGAAAGCTTGTACCGGGCGGTGGGGATGCCCATCGCCTCGGCGGCGTCCTCGGCCCCGTGGATCGAGGACAGGGCCCTCCCCTCCCGGGAATGGATGAGGTTTAAGAGAAGCACCATTCCCGCGATCACCAGACCCCAGGCGAGATAGTAGTTGGGGACCCGCAGAGCGGCCTTGCCGGAAACCTCGAGGCCGGGGAGGATCGCGAACGGCGGGACCTCGGAAATGCCGTCCGCCGCGCCGAGGAATTCGGTCCCCAGGACGATACGGTAAATGATGACGCCGAAGCCCAATGTCGCCATGGCGAGGTAGTGGCCTTTCAGTTTCAGGACGGGGCCTCCCACGGCGTAGGCGATCCCGACGGTGGCAAGAACCGCCACGAGGCACGCGACCCAGGGATGGACGGTCAACAGTTCCCCCCCGTAGAGGTCGATGCGGAAGGAAAGGATCCCCGCCTTCGCCAGCCACCGGCTTGCGCCGCCCGCCCGGGACGAGAGGTCGTGCGTTGTCAGCAAGGCCGTGATGTAGCCGCCGATCGCGAAAAACCCGGCGTGACCGAGCGAGATCTGCCCCGCATATCCGACCAGGAGACAAAGCCCGATGGCTAGGAGCGAGTAGTACGCGGACATCGTCAGCTGGGTGAGATGGTAGCCGCTGCCGGTGAAATGGGTCGCCATCTGAATCGCGACGATGAGGCCCGCGAATGCGGCGACCGGAAGGTATCTCCCCCTCATCAGAACTCCTTCAGCCGGGCTTCCTCGGCGCTGCCGAAGATGCCGCTCGGCCGGATGAACAGGATGAGGAGCAGAAGGGAGATCGAGATGACCTCCTTGTAGGCGGCGGGCAGGACCCAGATGCTGAAGGATTCGAGTATCCCCAGGATCATGCCGGCGCCTACGGCGGCCGCGCTGTTTCCGATCCCCCCGAGGATGGCGACGGTGAACCCCTTGATCGCCAAAGGCGTTCCGCTGTCGTACTGGACGTAGGTGATCGGGCAGACGACGGCGCCCCCGATGGCGCCGATCCCCGCACTCAGCATGAACGAAAGCGTCACCATGTTCTTCGCGCTGATGCCGCAGAGCCTCGCGGCGTCCCGGTTCGCCGCGCAGGCCCGCATCTGCCTGCCCAGCATCGTGTAGTTGAAGAAGGCGCTCAAGGCGACGACCGCGACGGCGCTGACGCCGACGACCCAAAGGACCTGGGGAGAGATGTACACGTTCCCCATTTTGATGGAGGTGACCGAGGTGCCCGTGAAATAGGGGAGCGCCCTGACGCTTTCCCCCCAGACGTGCAGGGCGGCTTCACGGACCAGGATCGAGACCCCGATCGTGATGATGATCATCCGCAGCACCGACGGGCCCCGGAGCCACCGGATGAAAAGGATGTCGATGACCGCTCCGATGACCGTCGTCACCGCGACTGCGCCCAGGATGGCCACAGGCAGGGGCAGGAACCGGCTCAGCGTGACGGCGGTCATGCCGCCGAGCATGACGAACTCTCCCTGCGCGAAGTTGATGATGCCCGTGGCGTTGTAGATGATGTTGAACCCGATGGCGACGACCGCGTAGATCGTCCCGTAGGTGATCCCGGCGACCACGTATTGGAAGAACAGATCGGGGTTCAATCCCTTCCCTCAACAAATCGGGAGCACCCGCGTTCCCGCGGATGCTCCCGACCAGGTTTCGTGCGGATCCGGCTAGTTGGCGAGGGGAACAAACTTCCCCTTCCGGACGGTCAGCATCTCGAAAGCATCGATGTTGAGGCCGTTATGGTCCGTCGTCGAGAAGTTGAAGACCCCCCCGGTGCCGACGACGCCCGTAAGCTGTTCGATGGTCGCCCTTACCGCATCCATGTCCACCTTGCCCGCCTTCTCGATCGCTTTCACGAGGATAAGGAAGGCGTCATAGGCATGCCCGCCGAAGGTGCTCGCCTCCTCCTTGTACCGGGACTCGTAATCCTTCTTGTACTTGACGAGGAGCGCCTTCTGGGGATTGCTATTCGGAAGCACGTCCGCGACGAGCAGCCGGCCGGCGGGGAAAAGCACCCCTTCGGCCGCCTCGCCGGCGGCCTCTACGTACTTGATGTTCCCGAACCCGTGGCTCTGGAAGATGGGGCCCTTGAACCCGATCTGGCGAGCGTTCTTGATCACGATCGCCTGCGCCGGCTCGATCGACCAGTTCAGGATCGCCTCGACCCCGGCAGCCTTGACCTTCGTCACCTCGGCCGTGAGGTCCGAGGCGGCCTTGTCGTACACCTCGCTGGCGAGGACCGTGATGCCGTGTTCCGGCGCGAGCTTCATGATCTGCTCCTCCCCCGCCTTGCCGAACCCGGTGTTGCTCGACAGGACGCCGATTTTACTGATCTTCATCGTCTTCATCTGCTGGAAGATCTTAACGACCGCGTCGCTGTCCTTCTGCGGCGTCTTGAACACGTACTTCGCCACGGGGTTGACGATCACCTCGGCCGCCGCGCAGGACAGGAGGATCGTCTTCCCCACCTCGGCGACGCCCTTGATCTTCATCGTCTCGCCACTCGTCGAGGGCCCGATGATCGCAAAGACCTTGTCCTCCTCCATGAGCTGCTTGGCGAAGGAGAACGCCTTCTCCGGGGAGGCGCCGGAATCCTTGACGATCAGCTCGATCTTCCTTCCGAGTACCCCCCCCTTCTTGTTCTGTTCCTCGACGAGCATCTCGAGGGTCTTCGCCTCGGGCGCCCCCAGGAACGACGCCGGCCCCGTCACCGACAGGATCGCGCCGACCTTGATCGGATCGGCCGCCTGGACGCCTGCGCCCACCAGCAGTGCAAGCGCCACGATTGCACAGATGAATCCTCTTTTCCTCCTCATTGCCCCCTCCTTGTTCCTTGGGATTTCCGCCGCCTCCCCCGCTGCAGGACCATTTCTCCCGACATCCCGGGAGCCGGCGGTCAAAACGCATTCTTTCGTTCACGTTTCAGGGGGACACTCTTAGATTCAAGTAGCATGTTGAAAGAGTGTCCCCCGCCATCCTATATCATGTTGGAAGAGGGTCCCCCGCCATCTTACAGGGCGTAGACCTCCTCGCCCCTGAGCACCCGCACCCCGGATCCCGTGAGGACCCGGATCGCCTTGTCCAGCTCGTCGAACCGGAAGATGATGATCGCGTTGTCCCCCGACCGTTGCACGAAGGCGTACATGTATTCCACGTTGATCCCCGCCTCGTGCAGGATCTTGAGGATCTCCCCCAGCCCTCCCGGACGGTCCGGGACCTCGAGGGCCACCACCTCCGTTTTTCCCACCGTGAACCCGTTCTCCTTCAGGACCTGCTTTGCCCGGTCGCTCTGGTTGACGATCAGGCGCAGGATCCCGAAATCGGCGGTGTCGGCCAGGGAGAGCGCCCGGATATTGACGCCCGCCCGGAAGAGAATATTCGTCACCTCGGCCAGCCGCCCGGACTTGTTCTCCAGGAATATCGAAATCTGCTCGACCTTCATCGAAACGCCTCCTTGCCGGTGGTTCTCACAGTTTTCTTTTATCGATCACGCGCCTGGCCTTTCCTTCGCTGCGCTGGATCGTCTTCGGCTCCACGAGCTTCACCTTGCAGGAGACGCCGAGCAGTTCCTTGATCTCGCGCTCGATCCGCTTCGCAAGCGTCTCGAGTCCCTTGATCTCGTCCGAGAAGATCGCCTCGCCCACCTCCACCTGCACCTCGAGGACGTCTAAGGACCCCTCGCGGGAGACGATGAGCTGGTAGTGGGGCTCGACGCCCTCGATCTTCATCAGGACCGACTCGATCTGGGACGGGAAGACGTTGACCCCCCGGATGATGAGCATGTCGTCGGTCCGCCCCGAGATCCGGTCCATCCGCGAGTGCGTCCGGCCGCAGGAGCAGGGGGAGACGCTGAGGCGGGAGATGTCGCGCGTCCGGTAGCGGATCACGGGAAAGGCCTCCTTGGTGATCGTGGTGAAGACGAGCTCGCCGTTCTCCCCGTGGGGGAGCACCTTCCCCGTCGACGGGTCGATGATCTCCGCGATGAAGTGGTCCTCGAAGACGTGCAGGCCGCGCTTCTCCTCGATGCACTCCGAGGCCACCCCCGGCCCGATGACCTCCGAGAGACCGTAGATGTCGAGCGCGCTGATCGAAAGCTTTTTCTCGATCTCCCCCCGCATCGATTCGGTCCACGGCTCGGCCCCGAACAGGCCGCACTTGAGCCGCAAGGACGCGGGGTCGACGCCCTCCTCCGCCATCACATCGGCCAGGTTGAGCGCGTAGGAGGGGGTACACAAAAGGATCGTGGACCCGAAGTCCTGCATGAGCATGATCTGCCGCTTCGTGTTCCCTCCCGAGATCGGGATGACGGTCGCGCCGATCCTCTCCGCGCCGTAGTGGGCTCCCAGGCCCCCCGTGAACAGGCCGTACCCGTATGCGTTGTGGACCACGTCGCCCTTCGTCGTCCCCCCGCAGGTGAGCGTGCGGGCCATAAGCTCCGCCCAGGTATCGATGTCGCGGCGCGTGTAGCCGACGACCGTCGGCTTGCCGGTCGTCCCCGAGGAGGCGTGAACCCGTACGACCCGCTCCATCGGGACGGCGAACAGCCCGAACGGGTAGGTCTCCCGCAGGTCGTCCTTCGTCGTGAAGGGAAGATTCGGCAGATCCCCGAGCCCCCGGACGTCGCCCGACCGAAAACCCGCCTCGTCGAGCTTGCGCCGGTAGAAAGGAACCGCGGAATACACCCTGTCGACCAGGTCCCGGAGCCGCTTCGACTGCAGGGCCGCAAGCGCCTCGCGCGGCAGCGTTTCGAATTCGTCGTCCCAGATCATCCGTTCTCCTCGGTCCGGGGGAGGGCCGCGCGGACCGCCCCGCCGGATTTACCGTCCCGCCTCGCGGGGGGCCATCAGAGCCCGCCCGGCGCGAAACGCTTCCCCGTTCACCTCCACGACTCTCTCCGGAAGACGCTCCCGGAGTGCCCTCAGGTAGCACTCTTCGGGAAGGGGAAGCAGTTGCGAGGCGGCGCCTACCATCACCATGTTCACGGCGCGCACCTCGCGCAGGGAGAGGGCCGCGGCCAGGGCATCGATCAGGTACAGGTTCGGGGTCACCTCGGCAAGCCTCTCCTCGATCCGTTCCGGGTACCGTTCCCGCCCCGTGGCAACCGACGGGGGCATGATCTCCTGCGCGTTGACCACCGCGGCGCCGTCGGGTTTGAGGAAGTGCGCGAACCGCAGGGCCTCCAGTTTTTCGAAGGCGACCAGCAGGTCCGCCGTGCCCGGCTCGATGAGCGGTGAGAACACCTTCGGGCCGTACCGCAGGTGGGTCGTCACCGCCCCCCCCCGCTGGGCCATCCCGTGTACCTCGCTCTTCTTGACGTCGTACCCGCCGAGCAGGAACGCCTCGCCCAGAACCTCGGACGCGAGGAGGATCCCCTGCCCGCCGACGCCCGCGAGGAAAACGTTCCCGCGGGCCTGTTTCACTCCTTCTTCTCCAGGATCGCCTGGAACTTGCACAGCGGGGGGCACTGGTTGCACCCGTCGCACAGGAGGGGATTGATCCGCGCCATCCCCTTCTGGGACTCCTTCTTCCCCGCGGCGACCGCCTCCGCCGGTATGAACGGCACCCATTCGATCGCGGGGCAGCCGAGCTTGCTGCACGCCATGCACCCCGTGCACAGGTCGGTGATCACCTCGTAGACGGGACGCTTTTTCCTGCGGTGCTCCGGGAGGAGAACGCACGGCGCCTCGGTGATGATCACGGACGGCTCCTCGCGGAAGAGCTCCCTCTTAAGGACCGCCTCCGTCCGCACCATGTCGTGCGGGTTGACCGTGTAGACGTGGTCCACCCCCACGGCGCGGCAGAGCGCGGCCAGGTCCAGCCGCCGGGCGGGCTCGTCCATGAGCGTCCTCCCCGTGGCGGGGTTCTCCTGCGCGCCGGTCATGGCGGTCGTCCGGTTGTCCAGGATGATCACCGTGGAGAACCCGCGGTTGTACACGATATCGATCAGGGGCGTGATCCCCGAGTGGATGAAGGTGGAGTCCCCGATGACCGCAACCACCTTCCCGAGCGCGGCCTTTCCCAGCGCCTTCTCGATCCCGAAGGCGTTTCCGATGGACGCCCCCATGCAGATGCAGGTGTCCATCCCCCCAAGCGGCGGGAGCGCCGCAAGGGTGTAGCAGCCGATGTCGCCGGTCACGGTGACCTTGAACTTGTTGAGGACATAGAAGAGCCCCCGGTGCGGGCATCCCGGGCACAGGTTCGGGGGCCTCCCGGGAAGCCCTTCGGCCGGCCGCATGGGACCCGCCTCCCCGGCAATCCCTTCCCGGACGATCCGCGTGGAAAGCTCCCCCGTGATGGGGATGATCTCCTTCCCCTGCACCGCCACCCCCAGGGCCTTCACGTGCGTCTCGATGTGGGGGTCCAGCTCCTCGACCACCACCAGCCGCGACACGCCCGCCGCGAACTCCCGGATGAGCCGCGACGGGAGCGGGTGCGCCATCCCCAGCTTCAGGACCGACGCGTCGGGGAACGCCTCGCGAACGTACTGGTACGAGACGCCGGCCGTGATCACCCCCAGGTCCCGTTCGCCCCACTCGATCCGGTTGCCGTCGAATTCTTCCGCGAACGTAGCCAGCGCCCGCATCCTCTCCTCGACGATCACGTGGCGCCGCCTCGCGTTGTCGGGAAGCATGACCCACTTGGCCGGGTCGCGCACGAACCCGGGGGTAAGGGAAGTCCCCGACACCTCCCCCAGCCGGACCGCCCCCGTGGCGTGGGAGATCCGCGTGGTGCTCCTTAAGAAAACCGGGGTGTCGTATTTTTCCGAAATGTCGAAGGCAAGCCTGGTGAACTCCTTCGCCTCCCAGGAGTCGGACGGCTCCAGCATCGGGATCTTCGCCGCGACGGCGTAGTGCCGGTTGTCCTGCTCGTTCTGGGACGAGTGCAGTTCGGGGTCGTCGGCGGTGACGATCACGAACCCCCCGCGCACCCCCGTGTAGGAAGCGGTGAAGATCGGGTCGGCGGCGACGTTCACCCCCACGTGCTTCATCACCGCAAGCGCCCGCACTCCCGCCATCGAGGCTCCGTGCGCCACCTCGACCGACACCTTCTCATTGGGAGCCCACTCCGCGTAGACTCCCTCATACCGCGCGAAATTCTCGAGGATCTCCGTGCTCGGGGTCCCGGGGTACGCGGAGGCGACCGTAACACCCGCCTCGTACGCCCCCCGTGCGATCGCCTCGTTCCCGGACAGCAGCACGATCTTTTCCCTTGCCGGTACGGACAACGAAATTCCTTTCTTTCCTGCCGGGATATAAGTCTAATAAACTAACATATAGCCCCGTTCCTTTCAAATGCGGAGAGCGGGACTCTGCTATACTTTACCGATATTCAGCCAGGGAGGAAGGCAAGATGAAGATCGGTGTGCTGACCGGCGGCGGAGATTGCCCAGGCCTCAATGCGGTCATCCGGGCGGTGGTCCGGAAATCCGATAATTACGATTCCCGCGTGGTGGGGATCCGGAACGGGTGGAAGGGGCTCGTCGACATCGCCTACACCGACCTCGACACCAAGATGGTCTCGGGGATCCTGCACATCGGCGGCACCATCATCGGCACCTCCCGGACGAATCCTTTCAAGGACCCCGGCGGCCCGGACAAGGTCCTCAAAAACTTCCGCCTGCTCGGCCTCGACGCGCTCGTCGCCATCGGGGGCGAGGATACCCTGGGTGCGGCGAGCAAGCTCTTCGAGCGCGGCCTTCCGGTGGTGGGCGTCCCCAAGACGATCGACAACGACCTGTCGGGGACCGATTTCACCTTCGGGTTCGACACGGCGGTCTCCATCGCCACCGACGCCATCGACCGAATCCACACGACGGCGGAGTCCCACAACCGGGTCATGGTGGTGGAGGTGATGGGGCGCAACGCGGGATGGATCGCCACCTTCTCGGGGATCGCAGGCGGGGCGCACGCGATCCTCATCCCGGAAAAGCCGATCGACGTCGACGAGGTTTGCGACCTGATCCTGCGCCGCCACAGCCGCGGGAAGAACTTCAGCATCGTCGTGGTGGCGGAAGGGGCGAAGTTCGCCGAGAAGCCGGGCGAGAGCGGACAGCTCATCGTCCAGGAGACGAAGACCGACGAGTTCGGGCACGTCCGGCTGGGCGGGATCTCGCAGGTCCTTGCCAAAGAGATCGAGAAACGGACGACGTTCGAATCCCGGTACGTCGTTCTCGGCCACATCCAGCGGGGCGGCTCACCGACCGCCCACGACCGGGTGCTGGCCACCCGGTTCGGCGTATTCGCCACCGAGATGGCCCACCGCAACGAGTTCGGGAAGATGGCCGCCCTTCAGGGGAAAGAGATCGTCCCCGTGCCCTTGGCCGAAGCCACCGCGCAGTCGAAAACGGTCAACATGGGAATCTTCCACATCGCCGAGGAGTTCTTCGGCTAAAGAACCGGGACGTTCCCCCGCCTGCATATGCGCCTCGAATAGAAACGGCTCCGCAGCCTCGGAGGGGGGCTCCGTTCGTGGCTCGCCGTGCGGTGAACCTGCACGGCTGCGCTTAACCTCACTGCGCCCCTCCTCCTGCGGCTGCTGCGCCGGCCATCGGGGACCCGGGGCGATGCGGGGGGTTCCGCAGAGCGGCCTGTGGAGCGAGGAAGAACTTGCGTCGAGCGGAACCGGCAGCGAGCGGGCGAAGATCGCGAGCGTAGCGGATGCGGAAGCCCCCCGCGAGCCAGGGGCCCTGGAGGAACACTCGGCTTAAAGGATCTTGCCCTTCGCGTCGAACGCGCCGGGGTAGTAGCGGATCACCGGGGCGCCCGCGCTCCCGTCGACTGCCGCGACGTCGAACCGCGCCTCCCTCCACGAGTCCGGGGGGATCGTGGCAAGGTACGCCCTCGCCGCGGCCACGATTCTTCTTCGTTTGGCCGGCCCCACGGACTCCTCCGGGAGCCCGTGCCCGTCCTCCTCCCGGAAGCGCACCTCGACGAACGCGAGCACGTCTTTGTCCCGGGCGATGACGTCGACCTCCCCGCCCCGGGCGCGGAAATTCCGCTCCACGACCCGCATCCCCCTCTCCCGGAGATACGCGCAGACCAAGTCTTCCGCCTCCCGGCCCGCCGCCGCCCGCTCTTCCGGCGGTCGGGTCACCCGGGAAGGACCCCGCGGAACGTCTTCCGGTGGATCGGGGAAGGGCCGAGCATCCGGAGGGCGGCCAGGTGCCCCCTCGTCGGATACCCCTTGTGGGAGGCGAAGCCGTACCCGGGGTAGACCCGGTCGTACTCGATCATCAGCCGGTCCCGGGTGACTTTCGCGAGGATCGATGCGGCCATGACCGGGACGCAAAGGGAGTCCCCGGAAACGATCGGTTCCTGGTGGATGGCCCCCCACGGGCCTCCTTCCGCCGGGGGGATCGAGATGTTCCCGTCGATGTAGAGAAAATCAGGAACGGGTGCAAGTTTTTCGACCGCCCGGCGCATCGCGAGGAGCGACGCCTGGAGGATGTTGATCCGGTCGATCTCCTCCGGGGTGGAATGGGCGACCGCGAAGGCCAGGGCGTGCGAGGTGATAAGAAAGAAGGCCTTTTCCCTCGCTTTCGGGGAAAGGGCCTTCGAATCGCGGATAGCGGGCCGGTGGAACCCCGGGGGGAGAATGACGGCCGCCGCCACTACCGGGCCGGCAAGCGGCCCGCGCCCGGCCTCGTCGACGCCGGCAACCATGCGAAAACCCCTCGCACGCGCCCGCGTCTCCAACGGGACACCCTACTCCTTGGTCTCCGTGGTCCCGGCTGGCGCCGTATCTCCCGGCGCGCCGACATCTTCTTCCGGGGATTCCGCAGTCTCCTCGACCGGGACGGCGATCCCCTTCTTCCCGAGCCAGTCCTTCTTCTCGCGGATCCGGGCCTTTTTCCCGGATACCTTGCGGAGGAAAAAGAGCTTCGCCCGGCGGACGTCCCCCCTCTTCTTCACGACGATTCTCTCGATGAGCGGGGAGTGCAGCGGGAACGTCCGCTCCACGCCTACGCCGTACGACTCCTTTCGGACCTTGAAGGTGGTGGAGGGACCGTTGCGGTGAAACCCGATGACGATCCCCTCGAAGTATTGTACGCGCTCCTTTTCCCCTTCCCGGATCCGCAGGTAGACGCGCACGGTATCCCCGGCCTTGAACGCCGGGAGGTCGCTCCGAAGCTGCGATTTTTCCAGTTCCCTGAGGAGATTGCTCATCACCCGAACCCCTTTCCCGAGTCGGTTCCCTTTGGAAAACAAGAGTAGGTAATCTATTCCACGCCGCCACCGGGTGTCAACTTTTTCTTCCAGAGATCGGGGCGCCTTGCCAGGGTCCTGCGCGTCCCCTCCTCCCGGCGCCACTTCTCGATCTCGGCGTGGTTGCCCGACAGGAGCACGTCGGGGACCGTAAGCCCGCGGAACTCCCGGGGGCGGGTGTATTGCGGCCCCTCGAGGATCCCCTCCTCGAAGGAATCCCGGTCCGGCGCCAAAGGGTCCCCGATCACGCCGGGAACGAACCGGGCCACCGCGTCGATAAGCACGAGGGCGGGCAACTCCCCTCCCGTCAGCACGTAATCGCCGATGGAGACCTCGAAGTCGGCCAGGTGGTCCGCCACGCGCTGGTCCACCCCCTCGTACCGGCCGCAGATGAGGATCAGGTGTTCTTCCCCGGCCAGCCGGCGCGCCAGCCGGTGGGTCAACAGCTCTCCCTGGGGGGAGAGGAGGACCACCTTCCCCGGCCCGAACCGTTTTCGGATCGCCTCCACCCCCGAAAAAATCGGCTCCGGCTTCATCACCATCCCGCCGCCCCCCCCGAAGGGGGGATCGTCGGTCACCCGGTGCTTCCCCTCCGCGTGTTCCCGCAGGTCGTGCACCTCGACGGCGAGCAGCCCCGCCTCCCTCGCCCGGGCGAGGATGCTGTGGTCGAGCGGTCCGGATAAGATCCCGGGAAAGAGCGTCAAAATGTCGATCCTCACCTTACCAACCCTCCGGGGGGGCCACCACGATTCTACGCCCTGCGACGTCGACCTCGCGGATGAACTCGGAAACCATCGGAAGGAGGGTTTCCCCGTCTTCGCGCCGGATGGCGAGCCAGTCGTGGGCCGGCCCTTCCTCCACGCCGACGAGCTCCCCGACGCGGACCCCCGCAGCGTCCACCACTTCGCAGCCGATCAGGTCCATGACGTAGTACTCGCCCTCCTCCGTGGGAGGAAGATCCTCCCGGAGGACCGAAACCAGGGCCCCTGACCACTCCTTCGCCTCTTCCGGGGTGTCGATCCCGCCCAACATAAAAACGGCGAAGCCTCCCTGGGGCTTGGCCGTTTTCACCTCGAAGTCGCCAACCCGTTTCGTTTCCCCGCCGCCTTTCGCGGACAGCCGTACGGTTCGGACGGCGAGGAGCCCGGACGGGTTCTTCGAATAGGGTTTCACCCGGATCTGCCCCGCCACTCCGTGGGGACCCGCCACGCGTCCCACCTCGATCCGGCGTTCCGTCATCGGATCCCGCCCCCGACCCTTAGTGCTCCGTCTCGTAAATACGGTCTCGTATCGGGCCGATGCCCTAAGGCGTTTCCCCTCCCGGTGCCCGGGGCTCGCGGGCGGCTTCCTATTCGCTACGCTCGCGACCTCCGACCGCTCGCTGCCATTCCGCTCGACGCAAATCCTGCCTCGCTCCATAGGCCGCTCATAGGAACCCCCCGCTGCGCCTGGGCACCGGGAGGCACGCACGAAAACGTTGCCGTATTTATGAAGCGGAGTACTTAGCCATGCCGCTTATCGCGGGGCTTGCGGCTCTTTACGCGACCGCTTTCCTCTCCCTCTTCTCTTCGTGGAACTTCTTCCAGATCCCCGCCTTCCGGAGCAGGCTCCGCACCGTCTCCGTCGGCTGCGCCCCGCGGTGCAGCCACTTGAGCGTCTGCTGCTCGTCGAACAGGAACCGCGGGGGATTCTCCTTCGGGTCGTAGATCCCGACCTTCTCGATGTACCGCCCGTCCCGGGGCGCCTGGGAATCGGCCACCACGACGCGGTACGAAGGCAGCTTTTTCCTGCCCGTTCGCGTCAGACGAATCTTTACCGCCATCTTCTCACCTCCCGAATCGGTCTTCCCGATTTACGATAACACGAGCACGTCTCGTGTTGCGTCTCGTAAACACATTGACAAGCGGGTCCGTCGCACGGGCTCGCGGGGGGCCTCCTCGCCGCTACGCTCGCGACCTTGCGCCCGCTCGCTGCCGGTTCCGCTCGACGCGATTTCTCCCTCGCTCCACAGGCCGCTGCGAGGAACCCCCCGCTGCGCCCTGTGCGCGGCCTGGCCCCTGTCCCAGGCTATCCCGGTGGAGGAACGATGCGTCATGCCATTTACGAGACGCTGCACTAGAAAAACGGCGGATTTCTCGCGCCTTTCTTTCCCCCCGCCTTCGAAAACCGCTTGAGCATCCCTTCCGCCTGCTGGAAGTTCTTGAGGACGCGGTTCACATCCTGGACGGTCGTCCCGCTCCCCAGGGCGATCCTTTTGCGGCGGCTGCCGTTGATGATCTTCGCATTTTCGCGCTCCGCGCGGGTCATCGAGTCGATGATCGCCACGACCCGCGAAAGCTCCTTCTCGTCCGGGGCGGCCGCCTTGAGCTCCTTCATCTTCCCCCCCATCCCCGGGATCATCCCGAGAAGGTCCTCGATCGACCCCATCTTCCGGATGCTTACCAGCTGGTCCCGGAAATCCTCGAGGGTGAACTCGCTCCGGCGGATCTTGCCCGCGAGTTCCTTCGCCTTCTTCTCGTCGACCGTCTCCTGCGCCTTCTCCACGAGGGTCAGGATGTCCCCCATCCCGAGGATCCGGGAGGCCATCCGGTCGGGGAAAAAGGCCTCGAGGGCGTCCGTCTTCTCGCCGACGCCGACGAACTTGATGGGCGCGCCCGTGACCGCCCGGATGGAAAGGGCCGCGCCGCCGCGGGCGTCGCCGTCCATCTTCGTGAGGATGACGCCGGTCAGCCCCACCTTCTCGTGGAACGCCCGGGCGACGTTCACCGCGTCCTGGCCGGTCATCGCGTCGGCCACCAGAAGGATCTCCCCGGGATCGACCGCCTCCTTGATCCGACGCAGCTCCTCCATCAGCTCCTCGTCGATATGGAGCCTCCCGGCGGTATCCAACAGGACGGTGTCGTGG
>LDXO01000013.1 GCA_001443455.1 Deltaproteobacteria bacterium CSP1-8 | reverse complement strand
GGAGGGCACGGGGCGACCGTCCGGGTGGGCGTTGCGCAGGGGGGGATCGACCAGGCGCTCAAGTGGTCCCCCGCGTACCAGAAGGAGACGCTTGGAATCTACGGAGCCCTGACGAAGGAGGCGAAGGCGAAGGGGGCGGAGGTGGTCGTGTGGCCGGAAACCGCCGCTCCGTTTTTCTACGGATGGGAAACGGAGATGAGCACCGTCGTGGACGCAGTGGCGACGGAGAACGGAATACCGATCCTGTTTGGCGCCCCCTGGTTCGACCCTTCCGCGGGGGGGAAGTACTTCAACAGCGTGTTTCTCCTCGACGAAAGGGGGATCGTGGAAGGGCGGTACGACAAGAGGCATCTCGTTCCGTTCGGGGAATACATCCCTCTTCGGCGTCTCCTCTTCTTCCTCCGGAAACTGACGGTGGGGGAGGAGGATTTTTCCGCGGGGGCCGGCCCGGCCCTGTTCTCCGTACGGGGCGAACCCGTCGGGGCCTCCGTCTGCTACGAGGCGGTCTTCCCGGGAATCATCCGGGAGAGTGTCCGGGAGGGGGCGAGGTGGCTGGTGAACGTCACCAACGACGCCTGGTTCGGGGACACGGTCGCCCCCCGTCAGCACCTCGCCATGGCAAGGATGAGGGCCGTCGAGTTCCGCAGGCCCATGGTGCGTGCGGCGAACTCCGGGATCAGCGCCGTCATCGACGAGAGGGGGGAGGTGGTGGCGCGACTGGGGCTATTCCGCAAAGGAACCCTGGTGGCGGAAATCCACCCTCGCAAGGAGGAGACGGCATACGCGAAAACGGGTGAAATATTCGCAATTTCATGTACTATAATAATTTTTTCAATCCTGATCCTATCCGGGAGAGGAACCCATGGCCGTAGGAGTCCTGGCGGAAAAAACCGCATCGCTTGAGTCGCGCGTCAATGATCTCCGGGGCTACCTTTGAGGTAGACCGCAAGAAAGCCCGCCTGACAGAACTCGAGGAGGCCGCCGCGAAGGAAGGGTTCTGGGATTCCCCCGAAAAGGCGGAATCTTTCCTGAAGGAGCGGAAGCCACTCGAGACGTTCCTCGCGAAATGGACCGACATCGCGAAAACCCTGGAGGACCTCCACGCGTACCTTGAACTGGGGAACGAGGCGGAGGATGTCTCCCTCGCCGCCGAGATCGAGCGTTACGCCGAAACCCTCGCGGAGCGTCTCGACGACATGGAAATGGAACGGATGCTCGGCGGGGAGAACGACGACAGAAACGCCATCGTTACCATCCACGCCGGCGCCGGCGGAACGGAGTCCCAGGACTGGGCGGAGATGCTGCTCCGGATGTACATCCGGTTCGCCGACAGGAGCGGGTTCGAGGTCGAAATGGTCGAGCGTCAGGAAGGGGAGGAAGCCGGGATCAAGAGCGTGACCTTCCTCGTGTCGGGAGACCATGCGTACGGGTACCTGAAGGCGGAGAGCGGCGTGCACCGCCTGGTGCGGATCTCCCCGTTCGATGCGAACAAGAGGCGCCACACCTCGTTCGCCTCGGTCTTCGTCTCGCCCGAGATCGACGAAGACGTCCAGATCCAGATCAACGAGTCGGACCTGAAGATCGACACCCTCCGGTCGGGAGGGGCCGGGGGCCAGCATGTGAACAAGGTCGAGTCCGCGGTCCGGATCACCCACGGACCGTCGGGGGTCACGGTGCTGTGCCAGCAGGAGCGGTCGCAGCACAAGAACCGGGCCATGGCGATGAAGATCCTCCGGTCGAAACTGTACGAACTCGAAATGCGCCAAAGGGCGGAAAAGGCCGCGGAAGCGCACAAATCCAAGAAGGACATCGCCTGGGGGTCCCAGATCCGTTCCTATGTCCTCGCCCCCTACCGCATGGTGAAGGACCACCGGACGGGACACGATACGGGAAACGTGGACGCCGTCCTCGACGGCGACATCATCGAATTCATCCGGAAATATCTTCTGTCGGCGAGCGCGGGAGGGGAGCAACGCTCCGCGTAGCCAAGGGACAGCGCCACAGCGCCGGGCGGGAGGGCAATCTTCCGGGGACCCGGCGGAAAAGCGACGGAGGGGCCGCGTGAAGGAGGAATGGAACGACCTCGTCAGGGAACGGATGCGCAAAGCGGACGAGGCCCGCCGCAGAGGTGTCAACCCGTACCCGAACGACCAGCGGGTAGGCTGGACGACCGCCGAGGCGAAGCAGGCCGCGGCGGGCAAAGGGGGGGAAGACCTGGCGAGGGAACAGATCCGGGTCGACATCGCCGGCCGTATCGTTGCCGCGCGGCACTTCGGGAAGGCGTTGTTCCTGGTGGTCGCCGACCGGGCGGGGAGGCTGCAGGCATATCTGAAACAGGACCAGATCGGCGAGGAGGGGTACTCCCGGTTCCAGGACACGACGGACATCGGGGACATCGTTTGGGTGGAGGGCCCCCTGTTCATCACCCGCACGGGGGAGTTGACGGTCCAGGGGGAGCGCATACGCCTCCTCACCAAGTCGCTCCGGCCCCTTCCCGAAAAATGGCACGGGCTCTCCGACGTGGAAACCCGCTACCGCCAGAGGTACGTGGACCTGATCGTCAGCGACGAGGTTCGGGAGGTCTTTCGACGACGCAGCCGGATCATCTCGTTCCTCCGGAACTTTCTGACGTCGCGGGACTTTCTCGAGGTGGAGACCCCGATGATGCAGCCGGTGGCGGGCGGGGCGGCCGCCCGCCCCTTCGTCACGCACCACAACACCCTGGACATGGACCTGTTCCTGCGGATCGCCCCCGAACTCTATCTCAAGCGGCTTCTCGTGGGGGGGATCGAGCGTGTTTTCGAGATCAACCGGAACTTCCGGAACGAAGGGATCTCCACCCAGCACAACCCCGAGTTCACGATGCTCGAGTTCTACCAGGCGTACTCGACGTACGAGGATTTCATGCGTCTGACGGAGGAGATGCTGTCCTCCCTCGCGCTCTCCCTCTTCGGGAAAACCTCCGTTTCCGTCCAGGGGGAAACGATCGATTTCGCCCCCCCCTGGGAGCGGGTAACGGTCGCCGGCGCGGTCGCAAGGTACGCGAACGTTCCCGCGGATCGGCTTTCCGATCCCGTCTTCCTCCGGGGGTTGGCTCGGGAGTTTAGAATTCCCGTGAAGGAAGACGCCGCCGCGGGCGCGCTCCTGGCCGTTCTCTTCGAGGAAGTCGCCGAGCCCAACATCCGGGGGCCCGCTTTCGTCACGGAGTACCCCATCGAGGTGTCGCCCCTCTCCCGCGCGAACGATTCCCGCCCCCACGTCGTGGACCGTTTCGAGCTGATCGTCCGGGGACGGGAGATCGCCAACGCGTTTTCGGAGCTTACCGATCCCCTGGAGCAGAGACGAAGGTTCGAGGAGCAACGGCGCGCACGGGAAAGGGGGGACGAGGAGGCGCACGCGATGGACGAGGATTTCCTCCGCGCGCTCGAATACGGAATGCCCCCGGCGGCGGGCGAGGGGATCGGAATCGACCGCCTGGTGATGCTGTTCACCGACTCCCCCTCCATCCGGGACGTCATCCTCTTCCCGCAGCTTCGGAAGGAGGGGTAGCGCAGGGTGGACCTCCCGGTGGAATATTTCATCGGCCTGAAATACCTCCTGGCCAAGCGGAAGCAGACGTTCATTTCCATCATCACGGCGATCTCGGTTTCCGGCGTGGCGGTCGGGGTCATGGCCCTCATCGTCGTCCTGGCCGTGATGAGCGGCTTCGAGAAGGAGCTGAAGGACCGCATTCTCGGAGCCACCGCCCACGTCCACGTGACCAGCCTCGAGGGGAGCGTCCAGGACCCGTTTGCCCTCGCCCGGCGGGTCGGGGAGATGGACGGCGTGGCCGCGACGAGCCCGTACATCTTCTCCCAGGTGATGATCTCTTCCGGGACCGCGTCGACGGGGGGGGTCCTGCGCGGCGTGGATGTCGCCACCATCGGGAAGGTGACGCGGCTCCCCCGGGACATCCGCAAGGGGAGGATCGAGGATCTGGGGAATCAGTCGGCGAAAGGACTGCCGGGCGTGATCCTCGGGAAGGAGCTGGCCGCCAACCTGGGAGTTTCCACGGGGGACCTCGTGGAGGTGCTGGTCCCCGGGGGCAACGTGACCCCGATGGGGGCGTTCCCGGGCGTAGCGAGGTTCCGTGTGGTGGGCCTCTCCGAATCGGGGATGTACGAGTACGACTCCTCCTTCGCCTATGTGTCCCTGGAAGAGGCGGGCAGGCTCATGGGGATGGAGGGGCGGGCCACGGGGGTCGAGGCGAAGGTCGATGACATCTACCAGGCGGGGCGGATCGCGGCCCGCATCAAGGAGGAGCTTGGCTACCCCTACTGGGCGAAAGACTGGATGCAGAGCAACCGGAACCTGTTCTCGGCGCTCAAGCTGGAGAAGGTGGTGATGTTCATCATCCTCGTCCTGATCGTGATGGTCGCCGCGTTCAACATCATCAGCACGCTCATCATGGTCGTCATGGACAAGACGAAGGACATTGCCGTGCTGATGACCCTCGGGGCGACGCGCAAGACGATCCGGAGGATCTTCGCCCTCGAGGGACTCCTGATCGGAGTGGCGGGGACCTTCGCGGGGACGATTTCCGGAGGCCTCCTCTGCTACCTCCTCCGCCGGTACGAGTTTATCCATCTGCCGAGCGACGTCTATTATATCTCCACCCTCCCGGTGGCTCTTTCCCCGGGGATCCTGATTCTGGTCGGAGTGAGCTCCATCCTGATCTGCTTCCTGGCGACCCTGTACCCGGCGCGGCAGGCCTCCCTCGTCGAACCCGCGGAGGCAATCCGGTATGAATAGTACCGCGTTCCTCCGCGTCGAAAACCTCCGGAAAGAATTCCGGAAGAAGGGCGGAACGCTCGAGGTGCTGAAGGGGATCTCCTTCACGCTGGACCGGGGAGAAATGCTCAGCGTCGTGGGGGTTTCGGGCGCCGGCAAGACGACACTCCTCCAGATCGTGGGGACCCTCGACCGGGCGACCTCGGGGAACGTGGTCTACGACGGGCAGGATGTGACGTCGATGCCCGAGGGGAAGCTTGCCGAGTTCCGGAACCGGAAAGTGGGTTTCGTTTTCCAGTTCCATCACCTGCTGCCGGAGTTCGACGCCCGGGAGAACGTGATGCTCCCTTGCCTGATCGCCGGGAGGGGGCGGAAGACGGCCCGGAAGAGGGCGGAGGATCTTCTCTCCGAGGTGGGTCTTTCCGAGAGGCTCACTCACCGGGTAGGGGAGCTCTCCGGAGGGGAACAGCAGAGGGTGGCCATCTGCCGGGCGTTGGCGATGGACCCCGAAATCCTCCTCGCCGACGAACCCACCGGGAACCTGGACAAGGAGACCGCGGGGGGGGTGACGGGACTTCTCATGGAACTGAACCGGAAAAAGGGGCTTTCCCTGGTGGTCGTCACGCACAACGAGGAGCTGGCCGGGAGAATGCACCGGGTCCTGAAGATCGAAGACGGGCGGATCGTGCGTTGACCTCCAAACGGGTGATGGCTTCGGTCGTTGCGGCCATCCTGGCGATCGCGGCGATCCATCCCGGCCGTGCGGGTTCGGCCGGTTTTCCCGTCCTGAAGATCCGGGTGGAGGGGGCGAACCGGGTGGGGCACGACGCGATCCTCCGGGTCATGCGGACCCGTGTGGGCGAGGAGTTCGACCTCGCCCGGGTCCGGGAGGACGTGAAGGCGATTTACCGCATGGGGTATTTCTCCGACGTGAAAATCGACGCGGAGGAGGTTCCCGACGGGCTGCATCTGACCGTGCAGGTCGTCGAGAAGCCGATCGTCTCCTCGATCGCCATCGAGGGGAACAAGGAGGTGGACACCGGTGACTTAAGGGCGGTACTCACGATCAAGGAGCGGACCCTGTTCCAGGAGGAGAAGGTCAAGGAGTCGGCGCGCAAGATGCTGGAGGTCTGTCAGAACAAGGGATGGTACGACGCGAACGTCGATTCCTCCTTCACGGAGGAGGCGGACGGCTCCATCCGAGTCTCCTTCCGCGTATCGGAAGGGGAGAAGCTCAAGATCGTGAAGATCCGCGTTACCGGGAACCGGTATCTGGGAGAGAAGGAAATCCGGAAGGGGATGGAGACGAAAGAAAAAGGGTTCTTCTCGTTCCTCACCGATTCGGGGGTCTTCAAGAAAGATATGATCGAAAACGACATCCGGCGGATCGAGGCCCTCTACCAGAACAACGGCTTCCTGGACTCGAAGGTCTCCGACCCCGAGATCGGGAGGGAGCCGAAGGGATTGCGGGTGACCATCCACGTGTTCGAGGGCCGGCAGTACCGCGTCGGGGAGGTCCGCTTTTCCGGGGAATCCGGGCTGACCGAGGAGGAACTGCGGAAGAAAGGGAAACTCCAGGGCGGCGACGTATTCAGCCGGGAGACCCTTCTCGCGGACGTCCTTTCCCTGACCACGGTCCTGAACGACCAGGGGCACGCGCTCGCGCTCGTCACTCCCCTCGTCGAGAAGCGGAAGGAATATCCCCTCGCGGACGTGACGTACAAGATGGAACGGGGGGATAAGTTCCGGTTCGGAAAGGTGGAGGTGGTCGGAAACACCAAGACGCTCGACCGCGTGATCCGCCGCAACCTGGACGTGGACGAAGGAAGGACGTACACCGCCACCGGTCTCAAGCGGAGCAAGGAGAACCTCACCCGCGTCACGTACTTCAAGGACGTCAAGATCAGCACCGCGCCTTCGGACGTCCCGCGGGAAATGGACGTCAAGGTGGAGGTCCAGGAAGGTCCGACGGGCACCCTGTCGGGCGGGCTGGGGTTCAGCTCCCTGGACAAGCTCTTCGGTGTGGTCCAGGTGAGCGAGAACAACCTCTTCGGGAGGGGCTGGAAAGCATCCCTCAGCGCGCAGTTCGGCGCCCGCAGGACGGTGTTCAGCGTCGAATTCCGGGACCCCTACTTTCTCGATACCGACTTCAGCCTTCTTTTGAACGCCTACAAGACGGATGTGGAGTACACCGACTTCAACCGGAAGTCGCAGGGGGGAAGGGCGGGGATCGGGTACTCGTTCACGAGGGACACCTCCGCCAGTCTGTCCCTGCGGGTAGACTCCGTGGAGATCACCGACCCGGGCGACGCCGTCTCCACGATCCTGAAGGAGGAGTTCGCCAAGGGGACCCAGGAGACCCGGAGTATCGCGATCAACGTCATCCGGAACACCACGGACAAGTATATCGACCCGTCGCGCGGAACCGTGGAGTCCGCGACGGTGGAGTATGCGGGAGGCCCGCTGGGCGGGGACTCCGACTTCGTGAAATACTTCCTGAACGGGAAGGTGTTTTTCCCCGTGACGACCTCGACCGTCCTGTCCGGGAACGTCCTGTGGGGCCACGCGATCAGCACGGTGGGGGGGAGGGTGCCGATCTTCGAGCGTTTCTTCCTGGGAGGGCCTTACAGCATCCGGGGCTTCGCGTCGCGGACACTCTCCCCGACGGACCCGAACACCGGCGAGCGGATCGGCGGGAACAAGGAACTGGTGATGAACGTGGAGTACCTCTTTCCCCTGCTGGGCGAGATCGGGTTCAAGGGGGTCCTGTTTTTCGACGCGGGCAATACCTGGAGACAGGGGGATTGGCCGTGGGACGGCGAGGCGCTAAAGTATGCGGCAGGATTCGGAATTCGATGGTACTCCCCCATGGGGCCTTTGCGGTTCGAATGGGGATGGAATCTCAACCCGGCGCCCGGGGAGGCGAAACGGGTGGTGGAGTTCACAATCGGCACGGCATTCTGACCAGGGGGTAGTGCGATGAAAAAAGGGTTCCCGTGGATCGTTGCAGTGGTGCTCGCTGCCGCGGCAATGGCTGCAAGTTCGGCGTTCGGGGAAGGGCTCAAGGTGGCGGTGATCGACGTCAACAAGGTCCTGAACGAGTCCGAGGCCGGCAAGGCCGCGAAGAAGAAGATGGAGGACAGGTACGAGGAGCTGAAAAAGAAGATCGACGCGAGGAGCGAGGAAGCCCGGAAGATGAAAGAGGATCTGGACAAGCAGAAGATTCTTCTGGGCAAGGAGAAGTTGAAGGAAAGGGAAGAAGCGCTCAACGCGAAGGTCGCCGAACTTCGCCAACTCAGCCAGGAGTCGGAGAAGGAGATGCAGAACCGCCAGGGGGAAATCACGCGCGGGGTCTTGCGGATCGTCGAGGCCCAGGTGGACAAGGTCGTGAAGGAAGAGAAGATCGACCTCCTGCTCGAAAGGAGCAGCGGGGTCGTCCACTCCAATCCCTCGCTGGACATCACCGCCAAGGTGCTCGATCTGGTGAACAAGGAGAATCCCGGTGGGAAATGAGGTCCGGCTCGCCGACCTTGCCGTCCGGATCGGAGCGCGGCTGGTCGGAGACGGTGAGGTGGTCGTCACCGGCATCTCCCCGATCGAGGAGGCGGGGCCGGGCCAGGTGACGTTTCTCTCGAACCCGAAGTACGTCCGCTATGCGAAGGATTCGAAGGCCTCGGCGATCATCGCGAGGGAGGTCGTGCCGGGGGCGCAACCGGCATTCCTCCTTTCCGACAACCCGTACTTCGCCTTCGCGTGCGCCGTCGAGGTGTTTCACCCGCCGGCTCGCCCTGCGCCGGGGGTATCGGACAAGGCGGTTGTCGAACCGTCCGCCCGTCTCGGGAGGGACGTTGCCGTCTCGCCGTTCGTGGTCATCCAGGAAGGCGCCGAGGTGGGCGACCGCACCGTGCTGTTCCCCGGCGTCTGCGTGGGGAAATGGGTGAGCATCGGGCCGGACTGCCTGGTGTATCCCAACGTCGTGTTGTATCACGGCGTCAAAGTGGGATCCCGGGTGATTTTGCACGCGGGGTGCGTCATCGGGAGCGACGGCTTCGGTTTCGCCCCGACGCCCGATGGGTATCGGAAGATCCCGCAGGTGGGGACGGTCGAGATCGAGGACGACGTGGAGATCGGGGCAAACACCACCATCGACAGGGCGACGCTCGGCGTCACCCGGGTCTCCCGGGGAACGAAGCTGGACAACCTCGTCCAGGTCGGGCACAACGTGGTCATCGGCAGGGATACGGTGATCGCTGCGCTGGTCGGGATCGGCGGGAGCACGCGGATCGGCAGCCGCGTCATGATCGGCGGCCAGGCGGGGCTTGCCGGCCATCTCGAGGTGGAGGACGGCATCATGCTGGGAGCGAAGTGCGGTGTTCCCGACACGCTGCACGCCTCGGAATCCCGAACCTGGTCGGGAGTTCCGGCGATGCCGCACCCGACCTGGCTCCGGATGGCGGCCCTGCTTCCGAAGCTGCCGGAACTCTTCCGCCGCGTGAAGCGGCTGGAGGAAGGCAAACCACCGAGGGGGAGATAGGGACATGTTCACTGGCCGGGAGATCATGAGGTTGCTGCCCCACCGCTACCCCTTTCTTCTGCTGGACCGGATCGTCGAGTTCGAGCCGGGGCGGCGGGTGGTCGGAATCAAGAACGTCACCATCAACGAACCGTTCTTCATGGGGCATTTCCCCGACTACCCCATCATGCCGGGAGTGCTCGTCATCGAGGCATTGGCCCAGGCAGGGGGGTTCCTCGCACTCAAGGCGATGGGAGAAAAGGGGAAAATCGCCTTCTTCGCCGGCATCGACAACTGTAAATTCCGGCGGCCCGTCGTTCCGGGAGACCAGCTCCGGCTCGAGTGCACCGTCATCGGACGGAAGGGGCCGGTCTGGAAGATGCACGGCGAGGCCACGGTGGACGGTGTCCTCGCCGCGAAGGCAACCCTGACGGCGTCCCTGGTAGAGCGGTTGAACGAGCGGGACTTCGAAGGGGCGGAGCCATGATTCATCCGACGGCGATCATCGATCCGGGTGCGACGCTGGGAGAGGGGGTGGAGGTCGGCGCGTACGCCGTGATCGGACCCCGGGTGACCCTGGGCGACGGGTGCAGGATCGGTGCGCACGCGATCGTCGAATCCCACGCCAGGATCGGGGGGGGGACCCGGGTGTATTCCTTCGCGTCGATCGGGGCCCCGCCCCAGGACCTGAAGTACCGGGGGGAGGAGACCTGGGTGGAGATCGGGGAGGAGTGCACCATCCGGGAGTACGCCACGGTAAACCGGGGGACCGTCCCCGGAGGGGGCGTGACGCGCGTGGGGAACGGCGTGCTCCTGATGGCCTACTGCCACGTCGCCCACGACTGCCACGTCGGCGACCGCGTGATCGTTGCCAACGCAGCCACGTTGGGCGGGCACGTGGAGATTGGGGCAAAGGCGATCATCGGCGGTCTCGTGGGCGTCCATCAGTTTGTCCGCATCGGCTCTTTTGCCATGGTGGGGGCACTGTCGGGCCTCCCCCTCGACATCCCCCCGTACGTGACGGCGGTGGTGACCCGGGGGCAAAAAGGGAGCGGGCTATATGGGCTGAACGCCATCGGGCTCCGAAGGAACCGTTTTTCGGAGGAGACGATCGCGGAGCTGAAAAAAGCGTACCGGATCCTCTTCCGGTCGGGTCTTCCCATGCGGGAGGCGCTTGCCCGGGCGGAAGGAGATACGGTCCCGCTCCCCGAAATCCGGCACCTCCTGGATTTCGTCCGGTCCAGCAAGCGGGGGGTACAAAGGTAGTCATGCTGCGTGCGGGAGTCATCGGCGTCGGGTACCTCGGGAGGCTGCATGCCCAGAAGCTGGCCTCCTTCGACGACGTCGCTCTCGTCGGGGTCTGCGACGCCGACCGGGAACGGGGGAAGGCGATCGCGGAGGAGTTCGGGACCTCCTACCATGAGGACAGTCGAACGTTGCTGAGGGAAGTCGACGCGGTCTCCATCGCGGTGCCCACGACCGCCCATTTCCGGGTGGCGAGGGAGGCGATGCGGGCGGGGGTCCACGTCCTCCTCGAGAAGCCGATCGCGGCGACCGTCCGGGAGGGACGGGCCCTGGTTCGGGAGGCCGCCGCGCGCCGCCTCGTCTTCCAGGTCGGCCACCTCGAGCGGTTCAATCCCGCGGTCCTCTCCGCCGCATCCGTTCTGGGGGAACCGAGGTTCATCGAATGCCACCGGCTTGGGCCCTTCGGGGAGCGAGGCACGGACGTGGACGTGGTGCTCGACCTGATGATCCACGACATCGATCTCATCCTCTCGTTCGTCAGGTCGCCGGTCGCCCGGATCAGCGCCGTCGGGGTCCCGGTGATCTCCCCGTACGTCGATATCGCGAACGCCCGGCTTACGTTCGCCAACGGATGCGTGGCCAACGTGACGGCGAGCAGGGTGTCCGCGCTCAAGCAGCGCAAGGTCCGGATCTTCCAGGATGACGCCTACGTGTCGATGGACTTCGTCGAGAACACCATCCAGATTTTCCGAAGGACGTTCCCGGGGGGGCCGGAAGGGCAGCCGGAAATCACCGGGGAGCTCCTCGAAACGGAAAAAGTGGACGCCCTCCGGGACGAGATCCGTTCCTTCGTGGATTGTTCGGGAACCGGCGCGCAACCTTTGGTTTCCGGGTCGGACGGGCTCGCAGCGCTGGAGCTGGCGTTCCGCATCATTCGGAAGATGAGGAGACGTTGAGCCCCCCTGCGAAGATCCTGTTCCTCGTCTGCGGGGAGCCCTCCGGGGAAACGTACGCGGTCCGGGTCGCTCAGGCGTTCCGAAAGAGGTATCCCGGGGTTCCGATGGAGGGGATCGGGAGCTCGCGCCTGGCGGGCGAGGGGGTGCGGCTCCTGCTGGATTACGGGGAGATCTCCGTGGTCGGAATGACCGAGGTGGTCCGTCACCTGCCGGCGATCGTCCGGGCGCTGCGCGCCGCGGTGCGAAGGGCAACGCGCCCCGACGTGGGCGCGCTCCTCCTCGTCGATTTTCCCGATTTCAACTACCGGGTGGGGAAAAAGGTGAACAAGAGGGGGATCCCCGTGATCTACTACATTCCCCCGCAGCTTTGGGCGTGGAGGGCAGGGCGGGCCGAGGAACTGGCCCGCTTCACGAGGGGAGTGGTGGTCCCCTTTCCGTTCGAGGAGCCGATCCTCCGGGAAAAAGGGGTGAATGTGCGGTTTGCCGGTCATCCCCTCCTCGACGAACTACGCCCCTACCTGGAGGCTTCCGCGGACCCGGGCCGGTTCGGGATCCCGGCGGGAAAACGGCTCGTGGGGCTGCTGCCCGGGAGCCGTCCGGGGGAGATACGCAGGCACTTCCCGGTGATGGTCGAGGCGGCGCAAAGGATCGCAGACCGCTTCCCCGACGTGCATTTCGCCGTCCCGCTCGCTGCGCCGGGGTTCCGCGACGCGATCCGGGCCGGGTTGACGGGGTGCAAACTCCCCCTGACAATAGTGGAAAACGAACGTTTTTTGCTGTTCCGGGGCATGACGGCGGCCCTTTCCGCATCCGGAACGGCGACGCTCGAACTGGCGTTGCTCGGGGTCCCGGCCGTGATCGTCTACCGTACGTCGTCTTTGACCTACCGGATCGGCAGGAGGCTTTCTTCGGTATCGTGCATCGGCCTGCCCAACATCGTGGCGGGGCGGAAGTTCCTGCCGGAGCTGATTCAGGACGAGTGCCGCCCCGAGACCATGGCCGATGAGATCGGAGGCCTGCTGACCGACGGCAGGCGTCGGAAGGAACTGGGGGAACAGTGCCGGGCCCTGCGGGGGGTCCTGGCGGGAACAGGGCCGTCGGAGGCGGTGGTGGAGATGCTTGCGCAGGAGGCGGGTGAAGCATGGGAGTAACGGTCTACCGGCGCATGCTCGCGTACGTTCGTCCGTACAAAATGCGGCTCCTGTTCGCGATGCTGTTCATGATCATCGTCTCCTCCTTCCGCGGTGTGATCGCCTTCCTCGTCAAGCCCGCGCTGGACGACATCTTCATCAACAAGGACACCACCCGGCTCGCCATCATCCCCGTGCTCGTCCTGGGGGTCTACCTGTTCAAGGGGGTCTTCGAGTTCGCGCAGAGCTACCTGATGAACGGCGTCGGCCAGCGGGTCATCCGGGATATCCGGAACGCCCTGTATCGCCACATGCAGTCCCTCTCCCTCTCCTTCTACATGAGGCACCCTACCGGCGTGCTGATGTCCCGCGTGACGAACGATGTCGGGCTCATGCAGGGGGCCGTCACGGAGGCGGTCACAGGACTCATCAAGGACGTATTTTCCGCGCTCTTCCTGGTGGGGGTGATCGTTTACCGCGACTGGAAGCTGGCGGTGATCGCTCTCGTGGCGTTCCCGCTCGCCTTCTGGCCCATCGCCCGGTTCGGCCGGAAGCTCCGCAGGACGAGCATCCGGGCCCAGGAGGTCATCGGGGGACTGACCTCCCACCTGCAGGAAACGATCAGCGGCGCGAAGCTCGTGAAATCGTTCGGGGCCGAGGAGTACGAGGTGGAACGATTCGCGACCCGCAACGCCAACCTGTTCCGCCTGAGCATGAAGGTGGCGAAGGTGCAGGCCATGACCTCCCCCCTCTCGGAGATGTTTGCGGGAGTGGGGGCGGCGGCGGTCATCTTCTACGGCGGCTACAGCGTCGTGAAAGGACAGAGCACCCCCGGGAATTTCTTCTCCTTCATGACCGCCCTGTTCATGCTCTACGAACCGGTCAAGAGCCTTTCCCGGATCAACAACGTGATCCAGCAAGGGATCGCCGCAGCCACCCGAGTGTTCGAGGTCCTCGACACGCTGCCCGACGTCGGGGAAAAGAAAGGGGCTCCCGGCCTGGCGCAAATCGAACGCGGGATCGAGTTCGACCACGTGGATTTCCGGTATTCCGGGGAAGGGGAATACATCCTGAAAGACATCGCCTTCCAGGTGTCGCTTGGCACGCTGGTGGCCGTCGTCGGCTCGAGCGGGGCCGGCAAGACGACGCTCGTGGACCTGCTTCCCCGGTTCTACGACCCGCAGAACGGGGCGATCCGGATCGACGGCACGGACATCCGGGACGTCTCGCTTTCCTCGCTGCGCTCCCGGATCGGGATCGTCGGCCAGCACACGATCCTCTTCAACGACACGGTGAGGAACAACATCGCCTACGGGACGGCGGACGCCACGATGGAGAAGGTCGAGGAGGCCGCGCGGAGGGCGAACGCGCACGGCTTCATCACCCGGCTTCCCGAGGGGTACGACACGGTCGTCGGGGAACAGGGGATGAAACTGTCCGGGGGCGAAAGGCAGCGCGTGGCCATCGCCCGGGCTCTTCTCAAGGACGCCCCGATCCTGATCCTGGACGAGGCCACCTCGGCCCTCGACTCCGAGTCGGAAAGCGTGGTCCAGGAGGCGCTCGAGCACCTCATGCGCGGAAGGACCACCTTCGTGATCGCCCACAGGCTCTCCACGGTCCGGAACGCCGACACGATCATCGTGATCGAGGACGGGGGAATCGTCGAGAGCGGCCGGCACGAGGAACTGCTCGCGCGGGAGTCGCGATACCGCTCGTTCTACCTGAAGCAGTTCGAGGAGAGGAAGTCCGGTGCGGAGACCCGGCCTGGCACCCCCTGACGGGAAGGGAAAAGGGTTCCGCCCGGGAAGCCAGGGGCACCTCCTGTACAACCTGGCCCTCAAGGGCGCCCTGATCCTTGCGGCACCCGCATGGATCCCCTGGGTGGCCCTTTCCGGGAAACGGAGAAAGAATTTCCCGGACCGGCTCGGCGTTCGCCTCGGCCGCATCCCCCCCCCGACGGGGAAGGACAGGATCTGGATCCACGCGGTCTCGGTGGGGGAAACCCTCTCGGCGGTCCCTCTCGTTCGTACGCTCAGGGAACAGATACCCTCCGCGGAACTCTTCTTTTCCACGGTGACGCTGACCGGGCAGGAGGTGGCGAGGAAGGCGCTCGACGGCCAGGTCGAGACGACGTTTTTTTTCCCCTTCGATTTTCCCCGCATTTCCGGGAGATTCCTCGACCGGGTCGGTCCGGACGTCGTCGCGATCCTCGAAACCGAGATATGGCCGAATTTCCTGGGCGAGTGTGCGAGTCGGATGATCCCGGTGGTCATCGTGAACGGGAGGATCTCGGAACGCTCGCTGCGCGGGTACGGCCGGATGCGGTCCTTCTTCGCGAGAGTCCTCTCGTGCGTTAGCGCCATCGCCATGCAGACGGAGGAGGACGCCCGCCGGATCGTCTCCCTCGGCGCCGACCCGGAGAAGGTATCGGTCACCGGGAACATGAAGTTCGACGTCGCCCCGCCCACGAAAAACCTAACCCCCTTTCTTTCCTGGCTGCGGGGCGAAAAGGATAAGGGGGCCGCGTGGTTCGTCGCCGGATCGACCCACGAGGGGGAGGAGGCTGCGGTGCTGTCCGCATTCGGCGCGGCGCGGTCGGTCAACCGCTCGGTACGCCTTCTTCTCGCCCCGCGCCACCCCGAACGGTTTGACGCCGTCGCGGAACTGTGCAGCCGGCATGGCTGGGAGGTGGCAAGAAAGACGGGGATTTCCGGTGGTGGGAAAAACGTTTCCGCTCCGGTTGTTCTCCTGGATACCGTCGGGGAATTGCTGGCTGCGTATGCCGCGGCGGACATTGCCTTTGTCGGGGGAAGCATCGTCCCGAAAGGGGGGCACAATATCCTCGAGCCGGCCCTGTTCGGGGTCCCGACCGTAACCGGGATCCATACGGGCAATTTTCGGGAGATCACCGAGATCTTCACCCGGGGGGACGCGGTGACGCTGGTGCGGAACGCGGCCGAGCTCTCCCGGAAGCTTTCGGAATGGGCGACCGACTCCGCTCCCTTCGTGGAGATGGGGAAACGCGCCAGGAGCCTATTGGAGGGATTGCGCGGGGCCGCCGGGAAAAACGCTGCCCTTGTGGCCCGCGAACTTTCCCGGCGAGGGGGAAGAACCCCGTGATCGGTAGCGTCGCGCGGTGGAAAAGGACCCTGTACGGTTCGGGAGTCCTTCGGTCCTTTTCCCTTCCCCGCCCCGTGGTGAGCGTGGGGAACCTGACGGTGGGGGGCTCGGGGAAGACGCCCCACGTGCAGTTCCTCGCCGGATGGCTTTCCGGTTTGGGGATACGGGCCGCGATCCTGAGTCGCGGGTACGGACGGAAGACGAGCGGCGTCGTCTGGGCATCCCGGGGGCAGGGGGGAGAATCGGACCGCGGGTTCATAGCCGGTGAAGCGGAACGGGTGGGGGATGAACCGGCCCTCCTCGCGTCGACCCTTCGCGGCGTTCCCGTGCTCGTGGGCGAATCCCGGTTTGCCGCGGGGACGGAATGCCTCCGGTCCCGTACGGTCGATGCGTTCCTTTTGGATGACGGGTTCCAGCATCTCTCCCTTCGTCGGGACGCCGACCTCCTCCTGGTCGACGCCGTCCGGGGACTGGGGAACCGCCGGGTTCTCCCGTTCGGACCGCTCCGGGAACCGCCGGACCACGCCCGTTTTGCGGACGCCCTCGTCATCACCCGGTGCGAAAATCCCGATCACGGCAGAACGGTGATCGGCACCATTCCCTTTCCGGCGGAAAGACCCGTGGCCTGCACCCGTCTCGTCCCGCGCGCGCTCGTCGACCGCAACGGCGCGGAAACCCCGCTTCCCGCGGGGGAGCGGGACATCGTGGCGTTTTCGGGAATCGCGCAAAACGACCAGTTCGAGCATGCCCTCCGCGCGTCCGGCTTTCTCGTGCAACGGTTTTTCGGATTCCGGGACCACCACCCGTACCGCCCGGCCGATCTCGAGAGGATCCGTGCCGCGGCTGCAGGCCTTCCCGTCGTCACCACCGAAAAAGATATGGCCCGGCTTCCGTCTAAGGTGCCGTTCCCCGTCGCGGCGCTGCGCGTGAGGGTGGAATTCCTGTCCGGGTGGGAGGACCTCTCCCGCCTCATCCTGGAGCGGATCGAACGGCGGAGGGAAGGATGAAGGAAAAGATTTACCGGTCGGCCCTCCGGCTGATGGAAGCGATCCCGCTCCCGATACGGGCCGCCCTGTTCGAACTCGTGATGCTGCTTGTCTGGGCTATGGACGGGAAGCACCGGAAGATCGGCCGGATCAACCTGCGGATCGCCTTCCCCGAAATGGGGGACCGGGAAGCCGCCCGGATCGTCCGTCTCTGCTACACGAGGATGGGGACCTCGGCGGCCGAGTTTGTTCACATACCGAAGATGGACAGGAAATACATCGAGGAACACGTTCGATTCGAGGGGGTGGAGCATATCCGGCGGAGTGAACAGGAGCGGGGCTTGGGCGTGCTCGGGCTGACGGGACACTTCGGGAACTGGGAGCTTTCCGCGCACTCGTACGGCACGGTAATCGCCCCCACGGCGTTCATCGTCCGGCCGCTTTCTAACCCGACCTGGGACCGGATCGTCACGGAGCGGAGGGAATGCATCGGGAACCGGGTGATCCGGAAGTCCGACTCCGCGAAGGAGGTGATGCGGGAGGTCCGCCGGGGGACCATGGTCGGGATCCTGATCGACCAGAACGTCGACCGGTACAAGGGGGTGCTGGTCGACTTCTTCACGAAGGAGGCGTACACGACCGACGGGATCGCGCGCATGGCCCTGGCGCTCCGCACGAATATCCACGCGGTGTTTTTTTTCCGGAATCCGAAGAGAAAGTTCCACCACACCTTTCGGGTCGGGCCGGCGATCCCGATGGACCCGTCCGCGCCCCGGGAGGAGGAGGTGGTCCGCCTCACGCGGCGGTGCAACGAGGAGCTGGAGAAGGTGATCCGGGAGGACCCGACCCAGTGGCTCTGGTTACACCGCAGGTGGAAGACGAGGCCGCCGGGGGAGCCGGACCCGTACCGGGAGGCCCGATGAGGGGGATCGTGTTCCTCGACCGGGACGGCACGCTGATCGAGGAGATGGGGTACCTTTCCGACCCCCGGGAAGTAAAAGAAATCCCCGGGGCGGCGGAGTCCCTTCTGCGACTCTCGGGGGAGGGGTTCGCCCTCGCGGTCCTCTCCAACCAGGCGGGGCTTGCCCGGGGGATGTTCCGGGAAGAGCAGATGGAATCGGTGCACCGGGCGTTCGTCGAGCTTTTCCGCGCGAAGGGGGTCGAATTCACCGCCGTGGAGTACTGCCCCCACCATCCGGAAGGGGCGGTGGAGAAGTACCGTGGCGCATGCGACTGCAGGAAACCGTCGCCCGGGATGGCGCAAAAGGTGCTGGCGCGCCTGGGAAAGCCGGCTTCGTATACGATGTGGATCGTCGGTGATAAAATGACGGATGTGCTGATGGGCATCGGCCTGCGGGCGAAAACCATACTTGTGGCGACAGGATACGGGGAATCGGAACGCCGGGAGGGGGAGCGCAGCGGCGTCAGGCCCGACGTGTTTCTCCCCAGCATCCGGGAAGCGACGGAATGGATCCTGTCGGAAGGAAAGTAAATTGACCGGATGGGTCGCCCTGCGGGGCGCAGCAATACGATGCGTTTTTCTTCTCGCCGCCTCTGCGGTTCTGGTCTTTGCGGCCGGCTGTTACCGCGCGACGCTTCCGCCCAAAGAGGAGGGTGCCCAGCCGATCGCGGCATGCGGTCCTTCGGATGCGTCGGGAACGCGCGTAGAGGAGGAAACCGCCCCCTCCCTCCCGCCGCCGGAACCACTGGCTACGGCCGGGGAGGCCCCTTCCCCCGCCCCGCATTCCCCCGGGCCGGGGATGGTTCCCGGGGAGATCTATCCGCCGCTTTCGCAGCAGGGGGGGAGCAAGGACGAAGAAGCACCGGTAGCCGGCGAGGCGACTACCGTCGCGGCCGTACCGCAGACGCATCCCGCCGCCCAGGGAAAGGCGAACGGGAAGGGTATTTCCGGGAGAGCGTCGGATACCGGTCCGGCCACTGCCGTGCCGCACTCGGAGGAGGATCGGGGAAAGACCGTCGTTGCCATGCTCTCGGAGGAGAAGGCGTTTCCGCAGGACGGGCCGTCCTGGATGAGAGGGAAGGAAGAACTCGTCTACAAGGTGGAATTTCTGGGGATCAAGATGGGGTACGCAAGGTTTTCCTTTCGGGGGAAGGTGCTTTTGGGCGGGAAGGAGGCGTTCCACCTCCGGGTTCGCGCATGGACCTCTGACGTGCTCTCGATGATCTACCCGATCAACGACACGATCGACTATTATCTGGATGTGCAGACGATGGTGCCCCTTCGCCAGGAGTTCGAAAGCAGCCGGAAAGAGGACGACGTGGCCATCTACGACCAGGAAAAGGGGACGATCGTCTACCGGTACAAGAAGGACGGCAAGGTCCGGAAGATCGTCGATGCCGTACCCAATGTGTACGACCCCGTCTCGGTGGCCTATTATTTCCGCACCAAGGACATCGGGGCGGAGGAAAAGGGGCGGCCGATGTACGCGGGGCGGAAGTTATGGGAGATTTCGGCCAAACCCCTGGGCACCGAACGGATCCGGACGGAACGGGGGGAGTTCGACACGATCATCATCCAACCCGTGCTCCGGAGGGAAGGAAAGGTCGAGGACAAGGGAAACCTGCGGATGTGGATGTCGCGGGACGAGCGCCATCTTCCCGTCCGGGTGTACGCGAAGTTCAAAAAGATACGAACGTGGACGCTGGTGGGGGAGCTGTTGCCCGACCCGCAGGGAGGGTAGATCATGGACGAGGAGCTGCTTGAGATCCTGGCTTGCCCGAAGTGCAAGGGGGCTTTACGGCTGACCCCGGAGGAGTCCGAGCTCCGGTGCGAGGTTTGCCGCCTGAGCTACCGCATCGACGACGGGATTCCCATTCTCCTCATCGACGAAGCGGTCTCCTATGAATGATGACGGATTCATCACCCGCGCCTTCGGCTATATCGGGCGGTTCCCTTCCTGCCGGATCCTGGTGGTCGGGGATATCATGCTGGACGAGTACGTCTGGGGGAACGTGAGGAGGATCTCCCCGGAGGCTCCGGTCCCGGTGGTCGCCGTCACGCGGGACACGAGAGCGCCCGGAGGGGCGGCCAACGTGGCGGTGAACATCGCCTGCCTGGGGGCGGGGGCGCAGGTCGCCGGTTTCGTGGGGGTCGACCCGGCGGGGCGGGAGATCGTCCGCATGTTGCAAAAACGGGGCATCGGCGTGGCGGGTCTCGTCTCCGACCCGGACCGCCCGACGACGGTGAAGACGCGCGTGATCGCCCATCAACAGCAGGTGGTCCGCATCGACAGGGAAAACAGGGAAATCCCGACCGGGAAGGCACGCGGGATGCTCGTACGGCGCGTCCTCGCGGCGCTCGACAGCGCGGACGGCGTGGTCCTGTCCGACTACCGCAAGGGTGCGCTTTCCCCCGAGCTCGTGGAGGCCGTGATCGCCGCGGCGAGGAAGAGGAGGGTTTTCGTGGCGGTGGACCCGAAGCAGACCGATTTCACCTACTACCGGGGGTGCACCCTGATCACGCCCAACAAGGCGGAGGCCGAGGCCGCGCTGGGGGGCAGGGAGCTCCCGGAGGACCTGGACGTCTGGGAGGGGGGAAAGGCGCTTTTGCGGAAGACCGGGGCAAGCGCGATCCTCATCACCCGGGGGGAAGAAGGGATGAGCCTGGTGGAACGCGGCCGGCGGTCTTTCTTCCACATCCCGGCGCATGGACGACAGGTGTTCGACGTGACCGGCGCAGGCGACACCGTGATCGGGACCCTTGCGGCGGGGTTGGGGGTGGGGGCGCCCATGCGGGACGCCGCGCTTCTTGCGAATGTCGCCGCGGGGGTCGTCGTGAGCGAGGTGGGAACCGCGCCGATCACCGTGGAAAAATTGACGCGGGCCCTGCGCCTGTATGAAAGGGAGAGGGAGGCAGCCCTCGAGGAGAGGGGCGGGACTCGGGGCGGGGAAAGGACGTCCTCCCCCCGATGAGCCGACGCAAGGTCCCTTCGCCCGCCCGGTTGCTGTTTTCCGTGATCTACCGGGAAGAACGGGACTTCGACAGATCTCTCCGAACGATCTCCGGGAGGCTGGGGACCGTCGCGCGCATCAGCGAACCGTTTCCCTTCGACAGGACCGAGTATTACGAGAGGGAGATGGGAGCGCCGCTGTTCCGCCGGTTTCTTCTTGCGACCGAGGCCGTATCCCGGGACGAGTTGGCGGCGGCAAAGCTTACGGCCGAGGCGATCGAGAACGAATTCTTGGTCAACGGGAAGCGGACCGTCAACATCGACCCCGGTCTGTTGACGGACGAGAACGTCGTCCTGGCCACGGGAAAGAACTATTCCCACCGGATCTACCTGCACGACGGGGTCTTCGCGGATCTGACCCTGGTCTTCGAAAAGGGGGAGTACAGGCCGCTGCCGTGGACGTACCCCGATTACGCGTCGGCCGAGATCCGCGCCTTCCTCGCGGGGTGGCGCCGGGAATTCCGGGAAGAGAGAAAACAGGCCGTGGGAGGAGATTCGTAGATGTGGATGAGCATGACCGGGTTCGGAAGGGGCGACCATCACGGCGGGGAGGTGTCGGTGACGGCGGAGGTCCGGTCCGTCAACCACCGGTTCCTGGACATTCACGTCCGGTGCCCCGCGAAATTTACCTCGTGGGAAATGCGCGTACGGTCGCTGGTGCGGGAGACGCTGAAAAGGGGAAAGGTGGACGTGTTCCTCGGCGTCAGGGAGTGGGGCAAGGGGGGAACTACCGTGCGCGTGAACCACGGGCTTCTGTCCTCGTTTCTCGCGGAGGCGAAACGGGTGCGGGAGGAGTACTCGCTCGCGATGGACCTCTCGTTCCGGGACCTGATCGAAATTCCCGACCTCTTCGTGTTCGCCCCGGAGGGAAACGACCCGGCGGAGGAGCATTGGACGCTCGCGGAGGGCGCGGTCCGGTCCGCCCTGGCCATGCTCGCCGGGTCGAGACGGGAGGAGGGGAAGCGGCTGCGCGCCGTGATCGAACGGTCGGTGCGGACGCTTGCGACCCTCACGGAAGAGATGACCGCCCTTTCCGGGGAAAACAAGGAACATGCCCGGGCACGGCTCCTGGAGCGGATCGAGGCCCTGTCGGGGGAGGCGGGGTTCGATCCCGTGCGGCTCCAGCAGGAGGCGGCGATCCTGATCGACCGGCTGGATATCTCCGAGGAGTGCGACCGGCTCCGTTCCCACCTCGCGGGGATGGAGGGTCTGCTGAAGGACGAAGGCGAGGCGGTGGGGAAGCGGTTTGACTTCCTCGTACAGGAAGCGTTCCGGGAAATGAACACGGCGTCGTCCAAGTCGGCGCACGCGGGGGTGTCGGAGCGGGTGGTCACCGCGAAGACGGAGCTGGAAAAGATCCGGGAACAGATCCAGAACGTGGAGTGACGAATGGAGAAAGGGGACGTCTTCGTCATTTCGGCTCCGTCGGGATCGGGGAAAACCACCATCTGCCGGATGCTTCTCGAAAGGCTGGAGAACGTCGAACTGTCGATCTCCTATACCACCCGACCCCGGAAGCGGGGGGAGACGGACGGGAAGGACTATTATTTCATTAAGCCGGAAAAATTTGATAAAATGATTAATTTGAGGGAGTTTCTGGAATTCGCGTCCGTGTACGGAAACCGGTACGGGACGTCCCGGGAGGCGGTTCGTACCATCGTCTCCCGCGGCAGGGACGCCGTCCTGGAGATCGACGTCCAGGGGGGGCGCAAGGTAAAACAGGAACTTCCCGGGGCTGTGCTGGTCGCCATCTTTCCTCCCGACTGGCGGTCTCTCGAAAAGAGACTGGTCGGGAGAGGAAGGGACAGCTCCGAGGAGATGAGAGCGCGCCTCCAAGCCGCGGCGGACGAGGCGCGGGAGCTTCTTTCGTACGATTACCTCGTGGTGAACGACGACCTCGAGGCGGCGGTGAGCAGGGTGGAGTGGATCGTGCGGGCGGCCCGCCTGCGGCGGGAGAGGGCGCTCGTTCGTCTGGCGAAAATCGTGTACGGAACCGGAAAGGAAAACCATGGCGAGAGTGACGGTTGAGGATTGTCTGCGGCAAATGCAAAGCCACTTCGAACTGACCGTGGTGGCGGCGAAGAGGGCCAAACAGCTCCTGGGCGGGCAAGGAGCATCGATCGACACGTCCCAGCGCAGGGACAAGCCCACCGTGGTGGCGCTTCGGGAAATTGCCCAGGGGAAGGTGCGGGTCAAGCGATAACACCGGAGCCACCCATGCTCCGACTGAACGACATCGTTGACCGAGTCCAGGCGACACGGCCGGCGGCCAACATCGAGCTCATCCACAAGGCGTACGTGTTCACGGGAAAGGTGCATCACGGCCAGCTGAGGGAATCGGGCGAGCCGTACCTGATCCACCCCCTGAACGTCTCCTACATCCTTGCCGACTGGAACATGGACGAGGAGACGGTCGTCACGGGCCTGCTCCACGACACCGTGGAGGACACGGTCGCCACCATCGAGGAGATCCGGGAGCTGTTCGGGGACAGCGTCGCCCATCTGGTGGACGGCGTCACCAAGATCAGCCGGGTCGTCATCTCCGACGCGGCGGACCAGAAGGCGGAATCCCTCCGGAAGATGATTCTCGCCATGGGGAAGGACATCCGCGTGATCCTGGTCAAGCTCGCCGACCGGATCCACAACGTGAGAACCCTTGGTCACCTCCCCCCGGACCGGCAGGTCGCGATCGCCCGCGAGACCCAGGAAATCTATGCCCCGATCGCGAGCCGCCTCGGGATGTCCCGGGTGAAGATGGAGCTCGAGGACAGGTGCTTCGAGGTCCTCCACCCGGACGATTTTCGCGAGCTTTCCCGCGCCGCCGACGAGAGAAAGCGCGGCCGGGAGGAGCACATCCGGAAGGTCATCGCCCTCCTCGAGGAAAAGCTTGGCGAGGCGAAGGTCGACGCCGTGGTCACGGGCCGCTCCAAGCACATCACGGGCGTCTTCAACAAGATGGCGCGCCAGGGGATCGATTTCGAGCACGTCTACGACCTGATCGGGTTCCGGATCATCGCCAGGACGGTACGGGAGTGTTACGAGGCGCTCGGCATCGTGCACAGCCTCTGGCGGCCGGTCCCGGGCAGGTTCAAGGACTACATCGCGATGCCGAAGGCGAACCTCTACCAGTCCCTGCACACCACCGTGTTCGGTCCCAACGCCGAGATGATGGAGATCCAGATCCGGACCGAGGAAATGCACGCCCTGGCGGAGTACGGGGTCGCGGCGCACTGGCGGTACAAGGAGGGGAAGCAGATCACGGACAAGGGCGACCAGATGTTCGTGTGGCTCCGCCAGATTCTCGAGCTGCAGAAGGAGATGAAGGACCCGCGGGAGTTTCTCAACACCGTGAAGGTCGAGCTCTTCCCCGAGGAGGTGTACGTGTTCACCCCCCGGGGGGATGTGAAGGAGCTACCGCGCGGGGCGACGCCCATCGACTTTGCCTACGCGATCCACACGGAGGTCGGGAACCGGTGCGTGGGCGCGAAGGTGAACGGGAGGATGGTGCCCCTCAAGGTGCCCCTGAAGAACGGGGACGTGGTCGAGATCATCACCAACCCGTCGCACAAGCCGAGCAGGGACTGGCTCAAGATCGCCAAGACCAGCAGGGCGCTCAACAAGATCCGGGCGCTCATCCGGCAGGAGCAGCAGGAGCACAGCCTGACGCTGGGACGCCAGATCCTGGAGCGCGAGCTGCGCAAGTATTCCCTTCCCTTCACGAGGACGCTCAAGTCCAAGGAGTTCGCGGAAATCCTCCAGGAGAACCGGTTCAAAAGCGCCGACGACTACTGCATCGCCCTCGGATACGGGAAGGTCTCCCTGGTCCCGCTGCTGCGGAGCCTCGTCCCCCCGGAGCAGCTGCTGGAGAAGGGGAAGGAGTCCAGACTCGAGGCCCTCATCAAGCGCGTCACCACGAGAAAACCGAGCGCGGTCATCGTCAAGGGAGTCGACGACATCTTCATCCGGCTGGCGAACTGCTGCCACCCCGTGCCCGGGGATCCCATCGTCGGGTTCATCACGCGGGGCCGGGGGGTGACGATCCACGCCAAGGATTGCCCGAAGGCCCTCGAGACCGATCCCGCCCGGGCGATCGAAGTGGCGTGGGAAGCGGGGACCAAAGCCGCCCACCCGGTGAAACTGAAGGTCATCTGCGCGGACAAGCCCGGGCTGCTTGCCGACATCTCGAGGACCATCACGGCGAGCGACGTCGATATCCGCCGCGCCATCGTCATGACGACCCGGGACAAGCGGGCCATCTGCAGCTTCGACGTCGCGGTGAACGACGCGAAGCACCTGGCCTCGCTCATCAAGTCGATCGAAAAAGTGAAAAACGTCTATTCCGTAGAGCGGGGAAAGGGGTGAACGATGCGGAAAACGGTTGCGACGGAGAAGGCCCCCGCGGCCATCGGGCCATACTCCCAGGCCATCCGCTCGGGAGGGTTCCTGTTCTGCTCCGGTCAGATCCCGCTCGACCCCGCCACGGGGAAGATGGTCGAGGGGGGGATCGAGGCCCAGACCGAACGGGTGCTGCGAAATCTTGCCGCGGTCCTGGAGTCGGGTGGAGCCTCCCCCGGGTCGGTCGTCAAGACGACTGTATACCTCGTCGACCTCGCCGATTTCCCGGCGATGAACGGCGTGTATGGATTGTTTTTCCCGGAGAACCCGCCGGCGCGCGCGACCGTCCAGGTCGCTAAACTTCCAGCTGGTGCCCGGGTGGAGATCGACGCGGTCGCGTCCGTCGAATGATTCAGAGGGCTTTCGATACCCGGCCGGACTTGAGGCACTGCGTGCAGACGTGGACGCGGCGGACGGTCCCGTTGGTGACCGTCTTCACCCGCTGCACGTTGGGCTTCCAGACTTTCCTGGTCCGGTTGTTGGCGTGGGAAACGTTGTTCCCGAAATTGGGACCCTTGCCGCAGATCGCGCACTTCGCCATGTCATCCTCCGCAATAAAAACCATAGATCAATATCACGTTTTATGAGCGGAAAGCAAGATCAAATTCGCCTGGGGCCCCGGCGGAAAAATACAGGGGTTCGCATGGCGCTTGCCGCCCTGATCCTCCTCCTGGCCGCCGGGACCGCGATTCCGTACGTCCTCGCTCGCGGTTTGCCCGCGCCGTCGGGAAGCGCCGCCGACGCCATCCTGGTGCTGACGGGAGGGGAGAACCGGATCACCGAAGGATTCCGCGCCTGGAAAGAGGGAAGGGGGAGGGAGCTGTTCATCCTGGGAGCGGGAAGGGATGCCAAGCTCGCGAACATCCTCCCCGCGGGAACGGAGATATCTCCCTCCGACCTGCCGCGGGTCCACGTCGAGGGATGGTCGCAGAACACCCTGGAAAACGCCTTCTCGGCGAAATCGGCGGTGGTTTCCCGGGCGTATAAAAAGGTGATTCTCGTCACCTCCGACTATCATGTTCCGCGTGCGCACCTCGCCCTGCGGGCGGTTCTGCCGCCCACCGTCGCGATCCCGGTGATCCCGGTGAAGTCGGACTGGAGGAGGAAGGGCGCCTGGCACCGACTGCCTCGCCTGTTCCTCCTGGAAGGGTGGAAGTATTGGGGATACCGCCTCTTCCTTCTCTGGGAATGATGGCGGTACTTACGCGTCCGGGTTCCGGTGAAAAAACTCGGGGATCCTGGGCTCCCCCGACACCCTGACCCGCCTCCCCTCGATCTTGAGCTTCCCCGAGAAGAACAGGCGGATCGCCATCGGGTAGATCCGGTGTTCCTGCACGAGAATACGCGCCGCGAGCGTTTCCACCGTGTCTTCGTCGTACACGGGGACGACCGCCTGCACGATGATGGGGCCGGTGTCGACTCCTTCGTCGAGAAAATGCACGGTGCACCCCGAGAAGCGGACCCCGTAGGAGAGAGCCTGTCCGGGGCCGTGCGTTCCGGGGAAGGAAGGAAGGAGGGCGGGGTGGATGTTCAGGATCCGGTTCGGGAAGGCGCGCACGAACACCGGGGTGAGGACCCGCATGAATCCGGCGAGGCAGACAAGCTCCGCCCCGTTTCCGCGGATGATCTCGACGAGTTTCGCGTCGAATTCCTCCCGGTTCGGAAAGCCCCGGTGGTCCACCACCTCGGTGGGGACGCCGTGCTTTTCCGCCCGGACGAGGCCGTAGGCGTCCGCCTTGTTGCTGATGACGATCCCCACCCGGCAGGGGATCTCCCCCCTCTCGGAGGCGTTAAGGATCGCCTGCAGATTGGAGCCGCTTCCGGAGATGAGTACCGCGATGGCCGGTTGTTCGCTCATGGCCTCCCTCCCCTCAGCATGACGCCGGGCTTCCCGTGTGGTTTTCCTCTCCGGACCTCCCCGATCGCGAAGGCGGGGACGCCGGCCCTCCGGAAGTGCCGCAACGCGAGATCCGCATCCCGGGGACGCACCATCAGCACCATGCCGATCCCCATGTTGAATGTCCGGTACGCCTCCTTTTCTGAAAGCCGCGCCGTTTCGACGAGGGTGGCAAAGACCGGCGGCACGATCCAGCTCCCCTTTTCGACGACCGCCACCAATCCGCGCGGCAATACCCGCGGAACGTTCCCGGTGATCCCTCCCCCCGTGATGTGGGCCATCCCCCGGATCCGGATCTTCCGGGAGAGGGAGAGGACCGGGCGAACGTAGATCCTCGTCGGGCGGAGCAGCTCCTCGGCCACCGTGGCGCCCCATTCCGGGATCCGGGACGTGATCCTCTTTTTCATCCGCTCGAAGACGATCTTTCGCGCAAGAGAATACCCGTTGCTGTGGAGCCCCGAGGAGGAAAGCCCCACCAGGACGTCTCCCGGCCGGACGGCGCTTCCGTCGATGATCCGTTTCCGGTCGACGGCTCCCACGGCGAACCCCGCCAGGTCGAATTCCCCGGGGGCGTACACGGAGGGCATCTCGGCGGTCTCCCCCCCGAGGAGGGCGCATCCCGCCTGGCGGCACCCCTCGGCGATCCCCGAGACGATCTCGGCGCCGTCGCGCGCGGAGAGCTTGCCCGTGGCGTAGTAATCGAGAAAGAACAGGGGTTCGGCGCCATGGACCAGGATGTCGTTCACGCACATCGCCACGAGGTCGATGCCCACCGTTCCGAGCCGCTTCGCCATCGCGGCGACCTTCACCTTGGTCCCCACGCCGTCCGTGCCCGAGACGAGGACGGGATCGCGGTACTTCCCCGCGGGGAACCGGAAGAACCCGGCGAACCCCCCGATCCCTCCCAGAACCTCCCTGCGATGCGTCGTCCCGACGATCGGGCGTATGAGGGAAACCATGCGGTCCCCCTCGTCGATGTCCACGCCGGCGGACGCGTAGGTGACCGTTTTTTGCACGATTGTTCCCCTCGAAATGGACGCAGAATGCACTCCCACGTTACGGTTTCGCCCGTCTCAATGTCAATGATTTTCCCCCCCGCATTCTGTACAATACTTCGGTTTCCCAAAACGTTCGCGGCGGAGAGCGATTGGCGAAGAAAGTCGGGATCGTGATTCTCGGCGACGAGGTGCTCAAGGCCGAAACCCGGGAGTCCAACATCGCCTACATGCTTCCCCTTCTCAACGAGTGGGGAGCGGAAGTGGCCCTCTGCGCCATTCTCCCCGACGATGTGCCGACCGTGGTCCGCCACCTGCGCTCGTTCCTTGCCGAAGTCGATCTTCTCATCCTGACGGGCGGAATCGGCCCGACGCCCGACGACATCACGCGGGAAGCCGTGGCGACCGTCGCCCGGGTCCCGCTTGTCGTCCACCCGGAGGCCAGGGCCTGCCTCGAGGCGTATTACGGGAAACGGATGAACGCGGAAAGAATGGTGATGGCGCACGTGCCGGAAGGGGCGGTTCTCATCCCCAATCCGCTCAGCGCCGCTCCCGGGTTTTTCGTCGCCCGGATGGCCGTCTTCCCCGGCATCCCCCGCCTTCTTCACGAGATGTTCGAGTGGATGAAGCCCCTTGTGGAGGGGAAGAGGGGCTCCCGGGTGACCCTGTACAGTTCGGCCCCCGAATCCGCATACGCCGCGATCATGCGGGAAACGCTTGCCGCCTTCCCGACGGTGCGCATCGGATCGTACCCCCTCCTGGAAGGGGAGTACCGGGTGCGGGTCGTGTTCCGCGCGGAGGACTTCGGGCATGCGGCGGCCTCCGCGGATTTTTTCAGCGAACGGTTGCAGGCGGCGGGGATGGAGATTTCCCGCAGGGTGGAGGAGGGGAGGGACGGATGAGGATGCGGATGGGTCTTCTCGGCGGGGTCGGTCTTTCGGCCCTGCTCTTGCTTCTTCCCGGTTTCCTCCTGGGCGCCGGGGGGCCGGAAGAGGCAAGGAAAGCGGGGTGGGAGGAGGGCACGCCGGGACGATGGAACTCCCTTCCCGAAAGAAAAGTGCGGGCGGACGGCGATGTCTTCGGTGCGGAGGTTGTCCTGGCTCCCGGGACGGGTGTGATCTGGGAAAAAACCTCCAAGAAAACCCTTCAGCCCGGAGATACCCTGGACCTCGAATTTCTTTGCGCCGGAACGAACCGCTCCTCCCGGGACTACCAGCGGTTCGGGGAGCATTTCCCTCTCTCGGTCACCGCCGTCTTCGGCGAGGATTCCGTAAGCCTTCCGTGGAAAAAACGGGTCGCGGATTTCTTCCGGGCGGTCTGGCACGGCTTTTCCCCCAAAGGGATACGCCTGACCTACGCATATGGAAACGTGGTTCCCGTGGGATCGATGTACCGTCTCGGGGAGGAAGAAACCGTCTTCATTCTTGCCGGCGAGGAGGAACGAGGAAAGAAGGTCGCTCTTGTCAGAAATTTGCGGGAAGATTTCCGTGCCGCGTACGGACGCGATCCCAAGGGTCCCGTAACCCGGATTCTGGTGTCCGCGGAGAGACCTTCCCGGGAGACCGGGGCGATCAAGGCGCAGATACGGCTCACGTCCCCCCTTCTCCGGTGAGGCCTCGTCGCCCGCGGGTCCATTCCTTATCTATCTCCTTCTTCGACGGCCTTCCTTGAACCCGGGTGGCGATTACCGGCGAACAGGGCGAGGCCCTCCGACACGCCCCGTATTATTTCTGTTTTGAAATCAAGGTAACGATTGTGTGAACCATCCCGGCCATTTTTATCGATAGGGATTCCTTTTCTCCGTATCAAAACAGAAATCTTATAGGAAACCATGCGATTACAACCTCCCCGGGGTTGTACCCGAACCGCTTTGCCAAGGCACATTTATTGTTATGAAAGCTCCCACGGAAAACGCCTAGCGACGAAAACCATGCCCGGCCGGGGGAGATGCGATGAATCGTTCCAGTCTGCGCCTCACCGTTTCCGCAATAACTTTGATCGGGATCATTTTTTCCGGGTGCGGGGGGGGAGGTGGAGGGGGGGGAAGCAGCGCGGTTTCCCCGCCTTCAGGATCGGTTACGGCGCTGGAATGGGACCCCCCGAGGGTTGCCGCTGACGGCACTCCGATGGATTCCCGGCGCGACCTCGATTATTATGAGTTTTACCTCCGGACGGACCAGAACTTCACCGAGAACGACCAGCCGGTGGCCCAGGTGGCGGCCTTTTACGACGTTCTATCCCCCAACGGGAAGTCGTTTGTACGGGATCTTACGAAGGAGTTTACGTTAGACAATCTTCTCCCGTTCACCGAGCAGGGGAAACGGTATTACGTTTCCATCAGGGCGGTCGGGGTGGACGGGCTCAAGTCGGGATTCATGGTCCCGGTTCCATGGGACCTGAGTTGACACCAGCGGGGTGCACATGAAAGCGAAGAATTTCTTCTTTGTCGGGATCCTTCTTTTTGCATTCGGCCTGACACGGGCCGCACTTGGGGAAACCCGCCAGCTGGCCTGGAGCGCCGTCACCACGTATACGGACGGCTCGCCGATCGAGGCGGGGCAGACCGTGAGTTACAAGGCGTACTGGACTCAGGATCCATGGCTTGACGCGGAGACGCTGCGTCCTTTGGTTTCCTCGACCGCGGTGACCTCCGCCACCTTTGACCCGGCGGCCGAGGGGATGGTTGGTTACCAGGCGGTATATTTCACGGTCAAGACCGTGGTAGGAACGGGAACGGAATCGACCTTATCCGCTGCACTTCCATGGAACCCCCCCGCCGTCATTCCCGGGGCGCCGTCGGCTCCCGCAGACCTCGGGATAACCAGGATCGCAACGTCCACCTCGTCGGGGACGTGGCAGCTTTCCTGGGGTCCCGTCACAACGTATGCAAACGGGACCCCGATCCAGGGGAAGACCGTGCGGTACGCAATATTCTGGACGGCCGACGCAGGGCTTTCCACCGCATCGCTTTCGCCGCTTGCCTCTTCCACGACGCAAACGTCTTTGACATTTGATCCGGCGGCATCGGGGATGACCGGAGGTCAACGGGTGTATTTTGCGGCGAAGTCCGTGCTCGACACGGGGGAGGAGTCCGCGCTTTCCGCCTCCCTGTCATGGAGCGTGTCGAACAAGGGGCCGGGGGCTCCCAGTAACGGTCGAATGGTAAGAAAAAATAAAAAATAGAAACGTTTCCGCTTTGCTGGTCCTGAAGGGTGCGACTTGGAGGGGGGATCCCGCCGATCCGCCCTTATTTTTTCCCTTCCTGTTCTGTGTTCCTCCCTGTTCTTCCCGTTAAACAGTAAATTGCGTATGATGGTTTGCCGATGTCACGAAGGGAGGTGCCGGTGCGCATTATTTTCGGAATCGCCGTTGTTCTCGCCATGTTCCGCGGTGCCGTATTCGGTGCGGATACCGCTCCGAAAGGAGGAAACCCCGTGGTCCTGCTGGAAACGAGCAAGGGGAACATCAAGGTGGAACTGTACCCGGAGAAGGCGGCCGTCAGCGTGAAGAACTTCCTTGCCTATGTGAAGGAGGGGCATTACGACGGCCTGATCTTTCACCGGGTGATCCGGGATTTCATGATCCAGGGAGGGGGTTTCACCAAGGAGATGCGGGAGAAGCGGCCCGCCCATCCCCCCATCAAAAACGAGGCCGGCAACGGGCTCAAAAACGACCGGGGAACGATCGCGATGGCCCGGACCGGGGTGGTCGACTCCGCCACCGCGCAATTCTTCATCAATGTCGTGACCAACGATTTTTTGAACCATGTCGACGGGACCCCGCGGGGGTTCGGGTATGCGGTGTTCGGAAAGGTGATCGAGGGGATGGACGTGGTGGACAAGATCCGGGCCGTCCCCACGGGCCGCGTCTCGATGTTCCAGGACGTTCCCACGGAGGCCGTCACGATCCTCCGGGCGACGGTCCTTAAGAATTAGAAAAAAACGCCCGGCCTCCGGGGGGGGATAGGCCGGGCGCGGCGCGCTGTTGAGGGGGGAGGCTCTCCGGGGCTTCGGTTTTTACCAAGGTGCAGGCGCGAATGCCCTCGCTGCCCCGCAGAGGAGTCCCCCGCCTGTTGCCTGCTCAGTGCGCGCTCAGGAACGCATCCACCTCTTCGATCCGTTCGGTGCGGGACCGCTCTGGCTTGACCAGCATGACGGGACGTTTCGTGGTGAGCATCACCTTCTCCGCCACGCTTCCCATGAGCAGTTTGGACACGCCGCTTCGTCCGTGGGTGCTCATGATCAGGAGGTCGACGTTTTCCCTGTGGGCAAATCCGAGGATCCCGTCCGCCGGCGACCCCTCGACCACCTCGGCACGTACCTTGGCGCCCCACTCCTCAGCCAGTTTCCCTGCGATTGTCCCGAGGTACGTCCGTGTTGCGGCAACGGCCTCCTGAAACGCCCTGGTCTCCTCCGATTGCCCCGCCTCGGGGGCGTCCCCGAGAGGGGCCCCCACGACCTGCAGGAGGATGACCTCGGCCCCTGTCGAACGGGCGATTTCACCGGCATGGGGCAATGCGCGTTCCGCGAGGGCGGAACCGTCCAGCGGGACGAGAATCTTGGTATACATGATCCTCCCTCCTTTTTCCGAAGCCGTCTGTCCGGTTGCCGATGGCATTTTGTATACAGTATACAATTTCCCCTTACGGTGTCAAGCGGACCATTCGTCTTCAGGCGGATGCCCGGAGGACATACAATGGAAACGGATCCCCCTTCCTTGCGAAAGGCGAGGGAGATCCGCCGGAAGAGGATATGCGGGAGGACAGGAGGGCCGGCCAGGGTGCGGGAAGGATTGTTCCTGACGGTGGGGGAAACGGAGAGCGGGACCCGTCTCGACCGCTTCCTCCGGGCGCGCCTCGCCGGGTTTCCGTCCCGAAGCGTTCGTTTCGCGATCGAAGCGGGCGAGGTAAGGGTGGACGGGGAGAAGGGGCGGAAAGGTCGTTTCCTCTTCGCGGGAGAGCAGGTGGCCGTGCGGCGGATCGCCGAAGCCGGTGATTGGTTGCCCCCTCCGGGCGACCTGCCGGGCGCTTCGGTGCTTTTCGCCGACGACGTCGTGGCGGTCCTGGAGAAGCCTGCCGATGTCCACACGGAGCCGTACCGTCCGGCGGAGAAGGGGACGCTCGCAGGGTACCTGCGGTGGAGGTTTCCCTTCGTGGCCGGAATTTCGAGTTCGCCCGGCCTTACCCTTCTGACGAGGCTGGACTACGCCACAAGCGGCGCGATTCCCGCCGCGTTGTCGAGAGAGGCGCTCGATTTCCTGTCCCGGGAACGGGAGAAGGGAGAGATCCGCAAGACCTATTATTGTCTGGTGAGCGGCCACCTCGGCAACGAGTTGACCCTGTCGTTTCGGATCGACGCCGAGGGCGGGAAGACGGTCCGCGTGAGAAAGGAGGCGAAGGACCCGGACCCGGCGCGCTGGACGACCGTGAGGCCGGTGCGATGGGACGGTTCCGCCACCCTCGTGCAGGCGGAGATTTCCCGGGGGAAACGGCACCAGATCCGTGCGCATCTCGCGGCGGCCGGTTTTCCGGTGGTCGGGGACAGGAGGTACTCGACGGTTCCGCCGGAGGGCGCGGGGCGGGAACGACTCATGCTCCACGCGGCGGAGGTGACCTTCCTCCATCCCGAAAAAAAAGAACGGATGACGGTGGTTTCCCCCCTTCCCGGGGAATTCGGCGCTATTTACGAGAGGTAAGCCGGGATTCAAGCTCTTTCAGCCGCTCCCGGTCAGCCGGAAGTTCGGTCTGGTACTTGTCATACAGGTCCAGGTCCGCCTGGTCGACGAACCGGTTCCGCAAGGGGTTTACCGCGAGGGACCTCTTGGCGTCGACGGCGCTTATGTGCTTCTCCTTCGCGGCGATTTTCGCCTTGAGTTGCTCCACCTGGGAGACCAGATCCTCTTTTTCGCGCGCCGCGTCGAGCGTCGCCTGTTCCTGCGCGGAAAGGGCAGGCCTGGCATTGGGGGGCGGAGAGGCCATAGGTATCCCCGCGGGAGGGGCAGCCTGCAGCGGGGGAACGACGGAAGGTGCCTCGCGGATCAGGAGAGTCGAGTTTTTCCGGTACTGGGACGGGATGTTCGTGATGTCGTCCGTGAAATGTACGGTTCCCTGGCTGTCCTCCCACCGGTAGATGTCGGCACGGGAGGGAGCGGGGGGAGACAGAAGGAAGAGGAGGAAAGCGGCTCCTCCCAGGAGGGCGAGCGTCAGGCGCGCGGGCCGAACAGACCCGGTTCGGGACGGGCCGGTTTCCATCACCGGACCATGTAAACGGTAAGGATGATCGCGACCGAACCGGCCACGAGAAAGGCAATCGGGATAAGCACGGCAGCATCCATGATTTGATAATACATTAGGGCGTCAGGGGAAATCAACGAAGGGGTCGTGCCCTGGTTCCCGCAAGGGCTATTCCGTATCCTTTTCATCTTGTTTCGGCAGCGCCATCTGGTACTATTACCTGAATAAAAAAACCCTCGTTTGGCGGTCGCAACCGGATTTCGAGGGACAGGCCCGGTCGACCATCGGGGCACCGGATGCTCCCGGGGATGTAATCGCCCGATAGCACAAGGATATCGATTTCAATGAATATATAAGAACATGGTTTGGAATCCAGCGGGTCGATTGCGATTTTCTGGAAAAATGAAGAGGGGGGGGCTGGGTGTCACTGCTCAGGATAGATGACATGCATCTCTCGTTCGGAGGCGTGAAGGCGATCAACGGCGTCTCCACCGACGTGGCGAGGGGGAGGATCCACGCGATCATCGGACCGAACGGCGCCGGGAAGACCTCGTTGTTCAACTGCATCTCCTGCGTCTACCGGCCCCAGCGGGGCTCCGTGTACTTCGAGGACCGGAAGATCACCGGGATGATGCCCCACCAGATTGCCCGGCTCGGAATCGCCAGGACGTTCCAGAACATCGCCCTATTCCACCACATGACCGTCCTTGACAATCTCATGCTGGGCAGGCACCTGTTCCTGAAGCGTGGCGTTTTCTTCGGGGGGATCTATCTCGGTCCCGCCCGCAAGGAGGAGATCGAGAACCGGAAGATCGTCGAGGACATCGTCGATTTCCTCGAGATCGAGAACATCCGCAAAAAACCGGTGGGAACCCTTCCATACGGCCTGCGGAAACGGGTCGAACTTGCCCGCGCCCTCTCTCTCAGCCCCAAGCTCCTCCTGCTCGACGAACCGATGGCCGGGATGAACCTCGAGGAGAAGGAGGACATGGCCCGGTTCATCCTCGACATCAACGAGGAGAGGGGGGTCACCATCATCCTCATCGAGCACGACTTAAGCGTCGTGATGGACATCAGCCACCGGGTGAGCGTCCTCGATTTCGGCGTCAAGATCTCGGAGGGGGACCCCGCGCAGGTGGCCAACGATCCGCACGTCATACGGGCGTATATTGGGGAGGATGACGATTTCTTGAGGGAACCGGAGGCGCACTGAGAAGATGAAAGGCATCCTGGCGCAGTACGACACCTTCCCGAAGCTTCTGCTCCGCAACGCGGAACGGTTGGGAGACCGGAAGGTCGCCATGCGCGAGAAGGAGTTCGGCATCTGGCAGGAGTTCACCTGGAAGGAGTACCACGAGCACGTGAAGTACTTCTCCCTGGGACTCACCTCCCTGGGGCTCTCCCCCGGGGAGAAGGTCGCCATCATCGGGGACAACCGGCCGGAGTGGGTGTGGGCCGAGGTGGCCGCCCAGGCGGCCGGTGCCGTGCCGCTGGGCCTGTACCAGGACTCGACGCTGAAAGAGGTCTCCTACGTCATCGACCACTCCGACTCCACGTTCGTGGTGGCCGAGGACCAGGAGCAGGTGGACAAGATCCTCGGAATGAAGGAGCAGCTGCCGAAGGTCCGGTACGTGGTCTACAGCGACCCCCGGGGGATGCGGGGGTACAAGGAGCCCTGCCTGATCGACTTCAAGCAGGTGGAGAACTTCGGCCGGGAGCTGGAGGAGCGGGAGCCGGATCTCTACACGAACAAGGTCGCCGCGGGGAAGATGGAAGACCTGGCGCTCATCTGCTACACCTCCGGGACGACCGGGTTCCCGAAGGGCGCGATGCTCTCTTTCCGGAACCTCCTCACGATGGCCACGAACCTGATGGAGGTAGACCCGAAGTTCGGAAGCGACGAGTTCGTCTCCTTCCTCCCTCTGGCCTGGATCGGGGAGCAGATGATGTGCCTGTCCAGCGCGCTTCTCACCGGCTTCACGGTCAACTTCCCCGAGAAGCCCGAGACGGTCCAGGAAAACATCCGGGAGATCGGTCCGAACATCATGTTCTCCCCGCCGCGGATCTGGGAGAACATGACCTCCACCGTCCAGGTGAAGGTCATGGACGCCTCCCGGCTCAAGCGGGCGATGTACAACTGGGCTCTCCCCGTCGGGTACGAGTACGCGGATACCATCTTCCGAAAACAGAATCCGGGTCCCCTTCTCATACTGAAGCACCGGCTGGCGTACTACCTCGTGTTCCGGGCCCTTAAAGACAGGCTCGGCCTCCTCGGCATCCGCACCGCCTCCACGGGCGGTGCGGCCCTCGGGCCCGACGTCTTCAAGTTCTACAACGCGATGGGGGTGAACCTGAAGCAGATCTACGGGCAGACCGAGATCTCCGGCATCTCCTGCATCCACCGCGACGGGGACATCCACTTCGACTCCGTGGGCAAGCCGATCCCCGAAACCGAGGTCCGGATCTCGGAGACCGGCGAGATCCTCTCCCGGAGCCCCTCGGTGTTCCTGGGGTACTACAAGAACCCGGAAGAGACCGAGAAGACCCTCGTGGACGGCTGGCTTCACTCCGGAGACGCGGGGTACTTCACCGGGGACGGGCAACTCATCGTCATCGATCGCGTGAAGGACGTCATGCACCTTACCGACGGGACGAGGTTCTCTCCGCAGTTCATCGAGAACAAGCTCAAGTTCTCCCCTTACATCAAGGAGTGCGTCTGTCTGGGGCACGAGCAGGACTTCATCGCTTCGATGATCTGCATCGACTACCCGAACGTCGGGAAATGGGCGGAAAGCAGGAGGATTTCCTACACGACCTACACCGACCTGGCGGGGAAGCCCGAGGTTCTGGAGATTGTAGCGAAGGAAGTGGAAAAAGTGAACGCCACGCTTCCCGAAACCACCAGGATCCGGCGGTTCCTGCTCCTCTACAAGGAGCTGGATGCGGACGACGACGAGCTGACCCGCACGAGGAAGGTCCGGCGCGCCTTCGTGGGGGAGAGGTACCGGCACGTGATCGAGGGGATCTACGCCGGGGCGGCATCGATCCCGATCGACGCCGTAATCAAGTACCAGGACGGGAAGACGTCGCAGATCAGGACGACGCTCGCTATCCGGAACCTGTAAGGAGAGAGATGACGTTCCACTATTTTCTGCAGCTGGTGATCAGCGGCCTGGTCATCGGCAGCATCTACTCGGCGGTCGCCTTAGGCTTCGTCATCATCTACAAGGCGACCCGCGTCGTGAACTTCGCCCAGGGGGAACTGCTGATGGTCGGGGCCTACGTCTGCTATGCCTTCCTCGTGCAGATGCATGTTCCGTTCTGGGCCGCGCTTCTGCTCACCATCCTGTTCGGGATGGTCCTGGCCATGTTCGTCGAGCGCCTGATCCTCCGGCCCATGATCGGGGAGCCTACCATCTCCATCATCATGGTCACGATCGGCCTTTCCCTCGTGCTCCGGTCGCTCGTTGCGGCCGTCTGGGGAACCGAGATCCTCGTCTACGAGCCGAAGCTGTTCCCCCAGGAGATGGTCGAGATCGCGGGGCTGCCCATCTCCCTCGAGTTCGTCTGGTGCTTCATTCTCTCCCTCGTCCTCCTGGCGGTCTTTTCGGTCTTCTTCAAGTACTCGAAGGCCGGGGTCGCGATGCGCGCGACCGCCTTCAACCAGCAGGTCGCTCAGTCGATGGGGATCTCGGTGAAGCACATCTTCGCCCTGTCCTGGGTGATCTCGGCGGTCGTATCGGGGATCGGGGGAGTGCTGATCGGCAACATCAACGGGATCAACAGTTCGCTCTACCACTTCGGGCTGAAGGTCTTCCCGGCCACCATCCTGGGCGGGCTCGACTCCATCCTGGGCGCCGCGATTGGAGGGATGATCATCGGGATCCTGGAGAACCTCTCCGATGGATTCTGCAAGGCGTACCTGAACTTGAGCGGCGTCAAGGAGGTCGCGCCGTATGTCTTCCTGGTCATCATCCTGATGATCAAGCCCTACGGCCTCTTCGGCACGAAGGAAATCGAGAGGGTGTAGGAAAGTACGGGGTCAACACAAGTAGACGCGTGAATGCATTACTGCGGGGATTTCCGAACCACCTACCGCAAGGACATGGAGATCTTCCAGACCCCTTTCATCAAGGTCTGCATGGCGGTCTTCCTCGTTTTTCTCCTCGTCCTGCCGGTCCTCAAGCTGAAAGGGGAGTATCTCCTGAAGGGGGAATACCTCTGGATCCTCCTCCAGATCCTCATCGCGTCCATCGGCGCGGTCGGCATCAACATCCTGACCGGGTACACCGGGCAGATCTCCCTCGGGCAGGGGGCCTTCCTCGGGGTGGGCGCGTACACCTCGGCATACGTGACGGCGAAGATGGGCCTTTCCTTTTGGGTGGGGATTCCCGCGGCGGGCCTGGTCACCGCGCTGGCCGGAATGGTCTTCGGCATCCCGTCGCTGCGGCTGAAAGGACTTTACCTCGCGATCGCGACGCTGGCATCTCAGTTCATCCTCGAGTGGATCTTCGTCCGCTGGGAGTCGGTCACAGGGGGGAGCCACGGGATCACGATCCCCCGCCCCTCGATCGCGGGGCACACGTTCTCCACGGACCGGTCCTATTACTACATCGTGCTCGCCGTGGCGATCGTCATGATCCTGTTTGCCGCCAACCTGATGCGCACCCGGACCGGAAGGGCCTTCATGGCCGTGCGGGACCACTACATCTCCGCGGAGATCATGGGGATCCACCTGTTCAAGTACCGGCTGTTGTCCTTCGGGATCTCCTCGTTCTACGCAGGCGTGGCGGGGGCCCTGTTCGGCCACTCGCTGAAGTACGTGACCTCCGAGCAGTTCAACATCGAGGTCTCGATCGTCTACCTCGCCATGATCATCATCGGAGGACTGGGAAGCATCATCGGCTCGATCTTCGGCGCGGTGTTCATGATCCTTTTGCCGAAACTTCTCTCGGTGGTCACCGAAATGGTCTCCGCCGATATCCCGAGCATCGCACGGCTGGCCATATCGTTCGAGCACGGGATCTTCGGACTGATCATCATCCTGTTTCTGATCTTCGAGCCGGACGGGCTGGCGCACCGATGGAAGATGGTCAAGGCGTACTGGAAGCTGTATCCGTTTTCGTACTGAGGGTGAATCTATGGGCACGCAGCGCGTCTCAGCAGCCAGGCCATTTCGAGGGAAAGGAGGTCGAGCCGCGGGGAAACCGGGGAAAATCGTCGGAGAGGAAACGGTTCGGGCTTGTCAACGGAGGGAAACCCTGAAACGAAAATTTTCCAAGGAGGAGAGAATGGGGAGGAAAAGAATTCGCATGGCGGCAGTTGCCGCCTGCACGATGTTTCTTTTCGCCGGGGTGGCGCTGGCCGCGGATATCAAGGTGGGGCATCTCGCCGACCTCACAGGCCCGACGTCGTCGGTCGGCAACCCTTACGCCAAGGGGGTGCAGGACTACAAGAACTACGTCAACGCCCACGGCGGCATCAACGGCAAGCAGATCGACATGCAGATGTTCGACTATGCGTATGACAAGAACAAGGCGGTCAACCAGTACAAAAAATATCTCGAGGAAAAGGTGATCGCCATCCAGGGCTGGGGTACCGGGGATACCGAGGCACTGACCGGATTTCTGGCGGCCGACAAGATCCCCTATCTTTCCGCATCGTATTCGCCCAACCTGACCGACCCCAAGGAAGCTCCGTACAACTTCTTCATCGCGGCGGACTACACCACCCAGCTGCGGGCGGGCTTGAAGTACATCAAGGACAACTGGAAGGAGAAGCGGGCCCCCAAGCTCGTATTCATCTACCCGAACCACCCGTACGGGATCGCCCCGATCAAGGGAGGGAAGGCGTATGCCAAGGAGCTTGGGTTCCTTGGGTTCGAGGAACTGGGCGACGAGGAGGTGGGACTCAAGGCGATCGAGGCGAACTCCCAGATGCTCTCCGTGAAGAACAAGGGCGCCGACTTCGGGTGGATCGGCGGCACCACCCCCTCGGCTGCGGTCATCATCAAGGACGCCAAGAAGCTCGGCCTCAAGACGAAGTTCCTCGTGAACGTCTGGGGCAACGACGAAGACCTGATCAAGATCGCGGGGGATGCAGCCGATGGCGTTCTCGGCCTCCAGGCCGCGGCGGTATACGGCGACAAGGTCCCCGGAATGAAGCTCATCCAGGAGGTCACCAAGAACGAGCACCAGAATACGCACTACATCCGGGGCTGGGTGTCGATGATGGTGCTGTGCGAGGCGTTGAAGATCGCCGACAAGAAAGGGCAGTTGAACGGTCCGGGGGTGAAGGATGCCCTGGAGACGTTGAAGGATTTCGATACGGGCGGGCTGACTTCCAAGATCACGTTCACCCCGACCGACCACCGTCCGAACATGTCGGCCAAGATCTACGAGTACCAGAAGGGGAAGCTCGTTTACAAGACGACGATCGAGCTTCCGCGCAAGGCGGAGTGGCTCGGGCTGTAAACGGAACGGGAAACAGGGACGGGGGAGGGGGATCGATTCCCCCTCCCCCCCCTGTAGAAAAAACGAGGCCGGCAGGGGACGCATGCTCCAGGTGAACAACATCGAGGTGATCTACTCGGACGTGATCCTCGTCCTCAAAGGACTCTCCCTGGTCGTTCCCCAGGGACAAATCGTGGCCCTGTTGGATCGTCCGCCGGGGGATTTTCCAGGTGATGGAGGGCCGCCGCGTCTTCGAGGACCTGACGGTTGAGGAGAACCTGCGCTGCGGGGCGCATACGCGAAGAGACGGAAAAAACGTGAAGGGGGACTACGAACGGGTCTACGGGTACTTCCCACGCCTCAAGGAGCGCCGGAAGCAGCTGGCGGGGTACCTCTCCGGGGGGGAGCAGCAGATGCTCGCGATCGGGAGGTCCCTGATGGCGCGGCCGAAGCTGATGCTGCTCGACGAGCCGTCGCTCGGGCTCTCCCCGCTGCTGGTCAGGGAGATCTTCGAAATCATCAAGGAGATCAACGAGAAGGAGAAGACGACGATCCTCCTCGTGGAGCAGAACGCCCGCGTCGCCCTGTCCATTTCCTCCTACGGCTACATCATGGAGAACGGGAAAGTGGTCCTGGACGGCGAGACCGAGAAGCTCGCCAACAACGAGGACGTCAAGGAGTTCTACCTGGGGATGACCGAGGGGGGCACGCGCAAATCCTACAAGGACACGAAGCACTACCGTCGCCGCAAGCGCTGGCTCTCCTAAAAGTAAAGGGACAAAAGCAAAGGGACGTTCTTATACTTTTCAAAAAGCGAAGGGACGTTCTTAAACTTTTAAATAAAACGAAGCATCGATAGTAGAAAGGGGATGGTCATTCGATCTTACGCCGGGATGAAAAGTTTATGAACGTCCCCTTTCTTTTTTCGAAGGGCGCAGGAGGGGGCATTGATCGATAGGAAGCGCGGATTCTACGACAAGGCGCAGGAGACGATGCCGCCGCCGGAGCGGGAAGCGTTCCGGCTGAGGATCCTGCGCGACGCGGTCAGACATGCCTACGAGAACGCCCCGGCCACCCGGAAGAAGATGGACGCGGCGGGAATCAAGCCCACCGAGGTGCGCGATATTGCCGACCTTGCGAAGGTCCCGCTTACCCGGAAGGGAGACTTGAAATCGATCCAGAAGGCGGAGCTCCCCTTCGGCGGGCTGGCGGCGGTACCCCCGCGCGCCATGCGGCGGATCTACGTCTCCCCCGGCCCGACGTACGACCCGGAAGGAAGGGAGGAGACCCACTGGCGGTGGGAGAAGGCCTTTGTGGCAGCGGGGTTCCGGCCCGGCGACATCGTGCAGAACACCTTCATGTACCATTTCTCCCCGGCCGGCCTCATGTTCGACGAGGCGCTCATCCGGATCGGCTGCACGGTGATCCCCGCGGGCGTGGGGAACACGGAGATGCAGGCCCAGGTCATGCGGGACCTTGCCGTGACGGGATACGTCGGGACCCCCTCGTTCCTCATGACCGTTCTCGAGAAGGCAGGGGAGATGGGGATATCCCCCGGAAACGGGCTTCGCCTCCAGGTGGCGCTTGTTGCCGGGGAGATGCTCCCCGAATCGTTGCGGCAGAGGTTCCAGGAAGAGTTCGGCATCCAGGTGCGGCAGGCCTATGGGACGGCCGACGCGGGATCGCTCGGATACGAATGCTTCGAGGCGAAGGGGATGCATATTCCCGACGAGATCCTCCTCGAACTCGTCGACCCGGCGACGGGGGACCCGGTCGGGCCGGGAAAGATCGGGGAGGTGGTCGTAACCCTTCCCAACGCGACCTACCCCCTCGTCCGGTTCGCCACGGGGGATCTTTCCATATTTACCGACGACCCGTGTCCCTGCGGGAGAACCTCGGCGCGCCTGCTGCGCATCGTCGGGCGGATCGACCAGGTGACCAAGGTGAAGGGGATGTTCGTCCACCCCGAGCAAGTGGGACAGATCGAAAGGAAGGCCCCGGAGGTAGAAGCCATCCAGCTGATCATCACGCGGGTCGGGCACGAGGACCAGATGACCATCCAGGCGGTGCTGAAAAGCGGCGCCGTGCCTTCGGACGCGCTGCGGGCCCGGATTACGGAAGACGCCCGGGAGGTCACTCGCCTGAGAGGAGAGGTCGTGTTTGTCAGCGAGGCGGATCTTTCCGAGAAGGAGAAAAAGATCGTCGACAAGAGGAAGTGGGAGTAGACGCCAAGGAGGATTTCCTGAAGATGGACGCCGCCACACTAACCGGTCACCTCGAAAAACATCTGCGGGTTCACACGTTCCCCCTCGGAATCAGGTCGTACAAACCCGGAGAGACACTGCCGGAAAAAGTTAAAGTTCCGTCTAAGCATCTAGGAATAAAAGTAGCAATATGCCAGGCGATCTCTATCGCAAGGCGTTATGGATGGGCGATGGCGGTCTCGGGAGAGGATCTCTCCTGCCCCATCGCCAAGGCGGCCTTCGGTTTCGAGGAGCGGAATGAGTACTACACCTCGGGAAAGCTTGGCGAAGGGATGTACGCCTCCTGCGGGGAGGCGGGGGCGAAATTCGAGGAGGCCCTGGCGAAGTACGATTTCGGGGAGTACGCCTACGTGGTCGCTGCGCCCCTCGGACGGGCGAACTTCACGCCGGATACCGTCCTCGTATACGGGAACTCGGCCCAGGTACTCAGGCTGCTCAACGCATGCCTGTACAAGAAGGGGGGAAGCCTGAAAAGCGACTTCTCCGGCCGCGGGGATTGCACCGACATCGTGATCAAGGGAAAGAAGACGGGGGAGCCGCAGGTGATCCTTCCGTGCTACGGCGACCGGATCTTCGGGATGACGGCCGACGACGAGATGGCGTTCACCTTTCCGTTCGAGATGGGAGGAGAGATCGTCGAGGGACTGGAGAAAACCCACGCAGGAGGCGTGCGGTACCCGATCCCCATCTACCTGCGTTACCAGGCGGAATACCCGAAATCGTACCAGGAGCTCGAGGCCCTCTGGCAGAAGCATCGCGGAAAGCAAGGGGACGAAAAGTAAGGGGACGTTCATAAACTTTTAACGCCAAGGGAAGTCAAAGGAGAGGGACGTTGATCAACTTTTCGCTGAAGGGGGATGCACGTTTGGGCACCTTCCCAAGAAATTTCCGAAAAGGGAGATCCTGGGCTTTCCAAAGCCAGCGGTTCCTCCTATACTCGATAAAAAGTTTTAAGAACGTCCCTTTGCTTCTAAAAAGTTTTAAGAACGTCCCTTTGCTTTGCGTCCCTTTGCTTTTATGTACAGGTTGACGCCGAAAGAGGAGATCAGCGCGAGAATCCAGGCGCTACAGGAGAGGCTCGGGCGGGACGGCGTCGACGCCGCATTCCTCGTCCAGAACGCCGATCTTTTCTACTTCACCGGGTCGATCCAGCAGGGGGTGCTGATCGTTCCGGCTGGCGGCGAACCGGTCTACTTCGTGCGCCGGGTTTACGAGCGGGCGCAGGCGGAGGCCGCCCTGGAACACATCGTGCGTATCGTCAGCCCCAAGGAAATCCCGGCGTACTTCGAGAAGAAGAAAGTCTCCTTTGGAGTGATCGGGTTCGAGCTGGACGTCATGCCGGTGGCGACGTTTCAACGGTTCTCCCGCCTCTTTCCTGAAGCGAAGTCGGTGGACCTTTCGGGGGCGGTGCGCGAGGTCCGTGCGGTCAAGGGCGCCTCGGAAATCGACGCGATGCGCGCGTGCGGGAGGAAACTGGCCGGCCTGCTGGAAAGCGCTCGCGGGGAGATCCGGCCCGGAATCACGGAGACCCAGCTCGGCGGGATTCTCCAGGGGAGGGCGATCTCGGCGGGCCATACCACCATCACCCGGATGCGCGCCTGGAACCAGGAGGTGGGGCTGGGGTGCGTGATCTCGGGGGCCGACGCGGCGATCCCGTCTTACGCCGATTTTCCCACCGCCGGGAAGGGGTCCGGGCCGTACGTGCCGGTCGGGCAGGGGCACCGGCCTATCCGGGAGAACGAGCCGATCCTGGTCGACCTCATGTGGGCGCAGGACGGCTACCTGGTGGACATGGCCCGGACGTACGTGATCGGGGAGCTGCCGGAGAAGCTTCTCATGGCGTACGAGATGACCGTGAAGGTGATGAGGAACATCGAAAGCGCCACGCGGTCCGGGGCGGTGGCGGGGGACCTGTACGAAATCGGCCTGGAGATGGCCTCCCGCAGCCCATTTGCCGCGAATTTCATGGGTGCGCCGGGGTACAACGTGAAATTCATCGGGCACGGGGTGGGAATCGAGACCGACGAGTTCCCCTTCATCGCGAAGGGCTCGGAAACGGTCCTCGTCCCCGGGATGATCTTCGCCCTCGAGCCGAAGTTCGTCTTCCCCTCGGAGGGCGCAGTGGGGCTGGAGAACACGTACCTGGTCACCGAAACCGGCTTCGAGAAGCTCACTCTTATGGAAGAGGGGGTCATCGTCTGCGGAGCGCAGGAAAAGGGGGCAACATGACGGATTTTCTGAACCGGGAGGAGGCGGTCCTTCTCGTCGTGGACGTGCAGGAGAAGCTCGTCCCCGCCATCCACAAGGATTTGTATCCGCGGGCTCTCAAGAACATGCAGATCGCGATCGAGGCGGCCGGGACGCTCGGTATCCCGATCCTCCTCACCGAGCAGTACCCGAAAGGTCTCGGAAGGACCGTGCCGGAGGTCCTGGGGTCGCTTGACGGGAAAAAATACCGTTTGTTCGAGAAGGTGACCTTCAGCTGCGCGCGGGACGAGGGATTTCTTTCGGCGGTTTCCGAACTGAACCGGCGGCAGGTGATCCTCGTGGGGATGGAGACCCACGTGTGCGTCTACCAGACCTCGGTCGACCTGCGCCGCGCCGGGTACTCCCTCTTTATCCTCGATGACGCCGTCTCCTCCCGCTTCCTGCACAACTACCAGAGCGGACTGCAGGCTCTCCGGGATGCCGGCTGCACGGTCGTAAGCACCGAAACGGCGATCTTCGAGCTCCTCAAGGTGGCGGCAACGCCGGAGTTCAAAAAGGTGGCGTCGCTCATCAAATGAGGGCGCGCACCCTCCTCATTGCCGTTCCCTTTGCGGTTATCTGCTGGATATTCTTCGCGGAAGCCCGGGCGGGCAGGCAGAGCATGGCCCTGTTTCCGCCGCATCCCGTCGGGCTGGAAGACGGGGAAAGGGTCTCCACGCTCCTCGGCCAATCCCTGGCGGACACGCTCAAGGACAGGTTCGACGTCCACCTCCTCGATGGGAAGACGGGAAACGATCCCGACGGCAGGAGACGGAAAGCGCGCGCCCTCGGGGCAACCTACATCCTGACCGGGACCGTATCCCGCATCGGACGAACAGCCACGCTCGATGTCACCCTGGCCCCGACGGAGAACCCGATGAAGGGAAGGACGGTCTTCGTCACAGCCGGGGAGAGGGAAGCCGCTCCGGAGGCCCCCGGAGCCCCGGGCGCGGGGGAACTGCCTTCCGCGTACCGGAGGATGGCCATCGAGGCGTCGGCGAAGCTCAAGCTCCTTTTTTTCGGTGACGGGCGGATCGGCGGTGAGGGCGCAAAGAGAATGATCCCGTCTCTTTCGGGCAAGATCAGCAGGAGCCGGAATATCCCCGGGGAGGTCATTTCGGTTGCCGCCGGGGACACGGACCGGGACGGGAAGTCCGAAGTCGTCGCGGCATACTCCGACTCCATCGTGATCTACCGGGTGGCGGGGGAGGACCTGGTCGAGAAGGCGAGGATCCCGGAAGGGGGAGGGGGCCTTTTCCACGTCGACGTCGCCGACGTGAACCGGAATGGAATCGCCGAAATCGTGGCTGTCCGCTTCCTCTCCGGCACGGCGGTCTCCGACGTCTGGGAATTCGACGGGAAGCAGTACCGGCGCATCGCGAACGACATTCCCTACTTCCTTCGCACGGTGGACATGGGGCCCGACGGGATCGTCCTCGTCGCCCAGGAATCCGACCCGGCAACGATTTTCAAGGGCCCCATAATCCGGATCCATGGGAACCGGCACGGGCAGGGGGGCCTTTCCGGGCGGAGCGATCCTCTTTCCCTCCCCGCGGACACCTGGATCTATTCCTTCGTCCCCGTGAAGTACCGGGGAGGGCTGCGATACGTTTCCCTGGGCGAGGGGGACAGGCTCCTTTTGCTCGATGGGAAAGGGGGGAAGCTGTGGGAGAGCATCGACGCGGTCTCCGGGGCCGGGCAGTCTCTTGAATCCTCGGTCGCAGGGCTTCCCGGTCCGTCCGGAGAACGCAACGCGCGCCGGCTCGTCCTGCCCGGCAGGCTCTTCGCCGCGGATCTCGACGGGGACAGGAACGACGAGATCGTCGTCGCAAACAACATCGTGTCCGCCGGCGGGTTCTTCGAAAACTTGCGGATCTTCTCGAACGCGGAATTGCTGTGCTTCGGCCAGAACGGCGACAGCCTGGAGCTGGCCTGGCGGACCCCGCAGATCGAAAGCCCGGCGATGGACGCCTTTCTCGACACCCGGCCCGGGGGAAAATCACCGCGTATCGGGGTTGCCTCCCGCGACAAGTCGAAGGTCCTGGGAAAATTCGGGGAATGGCGCCTCTACTGGTTGAAGTAAGGTCCGTCTCCTCCAGGGAAAATCCGGTTTGAATCGGCACGTCTTCGTCTTATAATAGTTGATTCCTGACACGCGTGGCGGTGTAGCTCAGTTGGTGAGAGCATGCGGCTCATATCCGCAGTGTCCGGGGTTCAAGTCCCTGCACCGCCACCAATCTTTTCCCATTGGCGTACATTAGGGACTTGAACCGGCTCGGGGCGGGATATCCTAAGATTCATGCCCGCGAGTTCATGTGGTAGAATCGTCGCGTCATGGAAATCCTCCGCGTACTGCTGGTGGACGACGACCCGAAGTTCCTGGATATCGCTGGCGGGGTTCTGACACGCGCGAGATATTCCGTCACATCCAATTCCGATCTGGGAACGGCGGCAAAGACGCTTGACGGCTTCAAGGGGAAAGCCGTCGTCCTGTCCGACCTGAACGTGCAAAAACAGTCCGCCCTGGTGTTCCTGGGGGAGTCCCTCAGGAAATACCCGCAGATTCCGTTCACGCTCCTCGCCCGGTCTCCCTCGCTCGAATCGGTCATCGAGGCCTTGAAACAGGGCGCGTACGACTTCCTCCGGAAGCCCGTCGCCCCGGACATCCTGTGTCACTCGGTCGCAAGGTCCATCGAGAAACTCAATTTGACCCTCGAAGGGGAGAGACAGGAGAAAGAGACACACCGGCTTCTCGAAAGAAGCCGGGCGGAACTGGAGAAGGTTAAAAAAATCAGCGAATTCAAAGGATTTCTCATATCTACCACGGGCCACGATTTCAACTCGGCGCTCACCGTTCTCGACGGGTATCACCAGTTCATCAGGGAACAATGCAAGGATTGCCGGGAGCCGGGCGCGTCGAACCTTTTCGAGCAGGCCAAACGCTCCATCACCCGCCTGCGCACGATGTCTTCCATGCTTCTGGATTACGAAGCGGCCGAGCGGGGGGAGCTCCGCATCCATCCCAGGGAGTTTGATCTTACCGAATTGCTGAACGACTGCATCTCGTTCTACCTGCCGTTTGCGGAGCAGAAGCAGGTCACCATGGACCTGGAGGAACCGGTGCCCTTCCTCACGGTACGGGCCGATCCCGGGAGGATCATGCAGGTGATGGACAATCTTCTTTATAACGCAGTGAAATTCACTGCGCCCCGGGGGGAGATCCGCGTCGGCGCCCGTTCCGAAGACGGGGGTGTAGCCACGGTGTGGGTGCAGGACACCGGAGTCGGTATCCCCCGGAAGATCCAGGAAAAGATATTCAGCGACGGGGTCAGTGTGGTCGATAAGGATGGAAATGCAAGGATCGCTTTGGGTCTCTCCATATGCCGGAGACTCATCGAAGCCCAGAACGGGAAGATCTGGCTTGAGAGTACGCCGGGCAAGGGCACCAAGATTTTCTTTTCCCTTCCTGTGTAAATATTTACCGACAAAAGCGAAAATTGTCAGTTGAATTGCCAATTTTGGTAAGCCTTTTCCCGCTCCGAGTTATAGGACACACCGAGGTGGAATACAAATTTCCCAATAAATCCTTGAGTTTCAGGCATCTTTTCTAAATAATGGGGAATAATTGGCGTTCATTTTATATTAGGCATATTGCTTGCGTCCCATCTTCGAGTCCATAGGAGGGATTGCATGACCCAAAATCTTGTCCTGCTCGTGGATGATGATCCCGTCTTCGCCCAATTCACCCAAAATATTCTGACCGAGAAGGGGATCAAGGTGATAACCGCCTTCAACAAGGCGGAGGCTCTCGACCTCTTCGAACGTCACCATCCCTCCTGCGCGATTCTTGACATCTTTCTCCCCGACGGCAGCGGCGTGGATCTCATCAAGCCGATGCGGGCCATTGATTCGAAAACTCCCATCGTCATGGTTTCCGGCCAGAGCGAGGTAGACGATGTCGTCCGGGCGATGAAGGAGGGGGCGAACGACTACATCAAGAAACCGTTCCGGGGGGAGGAACTCCTCATCAAGATCCAGATGGTCCTCGATTCCACAAAGACCAAATGGGAGCTCGAAACCCTGAAAACCCAGGTCCGCGTCGACGAGGAATACCGGCTGCTCTTCTCCTTAAGCGACCGGATGAGCAAGGTGCAGGCGATCGTGGACCAGGTGGCAAACACGGATATCACGGTCCTGATCACGGGGGAGAGCGGGACGGGGAAGGAGCTGGTCGCCAAGGCCCTCCACAAGGCGTCTGACCGGGCGGGAGAACCGTTCATCAAGGTCAATTGCGCCGCCCTGCCCCGGGAGTTGCTGGAGAGCGAGCTCTTCGGGTTCGAGAAAGGAGCATTCACCGGCGCCCACCGGCGCAAGTACGGCCGGTTCGAGATCGCGCAAAACGGGACCATCCTGCTCGACGAGATCAGCGAGATGCACCCGGACCTGCAGTCCAAGCTCCTCCACGTCCTCCAGGAGAAGCAATTCTACCGGATCGGCGGGGAACGGGAGGTCAAGGTCAACTGCCGTATCATCAACGCCACCAACAAGAAACTCGAAGAAATGGTGGACGAAGGGCGCTTCCGTCGCGACCTTTTCTACCGGATCAATGTCGTCAACATCGTCGTTCCCCCCTTGCGGGAACGGAAAGAGGACATCCCTCTTCTTGCCGAATACTTCCTCAAGAGATACGAGGAGATGTACAACCGGGACTCCCTTACGATCTCGCCCCGGCTCATGGAGATGTTCCATAACTACGCATGGCCGGGCAATGTCCGGGAGCTGGAGAACAACATCAAGCGGTTGATCATCCTGGGGAACGAGGCACAACTGATCGCGGAAATGGAGCGGAAACGGGAGAACGGCCGCCTGGTCGCGATCCCCGCCGGGGACAGGGGGGGATACCTCCCACGCCCGGAACCGGCCGACCGGATTCCCGCTGCAATCTGGAATACCGGCAATAATCAAAACGATCTTTCCATACCGGAGAAGTCGACGCTTAAGGAAGTCGCGAAGTTCGCGCAGCGCAACGCGGAGCGCGAACTCATCGAGCGCGTGCTGCGACAGACGCGCTGGAACAGGAGAAAGGCCGCCCAGATCCTCGACATAAGCTACAAGGCGCTTCTCTACAAGATCAAGGAGTGTGGACTGAACCAGGAGTAGAAGACAAGCGGGCCAGGTTGGTGATTTCTTTTTTTAAAATTAGGCGTTTGCAAGGAGGAATGGTGAAAGCCATATGGGCGGTAGCCTGCACGGTCCTTGTGGTGGCGGGGGCCTTCGTCTTGGGCGGCGGATGCGCTTCCACCAAGTCGCAGATGAACGATTTCTCCAGTATGGAAGTTGGAGAAGGGCCCGGATCGACGCTGAGACGGTTGACCGAACTGCAGAAAAACACGGGGACCCAGCCGGCTGTGTCCCCTCCTGCCCAACAGGCTTCCCCTGTTTCTCCTCCAGCAGCCGTGACGACACCGAAAGCCTCCCTTGAGAAGAATCCAATGAAGTCGGATAGTGCAAGTTCCCCTTCTGCATCATTTCGGCCAAAATCGCTTGATGCCTCTTCCCCCAAGAAGAATAAAAACCTTCCGGCATCCGCAGAACGGTATCTGTCATCCTTGGATTCGGTGTCTTCCTCTGTACCCCCCGGTGAGAAAACGGCGAAAGAGATCTCCCAGACAACGGTCTCCCCGAAAGTTCCTCCAGCGAAACCTCCCGAACCTTCGAATAAAGAGGTTATACAATCAAACGTTTTTCCCCAATCGGAAATCCAGGAAAAACAATCTGCAACTGGGAAGAGCATTGCTTCTTCGACTGCCCCTGCAATGGAGCCTCCTGTTTCGGATGCCAGAACGGAAAAGAATCCGATTCCCCCGGCACCTGCGTCGACAGCGGTTCCGCCATCGGAGAAACCTGAAAACCTCGAGAAAGCAGTTTCCATGCAGGCGAGTGCCGCGAAGATTCCCCCTGCAGTGCCTCCTCAATCGTCACCCATAGGCAAAGCAGGATCATCTGCTTCCTCACAATATCGTATTGGCCCTGAAGACGTGCTGAACGTCTCCGTCTGGGGGGACAAGGAGTTGACGATGGATGTCATTGTCAGGCCCGACGGCAAGATCTCGCT
>LDXO01000012.1 GCA_001443455.1 Deltaproteobacteria bacterium CSP1-8 | reverse complement strand
ACGGAGGATATCGATATGTCCTGGCGCCTCCAGAAGCGGTTCTGGGACATCCGGTACGAGCCCAGGGGGCTCGTCTGGATGCAGGTGCCGGAGACGCTCCGGGCCTTCTTCAAGCAGAGGAAGCGATGGGCCGTCGGCCTGGGGCAGGTCCTGCGGAAACACCTGGGCATTCTCCTGCACAGGAAAAACCTCCGGCAATGGCCGGTCGCCTACGAGTCGATCCTTTCCCTCGTGTGGGCGTTCTGCTTCGTGATCCTGACCACCCTCTGGATCATCTCCTACTCGATCGGCATCCCGCCCGTTGGCGCCCACCCGATCCCGAACTTCTGGGGCATGATGATCGCGACGGTGTGCATCATCCAGCTGACGACCGGCGTCATCCTGGACCGGCATTACGACCGGTCGACCCTGCGTTACGCCGCCTACACCGTCCTCTATCCCCTGATCTACTGGGCGATCACCTCGACCATCGCGTTCCTGTACACGCCGGTCGGGTTGCTCCGGAGGCGACCGCAAGTCACCTTGTGGAAAACGGAAAGGACGTAGGGGTTGCCTCGACTGCCCGCCTCCAGGACGCTGCTTCTCCTCCTTGCCGCCCTTCTCTTCCTCGGAGAATCGCTCCCGCCGCGCGCGGCGGCGCAGGAGACGGAATCGCCGAAAGAACGCGCGGAAGCGCTCGCGGAAGAAGCGAGGCAGTTCTGGGACCTGAACGCCTATCCCCAGGCTATCGGGAAGTTCCGCGAGTCCCTCGCGCTCGACCCGAGGGGGGAGACGTACCGGGACCTCGGCGACCTGTACGCCGAGCGGGACATGCACGGGGATGCCATCGCCGCCTACCGGTCCGCGATCGCGGAGAACCCCGCACTCGAGCCGGAACTTCGATTGTCCCTCGGGCAACAGATGATCTGGACCGACAGGGCCAAGGAGGCGATACCCCTCCTTGCCTCCATCGTGGCCAACCGGCCTCACGACGTCGAGGCCCGGCGGTACCTGGCGCTCGCGTACCGCTGGTCGGACCGGCTGAAGGAATCGGAGGACCTCTACCGGAACATTCTCGCCGGGAATCCTGCGGACCTCGAGGCTCGCCGGGGACTGGCGGAGGCGCTTCTCTGGCAGGGGCGCTTTCGGGCCGCCACCGTGGAGTTCGACCACGTGCTTAACGCAAACCCCGCCGACGCGGAGGCGCTCACCGGGCTGTCGCGCGCCACCCTGTTCCTCGACATGCCTGAAGAAGCGGGCCGGTACATCGCGCGGGCGGCACAGGCAAGCCCGGGGGACAAGGAGGTCCGCGACCAGATCGAACGGGTCCGGGAGCGCCTGGTCCCGTATGTCGGGCTGGAAGCCCGCGGGTCGCACGATTCCGACGACCTCTCCCTCTACGAATTGACGCTCTCCGCCCACGGCCGGCCGGCCAGGGGCCTGGACGTGGACGGCGCCGTCCGGCAGCTTTTCTTCCGCCAGGGGTCGCCGGGGAAGCAGGAAAACCTGAACGACGAGGACTCGGTCGACGGGACGGGCGGATCCCTCTCCTTCTCGTTCCGCCGGTCTCCGGCGATCGAATGGCACGCGGGAGGCGGATATACCCGGTATGACATCAACGACTTTCATCCCTGGTCGGGCAATTTCGGCGTGACGATCACGCCGGCGGACACCGTCCGGTTCAACCTCGACTGGGAGCGCGGCCACTGGAACTCCGTCCTCTCCCTCCAGAACCAGGTCACGTCCGACACGCTGAGCCTGTCGGCGTCCAGGAACTTCCTCTGGAAGACCGAGATCACCGCCTCCGCCGCTCTTCTCTACCACCACAACGAAAACGAAACGGGGCAGGCCCGCGAAAACCGGGGGGAGCGGTTCGGCCTGGAGGTGACCCGCCGTCTCTACCTCAGGGGCGACCTCGTCCACGTTGCGGGGATCTTGCGATTCGGCTGGCTCGGGTTCTCCGAAGACCTCGACGTCGGCGTGTTCGACCCGAAGCGCTACACGACGGAAGAGGCGGGCGTGGACTGGGGATGGCAGTTCCGCCCCCGCTGGGTGTTCCACGGCACCGTGATGGCCGGGGCCCAGCAGGAAAAAGGGGCTAAAAGCGGACCGACGTACTCGGCGGAACTGGGCCTGGACAGGAAGATCGGCCTGGGCCTTGTGTCGGTCGGGGGGTTCGCGTCCGACTCGCACGCCCGGGGACAGGGGGAGGGGTTCCGTCGCATCGGCGGGCTATTTCGCATCCGGATACCCTTCTGAGCCAAAGGCAGGGACGGGCTCGCCCAATAGCCCCACCGGGATATTCCCCTTTTCCGGAAGGACGGGATAGACCCCCAGGTCCACGGCCATCGCGCGCCTTGCCCCCCTTACCATCGCCGCGAGTTCCTCCCCGGGGACCCACTCTTCTTTCGACCAGTCGTAGGCCTGGAACTTGAGCATGACGGGGGGGGCATCCAGCTCCCTGCCTTTTTGCGGGACCCACTTCCGGCTGGCCCGGCGCGCCAGGGACTCCGCCCACGCTTCCGCATCTTTTTCGTGCCCCTCCATCCGCGCGTACGCCATGACCACCGTCAGGTCATAATCCTTGAGAAACTGGCCGAAATCCTGGGAATAACCCGGGTGGACTCCCTCCTTTTCCACGGCGGGAGCGTAGATGTTCCGGCCGAACCGGCACTCCGGACGCCAGTCAAGCACCGCCTCCTTGATCCCCTCGATCAGGTCCCGCATCGCGGCGGACTTCGCCTGGGGAGTGGAGGCCTTGCTCCCCCCCAGCTTCTCCCCCTCCAGCATGTAGGCATCGTCGTCGAAGAGCACCCCCTGGATGGGGAGATAGACGGCGATGTCCGTAAAGAGGTCGATCGCGGCCTTTCGCGTGCCTTCCAGGTCCGGGGAGAGACGGAAATACCACGGGGTGACCTCTTTCCCCCCTTTTCTCTTCCGGAAGGGGATCCGCCATTCGGGGTGCTGTTCCCATATCCAGGTGAGGTTCATGGAAGGGGCCCGGATCCATACGCGCACCCCCGCCTGGCGGAACTTGTGGGCGACCATCGACCAGATGTCCGCGCGCACGGGTACCTGGTGGTTCTGGAACCAGGCCGCCCGGAAGAAACCGGACCCGTCGGGATCGGGAAATGCCTGCAGGAAGACGTGCGTGGCCCCCATGCGGCCCACCTTCTCCACCACCTCGGTCACTCTTTTTACGAAGACCGCGGGGTCGGGATCGTACACGGCGTCGAGGTCCACCTGCGCGGCCCGCACGGGAAGGCGAGGCGGGGAAAGCCACCCCAGCCCCTTCCCCTCGATCCTGCTGCCCCGGTACACCATCACCCTCGGAAGATAACCCGCCCGCATATCTTCCGGCCGGGCGGAGGTCCCCCCCAGCCCCAGGGTCAAGACAAACCCCTCCCCGGAGGCGATGTCGCGGGCCACCGCGTTGTGACCGCCATACGGCCAGGCGAGCACCGTCACGTCGTGCCCCAGCTTCTCCCGGAGGATGCGACGCGACTCCCTAAGGTCCTCCCGTATGCGCGCCCGGTACTCCTCCCGGTCCTCGTACCTTGCCTCCTCGAGGATGTACCGCCGCGTGGTGACGGATGGATCGGTGTCCCGGTAGGGGTTTGACGTCACGTACCGGTGAAGGCTGTGGCTGTGGGACGCTATCTCCACCAGGCCGCTTCGGTCCGCTTCCCGGACCTGCTCCCACGACATCAGCGGAGCCAGATCCTTTGGCGGATCGTCGAGGAACGAGGTGACGATCGACAGCGTCGCCCTCACGTTCTCCTTCCGCAGGAGGGGTAGCACCTGCTCGGAAAAGCTCCGGTACGCGTCATCGAACGAAAGCACCGCCACCCGGGGGGGAAGATCCGCCGGGCGTTCCTTGTAGGAAAGCAGTTCCGAGAGGGAGAGGAAGGTCCACCCATCCCGCTTCAAGCCCTGGATCTGCGCCTGCAGGAGAGCGGGAGAGATTGTGATGGAGGGGGCGTCCGGCCTGTCCGAGATGTCGTGATAGCAAAAGACCGCGATCAGCGGCGCGGAAGATTGCGGGGGGACCCGCTGCGGGGCACGGGAGCGAAGGTCCTGCCCCGGTTCCGCCACGTGAGGAGTCGAGCACGCTGCTGCCAGGAGGGCGGCGATCAGGGGGAGGAGCGATCGCATGACGTGCCGCCAATTCACCATCGACTCAATGTACCAGAAATCCATCGGGGGACGGAAGGTGAAGCGAAGGGAAGGAGGCGGGGCAGCCGTCCCAGAGGTGGAGCGGCCGCCCCGTCTATCGGTTCAGAGCGGGATCGCGGAATACGGATCCGCCCTTCTGGCCCATTCCGTTTGCGGATATTTCGCCTTCAGCGTATCGTAGGCGCGCCGCAGCGCCTTGGCGTCATGGGTGTGCTTGTACTCGGCCACCCCCTTCAGGAAGACCGCCTCGGGGGACGCCCCCGCGTCCGGGTGCCGATCGATCACCGTCTGAAACTGGCGGATCGCCTCGTCCATCCGGTCCGTGTCGTAGAAGATCTTCCCGATCCCCAGGCCTAGCTGCGCAAAGAGATCGTCCGAGGGGACGTAGCCCACGAACCGGTGATGTTCGTTCCCCCCCGGGTCATGGACGAGGAAAGTCGGGGTCCACTTGATCCCGTACTTCTGCATCAGGGGGGTGGGATTGTCCCAGAAACACCGGCTTCGCACGGGAATGAAACGCTCCTGTAGGAACCGCTGCACCTTCTCGTCGGAATACGGACCCGTATTCATTCGGGCGCAGCCGATTCAGTCGTCGAACCAGAAGTCCTGGAAAACCGGCTTGCCGGTCTGTTTCGCCTTTTCCAACGCCGCTCCGAAGTCTGTCTCCCACTGGATCCCGGCCATCTTCCCCTCCTTGCACTAAATGTTGACTGCGTCTTTTCCCGCCAGGAGCAAACGCGGACTTGTTTCCTCCCGGTGCCAGCAGGCGCAGCGGGGGGTTCCTCGGAGCGGCCTGTGGAGCGAATGGGCGGGGACACTCCTCTCCCGCATCCCGGAGATGAATCAGGAATGTCCCCGGCGAGCGGAACCGGCAGCGAGCGGGCGCAGATCGCGAGCGTAGCGGAGAGGAAGCCCTCCGCGAGCCCCTGGCATCGGGAGCCTGCTGGGAAAGGCCCATGAAGAGCGGAGCCGGATAGGTGGCCGTATAGAGGATCAAATCGTGATCTTCCCCCGATAAGTGCCGAAGACCCCCCGCATCACGTCGGAGATCTCCCCGAGCGTGGCGCAGGCCGTAACGGCCGCCACGATCGGAGGCATGAGGTTGCTCTTTCCCCGGCAGGCCTTCTCCAGCTCGGACAGCCGGTCCCGGACCGCGCGGTTGTCCCGTTTTTTCCGGAGGTTCGCGAGTCGCTGCCGTTGGGCTTTTTCGATCTTCGGGTCGACCGTGAGCAGGTTCTCCGGCCTGGGCTCCCGGACGGTGAACTCGTTCATCCCGACGATGATCCGGTTCTTCCGCTCGATCTCCTGCTGGTAGCGGAAGGCGGCGTCCTGGATCTCCTTCTGGACGAAGCCGCGGTCGATCGCGTTGACCATGCCCCCCATCCGGTCGATCTTCCCGATGTACTCCTCCGCCTGCCGTTCGAGCGCGGAGGTCATCGCCTCCACGCAGTAGGATCCCCCGAGCGGGTCGACCGTGTCCCCCACGCCGCTCTCGTGGGCGAGAATCTGCTGCGTCCGGAGGGCGATGCGCACCGAGTCCTCGGTGGGGAGCGAGAGCGCCTCGTCCCGGGAGTTGGTGTGCAGGGACTGCGTCCCGCCGAGCACGGCCGCGAGCGCCTGGACGGTCACGCGGACGACGTTGTTGTCGGGCTGCTGGGCCGTGAGCGACGACCCGGCGGTCTGGGTGTGGAACCGAAGCATCCAGGACCTGGGGTCCTTCGCCCGGAACCGGTCTCTCATGATCCTGGCCCACAGGCGCCTGGCCGCCCGGAACTTGGCCACCTCTTCGAGGAAGGTGTTGTGGGCGTTGAAGAAGAACGCGAGGCGCGAAGCGAACGAGTCCACCGACATCCCCGCGTCGATCGCCGCCTGCACGTAGGCGATCCCGTTGGCCAGCGTGAACGCGATCTCCTGGGCCGCCGTGGAGCCCGCCTCGCGGATGTGGTACCCCGAGATGCTGATCGTGTTCCACTTCGGCACCCGGTCCTTGCAGAAGGCGAAGATGTCGGTGATGATCCGCATGGAAGGCGCAGGCGGGTAGATGTAGGTCCCCCTCGCGATGTATTCCTTGAGGATGTCGTTCTGGATGGTGCCGTTCAGGGCCGGCGGCGGAACCCCCTGGCTCTCCCCCACCGCGATGTACATCGCCAGCAGGATCGCCGCCGTGGAATTGATCGTCATCGAGGTAGACACTTTCCCGAGGGGGATCTTGTCGAAGAGGACCTCCATATCCTCGATCGAGTCGATCGCGACGCCGACTTTCCCCACCTCGCCCGACGCGACCGGGTTATCCGAGTCGTACCCCATCTGGGTGGGAAGGTCGAACGCCACCGACAGCCCCGTCTGCCCCTGGTCGAGCAGGTAGCGGTACCGCCGGTTCGATTCCCGGGCATCGCCGAAGCCCGCGTATTGCCGCATCGTCCAGAAGCGTCCCCGGTACATCGTCGGCTGCACGCCCCGGGTGAAGGGATACTCCCCCGGGAACCCCGCGTCCTCCAGGTAATCGAACGGTTCCGGGTCCTGCGGCGTGTACAGTCGTTCAATTGCTTCCCCGGAGGTGCTCTCGAATCGCTTCCGCCGCTCGGGCGACTTCGCGATCACCGGGGAAAGCACCTCCCTCTCCCACCGCTCCCGCGCCGCCCCGATACGGGACATCTTCGCCGCCTTTTCCTTCCGTGCCGGCATCCCGTCCCCCCCCTATTCCACCAGGAGCAGTTTCGCCCCCGACTCGACGACCTCGCCTTCCTTCACGAAGATCTCCTTGACCTTCCCGGCCACAGCGGCCTTCAGCTCGTTCTCCATCTTCATCGCCTCGACGACGATCACTCCCTGGTCGCTCTTCACCTCTTCCCCCTCGGCGACGAGAAGCTTCACCACCTTCCCGGGCATCGGCGAGGTGACCAGCGCCTTTCCTGCCGCGGCCTTGCCGCCCGCGCGACTCAGCGCCTTGAGCTGCTCGTTCATCAGCGTGAACTTGTAGCAGTCGCCGTCGATCAGCACCTCGTACTCGTCGCCCCTGCGCTGCACGTCCACCTCGAAGGAGTTTGTGCCGTACAGGATGGACCAGACGCTGTCCTGGACCTGGTGGGCGTCGACCAGGTGCCCCTTTCCGTCGCCCGTCACCACGTACCGGGCGACCCCGACCTCCTCCACCGTGACCTTGATCTCCCTCTCCCCGATCGTGGCAATGTAGTTCATGGCCCGCTCCTACAGGATTTTCGGCATTCCGGGGCGGCCGGAATATTTCCACATCGATACCGGTTCCCCCGTCCCAACGGGCCGCGCCGCGATCGCCCGCTTCCTTTCGCCGAGGTACAGCTGGACCGCAGCGGCGATCACGGCAACCTCGAAGTGGGGGAGCTCCCGCTCCCTCTCCTCCGGGAAAAACACCCTGTCGATAAAGTTGGTATCGAAGTTCCCCTCGAGGAAGTGCCGGTTGTTCATCACGCGGATGTGGAACGGGATCGTCGTCTTGACGCCTGTGACAACGTATTCGTTGAGCGCCCGTTTCATCCGGGCGACGGCTTCCTCGCGGTCCTTCCCCCAGACGACCAGCTTGGAGATGATCGGGTCGTAGTAGATGGGGATTTCGAACCCCTCGAAGACTCCCGAGTCGTCCCGCACGCCGGGGCCGCCCGGCGTCCGAAGGGAAGTGATGAGCCCGGGGCACGGCATGAAGTTATTGTCGGGGTCCTCCGCGTAGACGCGGCACTCGATCGCGTGGCCGGTCTGCTTGACCTCCTCCTGCCGGAGGGAGAGCCTCTCCCCCGCAGCGATCCGGATCTGCTCCTTGACGATGTCGACGCCGGTCACCATCTCGGTGACCGGGTGCTCGACCTGGAGCCTCGTGTTCATCTCGAGGAAGAAAAAGTTGCGGTCCTGGTCCACCAGGAATTCGCATGTACCGGCCCCCTCGTACCTGGCGGCACGGGCCGCCTCGATCGCCACCTTCCCCATGGCCGCCCGGATCCCGGGGGTGATGATCACCGAGGGAGATTCCTCGATCACCTTCTGGTGCCGCCGCTGGATGGAGCACTCCCGCTCGCACAGGTGGACGTAATTCCCGTGCCGGTCTCCCAGGATCTGGATTTCCACGTGCCGGGGGTTCTCGATGTACTTCTCGATGTAGACCGAATCGTCGCTGAAGGCGGACTTCGCCTCCGACTTCGCCATGCGCAGCGAGGAGTGCAGGTCCCCCTCGGTTTTCACCAGGCGCAGCCCCTTCCCGCCGCCGCCCGCGGTGGCCTTGAGCATCACCGGAAAACCGATCTTTTTCGAGATGCGAAGGACTTCCTCCTCGGTCGCAATCGGTTCGACCGTCCCCGGGACGACCGGTACGCCTGCCGCCTGCACCGTTTTCCGGGCGAGCGTCTTCGATCCCATCGTGCGCATCGAGTGGGCGGAAGGGCCGATCAGCTTGATGCCTTCCTTCTCGCACCGTTCGGCAAACAACGGGTTTTCCGCCAGGAATCCGTACCCGGGATGGATCGCTTCCGCGCCGCTCTGCTTCGCAACGCCGATGATCTTGTCGATGACCAGGTACGACTCGGTGGCGGGGGGCGGTCCGATCAGGTGCGCCTCGTCCGCGCACCGGACATGCAGCGCGTGGCGGTCGACCTCGGAATACACCGCCACCGTCCGGATCCCCATCTCCCGGCAGGCCCGCTCCACGCGGACGGCGATCTCTCCCCGGTTGGCGATCAGGATTTTCCGAAACAAGGGCAGCCTCCTTTACAGGGGAATGTTGCCGTGCTTGCGCGGCGGGTTGGATTCACGCTTGTTCGAAAGCATTTCGAAGGCCCGGATGACCTTGGGGCGCGTCTCCTCCGGCATGATGACCTCGTCGATGAACCCGAGTTCGGCGGCCTTGTAGGGCGAGGCGAACCGGGCGCGGTAGTCGGCGACGAGCTCCGCCTTGGTCTTCTCCGGGTTGTCGGACTTGACGAGTTCCTTCCGGAAGATGATGTTGACCGCCCCGTCCGGGCCCATCACGGCGATCTCGGCGGTCGGGTAGGCGAAGTTCACGTCCCCCCGGATGTGCTTGGACGCCATGACGTCGTACGCGCCGCCGTACGCCTTGCGGGTGATGACGGTCACCTTCGGAACGGTCGACTCGGCGAAGGCATACAGGAGCTTCGCCCCGTGCTTGATGATCCCTCCGTACTCCTGGCCGGTCCCCGGCAGAAAACCGGGGACGTCGACGAAGGTCAGAAGCGGGATGTTGAATGCGTCGCAGAACCGGACGAAGCGCGCCCCCTTGATCGACGAATTGATGTCGAGGCACCCGGCGAGGACCGCGGGCTGGTTGGCGGTGATCCCGACGGTCCGGCCGTTCATCCTCGCGAACCCGATGACGATGTTCCTGGCGTAATGCTCCTGGACCTCGAAGAAGTAGCCGTCGTCCACCACTTTCTTGATGACATCCCGGATGTCGTACGGCTTCGTAGGGATGTCGGGGACGATCTGGTTGAGACTCTCGTCCATCCGGTCGGGGGAGTCCTTGGGAGTGACGAGCGGAGGATCCTCCATGTTGTTCTGGGGGAGGAAGGAGAGGAGCTCGCGGATCATGAACAGGCACTCCTTCTCGTCCTCGGCGGCAAAGTGCGCCACGCCGCTGCGCTCGTTGTGCGACATCGCTCCCCCCAAATCCTCCTTGGTCACCTCCTCGTGGGTCACGGTCCTGATGACGTCGGGGCCGGTCACGAACATGTAGGAAGTGTTCTTCACCATCAGGATGAAGTCGGTGATCGCCGGCGAATACACCGCTCCCCCCGCACACGGCCCCATGATGGCGGAGATCTGGGGAACGACGCCGGAGTAAAGGGTATTGCGCAGGAAGATGTAGGCGTAACCGGCCAGGCTATGGACCCCCTCCTGGATCCTTGCCCCGCCGGAATCGTTGAGCCCGATGACCGGCGCCCCGTTGCGCGCCGCGTGGTCCATGATCTTGCAGATCTTCTCGGCGTACGTCTCGGAGAGGGACCCGCCGAAGATGGTGAAATCCTGCGCGAACAGATAGACGAGACGGCCGTTTACCTTGCCGTACCCGGTGACGACGCCGTCCCCCAGATACTTCTCCATCTCGAAATCCGCGCACCGGTGCTGGACGAACCGGTCGAGCTCCACGAACGAATTCGGGTCGAGGAGAAGCTGGATCCGCTCCCGGGCCGTGAGTTTCCCCTGCGCGTGCTGCGTCTCGATCCGTTTCTTCCCGCCCCCCTCGAGCGCCAGGGCATTCTTTTTGCGCAGTTCGTCGAACATCTCCTGAAGAGACATGCCTTTCCCCTCCTAAGGCAAGGTGCGAAGCGGTAATGGAGTTACATACCATCCCGCCGCGAGATATGTCAACGATGGGAAATCGCTTGGAAAACCAGCTCTGCGAGATGGACCACCCGCAGGGACGGATCGGTCCGCGCCGCCATGTCGCGCATCTGGAGGATGCAGCCGGAGCAGGCGGTGGCGATCACGGCGGTCCCCCCTTCCGCCGCGACGGAAACCTTGTTTTGCCCGATCCGGGCGGAAGTCGGGTAATCGCGGATGTTGAACGTCCCCCCGTACCCGCAGCAAAGATCCGCCCCCTTCATCTCGGCGAAGGAGTCGCCCACGGCCCTGCGGAGAACCTCCCGCCCCTCCCCGCCCTTGCCGAGGGTGCCGGAGAGATGGCACGGGTCGTGGTACCCGATCCGCCCCGCCTTCTCTCCTTTCGGGGGGTCGGGAAGACGGGAGACGACCCCGGTTTCGAGGAGGAAGCTCGCGTAGTCCTCGCACAGGTCCGCCACGCGGACGGCCTGCCCGTAGAGGGGATGGCCCTTCGGCAGGAAGGAAAGCACGTTCCGCCGGAACATGAGGAGGCAGGAGCCGCACGGGAACACGATCCGTTCGGGCGAAGCCGCGGAGAGCCTCCCGATGTTCTCCTCGACACACCGCAGCGCCGACGCCTTGTCTCCCGACACCAGGGCGGGAAGCCCGCAGCACGCCGCGTCGCGGAACACGGAGATCTTTTTCCCCGACCGGCGGAGCGTCTCGTAGGCGGCCCGCCCCACCTGGGGGAAGACGTGGTCGAATACGCACCCGACAAAAAGGATCACCTCGCCGCGGACCGCCTCTCCATGGGCGAGGGAACCGAGGAAACTCGTTCCCGGCAGCGCCGGGACCGTGCGCCCTTCCCAGCCGAATTTCTCCGGAAACCGGTAATGGAGCCCGCTTCCCGTGGGCACCTTGCGCAAAAAGAGCTTCTGGGCGGACGCCGCCGCCGTGCGAGCCGCGTTCTTCGCCGCGGCGGACGGCATCACCCTGCCGAAGACCACCTGCTTCCACGCCGGGATGCCCATCTCCTCCGCGAGGTCGGCCCGCCCCTTCATGATGATCTCCTCCACCCGCACCTGGTTGGGGCACGCCCGCTCGCACCTTCCGCAGAGCAGGCAGTCGGAGAGGGCCTCCTGCAGCGCTTCCGCGTTCCCGTCGAGACCGGAGATGGCGGCGTCCACCAGGGCGACTTTCCCCCGGGCCACTGATATCTCCGCCTTCCGTTCCGGGTAGAGGGTGCACACCGTCCGGCAGGTCCCGCACTTTGCGCAGGCCAAGGTCAGCGGGGCAAGTTCCTCGCGGCTCACCGTTGCGCCATCTGCTCTTCCATGAAGATCTTCCCGGGGTTCAGGATCCCGTTCGGGTCGAAGCACCCTTTCAGTCTCTTCATCACGGAGACACCCAGGGGGCCGACCTCCATTTCGAGGAAGGGGGCCTTGGAAATCCCGATGCCGTGCTCCCCCGAGATCGTCCCGCCGAGCGCCACGGTCTTGCCGAATATCTCGGAGACCGCCTCGTCCGCCCGCCGCCTCTCCTCCTCGTCCGTTCCGGAGATCATCACGTTCACGTGTACGTTCCCGTCGCCCGCATGGCCGAAGTTGACGATCTTTAAGTTCCTGCGGGAGGCCACGTCCGCGAGGAACGCCATCATCTCGGGGAGTCGGCTGCGGGGGACGACGATGTCCTCGTTGATCTTCACCGGGTTTACCTTCCGGAGCGCGGGGGAGATCGACCGGCGGAGAGTCCACAGCCGTTCCCTCCCCTTGGCGTCCCCCGCCCGGCCGACCTCGATCGCACCATACTGCCGGCAGGCCTGCTCCACCCGGTCCGCCTCCGTGGACACCGATTCCCGGGGCCCGTCCACCTCGATCAGGAGTGCGCATCCGGCATCGTCCGGCACGGGCAGGTCCGCCTCCTCGCGGACGCAGTCGATCGCCGTCCGGTCCATCAGTTCCATGGCGCAGGGGGTGATGCGCTCCCGGATGATCCCCGCCACCGCGCTCGACCCGTCGTGGTTGCTGCGGAAGAACGCGAGAATCGTCGCGGCCGTTTCCGGGAAGGGGATGAGCTTCAGGATCGCTTTCGTGACGATTCCCAGCGTTCCCTCGGAGCCGACGAGCAGCCTCGTGAGGTCGTACCCGACGACCCCCTTCACGGTGGTAACCCCCGTCCGGATGAGTTCCCCCGTGCCGAGGACCGCCTCGAGACCCATCACGTAATCCCTCGTGACCCCGTACTTGACCGCGCACATCCCCCCCGAGCACTCGGCGATGTTTCCCCCGATCGTGCAGAACTTGAGGGACGCGGGATCGGGAGGGTAGAAGAGCCCCCGTTTTCTCGCCTCCTCTTTCAGCGTCTCCGTTACGACGCCCGGCTCGACGACCGCGACGAGGTTCTCCGTGTCGATCGAAAGGATGCGGTCCATCCGCTCCAGCGAAAGGACCAGTCCCCCTTGCACGGGCACCGACCCGCCGGAAAAACCGGATCCGGCGCCCCGGGGAATCACCGGGAACCGGTGTTCGTTCGCCAGGAGAACGGTCCGCCGCACCTCCTCGGCGCTCACCGGAAACGCAACCGCATCCGGCAAGGACATCGTTCCCGTAGCGTCGTACGAGTAGCAGATGCGCTGTTCCCGGGAGGTAAAGAGTCGCTCCCCGAAAAGGTCCCGGAGGGCGGAGAGTGGCTGTCCGTCCATCAAATCAGTGTATCACACCGGTCGGGTTCTCCCCCCCCGACCGGGCCCCTATAGGCGCTTTCTCAGGAATGCGCCCAGAGCCTTGTCCATTTGGCCGATGTGGTCGACGAGCCAGTCGCCGATCCGGTTCGCGAGCCGGACCGTGAGTTCGGGGGTCACGCCGTCGTTGTCGAGTTCCTGGCGCAGGTCATAGAAATCGCTGATGAAGGTCGTGTGCTCGATCTTGTGCCGGGGGTATTCGGGGTAGTGGAACCTCTTCATGTACGTCTCTTCCATCTGGAAGTGGTTCTCGACGTACCTCTCGAGAAAGGCGATCACCTTCGTGACCTCTCCGTGGCCCCCCCCCTTCTCGACGGCCGCAAGGAGGGCGTCGGCCGTTGCGAACACCTCCTTGTGCTGGGCGTCGATTTCCTCCACCCCCACCGACAGATCCTCCGTCCACTTCCCCGTCACGCCCGAACCCTCCTCTTTTTCCCTTCTTCATCGGCTTCCCCCGACTCCGCCCGCACCGGGAGGCCGGGGATGACGAGTCGCGCGCTTCCTTCTCCCGGCGAGGAATGCCCTTCAGTATAGCGAAAAACGGCTCCCGCGGAGGAGGAAGAATTGTCTTTACGGCGCACGCGCCGGTCTGGTACTACTATCCGCCGAGCCCTTGACAAGGAGCCTCCTCATGAAAACCATCGGCCGGGAAATCATGTGGAATCTGCCCCAGATGGCGGCGGTCATCATGTATTCCCTGTTCGTCGTGGTGATCATCATCTTCGCATGGGGGCTGTACGAGCGGATCGGCGCGTACCGCAGGGGAAGGACGGAACGGGAGGACCGGCTGGACAACCTGTGGGACCGCACGTGGGACGCTCTGAAGATCGGCCTGGGCCAACAGAAGGTGCTCGAGAGGAAGATCGGCGGACTGATGCATCTCGCCATCTTCTCCGCGTTCATCGTCCTGTTCATCGCCACCTGTCTGGTCGCGGTAGAATACGACTTCGGCATCCAGATCCTGGACGGTAATTTCTACATCGTCTTCAAGCTCTTCGCCAACACGTTCGGGCTGCTTCTCCTCGCGGGGATCTTCATTGCCCTCCTGCGCAGGGTTCTCTTCCGGCCGAAGGGGCTTACCGCGGACGGTGACGACCTCCTGCAGCTTCTGCTGATCGGTGCGATCGGGGTGACGGGGTTTCTGATCGAGGCGGTTCGGATCGCGGCGACACGGCCCGCGGCGGCCCCCGTCTCGTACGTAAGCAATGCGGTTGCCCCCCTCTTCAAAAGTGCGCCGGTTCCGGATTTGCTGTCGCTCCACCAGGAACTGTGGTGGACGCACCTCCTCCTCGCCTTCGGGTTCCTCGCGACGATCCCCTTCTCCAAGATGTTTCACCTGGGCGCGGGGGTCGCGAACATCTTTCTGCGAACGTCCCGTCCCAAGGGGGCGCTCCAGCCGGTTCCGAACATCGGGGAGGAGGAAACGCCCGGGGTCGTGGACGTGGAGGACTTTTCGTGGAAACAGCTCCTCTCCTCGGACGCCTGCACCAAGTGCGGCCGGTGCCAGGACGAGTGCCCCGCGTTCGCCGCCGAAATGCCGCTGTCTCCCCGGGACGTGGTCCTGAAAACGAGGGAGCAGATGAGCCGGGACCTCTCCGTTCGCCTCGTGCCCTCCGCGGCCACCATCGACAAGAAGACGGGAAAGCCCGTTGTCCCGGCCTTCAACTACGACGTGCTCTTCCCGGACGAGATCTGGGCGTGCACGACGTGCCGGGCGTGCATGCAGGCATGCCCCGTCCTGATCGAGCACATCGACATGATCGTCGACGTCCGACGAGGCTACGTCGCGGGGGGAAAGATCCCCGACACCGCCCGCATCGCCCTTCGGAAAATGGGGGACACCGGCAACCCCTGGGGGCTGCCCCAGGGAGACAGGATCCGTTGGGCGGACGGGCTTGCCGTCCCCTTCGCTGCGGACAGGAAGGAGTTCGAGTACCTGTACTGGGTGGGATGCGCCGGGGCGTACGATCCCCGGAACCAGAAGGTGACGCGCACGATCATCTCGCTGTTGAACCGGGCCGGCGTGAACTACGCCACCCTGGGTCTCGAGGAGATGTGCTGCGGGGAGTCCGCACGCAGACTCGGCGAGGAGGGGCTCTTCCAGCTGGGGATGGTGGAGACGGTCAAGGAGGTGTTCGCCACCTACAACGTACGCAAGGTCATCACCCAGTGCCCGCACTGCTTCAATACCTTCCGGAACGAATACCCGCAGTTCGGAGTGAACGTCGAGGTGATCCACCACTCGGTTCTTCTCAGGGACCTGATCGCCCAGGGGAAGATCGTGCCGTCCCGGCCCATCAACCGGCTGGTGGCATTCCACGACTCCTGTTACCTCGGCAGGCACAATGACATCTATGACGCACCGCGGGAGGCGCTGCAGGCGGTACCGGGGATCACCGTGAACGAACCCCGGAAGAGCAGGGAGGAAGGGTTCTGCTGCGGAGCGGGAGGCGGGGGGATGTGGCTCGAGATTCCGGGGAAAAGGATCAACCACATCCGGTTTGACCAACTGATGCGCACCGGAGCCAATGCGACGGGGTCGGCCTGCCCCTATTGCCTCACCATGTTCGACGACGCCGTCAAGTTCCACAATCTCGAAGACTCGGTCCAGGCGAGAGACATCGCGGAAATCATCGCCGAGTCCCTGTCTCCGGCTTGGCCAGACATACAATAATAGTTGCTATATTACAATTATTCTTTTATTGTAAAAATTATATTTTGTCTTGTTACAATATATTTTGTAAAACGGTGATCCCTTCAGGAACCCATTCCCGGAGGACCCTATCTCATGGATGAACCCGCCCCGAATCTCCTCTCGAAAATATTGCGGAAACGGGTGGAAACCCTCGGGTATGCCTCCCTCAAGAAGTTCGCGGAGGACAGGAAAGATTTCCGGTACAGCTACGAATTGCTCCGCCAGGTTGTCTACGGCGGCCGGGTCCCCCGGGCGGAAACCCTTCTCTCCATTCTCCAGGCAATGCGGTTCTCCCCCTTGCAGATCCACAAGCTGATGGACGTCCATTTCGAGGGATACCCGGGGGGCGGGACCGATGCCACCGGGAATGCGCCCACCCCCCCCGATGCGGGGGAGCAGGATCTGCTCATGCACACGGAGCGGCAGGCAGCCCCGCAAAGCGGCAGCGGGACGCCCACGGCCGACCCGACCAGGGCGCAAACCGACCTGTTGCCGGATTCCCCGGAGGAGATCGCCTCGAGTTTGCAGCAATCCCTTTCGAAGATCCCCTTCAAGGGGAACGAGGATTTCTGGGAGATGGCGCGGGCAATCGCCCTGCAGGCCGAGCGGAAGGTATCGCGCATCGCGAGAAGGGAGGCGGACCAGCCGCTCCTGTTCGAAAAGGAGCCGGAGGCGATCTACCAGTTCCTCATCCGGAAAGGGAAGGTCTCCTCGTACATGTCGAAAGGGGAAACGCTGTCGCTCGGATTCGTCGGGGGGATCGACTACCGGGACCGCTTCCGCGGCGCCCTGCTCGGAGCGGCGATCGGGGAGATCCTGGGCAGGGCCTCCCAGGGGCTTTCCCCGCGGGACGTCCGGGAACTGTTCGGGGGGATCGAACGGGAACCGGCGCAATCTTCCGGGAGGGGGTCATGGCAGGACTACCCCCCGCCCGCATGCCTGCTCCTGTCGCAAGCGGTCCTTGCGGCCCAGAAACTCGACCCCGAGGGGATCGCCGCTGCCTACGCGAAATCCCGCCGGCTGCCCGGGACGGGGCACCACGGGGAGTTCGTCCGCAATCTGGTCGACCGGGGGTTCCCCTGGTTCGAGGCGGGCGCGAGCTTCCCGGAGACCGCTCCCGCGGCGCGCATTGCGCCCCTCGCTCTCCTGCGCGCGGGCGACTTCCGGCGACTGAAGCTGGAGGCGGGGATCGAAGCGGCCATCACGAACCCGCACGCGGCGGCGATCGCGGGGGCCATCGCGCAGGCTTCCGCCATCGCAAGGCTCCTCCACACTCCCGCCGGCACCCTCGACGTGCTGGGGTTTGCCCGCGGATTATCCCACGTCGTATCCGGCATCGAACCCGACCGGGCGTCGCGGGGCAGGGGCGGCCGGCCGGGCCCCACGCTCTGGAGGAAGCTCGGGACCGAGCTCACCGCCCTTCTCCTCCGCCGCGCGGAGACGGAGGAGGTCCAGGAAGCTCTCGGGAACGGCGTTTCCGTTTCGGAGGGGGTCCCCTTCGCGTGGGCCTGTTTCCTTCGCTACCCCGAGGAGTACGCCTCCGCGGTCCTCGCCGCGGTGAACCTCGGAAACGAGGCGGAAGCGAACGGCGCCATGGCGGGCAGCCTCGCGGGCGGTTACGTCGGGGCCGCGGGAATTCCGGAGCAGTTCCTTAGGGGGCTGCCGTGGAAGGAGGAGCTTACCGCCGCGGCGGACAAGATCCTCGGGCTCGCCCGCCGCGACTCCTGAGGACAGGGAAGGTTCCCCTCTACCGCATCATGATCTCTTTGGCGATCACCATGCGCTGGATCTGGCTCGTCCCCTCGTAGATCTGGAGGAGCTTCGCGTCGCGCATCAGCTTCTCCACGGGGTAGTCCCTCATGTACCCGTACCCGCCGTAAATCTGCACCGCGTCGGTGGTGACCCGCATCGCGAGGTCGGCGGCGTACGCCTTGGCGAAGGAGGACTCCTTCGTGTTCCGTTTCCCCTGGTCGAGAACCCAGGCCCCCTTGTAGGTGAGAAGCCGGGCCGCCTCGATTTCCATCGCCATGTCGGCCAGCAGGAAGTGGATTGCCTGGTTCATGGCGATGGGGACGCCGAACTGCACGCGCTCCTTCGAATATTGCATCGCCAGTTCGAACGCCGCGCGGGCAACCCCGACTGCGAAGGCCGCGATCGAGGGGCGGGTGTAGTCGAGCGTGATCATCGCGATCTTGAACCCTTCGCCCTCCTTCCCGAGGAGGTTCTCGGCCGGCACCTTCACGTCCTCGAAGAGCACGTCCGCCGTGTCGGAGGCCCGCTGCCCCATCTTGTCCTCCTTCTTGCCGACGGAGACACCGGGGAGCGATCTCGGCACGACGAAGGCGGACAACCCCTTGTGCCCCTTGGAGCGGTCCGTGGAGGCGAACACCGTGTATTGCGAGGCGTAGCTCCCGTTCGTGATGAAGCACTTCCGCCCGTTGATGACGTAGCCGTCTCCCTCCTTCTTGGCGGTCGTCGCGATCCCCCCCGCGTCGGATCCCGCCCCGGGCTCCGTCAGACAGAAGGAGGCGTACCGGAGCTTCTCCGCGAAGGGGGCGACGAACCTCTTCTTCTGGTCGTCCGTCCCCGCCACGAGGATCGGGGTCAGCGCCAGCCCGTTGGAGGTCATGGAGGTGGCGATCCCGGAACATCCCCAGGCCAATTCCTCATCGATGATGCAGCTGTCCAGGGCTTTGAGCCCCAGTCCGCCGTATTCTTCCGGGATGTACCCGCTCATCAGTCCGAGCCCGAACGCCTTCTTGAAGATCTCCTCGGGGAACGTCCCCGTGTGATCGTACTCGACCGCCTTGGGGCGTATCTCGTTGGCGGCGAATTTTCTCGCCATGTCCTGAAGCGCAATCTGCTCCTGGGTCAAATCGAAGCCGATCATGTCCTGCCCTCCCTGTTCTGGGCTGTCGTGCACAACCCCTCCGCGAAGAGGCGGTAGATTTCGGACGCGGCATCGGCAGGATCGTATTTCCGTTTCCGGGACAGCACGTAGGCGAGCGCCATCTCATCGAGGGCGCCGAACACCGCCCGGCGTGCCACCGTCACGTTCAGGTCCTGCCGAAACGTTCCCTCCCGCTTCCCCAATTCGAGAATCTCGCTGATCACGTCGAGATACTCGAGGAATTTCACGGGAACGTAATCCTTCATGAACTTGTTGCTCTGGCGCAGTTCCACCTGGAGGACTTCGATCAGGCCCGCTTCCCGGAGAAGGAGACCCATGTGGTTCTCGATGAAGATCTTCAGGCGGGAGAGCGCCCCGTCTCCTGCGGCAACGCGCTCCCGGACGTCGGCGACAACCTCGGCCATCTTCTCCTCGAACAGCGATATGAGAAGATCGTCCTTGTTCTTGAAATACAGGTAGATCGTCCCGTCGGCCACGCCCGCCGCCTGGGCGATGTCGGACACCTTGGAGTTGAAAAAACCCTTCTGGGAGAAGATCTTAATAGCCGCCCGAAGGATACGGTCCCGCTTCGCCGGCCCTCCCCCCCGGGGCCCCCGCCTTGCCATCGCGCCTCCCCTTGAATGAATCATCATTCATTTAGACAAGTACCATCGGGCGGGGGGGTGTGTCAAGAGGTTCCGGGCATACCCCGGTCCCGAACACGGGGGGAGTGTGCGACCCGTTACTCCCGGAAACCGAGGCGGATCGAAAGTTCCTTGCCCAACCGGACCACTTCGGCGCCGAATATCGTCTGGATTTTCTCGTCCGCGAGGCGATGCGCCGGGCCGGAGACGCTCAAGGCGCCGATCACCTTCCGGGTGTAATCGCGTATCGGGGAGGCGACGCACCGTAACCCTTCCTCGAACTCCTCGAGATCGGTGGCATACCCCTTCTCCCGCACGGCTTCGAGGTCCCGGAAGAGTTCCTCGACGGTCCGGAAGGTGTTCTTGGTGTAGCTCTTGAGTTCCCCGCTGAACCGCTTGCGAAGGTCCTCCTCGGATTCGAAGGCCACGAGCACTTTCCCGGCGGCGGTGGCATGCGTCGGCATGTGGAGCCCGAGGCGGGAAACCACGCGGACCGTGGTCTCCGGCTCGACCGAGTCGAGGTATACGACCTCGTTTCCGCGCATGATGGACACGTAGCTCGTCTCCCCGGTCTTCTCGGCAAGTTCCTGGAGGACCGGATTGGCCTGCTTCAACATTCCCCTTTGATGGATGAAGGTCTGCCCCAGTTCGAGACACCGTATCCCCAAACGATAGTTTTCGTTCGCCTTGTTCTGTTCGATATAGTTCCGGGACTGCAGCGTCGCGAGGATTCGAAATACGTTGTTTTTGTGAAGTTTTAACTTCTTGCTCAGTTCGGTGACCCCCAGTTCGTCCACATCCCCGTGAAACTCCTCCAGCACGTCGAGGGCGTGGGAGACAGACTGGATGATGTAATTCGACTTGTCGCGCCGTACCATGGGCCCTCCCATGTGCTGATTCAAAACCAGGATAACAAAACACTGTTACATATATTCCTTGCCCCCGGTACTGTCAACACAAAATTAACTTTGACACACAAAAATATAACTTTTTTCTATTTCCATGGGGGGGGAGAGGAACGGAGGATCAGGGGATGTCTAGGAACGGATTATGATTTTCCCTGTTTCTCCGGAATGTTAGGCCTAAATAAAATTCGATTCACTTCATTTTGGGCTTCATCGCCTCGACCGTGGCGCGCATCTTCGTGATCTCCGCTTTCAGGGAATCGCGATAGGGGTAGCCGGGGACATTCTCCAGAAGCGCTTCCCACGCCGCGATGCCCCCCTCGATGTCGTTTTTGTCGTGGATCAGGATGACACCCAGGTTGTACCGGGACTGCGCGTGTCTGGGGTCGATCGAGATCGCCTCCTTGAGCTCCTCGATCGCCTTGTCGGGGTTCCCTTTCCGCCGGTAGCAGACGGCCATGTCGGTCCTGACGTTCACGTTGCGCGGATCGAGGGAAAGCGCCCGCTGGTAATGTTCGATGGCGAGAAGATCCTGCCCGGTGTCGTAATAGAGATTCCCGATGTTGATGAGGGCCTGGAGATTGTTCGGATCCTTCCGGAGAATCTCCTTGTAGTTCTGGATCTCATTCAGGGCGTTCAGGTTGATCGCTTCGCCGCCCGTCCCGCGGGGGGGTTCCTGCTTGCGGCAGCCACCTGCCGCCAGCAGGGACAGCAGCAATGTCCCCGTGACCACCACCTTCCTCATCCAGCGCGACTTCATAACGGACTCACCTCCAGCGGATCCCGACACGCTTCCAGAAGATCCCTCACCGTCTCCCCGCCGGGGGGCACGGGGACTTCCGGCGCGATTTCGGCCACGGGCACAAGGCAGAACCGTCGAACGGACATCTGCGGGTGGGGAATCGCAAGGTGCGGCTCGCGAACAACTCGGTTCCCCATCAGGATGATATCGATGTCGAGCTCCCGGGGCCCCCAGCGCGCCCCCGTCTTTCGACCCGCCTCCGCTTCGATTCTCTTGACGAATTGAAGAAGGGCATCCGGGGCGAAGTCGGTCTCCCCCCGGACTGCGATGTTTAGATACCACGGCTGGTTCGCCCTCCCGCTCGGCTCCCCCGCGTACATCCGGGACATCCTCCCGATCGTTACCCCCCTGGCGATCGCTGCAACTCCGTCCCGAAGCCGCCGGACCCGGCGGCCCACATTGCTCCCGAGAAGCAGGATCACCTCTTCCGGCACTCCGCCCTTCCTGTCTTGTCCACGGCAGTCTTAGAAACCCACCTTCCTCATCCGGGTAAGGGCCTCCCGAAGCCGCACCTTCTCCTTCGTCAGGGCGATCCGGATGTACCCTTCTCCACTTTTCCCGAATCCGCTCCCGGGGGTGGTGACGATGCCGGCCCTCTCCAGCAGATGCGCGCAGAAGGATGCCGATGTGTACCCCTTCGGAACGGGAATCCACACGTAGAACGTGCCCCCGGGTTCGACAGGGTCAAGGCCGAGCGCCCGAAGTCCCGGTACGAGGATGTCACGACGGTCCTGGTAGGTGCGACGGATGGCGTCGGTGACCTCGTCGCTGCTTGTGAGCGCGGCGATCCCCGCACCCTGAACCGCCTGGAACACTCCGCTGTCCACGTTGGTCTTGACCTTCCCGGTGCCTGCCACGAGTTCGGCGTTTCCCACGGCGAACCCGATCCGCCAACCCGTCATGTTGTAGGTCTTGGACAGGGAGTGAAACTCGATACATCTCTTCTTCGCCCCGGGGAGCTCGAGGATGCTCATCGGCTTCTTCCCGTCGAAATAGATCTCCGTATACGCCACATCGTGCGCCACGATCAGGTCGTGCTCCTCGGCGAACCCGAGAACCCTCCGGTAGAACTTCCGGTCGGCCACCGCGGACGTCGGGTTGTTCGGATAGTTGAGGAAAAGGATCTTCGCCTTCGCGAGGACGGAGCGCGGGATTGCATCGAGGTCGGGCAAAAAACCGTTCTCCCGCCGAAGCGGCAGGAAATGCGATCTCCCGCCGGCGAACATCGTGGCGATGTGGTAGACGGGATAACCGGGATCCGGCACCAGGACCGTATCGCCGGGGTTCACGAACGCCAGCGGGAAGTGGGCGATCCCCTCCTTCGACCCGATGAGTGCGACCACCTCGGAGGAAGGATCCAGCGACACGCCGAATCGCCGCCGGTACCATGTCGCCGCGGCTTCCCGGAACTGCGGAAGCCCTTCATAGGAAGGGTACTGATGATTGGAAGGAATCTCCGCCTCCCGCTTCAGCCGGTTCACGATGAATTTCGGCGTCGGGCGATCCGGGTCCCCGACCCCCAGGTCGATGATGTCCACGCCGCGGGCCCGGACCTCCTGCTTTTTCCGGTCGAGTTCGGCGAACAGGTACGGGGGAAGAGCCTCGATCCGGGTGGATAGCGGAAAACGTCTCATCTTGTCAAAATCTCCTGAAGGGTTGGTGGGCTACGGCGCTACGACCCGGTTGGTCAGGGACCCGATTCCCTCGATCTCGACGGTCATCACGTCTCCTACCTTCACGGGGCCGACCCCCGGAGGGGTGCCGGTCGCGATGATGTCGCCGGGGTACAGGGTCATGACGTGGGATATGTGCTCCACCAGCGCGAACACCGATTTGCCCATCTCCCGCGTGTTGCTGTCCTGCCTCGCCTGACCGTTCACGAGACAGCGGATCGACAGGGCGGACGGGTCGAGGTCCGTCTCGACCCAGGGGCCGACCGGCCCGAAGGTGTCGAACCCCTTCGCCCGCGCGTACTGCACGTCCTTCGCCTGGAGATCCCGGGCGGTCACGTCGTTGAAGCATGTGTACCCCAGGATCACCGACCGCGCCTCCCGCTCCGAAACATCCTTCGCCTTCCTCCCGATGACGACGGCCAGTTCCGCCTCGTGATCGACCCGCCGGGAGGCACGCGGGTACACCACATCGCCGCCGGGGTGGTTGAGCGCGGACGGGGCTTTGAGGAAGATGAGCGGTTCTTCGGGGATCGCCTTCCCCATCTCCCGCGCGTGGTCCTTGTAGATCAGCCCTATGGAGACGATCTTGGAGGGAACCACGGGCGCGAGAAGTCGGACATCGGCCAGGGGCCTCGGGGCGCCGGTCGGCCGGATCCCCTCGAACGGAGGCCCGTCAAGTTCCTGGATCTCTCCCTTCCCGGGATCGACGATGCCGTATGCAACGTGTCCACGAAATTCAAACCGCGCGATCTTCAAGGATCACACCCCGAGTACCGCACGCATGTCATAGAGACCTGCGGGTTTCCCGATGACCCACGAGGCGGCCCTCACGGCGCCCCGCGCGAACGTGTCCCGACTGTGGGCCCGGTGGGTGATCTCGAACCTTTCCCCGATCCCGCCGAACACGAGGGTGTGCTCGCCCACGACGTCGCCCGCCCGGACCGCGAATACCCCGATTTCCTTCCGGGTGCGCTCCCCGACCATTCCGCGCCGGCCGTACACGCCCGCCTCCTTCATGTCCCGACCCAGCGCGCCGGCGACCGCGTCGGCCAGCTTCACCGCCGTGCCCGAGGGAGAGTCCTTCTTGAACCGGTGGTGGGTCTCGACGATCTCCACGTCGTAGTCGTCCCCGAGCACGCGGGCGACGTCGGCCGCCACCCGGAACATCAGGTTCACCCCCACGCTCATGTTGGGGGAAAGAACGCATGCGATCGTTTCCGCCGCGGCCCGGATCTCCCCGGTCTGTTCCTTCGTCAAGCCGGTGCTCCCGATCACGATCGGCTTACCGGCGGCGGCGGCCTCTTTCGCGTGCGCGACGGATGAAACCGCGTGGGTGAAGTCGATCGCCACGTCCGCCCGGGCAATCGACGAGGGGAAATCGCTCGTGACGGCAACATCCGCCTTTCCCGCTCCGGCGGCCTCGAAGGCGTCCTGTCCCAGCAGCGGGTGGCCCGGCGTTTCCAGCGCACCGGAGAGGACCAGTCCGTTCGGTCGGTCCTTGAGAATCCCCAGGATCGCCCGGCCCATCCTTCCCATCGCCCCGCACACGACCACCCTCGCCATGTTGTTCTTCCTCCCCCTTTCGCCTTCAGGCGAGTTTCATGTCGGAAAGAACCTTGGCGAGAGCCTTCCGGTTCGCCTCCGCCATCGGGGTAAGGGGAAGCCGGAACTCCTCGTGGATCCTCCTCATCATGGCCAGGGCCGTCTTTGCGGGGATGGGGTTGGTCTCGATGAACAGCGCGTTGAACAGCGGCCACAGCTGGTAATGGATGTCCCTCGCGCGGGAGATCTCGCCGATGACATAGGTGTCGTACAGATCCGCCATCAGCCGGGGGGCAACGTTCGACGTCACGGAGATCACCCCCTTCGCGCCAAGCGCCATCATGGGAAAGAACAGGGCATCGTCGCCGGAGAGGACGCAGAACTTCTTCGACGTCATCCGGATGATGTCGCACACCTGGGTCAGGTTGCCGGAAGCCTCCTTCACCCCCACGATGGTCGGGACCTCGGCCAGGCGGGCCACGGTGGACGCCGCCATGTTCACCCCGGTCCTCCCCGGCACGTTGTAGAGGATGATCGGGATGTCGGTCGACTCGGCGACAGCGCTGAAGTGCCGGACGAGACCCTCCTGCGTCGGCTTGTTGTAGTACGGCGTGATGACGAGTGCCGCGCTTGCCCCCGCCCGTTTCGCGTACCGGGTGAGAACGATCGCCTCCTTCGTGTTGTTGGAGCCGGTCCCTGCGATCACCGGGACGCGGCCGTCCGCCGCTTCGAGAACGGTGTCGATGACGCGTTCGTGCTCGTCGAAGGAAAGTGTCGCCGATTCCCCGGTCGTCCCGCACGGGACGATCCCGTCCGTGCCGTTGTCGATCTGGAATGTCACGAGCTTCCTCAGCGCGCTCTTGTCCAGTTTCCCGTTTCGGAACGGCGTTACCGTCGCGACAATGGCCCCGTGAAACATCGTCTTCTCCCCCCTTCAGTAACGGTACGCTTCCTCGGTGATCACCCCGTCGCAGGACCATGAGGTGTCACCCTCCAGGTACACCTCGCCGAACCCTTTTTCGTCCGGGTCGAAATGGATGACAAGAGTCTCTCCCCCCCGGGTGCGGACGGTCACCGGGGGACGGACGAAGCCATGAACGGCGGAGAGGATGCCGGAGGCCACCGCACCCGTCCCGCAGGCGAGCGTTTCCCCTTCCACCCCCCGCTCGTAGGTGCGGACCCGGACCTCGCCGTCGCGCACCTGCGCGAAATTGACGTTGGTCCCCCGCGGCGCGAACGCGCGGTGCGTCCGGATTCCCCGGCCCACCCCGACGAGGTCGATCTTCTCGATCGCGGGAACGAACAGGACGACGTGCGGCACTCCCGTGTTGAGAAAGGAGTACCGGATCTTCTTCCCGCGCAGCATAAGCGTCCTGTCTACCGCAAGCCCGCAGGGCGCGGTCATCTGGAGCTTGACGCGGCGTCCCGATACCTCGGCGTGGATGAGCCCCGCCAGCGTTTCGAACGACATCGACTTGTCCGCAAATCCGTGCTCGGACGCGTACCGCGCTGCGCAACGGCCCCCGTTCCCGCACATCTCCGCCACGGACCCGTCCGCGTTGAAGAAGTTCCACCGGAAATCGGCGCTGCGGGAGCGCGCAAGGAAGATCATCCCGTCTGCCCCGATCGACCGGGTCCTGTCGCACACCCTTGCGGCAAACTGCGAAAGGTCGTGCCCCTTCATCACGCCGTTCCGGTTGTCGACCAGGAGGAAGTCGTTTCCGCTGCCGTTCAGTTTGGAAAAGGGAATTCCCTTTTTCACGTCGGTTCCGCCTCGAGAAATGTTCCGTTATGGTAGCAGATTGCCCCCTCCCATTCCAACAACCCCGGTGATCCCCCGCTCCCGCCTTCCCGGGTCTACGTTGTTCTCCCCCGCCGGGAGAGAAACGACGCGGTCCGCTCCCCCCGGGTCAGGTCCCGTAGCGGCTCCCGCTCCCTCACCACCTCGAACCGGGACCCGGACACCATCACTTCCGCGGCACGCGGGCGCGAGTTGTATGTCGAGGACATCGAGAATCCGTAGGCACCGGCGCTCATCACCGCGACGAGGTCTCCCGCCGCGAAGGCGGGGAGTTCCCGGTCCCTCGCGAGGAAATCTCCCGATTCGCAGATGGGCCCTACCACGTCCGCCACCACCTTCCTCCTCGTCCGTTTCGTGACGGGGACGATGGCGTGGTAGGAGCCGTAGAGCGAAGGGCGCGCAAGGTCGTTCATCGCGGCATCGACGATGAAGAACTGTTTCTTCCCCTTCCCCGCCCCCTCCTGGGACGGCTTGGTGTAGAGCATTCGGGTAAGCAGAACTCCTGCGTTCCCCACGAGCACCCGCCCCGGCTCGAGGATGATCGTGACGGGCAGTCCCCGGAAGGCTCCTGCGATGGCGTCCGCGTACTGCCGCGGGTCCGGCGGTATCTCGTCCTCGTAGGTGATCCCCAACCCTCCCCCGATATCGACGAAGCGGATGTCAAGCCCCTTTCGTATCAGGCGGTCGACCAGCGCCCGGACCCTGCCGGCGGCATCCACGAAGGGGGATATCTCCGTGAGCTGGGAGCCGATGTGGCAGTCCACGCCGACGACCTCGATGTGCCGGCGCCTCGCCGCCCACTCGTAATCCCGTATCGCCTGGTCGATGTGGATGCCGAACTTGTTCTTCTTCAGACCCGTGGAGATGTAGGGGTGGGTCTTCGGGTCGACGTCCGGGTTCACGCGGAGAGCGATGGGCGCCCTCCTCCGCATCTTTCGCGCGATGGCGTCGATCGTCTCCAGTTCCTGCCGGGACTCGACGTTGAACATCAGGATCCCCCGGCGGAGGGCCTCCTCGATCTCCCACTCCATCTTCCCGACGCCGGAGTAAACGATCTTCGAGGGGGGCGTTCCCGCCGCGAGGGCGCGGGAGAGCTCACCCCCGGAGACGATGTCCACCCCGCTTCCGAGGTTCGTGAACGTCCGGATGATGGAGCCGTTCGGGTTCGCCTTCATGGAATAGCAGATGAGGTGCGGGGTCCCGGAGAACACCCGGTCGAACACGCCGTAGTGATGGGAGAGGGTCGCGTGGCTGTATACGTAGACGGGCGTTCCCACGGCATCCGCGATTCGCCCGAGGGGCACCCCCTCGCAAACCATCTCCCCTCGTTTCATTGCGAAATGGTGCATCGGCTCACCTCATCTCGAATCGGGCTTGCGAAGAGGCCGCCTTCCCCCACAGGGGCTGAGGCTTCGCCTTGCGCCCGCACGCGGGCAGAAGGCTTACGGCGAGGAGAAGCAGGGCGAGGGCGATGCACGCCCGCACGCCCCCGATCCGACCGTTCATGGTTTTTTCAGCGCCTCCAGGCGGCTCTTCACTCTCCTCGGTCCGGTCCCGCCGCGGACGTTTCGCATGCGTACGGAGTTCGTGAGAGACACGAAGTCGCGCACGTCCTCCCCGATCTTGCGGGAGAAGGAGCGGAACTCCCGGAGGCTCAGGTCCTTGAGCCGCTTCCCGCTTTTCTCGCAGTAGCGGACGATCTTTCCGGCAATCTCGTGGGCCCTCCGGAAGGGGATCCCCTTCCGGGCGAGATAGTCGGAAAGGTCGGTGGCGGTGAGGAACCCGTCGTCGCAGGCCGCCCGCATCCGCTCCTCGTTGACCGTCATCCCCCGGAGGAGCAACGCCGCGCCGATCAGGGACTCCTTGACCGTCCGCGCCGAGTCGAACACCGCTTCCTTGTCCTCCTGCATGTCGCGGTTGTAGGCAAGGGGCAGCCCCTTCATCACCGTGAGCAGATTCACGAGATTCCCGTACGTCCGCCCCGTCTTCCCGCGGATGAGCTCGGGAACATCGGGGTTCTTCTTCTGCGGCATGATGCTGCTTCCGGTGCACAGCGCGTCGGGCAGGGAGAGGAACCCGAACTCGGCGGAGGACCAGTAGACCATCTCCTCGGAGAGGCGCGAGAGGTGCATCATCGTCACCGCGGAGGCGTAGAGAAAGTCCGCCGCAAAATCGCGGTCGGACACGGCGTCGATGCTGTTCTCGCACACCCCCTCCATCCCGAGCTCCCGGGCCACGAACTCCCGGTCGACCGGGAAGGTGGTCCCCGCAAGCGCGCCCGCGCCGAGGGGAGAGACGTTCGCCCTCCTGCGGGCGTCCCGGAACCGGTCCTGGTCCCGGGAAAACATCTCGTGGTACGCGAGCAGGTGATGGGAAAAAAGGACCGGCTGGGCCCTCTGCATGTGCGTGTACCCGGGCATCACGACCCCGAAGACCTCCTCCGCGCGCGCGAGGATCGCCTCCTTGACCTTGGCGATCAGCAGAACGATATCGTCGATCGAATCGCGCAGGTACAGGCGGAGGTCCAGCGCCACCTGGTCGTTTCTGCTTCTCCCGGTGTGCAGCTTCCCCCCGATCTTCCCCAGCCGCCGGGTCAGGAACTGCTCCACCGCCATGTGGACGTCCTCCTGGGAGAGGTCGAACGAGATTTTCCCCGCCTCGATATCCTCCCGGATGGCCGCCAGGGCGGCTGCGATCCTGTTGGCCTCCCCCTGCGGGATGATCTTCTGCTTCCCGAGCATCCGCGCGTGCGCGATGCTCCCCTCGATGTCGTGCCGGTACAGGAGGACGTCGTAGGGGATCGAAGCCGTGAACTCCTCGACGAACGCATCGATCTGCCCGTCGAACCTGCCGCTCCACGCCTTTTTCTTCTTCGCCATGTCAGCGCTTCCTGTCCTTCAGCATCGCCCGGATCTTGAGCCGGAGCGCGTTGATCTTCACGAACCCTTCCGCGTCGCGCTGGTTGAACACCGTCTCCTTCTCGAAGGTGGCGAAATCGGCCCGGTAGAGGGACACGGGGCTTACCCGTCCCGCGACGATGCAGTTCCCCTTGTACAGCTTGAGGCGTGCCGTTCCGGTCACGTTCTCCTGGGTCTTCTCCACCATCCCCCTGAGCAGCTCCATTTCCGGCGAGTACCAATACCCGTAGTAGATGAGCTCGGCGTACTTGGGGATCAGCGAATCCCGGAAATGCATCACTTCCCGGTCGAGCGTGATCGACTCGACGGCCCGGTGCGCGACGTGGAGGATGGTCGCTCCGGGGGTCTCGTACACCCCGCGGGACTTGATCCCCACGTACCGGTTCTCCACAAGGTCCACGCGGCCGATCCCGTGAATTCCCCCCAGCCGGTTGAGATGCGCCAGGAGCTTCGCCGGTCCCATCTTTTTTCCGTTTACCGCCACGGGAACCCCCCGGACGAAATCGACCTCCACGTACACCGGCTTGTCCGGTGCCTTCTCCGGGGAACGGGTCAGGACGAACATGTCCTCGGGCGGCTCCGCCGACGGGTCCTCGAGGATCCCCCCCTCGAAGCTGATGTGCATCAGATTCCGGTCGCTCGAGTACGGTTTCCGCGCCGTCACCGGGGTCGGGATGCCGTGCTTCTTCGCATAATGCACCAGGTCGGTCCGCGACCGGAATTCCCACTCCCGCCACGGGGTGATGACACGGATGCCGGGCATCAGCGAGTAGTAGGTGAGCTCGAACCGCACCTGGTCGTTCCCCTTCCCCGTCGAACCGTGCGACACGGCGTCCGCCTTCTCCTTGCGCGCCACCTCGATCTGCTTTTTCGCGATGAGGGGCCGCGCGATGGAGGTACCGAGGAGATACGACCCCTCGTACACCGCGTTCGCCATGAGGGCGGGGAAGATGAAATCCCGGACGAACTCGTTCTGGACGTTTTCCACGTATACCTTCGAGGCCCCCGTCTTCTTCGCCTTGGCGCGCACGGGCTTGAGCTCCTCTCCTTGACCGAGGTCCGCCACGAAGGCGATCACTTCGGCGCCGTACGTCTCGATCAGCCACTGCAGGATGACCGAGGTGTCGAGCCCCCCCGAATATGCGAGAACGACCTTCTTCACCTTTTCCACGTCTTCCTCCTCCCCCGGTCAATGGGGGATGAATTTCTCGAGGATTGCCATCTGCACGTGCAGCCGGTTCTCGGCCTCGTCAAATACGGCGGACCGGGGGCCCTCGATGACCTCGTCGGTGATCTCCTCCCCCCGGTGGGCGGGAAGGCAGTGCATCACGATCGCATTCTTCCCGGCGATCCGGAGCAGGTTCGCGTCGATCCGGTACCCGCGGAACGCGGCGAGGCGTTTCCGCCGCTCCTTTTCCTGCCCCATGCTCGTCCACACGTCGGTGTAAAGGATGTCCGCCCCCCTCGCCGCCTCGACCGGGTCCCGCAACACCCGCACGTCACCCCGTCCGACCGCCTCCGCCTCCCGGCGGATCCTCGCGGATGGCTCATACCCCTCCGGGCAGGCGAGGCGGAGCGTGAACCCGAGGAGATGGGCAGATTCCACCCAGGAGTTCGCCACGTTGTTCCCGTCCCCCACGAAGGCGACCGTCATCCGGCGGAGGTCGAGGCCGCTCTCCTGTGCGGTCATCAGGTCGGCGAGCACCTGGCAAGGGTGGTGGTCGTCCGTCAGCCCGTTGATCACGGGAACGGATGACGCGGCGGCCATCTCCTCGGCAACGGCGTGGGAGAACGTCCGGATGATGATCCCGTCGGCGTACCGGGACAGAACCCGCGCGGTGTCCCGGATGGGTTCCCCCCGTCCGATCTGAGTGTCCGCCGGCGCAAGGAAAAGGGCGTGGCCTCCCAGCCGGGTCATTCCGACCTCGAACGACACCCGGGTCCTCGTGGACGCCTTCTGGAACACCATCGCCAGCGACTTGCCCGCAAGCGGGCGCGGTGTGACGCGTCGCCCCCATCTCCGCTTCCATGCCCGACCGGACGAGACGAGGGCCAGGACCTCGCGCCCGGTAAGATCGAGAACCCGCAGGAGATCCTTTTTCACGCACCGCCCTCCCGCGGCAGGGATTCCTCGAGAATCGAGAGCCCCTGGCGGATCTCCCCGTCGGTGACGGTCAACGGCGGGAGAAACCGGAGGACGTTTCCCGCCGTGCTGTTGACTACGAGCCCGCTCGCGAGGCAACGGTTCGCGATCTCCTTGGTCTCCCCCTCCATCTCGATCGCCAGCATGAGTCCCCGCCCCCGGACCTCCCTGATGTCCTTGCGGCGGCTGGCCACCCTCCGGAGCCCCTCGGCGAACAGGTCCCCCTTGCGCCGGACCTCGTCCAGGAACCCCGGGGAAAGAAGCGTCTCGAACACGACCAGGGACGCGGCGCAACATACCGGATTCCCGCCGAAGGTGCTCCCGTGGGTGCCTGGGCCGAAGGACGAGGCCACCTCCTCGGCCGCCACCATCGCGCCCAGCGGAAGACCGTTGGCCAGGCCTTTCGCCAGCGTGACGACATCCGGGGTGACCCCGTACCGCTCGCACGCGAGAATCGAACCGGTGCGCCCCAGGCCGGTCTGGATCTCGTCGGCCACCATCAGGATCCCCCGGTCCCTGCAGAGCCGCGCTGCCTCCGGCAGGTACCCGGGCGGGGGCATCCGGATGCCGCTCTCCCCCTGGATCGGTTCGATCAGGAACGCGCACGTCCTGTCCGTCAGGGCCTCCTCGAGCGCCTTCGTGTCCCCGAACGGCACCGTCCGGAACCCGGGAAGCAACGGCTCGAACCCCTTGTGGAACTTCGGCTGGGCCGTGGCGGACATTCCCCCGTAGGTGCGGCCGTGGAACGAACCTTCCGCCGCGACGATCTCATGCGCTCCCTCCCTCCCCCGGTCGGCGGACCATTTCCGGGCCAGCTTGATCGCCGCCTCGTTCGCCTCGGTCCCGCTGTTGCAGAAGAAGACCTTTCCGCCGGTGGTGGCCCCGGACACCACTCTCCCCAGCTCCGCCTGCACGGGTACGTGGAAGAGGTTGGAAACGTGCACCAGGCTCTTCACCTGCCGGGAGACCGCCTGCGAGACACCGGGGTGGGCGTGCCCCAGGAGGACGACCGCTATTCCCCCCAGGAAATCGAGATACTCCCTCCCGTCGGCGTCATACAGCCGCGCCCCCTCTCCCCGGACAAACGCGACGGGATGGCGGGTATAGTTCCCCATCTGGTATTGCTGCGTCATGGCGATGATGTCGGCGGACGTCATTACGCCACCCTTCCGCCTCCGGGGGGTGTGATTTCCGTCCCGATCCCCGCATCGGTGAAGATCTCGAGAAGGACGCTGTGGGGGACGCGCCCGTCGAGAATGTGCACCTTCCTCACCCCCTTGTCCAGCGCCCTCAGGACGCATTCCACCTTGGGGATCATGCCGCCGGTGATCGTCCCGTCCCCGATGGCGGCGATCGTCTCGTCGGCGGTCATGGTGGAGACGAGTTGGCCCCGGGCGTCCATCACCCCCGGGACATCGGTCAGGAGGATGAGTTTCTCCGCCGAGAGAGCACCGGCCACTTCCGCGGCGACGGTATCGCCGTTGATGTTGTACGCCTCCCCTCCCGCTCCCACCCCGATCGGCGCGATGACGGGCACGAACCCGTTCTCTTCCAGCGCGCGAAGCACGCCCGGGCGGATCTCGACGACATCTCCCACGAGCCCCAGGTCCAGGGGAGCGGAAGGCCCCCCCGCGGGGGGGGAAGCGAGATACTTGCGCGCGCGGATCAACTCCCCGTCCTTCCCCGTCAGCCCGACCGCCTTCCCGCCGAACAGATTGATCAGGGCGACGATCTGCTTGTTCACCGTCCCCCCGAGCACCATCTCCACCACCTCCATCGCGGCGGGGGAAGTCACCCGGAGCCCCTCCTTCCGCTCGAAGGGAATCGAAAGCCTCTCCAGCATTCGGTCGATTTGCGGGCCGCCTCCGTGGACGATCACCGGGTGGATCCCGACGTACTGCAGGAGAACGATGTCCTCCGCGAACGAGGACATCCTCTCCTCGCCCGCCATCGCCGCCCCGCCGTACTTGATGACGATGGTCTTCCCGCTGAACTCCCGGATGTAGGGAAGCGCTTCGACAAGCGTCCGGGCCTTCTGGAGGTATCCCTGCATCTCCGTCATCTTCCCGCCCCTCAGAGGATATAGCGGCTGACGTCCACGTCGCGGACGATGCCGGCGAGTTTCTCTTCCACATACTCCGCCGGGATGGTGATCTCCTGCCCGCGGATCTCCGGCGCGGTGAATAGAAGGTCCTCCAGCAGCCTCTCCATGATCGTGTAAAGACGGCGGGCCCCGATGTTCTCCGTCCGGTCGTTCACCTCGCAGGCCATTCCGGCGATCCGGTCCACCGCCTCCGGGGTGATGGTCAGCGAAACTCCCTCCGTGGCAAGCAGCTCCGTGTATTGCCGGGTGAGGGATCCGTGCGGCTCGGTCAGGATCCGCACGAAGTCCTCCCGGGTGAGGGGGTCGAGTTCGACCCGGATGGGGAACCTGCCCTGCAGCTCCGGAATCAGATCGGACGGCTTCGACATGTGGAATGCTCCGGCGGCGATGAACAGGATGTGGTCCGTCCGGACCATCCCGTATTTCGTGTTGACGTTCGACCCTTCCACGATGGGCAGCAGGTCCCGCTGGACTCCTTGCCGCGATACGTCCGGGCCGATCGCGGATTCCCGTCCCGCGATCTTGTCGATCTCGTCCAGGAAGACGATCCCGCTCTGTTCGGTGCGGTGAACGGCCAACGCCTTTACCTGGTCCATATCGATCATCCGCGAGGCCTCCTCCTTTTCGAGAAAGGCGAGGGCCTCCGGAACCCGCATCCGTTTCCGGCGGACCTTCTTGGGGAACAGGTTCCCCAGCATCTCCTGGAGGTTCCCCTCGAGTCCCTCCCCCCCTCCGCCCGTCACCCCGATGAAGTCGATCGCCGGCACGGCGCTCTCGCGGACCTCGATCTCCACCATCCGGTCCGCGAGCTTCCCTTGCGCAAGCATGCCCCGCATTCTCTCCCTCGACTCCCTCCCCCCATCCGCCGGGTCGGCCGGCGGTTCCCCCGGGCGATGCGGCCGGGGGGGGAGGAGGATGTCGAGCAGGCGTTCCTCGGCGCTCGTCCGCGCCCGGGACGCCACCTTTTCCATCTCCTCCGCGCGCACCATGTGGACGCCGATCTCGACAAGGTCGCGGATGATCGACTCCACGTCCCGCCCGACGTACCCTACCTCGGTGAACTTGGAGGCTTCCACCTTGATGAACGGGGCCTGGGCCAGGCGCGCGAGGCGGCGCGCGATCTCGGTTTTCCCCACGCCGGTCGGCCCCACCATGATGATGTTCTTCGGGGCGATCTCCTCCCGGAGCTCCTCCGGGACCTGCATGCGTCTCCACCGGTTCCGGAGAGCGATCCCGACGGCGCGCTTCGCCTTCTGCTGCCCCACGATGAAACGGTCCAGTTCCGCCACGATCTCGCGGGGGATCATCGGGCGGCCGCCCGGCAACTCCGGCTCCCGTGCGGTCAAGGTGCGGCCACCTCCTCGGCCAGGACGTTCGCGTTCGTATAGATGCATATCTCCGAGGCGATGCGGAGCGCCTCGCGGGCGATGTCGATCGCGGGCTTGTCGGTGTGAACCAGCATGGCACGGGCCGCCGCCATGGCGTACGGGCCGCCGGACCCTACCCCGATCACGCCGTCGTCCGGCTCGACAACGTCGCCGCTGCCGGAAAGAAGCATGAGGTCACTCCCGTCGGTTACGAGCATCAGGGCATCCAGCCGACGAAGCACCCTGTCCGTCCTCCAGTCCTTCGCAAGCTCCACCGCGGCACGCCGGAGATTTCCCCGGAACTCCACCAGCTTCCCCTCGAACTTCTCAAACAGCGTGAAGGCGTCCGCCGTGGCGCCTGCAAACCCCGCCACGATGCGGTCGTGGTGGAGGCGACGGATCTTGCGCGCCGTGTGTTTCAGCACGGTGTTCCCCACCGTCACCTGTCCGTCCCCCGCCATGGCCACCCGCCCTCCGCGGGAGACCGCGATAATCGTCGTTCCCCGTGCCTCGTTCATGACCGGTCCCTCCGTCTCCCGGGATGCGCCGCTTTCCGGGAGGAGGCCGGCTTTGCCGCCCTCGGGTGTGACTCCTCGTAGACGCGCACCAGGTGGCTAACGTTCACCCTCGCGTAGCGCTGTGTCGTGGAGAGCGAGGCATGCCCCAGCATCTCCTGGATGGCGCGAAGATCGGCGCCCGACTCCAGAAGGTGCGTGGCGAAGGAGTGGCGGATCCCGTGGGGGGAAAGATGCCTCCCGATCCCGGCCCGTTCCAGCGCCTTTTCGAGAATGCGCGCCACGCTTCGCGCCGAGAGCGCCCCCCCCCGCAAGTTCCGGAAGAGCACCCCCTCCCACTCCTCTTCCCCGTCACGTGTTCCGGCACGTGCCCCCTCGGCCAGGTACTTCGACAGGGCCTGCAGCGCCTTCTCCCCCACGGGGACGATCCGCTCCTTGCGCCCCTTTCCCAAAACCCGGACGGTCCCCTCCTCCAGCAAAACGTCTTTTCTCCGAAGCGAGACGAGTTCGCCGACGCGCAGCCCCGAAGAATAGAGAAGCTCGAGGATCGCGGCGTCACGCCTTCCTGCTTCCCCCTCGGGGGAAAGCGAGCGCAAGAGGTCCATCATCTCGTCCACCGGAAGAAATTCCGGCAGTCGCATCGACCGCCGGGGGGCTGTGACTCCGATGGCGGGATTCCCCGGTATCTCCCCCCGCGTCACCAGGAAGGAGAAGAAGGACCGCAGCGCCGCGATCTTCCTGGCCATGGTCGATCCCTTCCTTCCGGGGAACCGGGCTGCGAGATACCTCCGCAAATCCGCAACCGACACCGACTTCCACCACCCTGCACCGCCGGGGGCGAACATGGTCCTCCCCGTTTCCGAAAGAAAATCGCGGAGATCGGAAACCTCGCGACGGTAGGCCCGGACCGTCTCGCGCGACGCATTCCTCGCGGACAGGAGGTACCGGGAGAATTGTTCGATGGCGGAGTCCAACTCCCTGCCCGTCCCTTCCTCCCCCACCAGGGAAAAGATTTATGTAACACACGAGGGGTCAAAATCAAAGAATCTTCTGCGAAATTCCCCGATCGAGGAGAGGGCCCGGTCCGCCTGCAGCGTCTTCCGCTCCCGTTTTCTGACACCGGCGGGAAGAGGGAGAAGGCCGAAGTTGGCGTTCATCGGCTGGAAGGCTCCCCGGCGGGGGGTGGTGATATGCCTCATCAGCGCCCCGATCATCGACTCTTCCGGAAATTCGGGGGGCTCTTTTCCTGCAACCCGTGCGGCGGCGGAGACCGCCGCGACGAATCCGGAGGCGATCGACTCCGAGTATCCTTCCACCCCCGTGATCTGACCCGCGAAGAAGAGGCCGCGCCGATTCCGGCACTCCATGCTGGCATGGAGGTTCCGGGGGGCGTCGAGGAAGGTGTTCCGGTGAACCGACCCGTACCGGAGGAACCTTGCGCCGCCAAGCCCCGGAATCAGGGAAAAGACCCGCTCCTGCTCCGGGTAGGCGAGCTTCGTCTGGAACCCGACGAGGTTGTACATCGTCCCCGCCTCGTTTTCCTTGCGAAGCTGGACGACGGCGTACGGGATCTTTCCCGTCCGGGGGTCCCGGAGCCCGACAGGCCGCATGGGCCCGAAGAGAAGAGTCTCCGGGCCCCGGCGGGCGAGATCCTCGACGGGCATGCACGATTCGAAGTGACGCTCCTCCTCGAATTCGCGCGCCGGAACGACGCGCGCCGACATCAGGGCGGAGAGGAACGCCTCGTACTGGACCTGCGTCATCGGGAAATTCAGGTAATCCCCCGACCCGGACCCGTACCGGTCGGCGAAGAATCCACGGTTCGTGTCCAGGGACGATGCGTCCACGATCGGGGAGATGGCGTCGTAGAAGGAGAGGCCGCTCCCGCCGGCAAGGGCCCGGATGCTCTCGGAGATCGCCGCGGACGGGATCGGCCCGCAGGCGAGGATGACGACGGGATCGTCCGGGATCGTCCTTGCCTCCTCCTCCACAACCCGGATGTTCGGTCGGGACCGAACTGCCCCTGTCACCAACCGTCCGAATGCCTCCCTGTCCACCGCGAGCGCCTTTCCCGCGGGAACCCGGACCTGGTCGGCTACCCGGAGAAGATTGGACCCGAGGGCCCTAAGCTCCGCCTTGAGGAGTCCCTTCCCGGAATCCGCCCGGTCCGCGCCCAGAGAGTTGCTGCAGACCAGCTCGGCGAACCATCCGGTCTGATGGGCGGGGGAGGAGACGCCGGGGCGCATCTCGAACAGGTCCACCGCCGTCCCCGAGGCGGACAGGACGAGCGCCGCCTCCGAACCGGCAAGCCCCGCTCCGACGATCGTGACCCGCGCTCCCGGGATTTCAGCCTTGGGGGGGAGGGGCGTCGCCACCGGATGGCTCCCTGCGCTCGGGGAGAAAGACCGAGAAGACGCTTCCGGTTTCCGGAGCGGAGCGGACTTCGATGAACCCGCGGTGGTAGTGGACGATCCGCTGGGAAATGGCCAGGCCCAGGCCTGTTCCTTCCGCCTTGGAGGTGAAAAAAGGGTTGAAAATCTTTCCGATGATGCCGGGTTCCATTCCCTTTCCCGTGTCGCTCACCGTGATGACCACGTACCGCTGGCGGTGACGGGTCTGGGAGAAGAGGTCAAGCGTGACGGTGCCGCCGCGCGGCGTCGCCTGAACGGCATTGCGGACAAGATTCCACAGAACCTGCCTCAATTGCTCCGCATCTCCTTCGACTCGGAGATCCCTCGTCGCCAGGATCTCCACGATCACGCCTTTATCCCGGGCTTCTCCCGCGCGGACCGCCGCGACGATCTCCGATGCCATCCCGGTCATGTTCACGGGCCCCACGTTCTTCATCTTCGGCCCCGCGTATGCAAGAAAATCCGAGATGAGACCGTTCAGGCGGGTGCTCTCCCTCTCGATGATGTCGAGAAGGGTCCGGGACATCTCCGGCAGCTCGGGCGTCTCGCGAAGCATCTGGGAGGACCCCGTGATGGAAGCCAGGGGATTTCGAATCTCATGGGCGAGACCCGCGGCAAGCTCCCCGACCCCCGCCAGCCGGTCGGCAATCCGGATCCGCTCCTCCATCTGCTTGACCGGGGTGAGGTCCTGGAAGATCACGACTCTTCCGATCACGGTACCGTCCGCGTCCTTCATGGGGGAGGAGGAGAACCCGAGGAAGATTTCCGCCCCGTCGGAACGACGGAAGACGATTTCCGGACGCGGAACCGGCGAGTCGGAGCGGCTCGAAGCCAGGTCCAATCCCGAAAGGATCTCCCCCACCGGCATCCCGGTGACCTCCCCCTTGCCGACGCCGAGAATAGAGCACGCGGTGTCGTTGATCAGGCTCACCCGCCCTTGCGTGTCCACGGTCACGATCCCGGAGGGGATGTTCTCCACGACGTGCTTGTGGAACGTCTCCAGTTTTTGCAAGATGCTCTCCCGGTCCTGCATCCCTTCGCGCGCCGCCCGGATGTCCTCCCCGAGGACGCCGGACAGGACCCCGGTCATGATGAAGCCGAGGGAGTTGATACAGCTTGAAGGGATGAACTGGGACCACCCGAAGGACAATGACTCGACGCCGGGAGGGTGCAGAATCCCCTTCATCTGCAGGTAGAGCAGCGTGACGTACGTGGCCGCGGAGAGGACCGCCCAGACCATCGCCCCCTTCATGTACAGCTCCAGACTCCCGAACAGGATGACGATGATGTACATGAACACGAAGACGCTGTCGTAGAGCCCGGTAGCAAAGACGATGATGGAGACGAACGCCACGTCCACGAACGCCTGGAGGATGAGAAACGGCAGAGGGACCGCGCCGCCCGCCCAGAAAGCATACCGGGCAAGCAGCCACCCGTACGACAGTACGATGGCGATGTACAGGTACTGGAACTTCCCGGGCAGGATGAATTCGGGCTCCCGGACCTGGACGGAGATCGCCGATATCAGGAGGGCGAAGGTGATTCCCGAGCGCAGCAGGAGGAGATTCCTGCCTTTGGTCACCTCTTCTTTCCGGCCCCGGCCGGGGACCGAGGACAAACCTACCCCCCCACGACGCCGGCCAACTTGAAGATGGGGAGATACATCGCGATGACGAGCCCTCCGATGACCACACCGAGGAAAATCATGAGCATCGGCTCCAGCAGGGAGGTCAACGCCCCCACCGCCGAATCGACTTCATCGTCGTAGAAATCCGCGATCTTGTTGAGCATCGCATCGAGGGCGCCCGTCGCCTCCCCCACGCTGACCATCTGGGTCACCATGACGGGAAACACCTTGCTGTCCGCGAGCGGCTCCGAGATCGTCTTCCCCTCGCTGATGCTCCCCCGGGCCTTGATGACGGCCTCTTCGATGATCCTGTTCCCCGCGGACTTCGCCACGATGTCCATCGCCTCCAGGATCGGGACGCCGCTGGAGACCATCGTCCCCAGCGTTCGGGCAAACCGGGCCACTGCGATCTTCCGGATCAGGTCGCCGAGGATCGGCAGACGGAGGAGGAGGCGGTCGATCTTGCGGCGCCCGGCATCCTGCCTGTAGTACCAGCGAATGGCGAAGACCATCAGGACGACCAGGGCGACGGCGACCATGAAATATTTCCGTGTGTACCCGCTCAGGGCAAGGACGATCTGGGTCGGAACAGGCAGGTCCTGGCCGAAGTCCTTGAACATGTCCCCGAATATGGGGATCACATACAGGAGAAGGACGATGGTCACGATGATAGCGACCGCGAGGATCGTCGCGGGGTACACCATCGCGCTCTTGATCTGCTTCCCGAGCTTCATGGCCTTCTCGATGTAGGCGGCAAGACGCGCAAGGATCGTATCGAGGATACCGCCCACCTCCCCGGCGGAAACCAGGTTGACGAAGAGCTCGTCGAACACCCTCGGGTGCTTGCTCAGCGCGTCCGCGAAGGTCGATCCGCTCTCCACGTCCTCTTTCACCCTGAGGATCACCTTCTTGAATCCCTCGTTCTCCTGCTGCATCCCGAGGATGTCCAGGCATTGGACCAGCGGGAGCCCTGCGTCGATCATCGTGGCGAATTGCCGCGTGAATACCGCCAGCTCTTTCTTGGAAACCTTCCCCCTCCTCCCGGGGAGCTGCATGCGCAGGTCCCTCGGCTTGGGCTTCACCGTGACGGGAACGATCTGTTGACGGCGCAGTTGCGCGATGACGAAAGCCTCGTTCGGGGCCTCGACCTCCCCCGTCATCGTTCCGCCTACCCTCGTCCTGCCTTCCCACATGAATTTCGGCATCGTTTCCTCCGCGCTGTGCCCCTACGCCCTCCTGCCTTGGCCTTGCGGGGCCGCGGCTGCGGGAGACGTCGACAGCAGATTCCGGAATTCCTCGGGGTCGGGGCTTCTCCCGACCGCGTCGTCCAGCGTGATGTTCCGCCTGAGATAGGCGGCAATCAAGGACTGGTTCATCGTCTGCATCCCGAACTTGGCCTGCCCCACCTGCATCTGGGAATAGATCTGGTGGATCTTCTCCTCCCGGATCAGGTTCCGGATGGCGGAGTTCGGGATCATGACCTCCAACGCCAGGACCCGCCCGCCGCCGGACGCCTTGGGAATGAGGATCTGCGAAATCACTCCCTCGAGGACGAACGACAGCTGGGCGCGGACCTGGGGCTGCTGGTAGGGGGGGAAAACATCCAGGATGCGGTTGATCGTCTGGACGGCCGAGTTCGTGTGCAGGGTCGCGAACACGAGGTGCCCCGTCTCCGCAACGGTCAGGGCGGCCTCGATGGTCTCGAGATCCCGCATTTCTCCGATGAGGACGACGTCCGGGTCCTGTCGCAGGATGTACTTCAGGGCCTTTTTAAAGCTTTGGGTGTCCGCGTTCACCTCCCGCTGGTTGACGAGGCACTTCTTGTGGGGGTGCAGGTACTCGATCGGATCCTCGATCGTGACGATGTGCTCCTGGCGCTCCGTATTGACCTTGTCGATCATCGCGGCGAGCGTGGTCGACTTCCCCGAACCGGTCGGCCCTGTCACGAGGACGAGCCCCCTCGGCTTCTTGCACAGGTCCCGGACCACCAGGGGCAGCCCCAGATCATCGAAATCCCGTATCTTGAACGGGATCGTCCTGAACGCCCCGGCTACGGCCCCCCGCTGCATGTAGATGTTCGCCCGGAACCGGCTTAAGCCCTTCACGCCGAAGGAAAGGTCGAGCTCCCAATCCTCCTCGAACCGCTGCTTTTGCGCCTCCGTCAGGATGCTGTAGCACAGCCGCTTCGTGTCCTGCGGCATCAAGGATTCGGCGGGCATCGGGAGAAGCCTGCCGTCGACGCGGATCGTGGGGGGGACCCCGGTCGTAATGTGCAGGTCCGATGCTCCCTTTTCGTACATCATGCTGAGAAGATCGTGAATGGAAATCATCGAATCCGTACTCCCTCCCTGAAGATTTAATCCGGAGCCGTCACCCGCAGAATCTCTTCGAGCGTCGTCACCCCTTCCTCCACCTTCGTCAGGCCCGTCTGCCTGAGCGTCTTCATGCCCAACCGGATGGCCTCGCGCTTGATGTCGAGGGCCGACCCGCCGCGCAGGACGAGATCCTTGATCTCCTCCCGGACCGGCATCACTTCATAGAGGGCCACGCGCCCCCGGAACCCTGTCTCGTTGCACTCGTCACACCCCTTTCCCCGGAGAAGCCGGGTGTGCTTCAACCGGTCGGGTTTCATCCCGGCGTCGGACAGGGCCTTGGGGGGGACCTTTATTTCCTCGCTGCAGTGGGCGCACACCCGCCTGGCCAGCCGCTGGGCCAGGACCAGATGGAGCGACGTGGAGACGAGGAACGGCTCGATCCCCATGTTGAGCAGCCGGGTGACCGTGCTGGGGGCGTCGTTCGTGTGGAGGGTGGACAGGACGAGGTGGCCGGTGAGGGCCGCCTTCACGCCGATCTCGGCCGTCTCGTAGTCGCGGATCTCGCCCACCATGATGATGTCCGGGTCCTGCCGGAGGAAGGAGCGAAGCGAGGCCGCAAAGGTGAGCCCGATCTCCTCCTTGATCTGCACCTGGTTGATCCCGGCGAAGTTGAACTCCACCGGGTCCTCGCACGTGGAGATGTTGTCGCTCGTCTTGTTCAGGTCCGACAGGGCGGAGTACAGGGTCGTCGTCTTTCCCGACCCGGTGGGCCCCGTGACCAGGACCATCCCGTGGGGCCGGTGGATCGCCTCCGTGAAATCCTTCAGCTGGTCCTGCTCGAACCCCAGCTTGCTCATGTCGAGCTGCAGGGTGGACTTGTCCAGGAGGCGCAGGACGGTCTTTTCCCCGTAGATCGTGGGCAGGACGGAGACGCGGAAATCCATCTCCCTCCCCTTCCCGATCTTCAGCTTGATCCTGCCGTCTTGCGGCAGCCGACGCTCCGCAATATCGAGAGAGGCAAGGATCTTGATCCGCGAGCAGATGGCGTTGCGCATCTTCAGCGGGGGACGCATCACCTCGTAGAGCACGCCGTCGACGCGGTACCGTACGCGAAACTCCTTCTCGTACGGCTCGATGTGAATATCCGAAGACCTCCGCTTGATGGCGTCCGTCAGGATGAAGTTGACGAGCTTGACCACGGGGGCATCGTCCACCCCGCGCTCGAGCTCGGAGACGTCGACTTCCTCCTCCCGGACGACTTCCAGCTCGTCGTCCAACTCCGAGATGATGTCCTTGAACTCGAGAGATTGGTCGAAGAACTTGTTGATGGCTGCGGTGATTTCCTTCTCGGAGGCAAGCACGAGTTCCACGGCGTACCCGGTCTTGAACCCGATGGCGTCCAGGATCGCCATATTGGAGGGGTCCGCCACCGCGACGATCAGCTTCGCCCCCACCCGGTTGATCGGGAGCGCCAGGTTCTTCTGGACCATGTCCTCGGGCAGGAGGCGGACCACTTCCGGGTTGATCTCGTACTTGGACAGTTCGACCACCGGGATGTTGAACTGCCGTCCGAGGAAGGACAGCAGTTCGGGCTCCTTGATGAACCCCGCCTTCACGAGAATCGAGCCGATCCGCTCCCTCGTCTTTTTCTGGGTCTCGAGGGCGGTCCGGAGCTGCTCCTGGGTGATGAGGTTGCCTTTCAGGAGCATTTCCCCGATTTTGGTTGCCATTAAGGACAATTCAAATTCACCTAATTATATCTAATTTATGCAAAATTTATAAAAATTATCAGCCCCTGTCAAGCAGGAATCCCCCTCTCGGTTCCTCTCTTGGCCAACGCCCGCCGTGCGTAAAACAGGAACTCCTCCGCTGGAACCTCCATCCCCGTCCAGGCGGCGAAGCTCAATGCCGCCTGGTGGGCAAGCATCGGCAGGCCATCCATGGCGGGGACTCCGATCCTGCGAAGGTCTCTCACGAGGGGAGTCCCCCCCTTCCGATACACTATATCGAACAAACGGGTCCCTTTCTTTAACGCCTCCCGGGGAAACGATGTCCAATCCGCCGTCAGGCCGAGGGAGGTGCATTGTACGATCAGGTCGGTTCCGGAGAATTCCCGAGCCATTCGTCGTGGCTCCAGTTCCCCGGCGGATATGCGTACCCGGGGGAACCTTCGGGAGAGAAGTTCCGCGACGGCGTGCGCGCGCGTCGCTGTCCGGTTCAGGATCACCAGTTCGCGCGTTCCCGCTCCCGCCAGTTCATAGCCGATCCCGCGAGCCGACCCACCCGCGCCCAGCAGGACGACCCGGGGGAATCGCCTCCCCCACCCCGCCCCCGCAAGCGCGGCAAGGAGACCACGCCCGTCCGTGTTGTCCGCGTGGAGACGCCCCGCCTTGACCCGAAGCACATTGGCCGCCCCGCATACCCGGACCGCCTTCGACACTCCGTCCGCAAGGGCGGCGGCCTCTTCCTTGTAGGGAATCGTGACGTTCCCTCCGAGAAAGTTCCCGGCCCGGACGACGCGAAAGAAATCGGGCAATGCCCCCGGGGAGAGGTCGAATGCCACGTAGCGCAAGGGAAGCTTGCGCCGCGCGATCACGCCGTTGTGCATCGAGGGGCTCAACGAATGGGAGAGGGGATGGCCGACGAGGAAGATCAGCGATTCCGTGACCCGTCGGCCTTTTTCCCCGGAAGATCCCCTCAATGTTCGAGTTCGAGGTTCCAGTAGGTGAAGTCGACGAGGGACAGGAAGGGAAGCCATTCCTGGCGGATGGACGTGCGGGGAGAGAATGCGAACTGGGGGGCCCACTGGGGCCGCGCGGGGCGCCGGATCAGGCGCATCCCCTTCTGTTCCGGGAGCTCCCCCCCCTTCCGCTTGTTGCATGCGATGCAGCTGCAGACGATGTTCTCCCACGTTGTCTTTCCACCGCGGGACCGGGGAATCACGTGGTCGAGGTTCAACTCGTTCGTCGGGAACGCCTTCCCGCAATACTGGCACGTATTCCTGTCCCGCCCGAAAATATTGCGGCGGCAAAACCGCACGTTTCTCCGGGGAACCCGGTCGTAGGCGGTGAGGACCACCACCCGGGGCACCCGGATCATCCTGCCCACGAGGCCGATGGCCTCCTCGCTGGTGTGGATGGAGAGTTCGCTCCACGACTGGAAATCGAACATCTCGTACCGGGAATTGATCGCCCTTGCGAGGCCTGCGTAGAGCAGGCAGAACGCGCGTCGGACGCTGGTGATGTGAACGGGGAAGAAGGCCCGGTTGAGAACGAGCACCCCAGAGTTAAGCATCTGTCCCCCGGCATGCGTTTTCCTGAATCACTTTATCCACCCCTTCGCCCCGGGTCAATCATTTCCGGAGTGGCAAAGCTCGCGCGACGCGGCCAAAAGGGCGCCGGCAAGCTCGCCCAGTTCCTCGTTCCGGACGGTTCGCATGTCGAGGAGAATCCGGCCTCTCGCGACCCTGCCCACGACCGGGGGATTCCCCTTCCTGAGCCTCGCATCCAGCTCCTCCGCGCGAACCCGGGTGTGGGAAACGGCAACGCACGCGCTGGGGATCTCGACCTCCGGCATCGACCCCCCCCCGGGGGAGGAGAAGGAGCGCTCCACGTGCATCGTCAGGCCTTCGGCCCCCGCCAGAACGTCTCCCGGAACGTGGTTCGGTGCCTCCGGGGATGCGGTGTCCCGGCGTGCGGCGAGAGCCTGCTTGCGTCTCACCCTCGCGATCAGCCCCCTCGCCCTCGCACGGACAACTCCCTCCCCCTCGACCATCATGGCCAGTACCGGTACCCGTGCGGCCGCCCGCCTTTCGTCCGCGTACAGCCGGAGCGTCGCCGCGAGTGCGGCGAGACACAACTTGTCGATCCGGAGCGCTCTCGAAAGCGGGTGTTTTTTCAGCGGCTCCAGGAGGCTTTTCCGTCCCGCGATGATCCCGGCCTGCGGCCCGCCGAGGAGCTTGTCGCCGCTGACGGTAACGATTCCCGGCCCCTGGGCCAATACCTGTTTGATGGTCGGCGTCCCGGGGATGCCGGCCTGCCCGAAATCGAAAACGGCCCCGGACCCGAGGTCTTCCATCACGGGGACTCCGAGCCTCCCCCCGAGTGCGACAAGGTCGGAGATCGTTGCCTCCTCCGTGAACCCCGTGATGCGGAAGTTGGACGGGTGGACCTTCAGGAGCAGCGCAGTCGCGGGGCCGATCGCCCTCTCGTAATCGGCGACGCGGGTCCGGTTCGTGGTCCCCACCTCGACGAGGGTAGCGCCGCTGGCCGCCATGATCTCCGGGATGCGGAAGGAGCCCCCGATCTCGACGAGTTCCCCCCGGCTCACGATCACTTCCCTCCCCCGCGCCAGGCCCGTGAGACACAGGAACACCGCCGCCGCGTTGTTGTTCACGACGTGCACGGACTCCGCCCCCGTGAGGGCCAGGAGCATCTGCTCGACGTGAACCAGCCGCCGCGAGCGGGTTCCCCCGGCCAGATCGAACTCCAGGTTGGAGTACCCCGAGGCCGTCTCCGAGATGGCCTGGATCGCCTCCTCCGGAAGCGGGGCTCTGCCGAGGTTGGTGTGCACCACGATCCCCGTCGCGTTGATCACCCGCCGCAGGGAGATCTCCTCGCCGGCGGACACCTCGGCAGGAAGGGCGGCGATCAGGCGGGAGGTCCATTCCTCGCGCGTGCGCCCGCTCCCCTCCTCCCCCGACGCCTCGCCCCGGTACCCGTCGAGAAGCCTCCGGATGGCCCCCAGAACCACGGCACGAGGATGGTGCGCAAGAAGGGAGCGGATATCATCGCGTGCCAGGAGGGAGGTGACGGAGGGAATCTGGCGAAATCTGTCGGGTGCGGGCATGCCGCGGGATTACCCTTTGGCGAGTTCCCGGAGGAGAATTTTCTTTCCGTAGAGGGCATTCTTCTGGACGAGGGACTCCGCCAGGGCGCTGTCCTGCTTCCGGAACGCCTCGATGATCTCCCCATGCTGCCGGATGATACCCTCGATCCGGCCCGGCATCGCCAGAATCAGCCGGAACCTCTGGAACTGCATCACCAGGTTCTGGACGATGGAATGGAGCTTCTCGTTCCCGCAGGATTTCAGGAAGATGTCGTGGAATTCGTTGTGGAGCGCGAGGACTTTCCGAACTTCCTTTTTGGCGGCGGCTGCTTCCATCTGGCGGTTCGCCGATTCCATCTTCGCGATTTCCTTCCCGGTGAGCTTCTTCGCCGCCATGCGTGCCGCGTACCCTTCGAGGATGGCCTTCAGATCGTAAAAGTCGGCGACATCCTTGGGCGAAAGGGACGCTACGATCGCCCCTTTCCGGGGTACGACGGTGATGAACCCTTCCGACTCCAGCTGTCGGAACGCCTCCCGGATCGGTGTCCGGCTTATGCCGAACTTGCCTGCGAGGTCCGGCTCGGCCACCCGGGTGCCAGCAGCTAAATGTCCGTTTACAATCGCGTTACGGATCGTCTCGACGATTTTTTCACGGAGAGTCAGGTGGTTGTCGATCTGGATCTTGAGCTTCTGCATGAGGGTCACCCTCTGGCAATTGACCGATAATGTATGCAGTATACGTCAAGATGTCAAGGGATTTCCATGGGGGGGATTTCCATGGGGATTTCCATGGAACTCGCCGAACGGGACCATTCCGGTTGCGGGGGGTCCCTGAGGTACGGTATCTTCTCCCGGTCCCTTACGTCATGCGCCGAGGTCGCGAAACCGATGGGCTGGACGATTCACTCCACGGTCCCGTTCCCCATGCTGGAGCACAGGGAAACGGTCCACCAACTTTCCCGGTTCGGGGTCGGGCCGGAGATCTACTTTTCCGGAAGCACCCTCGACAGGCTCACGCCGGAAGCCGCAGGAGCGGTGGCCGAGTCGCTACGGTCGGCGGGCATCGCCACCACCACGTTTCACGCCCCCTTCAACGACATCTCTCCGGGGGCGCGCGACGAGGAGGTCCGGCGCGTTACCGTTCGGCGACTGCGGCAGGCCGTCTCCCTCGCCCCCCTGTTCCGCCCGCTGGGGATCGTGATGCACGGCGGATACTCGGACTGGCTCTTCGACTTCGACGCGGGAGCATGGCTGGAGGGAGCGAAGAGGACGTTTTCCGAAGTGACGGAGGCGGCCGAAAGCGCGGGGGTCGACATCTACGTCGAAAACGTCTTCGACGAGGTGCCGGACCATCTCCTCCGCCTCCGCGCGGCCGTCGGGTCGAAGCGACTGGGGTTCTGCTTTGACGCGGGCCATGCCACCCTCTTCTCCCGGCTTCCCGTCCAGAAATGGATGGAGGCGTTCGGTCCGGGCCTCCGGGAGTTGCACCTCCACGACAACCGCGGTCTTCGGGACGACCATCTTCCGGTGGGTGAGGGATCGATCAACTTCCGGGGGGTCCTGCTCGCCGCCGGGGACGCGGGCGCAAAGCCGATCCTCACCGTGGAACCGCATCGCGAGGATCACTTCCCCCGGTCCATCGTCTCCCTGCGGGCCATCCTGGCGGATATCGCCTAGGGAAACTCTTCCAGGGTTCCGTCGAGGAACCGGAGAACTTCCCGGCGGGAGAATCCGTTTCCTTCCTTGGGGAGGAAAGGGACTTTCCCGCGCTCGCCGTTCAGTCCCTTCCGGAGAATGCGGAAGAAAACGCGCGCGACCTGCGGGTCGAAATGGTGATTGACATAATCGCGGATCTCCGCGATCGCGTGCGTCAGGGGCAGGCTCTTCCGGTACGGACGGTTGGACATCATCGCGTCGAACGCGTCGGCGACGGCGATGATGCGCGCACCGACGGGGATCTGGTGATCCCGCTTGGCGTCCGGATAGCCGCTCCCGTCCATCCACTCGTGATGGTGTCTCGCCAGCAGGGCGACGTCCGGGTACGGGAACCGGATCTCCGAGAGAATGTCGTAGCTCGTCTTCGGGTGCTTCTGCAACTGGCGCGTCTCGGCCCGGGTAAGCGCGGAAGACTTGACCAGGATGGCCCTGTCGGTGACGATCTTCCCCACGTCATGCAGGATGGATGCGATGTGGATCGCCTGCACATCCTCCTCCGGAAGTCCCAGCCCCCGGGCGATGGACACCGACAACTTCGCAACCCGCTCCGAGTGTCCCCGGGTGTACGGGTCTTTCGCGTCGATCGCGGCCGCGAACGCGCGGATCGTATCGAGATAGATCTCCCGCATCTTTGCGAGAAGGCGTTTGTTCTCCTGCACCTGGACCCGCAGGACATCGTTCAGCGAGGAGATCTCGAGAACCACTCGGTGATTGGAGATATTGGCGGAAAGGAACGAGGCCATCACTCCCAGGGTCTCCCGCTGTCTCGGGGTCAGTTCCTGCCCGGTCAGCGTGGGACCGAGCAGCAGGATGCCCAGGACTCCCTTCTTCGTCCCGAGGGGGCACAGGATTTCGGCTGACAGGGCGGGCACCGCGCTCTCCAGTTCTCCCGCGGTCCGCTTCACCACCGCGGCGGTTCCCTTTCGCCTCACCGTCACCGGTTTGCGGGTGCGGCGGAGGAAGCGGAGGAGGTCCTTCGACTTCGGGACCGGGAGGATGCCCGGCGGCAGGCCCCGGGACACCCGTGCGTGGAACTCCCCGTTCTCCTCCAGGAAGATGACTCCCTTGAGGATGGAAAAGGTCCCCATGATGACCATCAGGGCGAGACGGAGGGACTCGTCGAAGTTGCGCGCCCGGGAAAGGCCGAAGGCGAAATCCCTGATCGCGCGGAGTTTGTAGACGGTCCCTATCCCTCCCGCGAGGTAACCCTTCGGGCGGCGGGAACCGGCCTCAGACGCTCTGGGCAAGGAAGACAAGCGCCTCTTCCTCGGTATCGAACAACCGGACGTACCGCGAAACGCCGGTCATCTGGAACAGTTCCTGGTTGATCCGTTTCAGCGAGCAGAACGCCAGGGTGCTGTTCCGTTCCCTCATCCGCTCCACGATGCCGATGACGAAGGAGATCCCGATGCTGTTGATGAGCTTGGTCCCCTCGAAGTTCAGGACGACTCCCGCCCCTCCGGCGTCCACCACGTCGTAGACCGCTCGCTCCATTTCCTCCCCCAGGAGGCTGTTCAGGTATCCATCGACGTACACGACGGATATTCCGCCGCCCCCTTCCCTCGTTCTCACTCTCAGGTGGCTCACGTCATTGTCCCTCGTCGTTAGAAGTGGTGCTTCCTTCGCCGTGCCCGGACCGGAGATGCTTCACCATCCGGACCGTCGTGCCGTGCTCTCCCGTGGTGATGTCCACATCATCGACCAGTTCGCTGATCAACTTGAGCCCCCACCCCCGGTGTCGTTTTGCATCGTCGTCTCCCTTCGACGGTCGGAACCCCTTGCCGTCGTCCTGGACGAACAACTCGATCTGTTCGGGGGAGAGGATGTACCGCAGGCGGACCTTCCCGGTTTGTGACCCGCTGTGCTCGAACGCGTTGATGCACGCCTCGATGATCGCCATCTTGATCCGGTCCACCGTGTCCTTGTCCAAGGATGCGTAGGCCGCCACCTCTTCCGCCACCCGGGCGGCCACAACCTCCGTATCCGCCTTCATCGGCAGCACGAGTTCGAACTCGAGCGGTTTCTCGCCTCCCCGCGGCTCCGGCGGACGCGTCTCCTCCTGTCCCTTCTCCAGCTCCTCCATCCCGAACAGGTTGAGAAAAAGGCGCATCTGGGTCCGGTGAGTCAGGTGAATCCCGTACCGAACCGCCAGGTCCACGACCGAGGGGTCCGCGGCCCCCTCGAAGAGGATCCATTTGGCGAGCTGCCCCGGCTTCAGCCCTTTCTCCAGGCTCAGGAGCCGGCACCGGTTCTCGAAATGTTCCACCGCGGCGGACGCGATCTTCTTTTCCGTGTGGACGTCCACGGCCCAGATCACCAGATTCTCCTCGGAGAAGTCCCCTTCGCGGAACCCGTAGGCGACGAGGTCGAAGTCGAACCGGCTCCCTCCGCGCAGGGCCCTGTACCCCGTGGACACCGAACTGATCTTGGGGAGCTTTACCTTCCCCGGGTCCCCCTCCAGGCCGATCACGATCTCCAGGAGCCCCTTTCCGCGGAACTTCTCGCGGAACCTCCCGAAGTCGAACAGGAGCGCGGGCACCTCCCGGCAGTCCCAGCGACGCATCATCTCCTTCGCCACCCCCGCGCTCTTCTCGTGCTCCTCCCGCCCTTCCTCCAGCGGCGCCCGGGATATTTTCGACTGCACGATGCTTGCTGCGACCTGGGGCGTGTTCTTCCCCAGGACGCCGCGCTCGAATGCCCAATAGAGAAAATCGGCGAGAACGGGATCCCGGATGAACTGGATGTGCTCGAAGTCGGACTTGAGCAACCCCTTGAATTCGAGGGCCGAAAGGATCTCGCCTCCCTCCTCCGGCGAGATCCCCATCAGCGAGAACGCACCCTCGAACGTGTCGATGGGGAACTGGTCGCAGATGACACGCTTCAGGAACTTGATGGCCCGGGCGCGGTTCACGCGGTCCGGGATGGCGTTCTCGAAGAACTCCCGCCAGTAGCGGTTGAGCTTCCCCTCGGTCACGGAAAGGGCATACAGGTTCTCGAAACCGACCTCGTCTTCCATCTGCCCGTTCCGGAAGGAGACCTCCTCGGCGAACATTCTCTGGTAGATGGGAACATGACCGAGCCGGGCCGCCGCTCGACCCATCAGATGCTCCGGCATACGGATCTTTCTCCGCTCGAAGAGGGGAACCCACGCCTTCACCGAGGCCGCCGGAGAAAGCCCGCCGACCTCGACCAGCTGGAACGAGCCATACAGCCCTTCCCTCTTGAGCGAGGAAGTGACGTGCCCGGGGGATGAGCCGGAGACGATCATCGGGAAATGGCCGGACTTGATGTAGGGGCGAAGGATGGAAAAGATCGCCCCGTCGGAAATGTTCTGGAGTTTAATCGTATACTGGATGTCGTCGAAGAGGAAAACCGGGTACCAAAGGTTTCCTCCCGTTGCAAAGGGGAAGGAGAAGGCGTTCGCCAGGGCGGAAAGGCCATCCCCCTTCTCCGAGTACCGACGGTGGGCGGACATGAAATCCCGGCATTCCATGTGTCCTCGGGCGCCCAGGTTCTCGCACAACGCTTCGAGGTCGAACGACGCGGGAGGCGATTCTCCCAGGAAGACGAGAAGCTGCCAGAGGTATTCCTGGAGGAAATGCTGGGAGAGGGCCAGCGGGTGGGACAGGATCTTGCTGAACGAGTAATAGAACGGGAAGGGGCGCGGGGGCGCGGAGGTCTCCGGCAACGATTGCAGTTCCAATTTGAGCTTCAGGAGAAGTGAGGTTTTCCCGATGTTCGGGGGGCCGTAGATGAGCACCGAGGCGCCGATGCCCGACTTGCCTTCGAGGCACACTCTCAGCAGCGCGGAAAGTTCCTCCCCCCGGCCGAAGAACTCCCCCGGCCGAAACGAAAATTCCGCGCCATGGCTCCACAAGAGGCGCACTACGCGAATCCATGGAACAGGGTCATCATCCGGATTAATGTAACGTGAACGGGTTGTTTTTTCAAAACTTTATTGGAACCATGGAAACCATGAGAAACATTCCTCCTTCGGTGAAGAAGCCGTCCCGGTACAGCGGCGCCGAAGTAAGGACCCCGCTCCTTCCGTGGGAAGAGGCGGATACCCGTGTCCTACTCGCTTTCCCGGATGTCTACGAGATCGGGATGTCGCATCTCGGCATCCTCCTGCTCTACGAGCTGGTAAACGCCCGCCGGAAAACGCTCTGCGAGCGCGTGTTCGCTCCCTGGAGAGATATGGAGGAGCACTTGCGCGCCACGGGATCGCCCCTCGTCTCGCTCGAATCCGCGAGGCCCGCCCGGGATTTCGACGTGCTCGGATTCTCATTAAGTTACGAGCTTACGTATACCAACGTGCTCGCCATGCTCGACCTGGCCGGTATCCCCCTCCTCCGCACAAACCGCAGGGAGAGCGACCCGGTCATCCTGGGGGGAGGGGTGTGCACCCTCAACCCGGCGCCCGTGGCGGAGTTCTTCGACGCCCTCCTTGTCGGCGATGGCGAGGAGGCGATCCTGGAGATCGTCGACCGGGTGGAGGATCGGAAGAGGCGAAGCGGGAACAGGGACGCTCTGCTGCGCGACCTATCGGAGATCGAGGGGGTCTACGTGCCGGGAGTATCCGCCAAGGTCTCCCGACGTGTCCTTCCCGACCTTGCCATGTCGCCCCTCATCCCCTCCCCCATCCTCCCGGCGATGCGCGTCGTCCACGACCGCCTGAGCATCGAGATCTCCCGGGGTTGCACCCGCGGCTGCCGGTTCTGCCAGGCGGGATACGCCTACCGGCCCGTCCGGGAAAGGGACCCGCTGCTCCTGCTGCGCTACCTGCAGGAAGTCGCGCCGAAGACCGGATACGATGAGGTCGGCCTCCTCTCGCTTTCGGCCGCAGATTACGGCTGCATCGACCGGCTGATCACCGATGCCATGGAGACCCTGTCCCCCGAAAGAATCTCCGTGTCCCTCCCTTCCCTTCGGCCGGACGCGCTCCGGGAGAACACCGTGCGCCAGATCCGGAAGGTCCGGAAGACCGGGATCACGCTCGCGCCGGAGGCAGGCACGGAGAGACTCCGCCGGGCCATCAACAAGGAGATGGACGACGGCGACCTCTTGCGCTCGGCCGAGTGGATTTTCGCCAACGGGTGGGAGAGGCTCAAGCTCTACTTCATGGTGGGGCTCCCCGGGGAGACGGCGGACGACGTGCGAGCGATCGGGGAACTGGTCGGGAAGGTGTCCGCGGTCGCACGCCGGCACGGGAGGCGGAACATCGTGACGGCAAGCGTATCTTCCTTCGTTCCCAAACCGCATACCCCCTTCCAGTGGGAGCGTCAGATCGGAAGCGAGGAGACGAAAGAGCGCGTGGGGATCATCCGGGCGGCGGTCCGACGGGACCGGAACGTCGAGGTCAAGTTCCACTCGCCGGAGATTTCGGAGCTGGAAGGTGCCTTGTCGCGCGGAGACGCGCGCCTCGGCGCGGCGATCCTTGCCGCCTACCGCCGGGGCGCGAGGTTCGATGCGTGGACCGAGGAGTTTCGTCGGGATGCGTGGCGTGAGGCTTTCCGGGAGGCCGGGATCGACCCCGCGGGGTACCGCCGTGAGCGGGACCCTGCCGATCCGCTCCCCTGGGGCATGGTGGACGCCGGAATCGACCGGGCGTTCCTGATGTCCGAGCGGGAGAAAATGCGCTCGGGAGAGACGACGCCCGACTGCCGCGCGGACATCTGCTCGGCGTGCGGCGCATGCCCCCCCGGCCTGTCCAACATCACGTACTCCGCCGGTCCGGGTCGTGAGGAGGAGAGGAAAGCCCCCCCGCAAGCGCCGGACGCGGAACCCCGCAGCGACGGGGTTTTTCGTCACGTCGTGCGCATACGGTACACCAAGGAAGGCCCGGCAAGGTATCTGAGCGGACTGGAGGTCCAGTCCCTCTGGGGGCGCTCCCTGCGGCGGGCCGGTTTCCCCGTTGCCTACAGCCAGGGGTTCAACCCCGCCCCCCGTCTGGCCTTTTCGCATGCCCTCCCCGTCGGCACGGAGAGCCTCGCGGAATTCGTGGAGGCGGAGTTCCGCCTCCCCGTTCCGCCGGCCGAAGTCCGGAAAAAACTCCCTCCCTTCCTCCCCCGCGGGATTTCCGTCGGGGAGGCCCGGCAGGTGCCTCCGGGGGCGCCGAGGATCTCCGATTTCGACCTGTCCTGCTGCTACGCCATCCTCCCGGTCCTGCCCCGCCGGATGCCGGAGGAGATCACCCCGGATCGGGTGGAGGAGGCGTGGCAGGCCTTTCGCGCCTCCCGCGAATTCCCGATGACCGTGGAGAAGGAGGGGAGCCGATCCGAGATCGACCTGAAAGCCCTGGTCACCAATTTCTTGGTGAACGGAGAGGGCTTCTTCATTACAATCGTCCATGGAACCGGGAAAGGCGCCCGGCCGCTCGACGCCGCGGGGACGATCCTGGGGACTTCGCTTCCCCCCGACCGGTTCTCGGCCAAGAAGCTGTCGGCCGAGCTCATCCCCCGCCGGAAGAGATAAGGTGCAAAAAGGGAACAAGCTCATCGTCATCAACTCCGCCCCGTACGAGTCGCGTGTCGCGACGCTCGAGTCCGGCATCCTCGTCGAGTTCCTCCTCGAGCGCGGGGATGACAGGAACATCGTCGGCAATATCTACAAGGGGAGGGTCATCCGGGTGCTCCCGGGGATGCAGGCCGCCTTCGTGGACATCGGGATGGAGAAGGCCGGCTTCCTTTACGCCGGCGATTTCGTCACACCCCGGATCGGGTTCGATTCCGACGAGAACGGGGACGAGGACTTCGCGGAGGACATCGACATCCACGTGGCCCGGTACCCGCAGGAGCAATACATCCCCCCGATCGAGGGGTTGATCCGCGAGGGGCAGCACCTCATCGTGCAGGTGGCCAAGGAACCGCTGGGAACCAAGGGGGCACGGATCACCAGCCACATCACCCTCCCCGGCAGATATCTCGTGCTCCTCACCAGGTCCGGGCACATCGGCATCTCCCGCAGGATCGAGGACCCGGAGGAACGGGAGAGGCTCCATGCGATCGTGGAAAATATCCGCCTGGACGAGATGGGAGCCATCGTCCGCACCGCCTCGGAAGGAAGAGCGGAAACCGAACTGAAGGCGGACATGGATTACCTGATCCACCACTGGGATACGATCCGTAGCAAGTGCGAAGCGGTGAGCGCTCCCGCCCTGGTCCACCGGGAGCTCTCCCTTCCCCTGCGGGCCGTGCGCGACCTGTTCACCGCGGACATGGACCGGATCGTCGTCGACTCCGAGGAGGAGTACGTCCGCATCCGCGACTTCGCTTCGCAGTTTTTCCCCCGCCTGCGGGAACGGATCGAGCTCTACCGGGGCCAACAACCGATCTTCGAGCATTACGGCGTCGAGATCGAGCTTGCCCGGGCTCTCGACAAGAAAGTGTGGCTGAAGAGCGGGGGCACCATCGTGATCGAGCAGACCGAGGCGCTCACCGTCATCGACGTCAACACGGGGAAATACGTGGGCCGTTCCTCCCTCGAGGAAACGACCGCGAAAATCAACCTCGAGGCGGTGAAGGAGATCGTTTACCAGCTCCGGCTGCGCAACATCGGCGGGATCATCATCATCGATTTCATCGACATGAAGAGCGAGGAGAACCGGGAGAAGGTGTACCAGGCGCTCATCGATGCGCTGCGCGCCGACAGGAGCAAGACGACCATCTGCAAAATATCCGAACTCGGCCTGGTGGAGATGACGCGCAAACGCGTGCGGGAGAGCCTTGTCCGGTCGCTTTCGGAGGCCTGCCCTTACTGCTCCGGGGAGGGAATCATCAAATCGAAGAAGACGATCTCCTACGAGATCTTCCGCGACCTCGAGCGCCAGTCGCCCCTCCTGGCGGGGAAGCAGGTCTCCCTGTACGTCCACCCGGCGCTGGCGGAGGAGATGGTCGGCGAGCACCGCCGGTTCATCGAGATGCTCGAGAACCGGTTCGGAATGAAGGTGAACATTTCCGCGTCCGAGAAGTTCCACATCGAGCAGTACCAGATCGAGCACGCATGAGCCGGGTCTTTCTGCCGGAAACGGCTTGACTTCGGGGGAGCGGTTTTCATACGCTTGTTTTTCGCGGCCGTTCCCACGCTTCCCAGGGCCGACGTAGCTCAACGGTAGAGCAGCTGATTCGTAATCAGCAGGTTGCCGGTTCAATCCCGGCCGTCGGCTCCATTAAATCAAATAGTTGT
>LDXO01000011.1 GCA_001443455.1 Deltaproteobacteria bacterium CSP1-8 | reverse complement strand
TCCATCCCGGCCTCCCGGGAGTTCATGAGCCGGGAGCAGTTCCTGACCTTCGTGAAACCGTTTGCGTGCCGTCTCCTGGAGGCGGTTTTCCGGCGCGGCAGGATGAACGTCGCCCATATCCACGGCGACGACCTCTATTTCGACGATTGTCTCGATTTCCCGGTCCACGTGTTCAACTGGTGGGACCGCGGTCCCGGGGGACCCTCCCTGTCCTCTGTCAAAGAGAGGATTCCCGGATGCGTGATGGGCGGGATCGACCACAAGATCGTCACCCGGAGGACCTGCACATTTCTGCGCGACCACGTGCGGGAAGGGCGAACGCTGGGGGGAAAGGACAGGTTTTTCCTGGCCAACGGCTGCTCCATCGATGCATCCGTCAATCCGCGCGCGATCCGGGCGATCGTGGAGGCGGCCCGGCATCCCGCCTGACTTCATGATTTCGAAGCCAATCTGCGGAGATTTTCGCAGGTGGCGGTTCTCACTTCTTGGGTGTTTGCCATCTCCCCCGGGAGAGGTAAAGGAGGAGGTCTGGGGAATTGTTTTGTGATTCCAGGTGTTTCCGGAAGGCGGCATTTCCCGCCTTGCATTATTCCTGTATTTTTCATAGTCTTTTTTTATCCGGGAACCATCTTTCTTTATCCAGGAAAAAAGAAGAGGAGGAGAACGCCATGTGTTTTCGAGGTCTGAAACCGCTGATGGTTGCGAGTCTTGTTTTCTCCATCGGGTTCCTTTATGGTTGCGCAGGCATGGAGTACGTTAACAAGAAGGGGATCGCGTACTACCACACAGAATTGCCTGCGGCGGACAGAGCCTTGGCGGCAGCGAAAGCGGCCGGGAAGGACAAGGAATGCCCGGAGGCGTACAAGTACGCCGAGAAGATGAAAGACGATGCCTACAAGACGTACTGGGAATGCCGCACGCCAGAAGCGCTCAAGCAGGCAAACGAGGCGGCCGCCATGGCAAAAGGACTCTGCCCCAAGCTTCCGTTGCCGGAGGCTGCCAAGGTGGCTCCACCCCCGCCTCCGCCGCCGATGGCCGCACCCACCGTTTCCCTCCTGGCGAGCCCGCTCTCGATCGATAAGGGCAAGTGCGCGGACCTGACCTGGTCTTCGACAAGCGCCTCCACGGTGTCGATCGACCCGGCTATCGGGAAAGTGTCCGCGGGCGGATCCCGGCAGGTATGCCCCGACACCACCACGCAATATACGATCACAGCCGCAGGAGAGGGAGGCACGAAGACGGCCTCGACGACCGTGACCGTGAATCCCCCGGCTGCTCCCGAGCCGATTGACAAACTGACCGTTCGGATCAATTTCGACACCAACAAAGCGGATATCCGGAAGGCGGATGCCGCCGAGTTGAAGAAGGCGGTAGATTTCGTAAAGAAGTACCCGGGGCACAAGATCTCCGTGGAAGGGCACACGGATAGCACGGGCAACGCGAAATCCAACCAGGCCCTTTCCGAGAGACGAGCCGCAGCGGTGAAGAAATACCTCCTGGACAACGGCGCATCGGATGGCGACAAGATCAAGGCCGCCGGCTTCGGGCAATCCAAACCGATCGCGGATAATAAAACCAAGAAGGGAAGGTTTGAGAACCGCAGGGTCGAGATCCTGATCTTCTCCCGATAGCGGTATCGCAGTCGGAAAACGAACGTAAGGCCCGGCATTCCCCCGGCCCGGGGAATGCCGGGCTTTTTTCTCATTCCTCCCAGAGAAGCATCAAGGTCCGGAGATAGAATTCCGATTCTCGCGGAATTTTTGGCATAATTTATACCTTGTTTATCAATATATTATGCATTAAAATATAAAGTATCAAAATATATCAAGGGATTGCCTCTTTCCGAGATGAATGGGCAGTCCTCGTGTCATCCCTGTGCGGTTTCCGCAGGAAGGAAGCGAGCATGATGGCGAATCCCGTCGCCGCCGCGGCCATCAGGTAGGAACTGGAAAATGTGCCGGTCTGTTTCGCCACGATTCCCGCGATGCTCGGACCGAAGGTCTGGCCTGCCCCGAAGAAGAAGGTGACGATCGAAAACCCGGCCGCCGCGCGCGCGGGACTGAGGTAGTCGCCCACCGCGGCCGTCATGATGGTCGGAATGCTCCAGGCGGCCAATCCGTACAGGCCGATCGAGAGGTAGAGACCCCACATCCCCGGGTTTAAGCCTGCGAGGCCGTAGGAGATCGACTGGACCGCGAAGACCGCCATGAACCCCCCCTTGCGCCCGATCCGGTCCGAAAGCATTCCGAACAGGGGCCCGGAGAAGAGACTGAAGAACCCCACCCAGGCCCAGAACTTGCCCGCCGTGACTTCCGCCATCCCGCGCTCGGCGACCATCGTCGTGACGATGAAGGTTCCATAGATCATGTAGGTGAGACCGAACATGAGGTACAGGGCCCCGAGGTGAAGCACGATCCCGTTGCCCGCTGTCTTCTGAGGGAGAGCCGGGGTGTCGTCCCGGGATTGCCCGTTTCCCCGAGAGGCCGAAGGCCCAGTTCTGCGGGGGAGGCGCGCAACAACAGTCCCGCAGCGACGGCGATCGCGAAGGATATCGCGCCCAGGATCTGCCACCCGCTTCTCCATCCGCCGGAACCCAGGCTTCGATTGAGAAGGGGGACGAGTATGCCGGAGAAGATGATCGCCAGCCCGTTCCCGGCGAGCATGAGCCCGGCGGCCCGGCCGCGATTTTTCCGGGTGAACCAGTGGGATACCAGCACCATCATGGGGACGTTGGCCAGACCGCTCCCGATGCCGGTCAGGAAATAGAGGACGAGAACGGGAACGAACCCTGTGCCGCGGCCGATGAGGATCATGCAGACCGCGAGAAGGAAAAGGCCGGACGTGATCGTGCGCCGCCCTCCCCACCAATGCATGAGAAAAGGCGACAGGGCGACGGCGAAAAGGTACCCGGCGAAATTCCCGGTCCCGATGAACCCCATCTGGTCGTATCCCAGGGCCAGGGCCTTGCCCATCGAGGGAAGCAGCATACTGTAGGCGAACCGGGCCAGCCCGAGGCAGGAGAAGACGGTCAGTCCCCCGGTGAGGACGATGACCCAGCCGTAGTGGGTCCGCGACGATTTCCCGGATTGGCCGTCCACATTCCCCCCCGGAGATCCCATCCCCCCAACTTTTTATACCAGACGCAACGGGGATACGGACTGCGTAATTTGTCCGGCGGGAATCGGCCTGTCGAGTGAGGACTTCCCGAGATTATCGGGAGAGCAGAGGGAGGCCGGATTGTCCCGGAGGGTTTCGCCTTGCAGGGTTTCTCTTTCTGTGTCGCAAAAGACTCCGGAAATAGGTTCGTTTCGTATGTTCCCCCTTCGCCTCCGCGATCCGAATCGACAGCGTTATCCGGTCGTCCGAACCGTCTCCGGATGCGATGTCCGGGCCGAATACGCCCGATTCGGCTCCCCATAGGGATGTTTCCCGGGCAAGGGCGAAAAACAGGAACAAAACCGTCATGCGTACGATCCTGCCGTGGAACGGGTTCCGGTTCATTCTTTACTGTCCCCACATTTCCCAAACATTCAGGAGGATGGGAGAAAAGATGATCAGGACAACCGCGGGGAAGATGAATGCCACCAGCGGGAAGAGGAGTTTCACCGCCGCCTTCTGGGCCGCCGCCTCGGCCCGGTATCCTTCTCCTTCCAGCATCTTCGTGGAATGTTCGCGCAGACCCCGGGAAAGGCCTACCCCCAGCTGCTCTCCCTGGTGGACAAGATTGAGGAATATTTGGTAATCATCAAGCGGAATCCGCCTCCTCGATCTCTCCAGGGCTTCCTCCCGGGAGATTCCCAGCATCCGCGCCCGGGATATCTCATCCAGCTCCCGGGAGAGGGGGCCTTTCGGAATGGCGCGTCCAACTTCCTGGAAGGCGGAGTGGGATCCCATGCCCGCTTCCAGAAGCAGAGAGAAAAGGAAGGAGGCGACGGGAAGAGCGGAGCGAATCCTTTCCACCTGTCGTTTCGCTTGTTCCCTGATGGATAAGAATAGCGTGCAAAACCCGAGGCCCAGGCCAAGGAAGAAGGAAAAGATCGCGCTCGAAAGAGAAGGATCGACGGCCAAGGATACCGACACGACGGATATCCACACGATTTCCCCCGCTATCCAACCGCGCAACGAGGTGACCAGCATCCCTCCGGGAATGGAAACCACTTTCCCCCCGACCAGCGTTGCCTGCGCTTTCCGGTGCGCCGCGATCACCTTGTCCGGAAGTCGAAACGCCACGCCCGGAAAAGACGACCTTTGGATAAACCGGACCATCAGGGAAAAGCCGGCAAACAACGGAATTCCGAATGACAGAAATTCGAGCGCCTTCATTTGTGCACGGACATGATCCGGCGGATGGAAAGCCAGCCAAGAAGCTGCAACACGCCGGCGATCGCCAGGATGGTTTTCCCCGCCGATGTTTCCCGGCACCGTGCGAGATATTCGGGCTCGATCTGCGACAGGACGGCGATGAATCCGGGAGGCAAGAGGGTCAAGACGAGCGCCTGGAGCCTGGCCTGTGCGGTCATGCTCCGCATCTTTTCCGCCTGCCGCATCTTCGCCCGGAGCATGTCCCGGCAGCGCGTGAGAAGATCGTGGAGGTTTCCCCCGGCGGGGATCGCGATGCAAAGAGGTCGGACGATCAAGGATATTTCCTCGCACGCCATGCGCTGTTCCCATACGCGGAGCGCGTCCGGCAGGGGTACCCCCAGCCGAATCGACTGACAGAGCCAGGAAACTTCCTCCCGGATTCCCGAGGGGAGCAAGGCAATCGCCTCCTGGAGGGATTCCGGGATGCTGTGCCCGGCCCTCACGTGACCGGAAAGGATTTCGAGAAACGCCGGCAACTGGGACACGATTCGTTTTCGCCTTCTCGCGCGAAACTGCCGGACCACGACCCCGCAGAGAAGAGCGGGGAGGGAACCGATAACGGTCATCCAGAAAACGTCCCTCGTCACCACCATGGCGGCCAGTGCGGTGATGGCGCCGGCCGAGAGAAGGATATCCCGCACCTGGTTCGGGGAGAGGGACAGGAAATCCTCCCGGAGATTTCTCGCCGTGGATTCCGCCGTATGGTTGAGACGAAAGCGGAAGTAGGGGGCGAGTGTTCGAAAAAGGAAAACCATGAGGCATACCGCCCCGCAGGCGAACAGGGAATATTCCCGTACCGTCATGCCCATGCCGTTTCCCTGCAGGGAAAAAATTTCGAAGGGATCCCGGTCCCGGTCAATGTTCCTTCCCTGATCGATCCTCTTTCCTCTTTCCAGCGGAAGAGTTCCTGGAGCAGGATCTGGCTCTCGCTCATCCCGGTCACCTCGGTGATGGACGTTACGGCCCGTCTTCCGTCGCCCATCCGGCACACATGGACGAGAATGTCAATGGCCGAGGCGATCTGTTCCCGGATCGCCTTGACGGGAATCTCGATGCCGGAAAGCAGGACCATGGTTTCCAGCCGGCGAAGCATGTCGCGAGGGGTGTTCGCGTGGCCTGTTGTAATCGATCCGTCGTGGCCGGTGTTCATCGCCTGGAGCATGTCGAGGGCTTCCCCGCCCCTGCATTCCCCCACGATGATGCGGTCGGGCCTCATCCGGAGCGAGTTTCGCACCAGGTCCCGGATGCTGATGGACCCCGTTCCCTCGATGTTGGGGGGGCGAGCCTCCAGGATGATGACATGGGGTTTCATCAGCTTGATTTCGGCGGCATCTTCGATGGTGACGATCCGCTCCTCGTCCGGGATGAACTGGGAGAGGGCGTTGAGGAGAGTGGTCTTCCCGGACCCGGTTCCCCCGGAAACGATGATGTTCATTCTCCGGATCACGGCCTCCCGCAAGTAGTCCGCGGCCTCCTGGGGCAGGGTGCGAAGCCCGATGAGTTCTTCCAGGGAGAACGGCTCTTTTCGAAATTTTCGAATGGTGAGACAGGGACCGGAAAGGCAGACGGGGGGGATGATGGCGTTGATTCGGGATCCGTCCGGGAGACGCGCGTCCACATAGGGCGATGACTCGTCAAGCCGCCGGTTCACCCGGGATACCATGCGGTCGATCGTCCCCCGGAGGGTTTCATCGCTCAGGAAGGCAATGCCGGTCGGGACCAGTTTCCCTTCCTTTTCGACGTATATGGAATTTTTCCCGTTCACCATGATTTCCGTAACGACCGGGTCGGAAAGAAAGGGGGTAATGGGACCATAGGCGAACAACTCGTCCAGGATTCCCCTTCGGACGGTTTCTCTCTCCTCTTCCGGCAATAGCATCCGGTCCAGTTCGTCGCGAAGATACTGTTCCGCGCGCTCCCTCATCGATTCCTCACCTTCCGAGATCCGTCCCGTGTTGCGGGGATCCAGGAGGGAAACGACCTTCTGATGGAGGGACCGCTGAAATTCTGCCGCCATTTCGAATCTCCTTCAATCGATCAATCGGAACCGCATACCGTCCCGTTCCTTTGCCGCCTTGGCCTGCCATTCTGCGACTTCGTTATTGGAGGAGTCCTTTACTTCCGTGGGGGTGATGAAAATGGCGAGTTCGGACTGGTTTTCCCGGAAGCTCCGGGATTTGAACAGTTCGCCCAGGACCGGGATCTGTCCAAGGAGCGGAATTTTTGCCACATCTTTTGCCATCTCGCTTTTCACCAGTCCGGAGAGCATGATCGTACCGCCCGGAGGGGTGGAGAAGTTCGTGGTGACCCTCCGGGTGAGGAACCCCGGGACGTCCGATCCCCCGCTGCCGTGGTCCACGGTGCTGATTTCTGCCGTTATCTGCGTCCGGATTCGGTTTCCCTGGTCCATTTGCGGGTGCAGCTTGAGAATGATCCCGTAGGTCTTCCATTCCACGGTTCTCGTTTCCGGGGTGACGATTACGATGGGAATCTCCCCCCCCGCAAGAAAGTCCGCGTTTCCGCCGCTTTCGCAAACCAGTTTGGGATTCGCCAGGATTTTCGCCCGGCCGTCTGCCATCAGGAGATCGAGCCGGGCTTCAAAGTCGGATACGACGCGAAAGGAGGTGTTTTCCGCGGTTCCGTGGGACCAGGTTCCCTTCACGGAGAGGGAATCCGGCCACCGGATGCCAAGATGGGCCGTTGCCCCCCTGCTGATTTCGATAATTTTCAGGTCGTAGGAGAGGAGGGTTCTGTTGTCTTCCGGGAGGGAAATCCGGAGATGAACCTTTTCCCGTGTGCGGGCGAACGTCTCGAGGAGAGACTTGTCCCGGCTTGTCTGTACGGTCCCGCTGATAATGACCGACGAGCCGGCCCGGGTGACCGCCAATTCGGGAAACAAGGCCGCAAGGCTTCTTGCCTCTTCCACTTCGGCCCCCGCTTCTCCCGCTACATTCACCATCCAGACCTGTTTCTCGCCTTGCCCCCAGATGACGAGGTCCGTTTCCCCTTCCTTCTTTCCCACCACGAGGATCCCGTCCCTGCGGGGAAGAGGACGAGCTTCGATGATCGCCGGATTCCCGATGGATAACCTCCTCGCTTCCCGAAATTCGATAATGTGCTGAAACCCGGGGCGCAAACGGATGGTCTCCCCGAAAGCGGAAAGAGGGAGAAAGGATACCCCGCAGGCAACCACAAGCAGGAAACAGCGGAGAAGGAACCGGCGAATCATTCGGGTTCCCACGCTTCGATGAGCATCGGGGTTTTTTGTTCCCGGATTCCTGCTTTCCATATTTCGACAGGGGAAGAGGGGATCGCCCGCAAGCCTTGCCCGTTCGGCGGCCTGCCGCGATCGTCGGGATTCCGCAGGAGCCAGGAAATTTTCCCTTCCCGCGCTGCCCCGGAGAGCAAAATCCCCTCATCCGTGGTCACCGACACGGTCAGGGTGCCGATTTCTTTTTCTTCCTCCTCTGCGGAAGGAGGAAGGAAATGGCGATCAACAGCGATCACGGGGACATCGAACAGCAAGGGGACGTATCCTTTCCCGTCGTTTTTTTCCCGAAGGATGTCCACGTGGTCTCCGGGGCGGATGAGACCGGAAAACGACGCCCTCGTATCTGCGTCAATCGTAATGGCGCGGCGTCCTTTCGGGATCGTCAGGGAGAATTGATCTACCTCGAAGGGCTCTTCGACATCTGTCCACAGGACAGGTTCACCCTTGGAAATCTCCATTTTCGCTCTGGCGCCAAGCAGGAGCTCAAAATCCGTCGCCGGAACGTTCCGGCGACTTTTCCCTCCGGACGGGATCGATTTCTTTGCCAGGTTTTCCAGGGAAAACATCGCACCGGCGGGGATCGGGTTGGCCGCCACGACAATTTCCGTGGGAGCGGCTTTCCCCAGGATCTCTTTTTCCACTGCCGAGATCCGTTGTTTGGCGAGGAGGATGGCCAGCAGCGTCAACAGCATTCCGGCAACGAGAGGGAAAAACCCCTGCACCTTATTTTTCCAGCTGCCGGACGAAGAGGCAGTTTCCTTCTTTCTCTTCCAGAAAGACAATGGATGTCTCCCTTCCTTCGCGATTTGTGCCGATGCAAAACGGCCTTCCGGGTTCCCCGGCATCTACGAACTTCCAGCCTGCCGCGACAAGCGCTTTCCTGGCATCCCCTTTCTCCTGAACGATTTTCCCGTAGGCGATTTCGATCCATCCGTCCCCGGATTCCATTTGCAGGCTGTTCTCCGCACGAAAACCGGACGGGAGGGGAATCTGCCGGAAACGACGTTTCGCAGGAATTTCCGACAGGGTGTCTACGCTGCATCCACCCCGATCCTTGGGTTCCCGAAGGATCCGCGGGATATCGATCCCCCGTTTGCCTAATTCCTCCCGCAGGAGGGAATCGCTGTTGACCGGTTTTCCCACGGAGTACCATTTGCCGTTCAGGGAAAACGCACGGGCGGCGGAGACGATTTCGCCCGGGCGCCCCGGGAGGGCGTGTACGGAAAGCGCGCCGGCCAAGAGCGACGCGGTAACGAGGCAGAGGAGGGGTTTCATCGGATGGCTCCCAGCAGGATAACCCCCTGGATCCATCGCCGGACGCTTTTCCCCGAAGAGGTTGCTTTCCCCCAGCAATCCGCGTGCAACTCCGTTTTTTGAAGGATATTCGCTGTCGCCAACCATCGGGGGTTGCCGATTTCCCTCCAGGGGTACCGGACCTCCGCGGCAGCCGCCGTCCTGCCGGCCAGGAGGGGAAAAGGAGCGGGGAGAAGTCGGGATTTTCCTTCCCGGTCCGACCGGACGTCAACCGTTTCCCCCGCGGGCAATATGGATCGGGACAGGTCCCGTTCGATACCGGGGAGATTCCGTCCGATGCGGAGCGCTTCCGTGAAAGAAGCAGATTCCGCCCGGGATCTCAGGATCGCGGTGCGTGTCGATGCGTAGGCGCCCAGCAGGAGGATCAAGAGGATTGGCAGTCCAAGGGCCGCTTCCACAAGGGCTTGCCCCTTTTCCCTGCGCTTTCTCATTTCTCCCTCCGCCATTCCGTGAATCTCGATTTCCAGGACATTTCCGTTGCTCCCCCTCCGTAAGGTTCCGCGGCGGTCTCGAACAAAAACCGGCTGTTCGATGGGGCAGGAAGAAAGGGAACGGGTATCGGGGTAACGGGTCGGAACCCGGCGAACCGGACCTTTTGGCGATAGGGAAAATGTTCTTCCGGGACGAGCAGGAAGATCGGGGCCGTATTGGATCCGAGCACGGGTCGCAGGACCGAATCGATGATGCCGATGACTTTTCCGGCTATCTTTTTTGCCCATTTCCATTTGCCGATTTTCCGTTTCACGTCGTGGATGGGGGAAAGGGCGTCGGCAAGGGTGAGGGGAGGGCTGTGGGTCACGTGAAGTTCGAGCGTTCGTTCCTGATCATGCGGCCCCCGCGGGTCGAAAGGGTAGAGTGCTCCCGAAACCTTCCGTTCCCGGGCAAGAATGGCGGTTTCCGCCAGGATCACAAAGGGGATCGCCACCTTCACTTTTTCCGCCCAGATCGCGAATTGCCGGGCTGTGTTCCAGGAAGAGCGGATGATCCGGGCAGCCCGTTTGGAATACTCGAGAAATGCGGGCAATCCCAGCCCCGTGCAGGCGGCGATCGCCATGGCGGCCCACAATACGCAAGTCCACCGGATGAGCCGGAAACACTGCTGGATCCCGTCATTGAAAGCGGCAATCATGTTCAGGCCCCGCGCCTCCCAGGTCGCGGCCGAGAGGGCGATCGCATCGACCGCATTGGCCGATGCGATCTTTTCGACTCCCAGATGGGCAACATAGACAGCCGCAAACACCACGGAAAGGACGGCGGTGAGGGTGGTAAGAAGGAGCACGGCAGCCTGCCCATAGGCGCCCTGACGGACGAGTACCGCCTGCCTGGTGAATATCGATATCATCGTCACTCCACGCTCACCCAGCGCGAAGACTGGAGAAGGAGGAAATATTGCTCGTTGATCCTGGCTTTTTTCACGGGCGCGATTGCGTACAGGATCCTGTTGACCCACGGTACGCACAGTTCGACCCAATGGGTGAGGCGCAGGCAGAACGCTTCGCCCGCCCGGGCGGATTGGGGAGGGGTTCCCGTTCCCTGCCGGGAAAAGTCGATGGACGTGAGGTGCGCCGACCCCCATCTCCCCCCGAATCGGTGCAGGCAGATCGAGGATGCCTCGGCCAGGGCGACCGCCTTGGCCTTACGGAAATCGGTTCGGGCATGGAGGGCGAATTTCCTGGCGGCGAAGTGGGCTGCCGTCTCTACCGCTCCCTGTCCCGACCATAGCAGGGAAAGCTGGATGGTTCCCATTGCCAGCAGGAGAAGGACCGAACATCCCACAAGAAATTCCATCATGGCCGCTCCTCTCCGGTTACCGGTTTTCCGAGGCATAGTCCTTCAGGGTTCTCTGATTGGTTTGCTGCTTCGCTTTCGTCGCGAGGGATTCCACCTGGACGGAGCTCCCCGACATGGAAGCGATGATCGTGGAGAACTGATGCCTGAGCTGGTTGCCGAAGATGTTCACGACCCCGATCGCCGCGATTGCCACCAGGGCGACGATGATGATGTATTCGGTCAACCCCTGCCCGCTCCGTTTCGAAGCCCTTTCTCTTGTCATCATCCTGGTGTTCCTCCTTTGCCTTGGGATTTGCCGGCCGGGGGGAGCAAGGGTCGTTCCCGTCTTTTTCCGGGAGAGGAGAGCCGAATATCCGGAGGAAATCCGTGAGGATGTTGAAAAGGAGGTGCGGTCAAGGGGAGGAACGGATTCGGAAGGAGTTCGAATCTCAGACCGATGGTTCGACGATCGGTCCTACTACGGCATGCGGATCCCGTACTTCTTCAGCTTCTCGAACAGGGTGGATTTGGCGATTCCCAGTTCCCGGGCGGTCCGTGTCTTGTTCCATTTCTGCCGGGTCAACTCGGTCAGCAGGTTGTTTCTTTCCGACTGTTCCCATCGCGACAGGGATTGCTCGGAAACGTTCTCTGCCGGAACGGGGTCCGCGGGCACAAGGAAGGAGAAATCGCGGGGCCCGAGCGAGGAGCCTTCGCACATCACCACGGCCCTCTGGATGGCGTTCCGGAGTTCCCGGACGTTGCCGGGCCAGTCGTGCGAGGATAGACATTCCGCCGCGGGGCCGGAAAGTTCCGGGACCGCTCGATTCGCGCGGGACGCGACATCCGCGAGAAAGTGCGTCGCAATCGGGAGAATATCCTCGCGCCTGTCCCGCAAGGGAGGCACCGAAAGCGTGATGGTGCTGATCCGAAAGTACAGGTCGTCGCGGAAATTCCTGTCGGACACCTCCGTCCTCAGGTTCCGGTTCGTGGCCGCGATGACGCGGACGTCCACGGGAATCGTCTCATTCCCCCCGACCCGTTTGATCTCCTTCTGCTCAAGAACGCGCAGGAGTTTGGGCTGGAGGCGAAGGGGGAGTTCGCCGATCTCGTCCAGGAAGATGGTGCCGCCGTGCGCGATTTCGAACGCCCCCCTTCTCTGGGTCGTCGCTCCGGTAAAGGCCCCTTTCTCGTGTCCGAAGAGTTCGCTTTCCATCAGTTCCGGCGATATGGCACCGCAGTTGACGACCACGAACGGGCCTTCCTTCCGCAAGGAGGATTCGTGTATTCCCCGGGAGACGAGCTCCTTCCCGCTGCCGGTCTCTCCTTCGACCAGGACGGGAAAGTCGGAAGCAGCCACCTTCCAAATATTTTTAAATAACTCTTTTATTTTATTGCTATAACCTATCATTTCTGAAGTAATACAATATGTTTTCGCTTGAGCTTTCCGGCTGATCAAAGGGGGATGATCTGTCACGGAACCGGGAACGACCGTAGGTGGCTCGGGAGGGAGATGCGGGTTTTTTTCGCGGGAAAAGTGGATCTGGTACGGACCGATCCGGAACGCGATCCCTCCCTCGAGCTGCACCTGCGAGACGCGTTTTCCATCGACGAACGTTCCGTTCCTGCTGTTGTCGGCAAGGAAATAGTGATCCCCTACCCGGAATATGCGCGCGTGGAGCCTGCTTACGGAAGGATCGGGCAGCAGGAGATCCGCCTCCCTGCTTCTTCCGATCCGGATCTCTTTCAACCCGAGACGGATTTGGACGGTCATTCCGTTCGATATCGAAACGGAAAGGATCGCCGGGTTTTCTGCCGGGATCATCGCGAACCCCCACAATTTTTCTGTACCTTCAGCAAAAGGGATGCCGGAAGCTTACCCCATTTTTCCCGAGGAGGCATCCCTTTCCGACCAAAGAAGGGGCATATCCCCGTTTTTCCGAACATTCGGGAAGCGTGCCGCATCCTATGGAGGGAAGTTATTTTGTCCGTCCGGGAGGTCCATATGGCATGGGAGAACAACGATTCCTTGTTCAGGAGGATCGTCGAAAGTTCCCCCGAAGCGATCGTCTTCTCCGACCAGGACGGGATCATCCGTCTCTGGAATGCCGGGGCCGAGGCGATCTTCGGGTACGGAGCCCGGGAAGCGGTGGGGAAGTCGCTGGACATCATCGTCCCGGAGAAGATGCGGGAGCGGCACTGGGAAGGGTATTTCCGGGTGATGAAGACCGGGGTGACCAAGTACGGGACGGACCTGCTCGCCGTGCCGGGCATCCGCAAAGACGGCTCCCGGGTCTCGCTCGAGTTCTCCGTCGCCCTCATCCGGGACGGGGACGGGGCGTTGATGGGGATCTCGGCGGTGATGCGCGACGTGACCGCCCGCTGGCAGAAGGAAAAGGAGATGAAGGAACGCCTCGCTGCGCTGGAGGCGAAAGGATCGGGGAATCCCCCTTAACGGCACTTCGTGGCCGCGGGGCGGCAGTGGCGCAGGAAGCGATATCCATTTTTACGGGCAGAGAGGACGCCGAGAGGGAGCAGGAGCGGAAGAAGGGCGGCAACCGATGATGATCCGTCGTCCTCTCCCTTTCCGGTGCCCATCGAGCACCCCCCGCCTCCGCCTCCTCCCGTTTGCGGCGGAGCGACGCCGGTCGCCGTGAAGGTCTTCGTTAACAGGGCGCTGATGTCCAGGTTGTCGTCCGCGCGCAGGCCCACCTCGTATGTGCCGGCGACGTCCGATGTCAAGGACGCGTTGTCCGAACCGGTTGGGAGGGTTGCCGAACTCCCTGGAGGCCGGGAAACGAGTACCCACCGAAGCGTGAGGGGCTGCGAGTCCGGGTCGGTGCTTCCCGCCCCGCTGAACGATACCGGGATTCCCACGTTGTCGGTCCCTGGGCCGGCGATCGCGGCAAGAGGAACGTTGTTCACGTGAACGGTGTCCTCCGCGGTTCCCGGGGCGCTCCCCGGCGGCGAGGTCTGTGACACGGTGAGGGAGACCTTGTAGTTCCCCGGGATGTCCGGCACGAACGTGGTCGAGGCGGCGGCGGGGGAGGAGAGGGATGCGCCGGACCCTGTCGGACGCGATGTGAAGGTCCAAAGATACGAAAGGGGATTCCCGAAGGCGCCCGAGCTCTTCTCGGAATTAAGCGTTAACAGGGTTCCCGGCGTGGCGGTCGCGGGTGCGGTGATGGAGGCCACCGACGCCGAGACGGCGGCCAGGGCATTCGCCTTGCCGTAACCCCAGGTGGTGTTGGGGGACGGAGGGACGGGGGTGGCCGTTCTCCTCAATCGCTCCCGCATCTGGGCTGACGTAAGAAGCGGGTTGGATTGCCAGACCAGCGACGCGATCCCCGCCACGTGCGGGGCCGACATGCTGGTCCCCGCGAGAACGGCGTAGTTGTTGTCTCCGGGCACGGTCTGGGGCTCGGGGGGCGGGTCGAGGTACGGGTCGAGGGACTTCGCGGCATAGATGATGAACCCCGGTGCGGCGAGGTCCGGTTTGTCCCTGCCGTCCCGTGTGGGACCGAGGCTGCTGAAAGAGGTGATGTTCTGCGCGGCCGGGTTTCCCCCGGCGGTCTTCGTGTCGAAGGATCCCACGGCGATCACGTTTTCCGCGTTCGCCGGTTCGCTTATCGTCCCCGCCTCCATGCCCGTCGGGAAGAATCCGTCGGTTTGGTCGATGTAGGCATCCACCTTCCCATTCCCTCCGTTCCGGGTCCGTTCGAGCAGGATGGTTGCAAGAGAAACGGCGGATGCGCGGAAGAACACCGTGATGTGGGTCGCCCCGTTCGGGGGATCGTCGGTCCGGTTGGAGACCGAGATCCTGCCGCTGGAAGTGGATGCCGAACTTCCGGTGGGGGCGGAGGCCGATTCCGATCCAAGGGTCGCGGTAACGGTGTACCGGTCCTCCCCGTCCGCCCAGACGTCGATGAAGGAGCCGTCGGTTTCCAGGGACAGCGGTGCGTTGACGGACCCGAACGGGGGAAGGGTGACCTGGAAATGCTCCTTGTCCGTCCTCTCGTTCCCCGCAGCGGCGGAGATGATCTGTTTCCCCCCGGAGGAGACGCCCTGGGTTGCGAGGAACCCGATGCCGTTTTCGAACCCGCTGGTGCCGTCATGCGGGCCGGTGACAAGGCCCAGGCTCAAGTTGATGGCCACGGGGGTCGTCGCCGCGAAAATGAGGAGATTGTTCACGGCGTTCTGTATGTCGACGGTCGTGAAATTCGTCTTCGCCACGAGGAGAGAAGCCCCCGGGGCAATCCCCGTGTAAAGTCCCCCGGAGAGGAACCCGTTGCCGGCGGCGATCCCGGCGACGTGGGTCCCGTGCCATTCCGTGTCCGTGCCGGCTGCACCCGGGTTGGGATACCAGTGGACAACCCGCGGGGAGGACGGGTTGCCGTTGACGAAGAAATCGAGGTGTCTCGAGGACAGTCCGCTATCCACCATCCCCACGTAGGTACCGCTTCCGGTGAAGGCGGCGGGGAGGCCCGTACCGTTTTGAACCACGTCCGCGAAAACCGCCGGGCGGCTCAGATTCAGCATCGGTCTGGCCCGTTTCCCCGCCTCGATGTACGCCACCTCCGGCCAGCGGGAGATATATCTTGCCGCGTCCCCGGGGATCTCTCCCGTGTAAAGCCGCGGATGGACTCTCGTCGCCCTCCCGCCGAGCGCCGTAACTTTCCCCGAAAAACGGCCTTCCTCGGACTTGAGGTGGAAAAAGACGGGGAACTCCGATGGATACCGTCCCTGCGCCCCCATGGCCTTACCCTGGGCCGCAACCATCGCCGGCTCGCCGGTGACCAGCGCAAGCGGCTCGATCTTCCGCAGGTCGGAAACGATCTCGACGCCGGAAAGGGAGACCACTCCCCAGAGGAGGAAGAGAAAAAGAGGGATATGGGAACGCGATATGGATTTCAATCCGCCTGCTCTCCGGGGCCTCACATCGTCCGTGCTTTAGATGCCCCTTCGTAGAAAAGTATTCGGTCGTCTTCGAGCAGGCGAGGCAGGGAGGTGAGGGGTCCGGAGACGGCCCAGACGACCCCCGCACGGGATGCGACGGTGAAGCCGGCCGCCTCCACGAATTTTTCCTCTTTCTCCTGCGGCGGATCGCGGAACCGGATGAGCAAGGGGTGGGGCTCCCTCTCCTTTCCTTCGCCGAACCGCTGCAGGACCTCCATCAGGAACGCGGGATGGAGCCGGGCGAGGGGCCCCTGCCGGCAGAGGAAATAGATTTTCCTCACGGATGTTTCCTTGAGGAGCGGCGGGATGTCCGGGGAGTTGAGCAGGATGACGGCGGCGTTTCCGAAGGAGTCCAGCACCGACAGGTCCCGCCGGGCAAGCATCTCCGATTGGGTGAGAAACACGTCGGACCGGAACACGACGATGCCGGCGAAGAGCGCGGGCAGGTTCTGCCGAATGATCAGGCCGATCTTTTCGTCCGCTTTCTCCGTGAGGATCGCCTCCTCCTGCTCGGTGAGCCGGGGAGTCGCGCGGTCCTCCTTGCACGCGGGAAGCAGCAGGACGAAAAGCGTCGCGAAAAGGAGGATCGGGCGCGTCATCGGTTTGCCGGAAGAAGGAATCCGATGCGCAGGGTCGCGTCGAGGTACTTGCTGTCGTCGTACCGGCTCTTCAGGTTGGCGGACCGAACGACGATGGGCAGCACCCCGGTCTCCAGCCGGTTGACGAGGCGGACCGCCTCCAGGTAGGTGAGATTCTCCATCTTCAGGTCGAACGACTCCTCGCCGACGTATTCCCCGGTCCGGGAGCCGGCGGACTTGAGGCTGAAGGCCGACTGGGGGAAACCCGTCTCCTGGATCGATGCGGTCAGTCGCGCCAGCGGGGACTGGCTGGCATTGGCGGCGGCGCTGACCTGGGTCAACCTGCGGCGCACCTCCCGGTCCAGCCGGGTAAGCTCCGGGCGCATCTTCCGCAGGTCCGCCAGGTCCTTTTCGGCGACGACCGACGCCCGCGACAGCGACCGCACGCGGGAGATCCCGGGGATCACCACGAAAGAGAGAAGCAGGATCAGGACCGCCGCGCACGCTCCCAGCGCGAGGATGACCTTCTCTCGGCTACGAAGCACGGCCGTTTCCCCCTTTCTCGATCAGGATCGAGTACCGGACGCTCCCCCCCCGCGCGCTGCCCTCGGCCTCCTGGACGGTCACGGTGGCTTCCGGTCCGAACGCGGCCACGAGGGAAGTACGGAACGTCTCGACGAGCTCCGCCGACCCCGCGTCGCCTTGAAGGCGGAGGCGGCCGGAATCGTACGATAGTTCCCGGACGGAAACATTCTGGTTTGCCGGAAGCGACCGGGATACTTTCTCCAGCATGGCGGTCGGCTCCGGGAAATCGGCCCCCAGCTCCTTTCTCTGGCGGGAAAGCGACTGGATCTTCTCCCGGATCTGCGCCGTTTCCTGGACGACGACCTTGACCCCCGGGACGGCCTCGGTGAATTCTTTCCGGATCTGGGCCCGGATCTGGGAGACCTTTTTCCCCACGGCCCATTGCGCGACCTGGATCGTCCCGAGGAGGGAAAGGACCGCAATGACGGCCACGGCGGCCGCGATGCGGACCCGGGACCGTTCCCGGGCCCTTTCCGATTCGGCCTCCGCCGAGGTCCGGAGAGAGAAGTTCCCGGTTTCCCTGCCGAAATGGGGAGCGAGCGCCGCGCCGTACGCAAGGGGCGAGGCGTTTCCTGATGCCCCCGGCAGAACGAAGGGGTCCGGTTGGGGGAGAAGTTCCGCCAGGGATGCGGGATGATCCCCGAACACGACGGACGCCCGGGGGGAAGCACCGTGCGCATCGGCGTCCAGGATCTCCCGGATACCGGCCCGAAGTTCCTCCGGGTTCGCGGCGATCGCCGCGGGGAACTGGCGGGCCGACATGACGGCGCCCCCGGACAGCCGCAGGGCGACGAGGTCGTTCAGGCCGGAGAAGACCAGGCCGGAAAATCCGTTTTTCGACGAGAGGACGGCGCACAGAAGCGACACGTGGTCGGTAATCGCCCGGTCCAGGAGAAATCCCCCCTCGGCAAACGCGGCCACGGCCTTCTCGACGGCGGACCGCCGGGCCGCGATGGCCAGGAACGCCCCCGGTTCCCCGGCGGGCAGGATGTCGGAAAGGATCTCCTCATCCTCGATCGGGAGATTTCCCTCCAGTTCCGCAAGGTGCATTTTTTTCGCCCGGGGGAGGTCGGAGACCGGCAGCCGGACCCGCCGCAGGAACGTCCACGCGGGGGGCAGGGAGAGAACCGCGGAGGGGAGGGGGCCGGGGCCCGCGATCTTGCGGACCTCCTCCGCGAGACGGGCGATATCCTCCGCCCTGCCATACGGCTCCGCGCAAGGGACTTCGCACGAACCCTCCATCCTCGAGGAAAAAAGGGTGTGCTCCCAAAGGACCGCGGAGAGGGAGTTGTGCGCTATGGAGATCCCGAGGCTTTTCAATGTGCCTTTCCTTCAGAAGATCTGGAACTCTCCCTTAGGCGACAGGAGAGGTCCCCTGATCCTCAGATTAGCATTCTTGGCATTTTTCGCCAGCAGGTCAAAGAGAGCGGCGGTCTTTCCCTCGAGGGGGTTCTCGATACGGAGGTGGAACATGATCGTCGACCGGGGGGGCGAAAAGATCTCCGCGATCTCCCCGGTTCCCTCGACCCGGGCCCCTTCGTAGGTACCGGTGACGGAGGATACGATGAGAGACCGGCCCCGTACCGCGAAGAGGATGGTCACATCCTGGAGCAGCGCCTCCCGGACGGGAGAGGAAGGTTGAAGGATCGGCACCCGCAGCCAGGCCAACCTTGCGTCTCCTTGCCCGGAAATGTCTCCCGACGCGGACCGGGTCCACCGGACCTGGGCGGAGGTAAGCGAAAATCCGGTCCCGGACGCAGTGAGGGGAAACAGGGGGGCAAGTTCCCCGCTGGCGATGTTTTCCAGGGAAAGGCGCCCTTTCCCGGGGTTCCAGAACCGCGGAGAGGTGCGTGCCTCCGCCTTCGCGCTCCCCTTAGAAACCGTTGCGTGAACCGGGAGCCACCGGAGCAGACCGGTCCACTCCCACCCGGCCCGGATCGTATCCAGCCGGAGTTCGGCTCCTCCCGGGCGGCCGATGGAGGCCTTGTCGAGCCGGACGCCAAGGGGGAACTCCGCCCGGGCCGATTCCGCGGCGATTTCGAAGCCCGCTCTCGCCAGAGCGGGGCGGACCAAGGAGAGAATCACGTCGTCCGGGAGCGTGCAGGAGACCGCGAAGAGAAAGACGAAGAGGAACAGCAAGACGCCCGGGACGAGCCACAGCCACCGCCCCCCGGGGAATCGCCTACCCCACAAGTGCTTTCCTTGCGAATCGGCGGAGTCCCAGAACGGCCACCGGCAGCAGGAGCACGAGAGCATCGGGGACCCTTCCGTGCCCGCCCGATCCGTGGCTGGTCACGACCCTGCACCCCGTTTCGTCGAACGGTACCGCATTCACCGTGGGCAGGGCGGTCACGTCCAGGTTTCTGTTTCCCGTGACCGGGTCCTGGCCGGACCAGAAGACGACGACCTTTCCGCTCAGGAAACCGAATGCGGCTCGGGTGTAGTCCCCGTCAGGGAGAGATACGGGGAACTCGGACGAATCGAGGCCCACCGGCAATGGGTTCGTCACGAATTGCGTGAAGGGGGACGAACTGATGAGCTTGAATGCGTAATAGGTGGACCTCGTCCCGCTGCTGCCGTACCCGGTCACGTGGATTTGCCCGAGGACGTCGAGAAACGCCTCGGGCCGGAAGAGGCTGAAACCCTCGGGCAGAATGGACTCCCCCGGCGGCGTAAGGATGAAGTTGGTGTTGGTCGGGACCTGAACCGGGCTTCCGTCCTGGTCGTCGGCGTCGGGGTTGATGTTCACCAGGCCCAGGTTCCCCGATGTCCCCGGAAGGGATTCGTCGGCCGCAAGGATGATGATCGAACCGGTGGCGGAGACAAGAACGTGCGGGTGCCCCCACTTCCGAGAGCGCCCGAGGACTTCGGTGGCCGCGATCGCGACGCTGTCCGCCCCGCTTCGTTCCTTCACCAGCGCGTAGTACACCCCGTTCGGGGTGGAGGAACCGCTGTTCGCGGCCCAGGAGACGTGGGCACGGTTCAGTCCGTCGAGTTTGAGACTCGGCAATGGGCGGGAGCCGGTGCTACCCGGCACCGAGGAGAGGAGGAGCGGCGTTCCGGGGCTTCCCGTGACGGCGGCGATGTCCAGGGAGATCCTCGCGTAGGAGACGTCGAACGGGCCCGAGACCCCCTGCCTGCTCGCGTAGGCAACCCTGGCCGTGTTGTCCGCCGTGACCAGTCCGAACGAGATGTCCTCGCCGAAGCCGCTGATCCCGGTTACCCGCCGCACGGATTGTTTCACCACCGCCTTGTTCTCCAGCGTGAGACGGGCGAGGTAGAGCGCATACGTAGGGTCCGGGGAAGCACCCGGCTTGGCCTGGAAGAGGATCACCGCCTCGGTGGAGGAGCGCATGGCGATCCGGGGATGCCGCGCGTCGACGTAGGCGTCATTGCCGGCGGCCGTGTTGTCGATCGCCGTGGGCGGGGTGACCAGGAATCCGGTCGTGTCGCGGGTAAGGGAAAGGTTGCTGAAGTCCGCCCCCCCGTCGACCGCCGCGTAGAACAGACGGAAGGGGCCTGCCGTATTGTCCGCGCCGATATAGGCCACGTGGTTGATGGCTCCTTCCACCGCCACGGACGGCTGGTCGAAGACGCCGGGGGATGCGGGATCGTTCACCGGCACGGTCTTTTCCGCCGCCGCCGTCGCGGCCATCACGGCGGAGAGCGATATCCCGCAGATCGCTGTCAGGAAACGTCTCATGGTCCCCCCGCGGATCGTGAAATTCGGTGGATCATTCTACTCTCCAGTACCGCCATTGTATAGTTTTTCCGGACCGGATCCCGACGGAGTCGATCGTCCGGATCGTGCCGGCGACCTCTCCGGTGGAACGCACGTGGAACGCGGTTCCCCGGATGTCCATGAGGTCACGGATCCGCGTCTTCTTGTACAGGTCGGAAAGGAACATGCCCACGTTCCCGATCTGCTCGATCTTCTTGAAGGGCTTCTCCTTCCGGAACTCGATGATCTCGGAGGCAGTCGACTCGCCGATCTCCCCGGTGTCCGCCGCATCCTGGCCGGCGGAGAGGGCCATCAGGACCTGCTTCGGGGCCGTGTTGAGGTTGACTTTCCCCGAGGAGTAGACGGTGACGAACGGCCGAAGCTTCTCGAACACCTCCGGGGTCACGCCCCGGACGAGGCGGAGTTCGTCGACGGTGTCGAGGAAGTCGTTCTTCGCCTTGTAGGAAAACGGCAGGGAGCGGTAGTAGGAGCTCTCGGCGCCCCCCACGCGGGAGGTGTCGTCGTTGTCGAGCCAGTCGACGACGGCGTCGGCGAGCGACGGGTCGATCTCGAGGACCTCGAGAAGCCTCCGGAAGACGGCGAGCCTCTGGTCGTCGGGAGCGTTCCCGTTGGGAAGCACGAGCCGGTTCAGGTTGATCTTCCGCTCCTCGTCTTCCACGACGATGCGGATCGTCCCCTCGCCGAGGTCGATCGGGGGGACCGGTCTCGACCAGATCTCGTCGAGGGTGTCGTAGTCGTTGTCCCCTGCGTCCTCCCGCAGGGCGATCCGGGCCGCCGCCACGCCCGCCTCCGCCACGATCTCCGCGCGGATGGAATCGCGGCCGTACGCCCCCGTCTGCGCGGCTCTCGCTCCGACCCGGAAGACCTCCCACACCAGCGTCACGATCAGCACGAGGATCATCAGGGTGATCAGGAGTGCCACCCCCCTGTCGCCGGCCCGCCGCTCCCTCATGGCCTGGCCTCCGTTCGCCTTCCCGAAAAGGGGACCGCCGCTTCCGTGCCCGAGAGGGGGAGGGGAACGACCCGCCGGTACTCTTCCCCGGACGAGGAGGTGAGGACGAACGCCACCTTGCCGGGAAGAGCGCTCTTCTTCCGGCCGCCGGGGGGCCACTCCCTGGTCCACGTACCGCCGTCGAAGAACTCCACCCGGAAGCCGAGGAGCCGATCCGCCATCCGGACCTCCCGGGTGGGGATCTTGTTCTCGATCAGGGGGAGGGAGGACTCCTCGCGGTACAGCTCGAGGAACCTGCCCTCCCGGCCCAGTTTCGGGAAGTACCTGATCTTCACGATGCCGGACGCCGGGCGCGGCCCCCCCGACTCCGGCAGCGCGAAGGCGGTGAAGATCAGGGTGGCGGCGGGCTTTTCGGAAAAGGTGTCCTCGTGGCAGGTAAGCGCCGTCGCCTCGATTCCGTCGGAGGAGAACGCCCCCTGGATGTCCGCCCCGAGCCGGTCGATGCTCATCCGCAGCTGCCGGAAGTCCCGGTACCGGTCCGAGAGGATCTCGCGGGCCCGCTCCACTCCGGTGAAGGAGGACAGGAGCAGCACGAGGACCACGGAGAAGATCGCGAGCGTGAGGAGGAGTTCCAGGAGAGTGAACCCGCGTCTGCCGGCCGTCCCGCTCATCGCACCGCCAGCCCCCCCAGGGTGATCGTCTCGCCGGCTCCGTCCGCCCCCCATGATACGGCGACGTACACCTCGCGGGCGTCGGAGTGGAGGGCCTGCTTGACGGCCAGCCGGAAGGAGTACTCCTCGTGGGGGGCTGGGAATTTCCCTCCCGTTTCCTGGACCTCCGGGAATGTTTCGGTGGCCTCCCGAAGCTTCGTCTCGCCCAGGAGGGATGCCGTCGTCCACGCTTCCGACCTCTCCCCGGCGGAAATGGCCGAGGAGGTGACCTGGTACGCCATGATGAGCGTGGCGGACAGGATCGCCAGGGAGACGAGGACCTCGAGGAGCGTGAAGCCGTCCCGGGCAGCGGCTCTTCTAGTGCAGCGTATTGTAAATACGTTGACAATCGAGTCCGTCTCCGCGCACGGGCTCGCCGGCCTCCAGAGATCCATTCCCTCAGATCCCGGCATTCGAGGGCCGCTGCATCCGCTCCGGCTTCGTTGCCCCCCCTCACCGTACCGCGGCGGGTACGCCTCGGTCGGGCGCCTCGCCGGGCGCGGCGCATCGACCCTCTCGGTGCCCGGCCTCTTCAGCAACGGATCTCTGCAGGCCGGGGCTCCCCGTTGGAAGATGCTCGCGACCTTGCGCCCGCTCGCTGCCGGTTCCGCTCGACGCAATTTCTCCCTCGCTCCACAGGCCGCGTCGAGGAACCCCCCGCAGATCCCTGTGCGCGGGATGGCCGCCTGTCCCAGGCTATCCCGGCGAAGGATCGGAGCGTCAATCCATTTACGAGGCGCTGCGCTAGACATCGCCCGAGACGTTCCCCTCGAGGACGTCCACCGACCCGTCATAGGGGTTCCCCCGGAGGGTCCACTCGACGGGACTTGCACCCCCGCCGGATTCGCGGAAGAAAATGCGGAAGGCGGGGACCTTCCCGCCGGGGAGGTACCGGATCTCGGTGACGATGTCGGGGGGGCGGTCCTCCCCATCGACCCGGACCCCCGTGATCGCCAGGCCCTCCGACAGCCCTCGGGGCGGCGGCAACGCCCCTTGCTCCTCCGTGCCGCGGAACCGGTACGTCCCGCCGGTCGGGTCGATGACGAGCCGGACCTCCCGCTTCTCGAAGAGGGACGTGTCGAAGGCCGTCTCGGAACCTGCGGCGATCTCCCGGAACACGGTGTTGCGGTCCGGGCCCGCCACGGAGGAGATACGGGGAACGACGAGCCAGAGCAAAAGCCCCAGCACGAAAAGTACGATCGACAGCTCGATGAGCGTGAAGCCCGGGCTACTGCGGATCCCAGGAGTTGATGTCCGCATCTTCGCCTTCCCCGCCTTGCACCCCGTCCGCCCCGTAGGAACTGATGTCGTAATCCCCGTGCGAGCCGGGGGAGACGTACACGTAGTTGTTGCCCCAGGGATCCTTCGGTACCCGGTCGAGGTACCCTCCCTTCCGGTAATTCTTCGGGACCCTGCCGATCTCGGGGGCCCGCACGAGGGCCGCGATCTCCTGCTCGGTTGCGGGGTAGAACCCGTTGTCGAGCTTGAAGAGCTGCAGGGCCTGCTCGACGTTCTTGATCTGGAGACGGGTCTGGGTCCGCTTCGCCTCCTCCGTCCGCCCGATCAGCTTGGGGACCACGAGCGCCGCGAGAAGCCCCAGTATGACGATGACGACCATGATTTCCAGAAGGGTGAACCCCGCGCGGCCGCGCATCCGGTTCCTCCCGCTCGGTATCCTTTCCATGTCTTGTCCCTCCTTTAGCGGACGATCGTGGAGATCTCGAGTAGCGGCAGCAGGATCGAGATGACGATGAAGGCGACGACCGTCCCCATCATCAATATGATCACCGGTTCCATCAGGGAGAGCGCGCGGGACAGCCGCGCCTCCACCTCCCCGTCGATCGCCTCCCCCATCTTCTCGAGCAGGTAGTCGAGTTTCCCGCTTTCCTCCCCGACGGCCACCATCTGGATGAGCGCGGGGGGAATCTCTGCGTGGTGGCGCAGCGCCTCGGACAGGGAGGCCCCCTCCACGACGCGGGCCGCCGCCGCCTCGATGTGCTCCGCGATCACGGCGTTTCCCACGACGGGGGCGACGATCCGCAGGGCGCGGTCGATGGGGATCCCGCCCGCCGCCATGGTGGAAAGCGTCCGCGAGAAGCGGGAGAGCGCCGACAGGTGGACGATCCTCCCCAGGATGGGAAGGCGGAGGAGGAAGGCATCCCGGGCCCGTTTCCCCCGGTCGGTGGCCAGGTACCGCCGGCCCGCCACCACCAGGGCCCCGAGCACCAGGAGGAGCACCCACCACCCGGCCGCCAGAACGTTCGACACGGCGATCAGCGCGCGGGTGGGCAGGGGGAGGGCGCGGCCCATGTGGGAAAACACGCCTACGATCTTCGGCACGACGAAGGACAGAAGAAAGATGACCACCAGCGCCGCCACGGAGGCCATGAGCAGGGGGTAGGTGAGGGCCGAACGGACGCGGTTGACCGTCCGCGACTGTTCCTCGAGGTGGTCGGCCAGCCGGGACAGCGACAGGGGCAGCGTGCCGCTCTCCTCCCCGGCCCGCACCATGCTCGCGTACAGTTCGGGGAACGTCCCGGGATGCGACTCGACGGCGCGCGCGAGGGTCATGCCGCTTCGAACGGCCTCCTGCACTTCGACGAGCACCCGGCGGCTTTCGGGGTCGTCCACCTGGGCCGAGAGCGAGTGGAGCGCGGCCATCACGGGGACGCCCGCCCCGACGAGGGTGGCCAGCTGGCGGGTCAGGAGGGGGAGGAACTCCTTTCGGCCGAGCAGGGAGAGGGAGGGGAAAAGCCTGCCGTCGCCCGTTTCCTCCGCGACCGTGAGGGGGTACGTCCCGTCGGACCGGAGTTTGAGGCGCGCGGCGGAGACGTTTTCGGCGTCGACGACCCCCTTTTTTTCGACACCCTCCCGGGAGACTCCCGTATACCGGTACGTGGGCACGGGGACCCTTACTCTTCCTGCGTGACGCGCAACACTTCCTCCGCGGAGGTGATGCCGGCGCAGACCTTTTCCGCCCCCGCCGCAAGGATCGTCCGCATCCCCCGCGAGGCGGCGAACGCCTTGATCCCCTCGGAATCCGCGCGCTCCAGGATCAGGGCGCGGAGGCGGTCGTCCACGATCAGGATCTCGAAGATTCCCACCCGCCCGCGGTATCCGGTGTTCATGCAGGAGGGGCACCCGCCCGCGGCGAAGAACCGCCCGGCGGGCTCCCCGGAGAGCCCCACCTCCCGCCACTGCGCGGGGGAAGGAGCGTACGGGACGCGGCAGTCGGGGCAGAGCTTGCGCACGAGACGCTGGGCGATGACCGCCGTCAGGGAGGAGGCGACCAGGAAGGGCTCGATCCCCATGTCGACCAGGCGCGTCACCGCGCTGGCGGAGTCGTTCGTGTGGAGGGTGGACAGCACGAGATGTCCCGTCAGCGAGGCCTGGATCGCGATCTCCGCCGTTTCGGAGTCCCGGATCTCCCCCACCATGATGATGTCGGGATCCTGCCGAAGGATCGACCGCAGTCCGCTGGCGAACGTGAGGTGGATCTTCGGGTTGATCTGGATCTGCCCGATCCCGTGGACCTGGTACTCCACCGGGTCCTCGATGGTGATGATGTTCTTGGTCCCCGAGTCGAGCCTGCGCAGGGCCGCGTAGAGGGTCGTGGTCTTCCCGGAGCCGGTCGGGCCGGTGACGAGCAGGATCCCGTTCGACCTCCCCAGGAGGCGCGTAAGGGAAGCCAGGTCGCCGGGAACCAGGCCGATGTCCTCGAGCCCGAGCAAAAGGTTCGACCGGTCGAGTATCCGCAGGACCGCCCTCTCCCCGAACGCGGTGGGCACCACGGAGACGCGGATGTCGATCTCCTTTCCCCCGAGGCGGATCCTGATCCTCCCGTCCTGGGGGAGCCTGCGCTCGCCGATGTCCAGGCTCGCCATGACCTTGATCCGCGACACGACGGGGGCGTGCCACTTCCGGGGCGCGGCGACCATGGGGTAGAGGATCCCGTCGACGCGGTTCCGGATGACGAGTTCCTTTTCGAACGGCTCGACGTGGATGTCGCTGGAGCGCTCCCGGATCGCCCGGAAGATCAGGGAGTGGACGAACTTGATCACCGGGCCCTCGTCCGGCGACTCGAGGAGATCGCGGGTCTCCTCGAACGCCGCCTCGACGTCCAGCTCCCAATCCCCCGAGAGCCCCTCCACGATCTCCCGCTCGGGGGCGTGGGATCGCTCGTAGGCCGCGTCGATCTTCTTCAGGATGACTTCCTCGGGGGCCGGGACGAAGCGGACCGGCCCGACGAGGAAGCGGATCTCGTCTTGCGCGTGGGTCGCCTCGGGCCGGCCGGAGAGAACGACGAGGGAGCCGTCCGACCCCCGGCAGGGGAGAAGGAGGTGTTTCCGCGCGTACCCGATCGGGATCTTCGCGAGCAGGTCGACCTCGGCGGAAAGGGCCGCGAGGTCCTCCTGCGCCGTTTCCTTTTTCGCGTCCGGACTCACTTCTCCTCCGTCCTCTTGCGCTCCGGAAGAATCCTCTCCACCTCGCCCTTGTGCTGTTCGATGAAATCGTCCATTTTCCTCTGGTGGTCGGTGGTCATCTGCGACATCTCTTCCGGGCTCTTGATGATGTGCGGGGTCAGGAAGATCAGCAGGTTCGTCTTTTTCCGGGTGACCGATGAGAACTTGAAGAGGTTCCCCAGGAGCGGGATGCTCCCCAGGATCGGAATCTTCCTTTCGATGTTGTTGGCGGTCTCCTGCATCATCCCGCCCAGAACCACGGTCTCGCTGTTCTTTACGAGAACGCTGGTCTTGGCGGAGCGTTTCGTCGTCGTGGGGCCCACCGTCGAGGTTGCCAGGAGGGAGTCCCCCTTGACGGCCGACGATTCCTGGTAGATCTCGAGGTTCACGTATTCGCTCTCATGGATATGAGGGGTGATCCGGAGGATGATCCCCACATCCTTCCGTTCGACGGTGTTGATGACGTTGGCGAGGTTCGTCGTGTCGCGGGACTGGCTGGTGATGAACGGGACGTTCTCGGCGACGATGATCTCCGCTTCCTTGTTGTCCAGCGTGAGCAAGTGCGGCGAGGAAAGGATGTTGACGTTGTCCCGGGTCTGCGCCGCCCGCAGAACCGCGGTGATGGCCGGGATCTCCGTTCCGTCCGGAAGAACGACGTTTCCCGCGATCCCCGCGGCGATGAACCCGGTGCCGGCAAACAGGAGGGGGTTCCCGGTGGCCAGGGAAGTGAGGAGCTGATTGAGGTTCCCCTGGAAGTCGAAATTCGTCCCGCCGAGGACCGCCCCCTGGTTGCGGGTCTCGAAGGCGCCCCGGAACTCCACGCCCAGGTCTCGGGCCTTGTCCAGGCTGATCTCCATCACCAGGGCTTCCACATAGACCTGGCGCCGGCGGATGTCGAGCTTCCTGATGACATCGACCAGGGTCTGGTAGTCGTTGAGCGAGGCGATGATGATGAGGGAGTTGGTGGCCTTGTCGGCCGTGATCTTCACCCCCCCCTCGAGTTCCGCGGTGATGACCCCCTTGATCGTGGCCGCCTGTCCGGGGGGCGCGGGGGCCGCGCCCGGCCGCTTCTCGGTGAGATTGGCGAGAACCTTGGCGACCTCCTCCGCGTCCGCGTTCTCCAGGTAGTACACGTTGATCTTTCCCGTGTTCTCCGGGGTCGGGATGTCCAGTTTGCCGATCAGGTCCACGATGTCGTCCATCATCTCCTTCCCCGCGAGGACGAGCAGGATGTTCGTGCGGACGTCGGGGATGAACTTCGGGGCTCCGCGGGCCTTGCCCGGACGAACGGAGCGGACACCGCGGCCGACCACCTGGGGAGTCGCCGTCTCCTGATAGATCAGGTCAAGCGTCTTGGCGATCTCCGTGACGGAGGCGTTCTTCACCGGGACGATCCGGAGGATGTTCCCCGTCCCCTCCCGGTCGATTTCCGCGAGGATCCGCATGACCCGGTCGATGTTCGACCGGGAATCGATGATGATCAGGGTGTTGGAGGCGGGAAACGAGGTGAGGAGACCGTCCTTGGAAACCATCGGGGTGAGCAGGGTGACGATTTCCGCGACGTCGACGTACTGCAGGGGGATCAACCTCGTGATGATCTTGGACCCGGGCTCCCGGCTCCCGTCCGTCTCGGTCGGCAGGTTCTCCTGCCGGGCGCTGCTGATCGGGATGATCTTGATGGTGCCGTCCTGCTCCACGGTGGCGAACCCCTTGACGTGGAGGACCGACAGGAAGACGTTGTACGCCTCGTCGAGGCTGATCCGGCGGGGTGAGATGATCGTGATCTTTCCCTGGACGCGCTCGTCGAAGATGAAGTTCTTCCTGGTCTGCTCGCTGATGAACTTGATGAGCACGGGGAGATCCACGTCGGTGAAGTCCATGGAGAGATAAACCTGCGGCGGCAGAGGAGGCGGCGGGGCCGCGGGCTTGACCATGGGTTCGGCCGGCTTTCCGCCTGTTGCGGGCATACCCGCAGTTGCCTGGTTGTCGACCGCCGGCGCCTGGCTCGCGGGAGGCGGGGGAGCCTCGGCCCCGGAGGCCGGTTCAGCCGGTTTTTCGTTCGTGCCGATGGTGTCCGCAGTCGCCTGGATGTCGGTCGCTGCCGGCGGGCCCCCGGAAAGCGGTGGGTCCGCGGCCGATACGGTGCCGGCGGTGACAAGCCACAGTGCCGCGAGGGCCAGGGCCACTTTTCTCATGGTTCTCTCCCTGCTCATCGGATTTCGTACGTGAGCGTGCTTTTCTGCCCCTGCCGGAGAATGTTGACGGTCACGCGCTTTTCGTCCTTCAGGTTCTGGAAGATGGTGTAGACCTTCTCCGGGCTGGACAGGTCGAGGTCGTTGACCCGCTGGATGATGTCCCCCCCCCGGAAGCCGAGCTGGTCGAAGGCGGACCCGGGTCGGATGGCGGCCATGCGGTACCCGGCCGACTTGTCCCCCTCGAAATAGGGGATGACCCGCACCTGCGTCATGAACTGGTTGATGTTGGTCGTCCGTTGCGTGACCGTGGCCTCGTCGAGAGAGAAGGCGTTCTCGCCGATCCGGGTCACGTTGATGCCCGCCTCCGCCGGGGGGGGGGCGGCCCGGGGGGCGCTGGCGGAAGCCACGGGGGGCGGAGTCGGCGGTGCCTTTGCCCGCGTGCGGGAGCCGACGGGGAGGAGTTCCAGCTTTTCCTTTCCCCGTCCGCGCGCAATCCATACGTAGTCGCGCTCGATCCCGGCCACCCGGACCCCCGGCTCGATCTCGGAATGTTCCCGCGCCAGGACCGGCTCCCTCATCCCCTCCGCCCAGAGAATGGCGCGCCGGGCGTTCGGGGCGTCGGAGGAAATCGTCCCGAGAAGAACGTACGCGGTGGCCGGGCCGGACGCCGGTCCGGCATCCTTCCCCGCCAGGCGGGAGGGGATGTTCATCCCGCCGGAGGGGGCGAAGATGTTCGTCCACTGTTCCGGCGCAATATTGGTTGCGCGCGCGACAGACGCCGCTTCCTCCCCGTGGGGAGGTGGGGGAGGAGGAGCGTAATACCGTAGGGAGAGATAACGGCTCCCGGAATACCCGAGGGAAACGGCGGTAACGATCAGGGATATCCCCACGATGGCGTAAAACGCCGATTTTTGCATTCCACCCCCGGAACCCGACGTAATCAAGACATTCTCTTCCGAATCGGTGGGGGCAGTCAACATTTGCGGGGGGACGGTACTGCCCTTTGCTTGGCGGTCACGATGGTACCATCGTGCCTCGTGACATCGGGAAATTCTAAATAGCCATCGCCGCAGGTCGGATATCTCCGCATGAAAGACAACCCGTATCCCGGGCGGGAAACATGGCGTCCGGAGAAAGTCACGGTCAGCGTGGGGGTGGCCAGCTTCCCCGATTCGGGAGTCCGGTGATGACGCGAAAAAAATCAGGGGGGGAGGAATGGAAGCGATTCGTGCTGCCAGCAGTCCTTCTTTTGGGTCGACGATCGTTTCCGGTCATAAAATACGGAAATGAATTGAATACGACCAAGACGTTCACCTATACGGATCACCTTATTCCGGGGAAATATACGGGGGTAAACTTGATCGTCACGCCATCAAGTATGGATGACAAGCGGGATCACCAGGTGATCGTGACGACCAGGGTGTCGGAGTACGTCCCGACGGAGACGTTCTGCCCCGGGGGGACCCTTCCGAAGATGGTCACAGACGTTGGCGGGTCATTCTTTTTTATTTTCCCTACGTTGACGGTCGATGTCCCCGCCGTTCCGTTCCCCCAGACGGCGGTTCGGAAAGAATTCGTATACAGGTTGTAATCGAGCAGGTCGGAGCCGGAGGAGGGGCGCATCTTCCTCGGTTGGAATCCTCCCGAATTGCCGCTAGGACCGATGACGATGATCAAGTCTTGGTTCAGATTCTCGTCGCACCACACCGTTACTGTGCCCGTCGAGTCGAGCGGCGTGACCAGGAAGACGTCGTAGTTTCCGAAGTTGACGCTCGTCGTGGAGACGTTGCAGGCGGCGTGCGCCTCCCACGCCAGCAGAGAAAAGATCACGATCGCAGCGGCTTTAACGAGCGTCTTCACAGACTAACCCTCCCAAGTCGACGATCAACCCGTCGCTTTCCGGGATGATGAGCGGAAAAGAGCAAGGTTTGCCCTCGCGCACGAACGTGGCCTCGTACGTTCCCGGCCTCACATTCTCGAGATAGAACTCCCCTCCCTTCCCCGTCGGGAACGACAGGTCCGTGTCGCCGACTTTCATCCTGACTTCGAGATATTCCACCGGATCGACCTTCCCGTCCACCTGGGCGGCGAGCGTCCCGGTGATCGCCTGGACTCTCTTCGCTTCGAAGTGTATCAGCGATCCGCTCCGCAAAGGTGGGGAAACGTATTTCACCACTTCGGAGAGGGAGTATTCGATCGGGATGTCCCGGTCGTTGATCGACACCTGGTTCTCGTAATACGAGCTGAGGCCGGGGAGCAACACCCTTCCCCGTGCGTCGGTCCTGCCGATCTCCTGGTTGTTCCGGTACACCCGCACCCCCTCGAGCCCGTCCACCGTCACGATGCCGAAGCTGTCGGTGATCGGGCGGCTTGCCCCGAACGCGCCGCCTGCGTAGGCAACCCCCCCCGCGGCGGAGATCCGGTAGGTCTCCTCTTGTTTCCCCCCGTCCCGGAAGCGTCCGAGGTATTCCGCCGTGTAGATTCCGTACTTTCCGTTGTATTGGAAGTAGGGGTCGACGGTGGTCGCGGATTCCTGCGGAAGATCCTTCCTCTCCACGGTTCCCCGGAACCCGTATCCTTCGCCGATCGGAGGGTTCTTTTGTATCTGCAGCGTCTCCGTATCGGCTCCCTCCTCTCTTTGATAATTGGCGGACACGGTAAGATCCCTTCCCGGGTACCAGATCAGGCCGAGGAAGAACTGGTCGGAGGCAGTCTCCTCGTATATTCTCCGGTACGACAGGAAGAGCCGGACGGACATACAAAGGTTCCGGGAATAGGAAAGCGATCCCGTCTTCCGGTTTACTCCCCGGTATTTCTCCGTGACGCTGAGATCGACCGACAAGGATCCGAACTTCCGCGTCCTGTACCCCGCACCCCCTCCCGCCTCGAACCGGATCCTGTCCGCTCCCTCCTCCTCCCCGGCCGTTACATAGTCCCGGGAGAACCCCCGGAAAAACAGTTTCGTGTTGATCCTCCGGTCCTGGTAGACGTAGTCGATCAAACCGGCCCCTCCCGCTCGCCCCCCATCCCGAAGGCTGCCCGCAAGCGATACCGTCACGACCCCGGCGTTTCGGATCCGGTACGTCGCGTGGGGGCCAAGGTTTGCGCCCCCCCTGCTTCCTTCCGTGTGGAACCCCGCGGTGAGGGAATCGGTGAATCCGTAGCGGTGGAAGGCGGAAAACGCCGGTCCGCCGTAACGGTTGCTCTCGCTGCCGAACTTCCGACGCAGGAAGCCGATGTTGTAGCTGTATTCGTGGAGCCCTTTCCGCAGCAGCGTATCGGTGAAGTAAAACGGGTAGATGATCCGCCGCTCCCCCCCGAACGGATCCTTGACCACCACCGTCACCATGCCACTGCCGTCGTAGCCGGGGAGGTTCCTTAGCTCGAATACCCCCGGGGGTAGCCTTTCCGACCGGATCCGGCTCCCGTCGAGATAGACTTCCACCTCGGACGGGAAGGGGAGGAGGCCGGTGAAATCGGCCAGCGGATTGCGGAGGAAATACGGGTCGATACTGTAGACCTTGGAGAAACTGAGTCCCCCCAAGTTGACGTTGCTCCCCAGGTCTCCCGAAGAAGCGAAGAAGTCGCCGGCTACCGCCCGTTGTAGCTCCTGCCGCCGGTCGTAGGTGAGGCTGCTCATCAGCCGGACGAACGTTTCCTCATTCGGCGTCTTCCCGTAGGAAGAGTCGGAGAGCAGGAGAAAGTCGCCCGCCCTTGCCCCCAGTGTGTTCACGATGTCGAGGCTCTGGAAATCAAAGGAGTCGCCGGCGGTGTACCGGATCCCGTAGTTCAGGAATCCACCGGAATCTTTGGGGTAATACACCTTCGGATTTCGCGGGGGGGAAAAGTCGATCATCCGCCTGGGCAGGAGGGAAGGCGGGACGAAGATTTCCAGCGAGATGGTATTTTCGTGGAAGACGAACGAGACGTTGGGGATGGAGCGCAGGGAAACGACTCTTTCCCCCCCGACCTCGGAGACATACGCCGGCGCTACCTTGACCCCCATCGCCTCGAGATCTTCGGCCCGTACGAGGAAATCCCCCGTTTCCGTGCGAAGCACGAAGATTTCCCCTTTCTTCTCTTTGTTCAGAGTGACGCTTACGATGACGTTCTCGGCGCCACGCGCAAGAGCAGGGGATAGGAGAAACCCGAGAACCAAGGAGACGAGGACCGGCAGGAGGAAGGATCTCACCGATCGGCTCATACCGGCGGGGCAGCTACGGAGGGCACATCGATTTTTCCGGAACCATCTCGCCGCTCAGGGAAAACAGGTCGGTCTTGACATTCAAGGTAATTCTGGCCAGGTCCGGGCACACCTCCCGCGGAACCTCCGTCGAATATCTCCGGGATGCTTCCGCGAGAAGGTACCAGCCGGAAAGTTCCCGGGAGAACACCGGCTCCCCCCCCGCGTTCTCCCCCGTAACGATGACGGAATGGATGACGAAGTGTTCATTCCCCGTGTTCCTCACCGATACGCCGATAACCCCCTTCGTCATCCCGATCGAGTCGATCTCCCCCTTGCTCTCCCCCTTCAGGGGCTTGACGAATATCGGCAGGCCGAACCGGATGGCGAGGGATACATTGGCCCCCTTCCCCTTCCGAGGGCCGGGGATCTCCTCGATGAAGAGCCGGTACGTCTTTTCCCTCTTCGTCGCGGGAATCCTGATCCCCGCCCGCAGGATCCTCTCCTGCTTGCTTTCGATGGTCATGATCTTCGGGAAAAAGACGAGATCGTTCGTCTCGGCGTACCGGTCCTTCCCTTCCGCATCCTGGGTCCATACGGACGCGCTCATCTGGAGCTCGATCTTCTCGTCTCCCTCGTTGCTAACGGTGACGACGCCGCTTTTCGCTCCCCGGTCGAACACGAGCCGGATGGGAGTGACCCGCCATTCCCCGGCGCGGGCAATGCCGGGGAGAAGCAGGAAACCCAGCAAAACCCAATAGGCGTGAACTCGTTTCTTCATCCGGAGATATACCTCCTCGATTCTGGATCGGCGTTACTCTATCCGATCAACGAGAACGTCCGCACCCGCTCCCGTGGAAGAACCGGAAGTCAGGTGTGCCTGGCCGATAGCGATCGGCCAGGGATACGTCCCCGGATTCGCGTTCTCGTCCAGGACAAACCGGTAGCTGAGCTCGACCGTAATGCGTCCCTTCGCGTAGGGCAGGGGGACGAACCCTCCTTGCGGGCCGACCTGAACCTCCCTCCCCAACCCCTGGATGTGCACCTCCCGGAATACTCCTCCAGTGCACTGGAAGACCAGCAGGCAACCCCGTGGATCGTTGTTCACGATCTCGATGAGGGAAGCACCGCGGACGTCCAAGTATCCCTTCGCGATGTCCGCACCGGAGACGACCAGTTTGGGGCGTTGGCGGAGCACCAGGACCTTCAGCCGGGGGATTACACGGGCGGTAACCTTTACCGTGGCGCTGTCTTCGCAGGCCATTGGAACGTTCGCTGGAGTCTCCTGCGCATATACCCCCCCCGCGAAGGCGAGGGCAGCGATCAGTGCCGCGGACAGCAGCTTCTTCTGAACCTGCAGACCATAAGCGACTTGGTGGGGCTCGACGACCCCTTCTTCGATCAGGATATCGCCGACATTCTTCGGGGTGTACTTTTGCCGGGAGAGGGCCTTATCAAGCTGTTCCCGGGTGATCTGGCCGGTCGCGACCAGGATCTCTCCGAGGCGGAACCGATCCGATACCGGACCTTCCCCCGCCTGGCGCTTCTGGAATGCGAGAGCGACATCCAGTTCGTTTCTGGTGATCCGCCCCCTCCTGACCAGGACCTCGCCCAGCCTCTCCCCCGTCCTCCATTGTTCTTCGAGGGCAAGATCGAGATGCTCCGGGGATATGCGCTTCGCCGTGAGGAGCAGTTCCCCCAGGAGTTGACGGGCCCCGGCAGCCGACCGTAAGGCGTCTTCGCAAGAGGCCAGCTCCCCCTGGGCGTAAAGCGCCGCCGAAAGGTCCCCCGGAGCGAGGACTCCCATCCGGATCAGCACTTCCCCCAGCATCTCGTTGGAGTGTTTCTGCTCCTGGAGGGCCCGCTCGAGGTCATGATCGGAGATGAACCCCCCGTCGACCAGTACATGCCCCAGGAGGCGCTTGATGGGTTGAAGGGGCCGCTTGTCAGCGTTTTGCCGGGATACGGTCATAGGATCCTTCTTGCAAGGAATCTGTATGCCTCTCCATCTTTTTTCGGTTATTGGGGCGGCGATCTTTACGAATAATCGCAGAGCCGGGGGGAAGAGCCGGAGCCGGCGCCTTCCGGCTACGGATTGATGGTGAGGGTCACCGTGTCCGAATACGTGTCCTGCGAGGCCCCGGAGTAATCGGCCCCCAGAATCCGCCCGGAGATGTCCATGGTCTGCGGGTTCGCGGAACCGGCACCGGTGCCGGATGCCGTATAGGTGAACGTGATCGGTATGAATTCCCCGGTGGCGGTCCCCTGGAGCCGGCGGTTCGTGCCGGAATTGTGCAGTCCCCCATCATCCGTAATCGTATACGACGCGTCCCTGGTGCACCAGAGCGTCGGTTGCGTCACCGTTGCGTTGATGTCCGCGGCAGCGCGCGGGTCGAGATTCCCGAAATTCATCGCCCCGCCCGAAACGAACTTGCAGGTCCCGGTCACTGTGGCGGACACGGTGACACTGGTCTGGGCCGCTGTCCCCGATCCGGCCCAGGTCGCCAGGAGAACCGCTGTCGAAAGAACCATCGTTCTTTTCATCCCCGGTCCCCAAAGATCGATCGAGTTGATCCACCTCTTGCTCTCCCCCTCCCGGGCTTGACGAAAGGCGGGATTGCGAAGGGATTGCGAGAGGTTAGGTGTTACTATAGCAGATCGCAGAAATAGTCCCTAATCCTTCGACACTTCCGTCACCTGCCGGGCAAGAAGCGGGGGAATGTCTCTCGAGGAAAAAAAGAGGGGGCGCCGCGCGTCGCCCCCTCTTCCTGCTGGAAATTGCAGTAGGAGGGAGAGCCTACGGGTTGATGGTGAGGGTCACCGTGTCCGAATACGTGTCCTGCGAGGCCCCGGAGTAATCGGTCCCCAGGATCTGCCCGGAGATGTTCATGGTAAGGGTGTTTGCGGGGCCGGCACCGGTGCCGGAGCCCGTATAGTTGAATGAATAAGGGATGAATTCCCCGTTGGTCGCTCCGATGAGCCGGTGCGTCGTGCCGTTCTCGTTCAGTCCGTCATCGTCCGTAATGGTGTACGTTGCGTTTTTGGTGCACCAGAAAGTGGGCTGGGTCAACGCAGCATTGACGTTCGTGGCCAGGCTCGGGTCGAGGTTGCCGAATGCCATCGTTCCGCCGGTCAGGAACTTGCAGGTCCCTATCACCGTGGCAGAGACGGAAACACTGGTATTGCTGGCAGCATTCGCCGACCCGACCCATGCCGCAAGGAATACCGCTGCAATCACCGCTGTCACTCTTTTCATACCGATTTTCCTCCTCGCAATTTTTTTATCGAATTCTCCTTATCGCCATCGCCACCCGATTTTCCAGACGGGAAATGAAAGTTGCAATGACCGGGCCAAAAATCCTCATTATTGCAACCAACGGAAAAACATCTGTTTTTTATTTATCATGCGTTGGTCAAATAAGCGATTCTCCGGAAAAGTGGTATCTTTTTGTTGGGGCTGACAAAAATTGTCATCCCCCAGGGTATGGTGTGATAAATGGTTTGATAAATAAACTTTGGCGGTCCCAGCGGGGTTCGAACCCGCGTTTTCGCCGGGAGGGAACACGCCATGTCGAGAAAATATGATCGCCACAAGACCCATTGAGAGCGAACCGAGGACATGACCGAAGAGCAGATGGCTCGATACATCCGCGTGTGCCGGGGGTGGCCGGACCCCCAGGCGGGGAACTTCCAGCTCCTTCGGCTCTGCACAGGGATGTGACGGGGCGAGGTGGGCCTCTATACCCTCCAGAGGCTCATGACGCACAAGAGCCCGATGATGACGCAGCGGTACGCACCCCTGCGCGACGAGACCCTCAAGCATGGCGCGAACGTCATGTCCCGCCTCGTGGCCGCGGCGGAGGAGGGGGTGAAGGAGACGACGAAATAACGGGCTGCGGGGGAGGTGCATGAAAAAACCGTTGACCTACACCTCTTATCGTCGGTACAATTAAACCTGTTACGATCGAATTCGACCCCGCCAAGAACGCGCGGAACATCGCCGAGCGCGGGATCTCCTTTGAGGGGGCCGAAGAATTCGAATGGGAAACGGCCATTATCATCAAGGATAAACGCAGAGACTACAAGGAGACGAGATTTCGGGCGATGGGGATGATCGGAGAGAGGCTCCACGCCATGGTCTTCACGCCACGGGTTGACGGTATTCGGGTCATCAGCCTCCGGAAGGCGAACCGAAGGGAGGAGAGGAAATATGCGGAAACGTCCGAACCCTGAAAAGATCGACGACGAAAACCCGGAGTGGACCGCGGAGGACTTTCGTCGGGCACGACCGGCCTTCGATGTGCTGCCGCCGGAATTGGTCGAGACGATCAAGAAACGCCGCCAGGGCCAGCGCGGTCCCCAGCGGATGCCCGTGAAGGCCAAGGTGACGCTCCGCTTGGACCGGGGCGTGCTGGAGTACTTCAAGACCACGGGGAAAGGATGGCAGACGCGGATCAATGAGGCGCTGAAACGCCTGATCTCCGATCGGAAGGCGTCGTGACCTGCGTTCGCGAATAGAGAATCTCCGTTTTTCCTATCGTTCTTCCTCCAGCCCCAACCGCTTCCAAAGGAAGCCGAAGTCGAACGGTTCGCCGCCACCTCCCAGCGCGTTTCTCGCCTCGTGGAGTTCGAACTCCTTGAGCAGCTCGATCACCGCAAGACGCCCCTTTTTCGTCCGGACCGCGGCTTTCGGGGTCTTGCCGCCGAGCGCCGGCACCGGCTCGTCGGGCCACCGCTCGTAGTGGCGCCTCATGAATTCCCGTTCCACCCGGGCTTTCAGCTCGGGCGGAATCTCCGTTCCGGAAGATTTCCGGGCCCCTTCTCTGGCCTTGGGCGACATCGGGTCCACCATCTCCCGCCCCTTGAATTGAACAGCCGTCCCGGCGATTTCTTCCAGCCACCGGCGCGCTCCGTCGGCAAGTCTTAGCGTTCGGCAAAACACTTCGAGCGTGTCCGACGATTCCTTCGTCAACGACGCGCGTGACCGCCGCGCCTCGTCCTCCAACGGCTCGAAGCGGACCCACCCTTCATCGGGGGTCCGTTCTACATCGGGCTGTACGGAGAGAATGCCGATCAGCGCATCCCAATCCGAAACGCGATACCGGTCGGTGGTCAGCGCGATCGGTTCTCCGGTCGACGCATCCACCACTTGCGGAAACGGTCGCTTCTCCGTCAGCGCGTCCAGCCAATAGTCGGAAATGATGGAGCCGACGAGATCCCGCGAGATTTCCTCCTCCCAGTCCTCCTCGCCGCCCATTTCCCGGAGGATTCCTTCGCGGCAATCAAGCGCCCGGTTCCGGTCCATCGGGTACAGGGAACCTGTCAAGACCCAGCGGTCGTCCTGCCGCGCGAGCCGGGCACCGAAGATGTCCCATCGCACAAGACTCCTGGAGGCCGTCCGTTCGAGGACCGTAACCAACGGTGCATCGCGCCGCAACAAATCCTTCAGCTCGAACCCTTCCCCCGGCGTCGCCTGCTGCACTTCGTACAAACTCAGCGGGTTTTCGCCCAACGCATGCAGCCATTCCTTCCCGTGCGCAGGCAATAACGGACCCCCTGGCCCCAGGACGAGATCGACGGCGCGGACCCGCGTTCCCTCGATCTCCAGAAAGGCATCCGTCAACAACCATTCACCGATGTTGATTTCCAGCATTCCTCTGGGGCCGTCCGGCAGATTGTGGAACGCATCGATCTCCTCGTCGTCCGGATCGCCGAAGTAGCCCAGGTGGATCGTCTCTTCGACTTCCTCCGGATAATGCGTCTTGAGCCAGGCGATGGCGCTGCCGACCGCCGTGCGTTCATCGTCCGAACGCGACGATCCCGCCTGGCTCTTTTCGAGGCAGCATTTCTTGAATTTCAGCCCGCTGCCGCACGGGCACGGATCATTTCGGCCGACCTTGTCCACCCGATCGCATACCTCCCGCTACGAATGGTCGATCCCCGTCCAGGCGACGTTCGTACACATTATGTACTCCAAAACATACGGTTTACAGATCATCTGCCAGTACCCGCATGACCGGGATGGGGGGACTGCGCAACTGCAGGTTCATGGACCTTCCCGGTCGCCTCAGCGTAGAGGTCAACAAACTACAATTCCATCCTGATACTCGGCGCCGATGTTATCGCCATCTCGGGATGATATCCTCACCGAAATTGCGTTGGAACCTGTGTTGGAACCTATTTTGCCTGGACCGGTGCAAAAAGAAAGGGGCTACGCAACTATGCGTAACCCCGTGGTTTTATGTGGCGGTCCCAGCGGGGTTCGAACCCGCGTTTTCGCCGTGAGAGGGCGGTGTCCTGGGCCACTAGACGATGGGACCATCTGGCTGAGGAGCCAGGATTCGAACCTGGAAAACCTGGTCCAGAGCCAGGCGTGATGCCGTTTCACCACTCCTCAACGGAAACCTAAGAGTAACCGAAGCTTTTCCCCCCCGTCAAGCGCCAAGCGAATGGATCCGGCGGCGCGGGACACTTCTCTGCGTGGTATTCGATCCGAGGAATGTCCCCCCTTGCCGCAGCCTCGTGTCTTCGGTGTAAACTGCATCCATGCCCGCATTCGAATCGGATCCCCGGGTACCGGGGGGGGGCGAGCCCCTCGATTTCATCCGCGAGATCGTCAAGCGCGACAAGCTCTCCGGCCTCTATGGTGGCCGGGTGGTGACGCGCTTCCCCCCGGAGCCGAACGGCTACCTGCACATCGGCCACGCCAAGTCGATCTGCCTGAACTTCGGCGTCGCCCGGGATTTCGGCGGCGTCTGCCATCTGCGGTTCGACGACACGAACCCGGAAACCGAGGACATGAAGTACGTCGAATCGATCATGCGCGACGTGCGCTGGCTGGGCTTCGACTGGCAGGACAGGCTCTTCTTTGCCTCGGATTACTTCGAGCAGCTCTACGGGTTCGCGGTACGGCTCATCCGGGACGGGAAAGCGTACGTGGACAGCCTGAACGAGGAAGAGATCCGCCGGTATCGCGGCGGCGTCACGGAACCGGGCCGCGAAAGCCCCTACCGCGGTCGATCCGTGGAGGAGAACCTGGACCTCTTCGCGAGGATGCGCGCCGGCGAGTTTCCCGATGGAGCGCATGTGCTGCGCGCGAAGTGCGACATGGCGGCCAGCAACATGAAGATGCGCGACCCGCTCCTGTACCGCATCCGTCACGCGACGCACTACCGGAGAGGCGGGAAATGGTGCCTCTATCCCATGTACGACTTCGCCCACCCGTTGTCGGACGCCATCGAGAACGTCACGCACTCGATCTGCACCCTGGAGTTCGAGAACAACCGGGCGATCTACGACTGGCTGCTCGACAATCTCTTCCCTTCACAGCGGCCACACCAGTACGAATTTGCCCGTCTTAACCTCGACTATACGGTCATGAGCAAGCGCAAGCTGCTTGCGCTCGTGGAGGAGGGCCTTGTCTCCGGCTGGGACGACCCTCGCATGCCGACGATCGCCGGGATGCGGCGCCGCGGCTATACGCCCGAGGGGATCCGCCTCTTCGCGGCGCGGATCGGGGTCGATAAGGCCAACAGCCGGGTCAGCATGGAACTGCTCGAGAACGCGATCCGCGACGACCTGAATGCACTCGCCCCCCGGGTGATGGCCGTGCTGCGGCCTCTCAAGGTGACGATCACGAATTACCCGGAAGGGAAGGTCGAGTGGCTGGATGCGCCCTACTGGCCGCGGGACATCGACAAGGGAGGCTCCCGCAAGGTTCCGCTCTCCCGGGAGGTCGTAATCGAGCAAACCGACTTCCTGGAGAATCCCCCCGCCGACTGGATCCGGCTGCGCCCGGGCGGGGAGGTGCGGCTGCGCAGCGCCTACTTCATCCGGTGCGAGGAGGTCGAAAGGGATCCGGCAACCGGAGACGCCGTCGGGCTCCGATGCACCTACGACCCCGATTCTTTGGGAAAACCGGCGAAGGGGGCGAGGAAGAAGACCACGGCGGTCCAGTGGGTGTCGGCGGCGCATGCCGTAAAGGCCGAGGTGCGCCTCTACGATCGTCTCTTCTCCGTCGCCGATCCCGAGAGCGCGGGAGACGGGAAATCCTTCACGGACTTTCTCAACCCGGGTTCGGCGGAAATCGTGCGCGGCTGCCTGGTCGAGCCGTCCCTGGCCGGGTCATCCCCCGGGGAACGGTTCCAGTTTTTGCGGCATGGATATTTCGTGGCCGACGAGGGGGACTCCCGTCCCGGGGCGCTTGTCTTCAACCGGATCGTCGATCTGAAGGACCGGTACCGGAAACACCTCGGGAAAACGGACTGACCTTGTCGGGGGCGCGGACCCTCCGGCGGGAATCACGCCCCGGAATCCCTATCTCCGGAAACCGCATCCTACCTTCGAATTGTTCCAAGGGAAAAGTACCTCATTACATGATGCAGGGGTCGACCCCCGGCAAGGAGGCGTTATGGGCAAAATCGGGAAGGTGTTGTCGTTCTGGCTGATCGCGGCGTTCGTTTTCCTGGCAATGGGGAAAGGGGCGCTTGCGATGGACCACGCGGTACAGAAGCTGACCAAGGAGGGTGTCGGGAGCTATCTCGCGGACGCCAAGGGAATGACCCTCTATTGGTTTATGAAGGACTCGCCCGGCAAAAGCGCCTGCGCCGGCCCGTGCGTAGAAAAGTGGCCGATCTATTTCAGGGAAACAGTCAAGGCAGGGGAGGGGCTTTCGGACGGGGACTTCGGAACGATCACGCGCGAGGACGGGAAGAAGCAGTCCACGTTCCGCGGTTATCCGCTCTATTATTGGGCTGGCGACAAGGCCAAGGGAGACACCAGCGGGCAGGGAGTGAACAAGGTCTGGTACGTGATCGACCCGGCCGCTTTCCCGCCGAAGATGTAGAAAGGGCGATTTCGCCCCGCCGCATCGGGATGGGGGGCCTTCCGGAAGCGGTCCGGTAGGCCCCCGCCCGGGACCGGTTTTCCTGAAACTGCCCGTCAATCCTGACCAACCATTGCTATGCACCCCGGATCCGCCGGGAGGCCCGTGAGAGGCGGCGGATGACCTCGTCCCGTCCGAGCACGTCCATCACCTCGAAGATTCCCGGAGACACGGTTCCGCCCGTGAGGGCGACCCGCATCGGCTGGGCCACCTTTCCCAGCTTCGATCCCGTCTTTTCCGCCACCCGGTGGAGGACCGGTTCCATCGCGGCGGGGGTGAAATCGGGAAGATCGGCGAACTCCCGGGCGATCTCCTCGAAGACGGGGGCCATCTCCGGGGTGAAAAACTTCTCCGCCGCTTTCGGGTCCGGGTCCTTGCAAAGGAAGTAGAACTCCGAGGACTCCGCCATCTCCTCGAGGGTCCTCGACCGTTCCTGGAACGTCCGCACCGCCTTCACGAGCCACGGGGAAGGCTCCACGTCGAATCCCCGTTTTCCGAGGAACGGGACGAGGAGGGCTGCCAGCCGCTCCGGATTGCCCGTCTTGATGTAGTGGGCGTTCAGGTGCAGGAGCTTCTCCGGGTCGAAGCGGGAGGGAGACTTCCCCACGCTTTCCAGGGAGAAGATCCGCGTGAGCTCCTCTACCGAAAAAATCTCCTGGTCCCCGTGCCCCCACCCCAGTCGCACCAGGTAGTTGACCATCGCCTCCGGGAGAAATCCCCGGTCCCGGTACGCCATCACGGAGACGTCGTCCTGCCGCTTCGAGAGTTTCCCTCCCTCCATCCCGTGGATCAGGGGGAAGTGCCCGAAGCGGGGAAGGAGGGTTCCGAGCGCCTCGTAGAGGAGGACCTGCTTGGGCGTGTTGTTCAGGTGGTCATCTCCCCGGAGGACGTGGGTGATCCCCATCGTCGCGTCGTCCACGACCACGACGAAGTTGTACGTCGGAGAGCCGTCCGACCGGAGGAGCACGAGGTCGTCCAGTTCCTCGTTTTCGTAGGCGATGTCCCCCCGGAGAAGGTCGCGCACGATCGTCGTACCCGAAAGGGGTGCCTTGAAGCGGACCACGAAGGGCTTCCCTTCCGCCCCGGAGGGAGGAAGATCGCGGCACCGCCGGTCGTAGCGCGGCTTTTCCCCCTTCGCCCGGGCGGCCTCCCGGCGCCGGTCAAGTTCCTCCGGAGTGCACACGCACCGATAGGCCTTGCCCTCCGCGAGAAGCCGCTTGGCCTCTTCCCGGTAGAGCTCCCGTCGTTCCGTCTGGTAATAGGGCCCCTCGTCCCAGGTCATCCCCAGCCATGTCATCCCCTCGAGGATCGCCACGACCGATTCCGGAGTCGACCGCTCCTGGTCGGTATCCTCGATGCGCAGGATGAACGTTCCCCCGTGGCGGCGGGCGAACAGCCAGTTGAAGAGGGCGGTGCGTGCGCCGCCGATGTGGAGGTACCCCGTCGGGCTGGGGGCGAAGCGCGTCACGATCCCTCGCATTTCCACCTCTCGCGCGTGGTCTGGGCAAGGCGGGGGGGCGATACAACCCTACCGGAACGCCAGCCCCGCGTATCCGACGACCTGCTCCCGGTCGCCGCTCACGTCGCCGGAAGTGGAATACTTTACCAGGCGGGCGGAAGTGGCGCCAAGGGCAAGGGACGCGAACAGGACGACCGTCGCGGGAATCACTCCGCACATGGAGATCCGCTCGGAACGGACGATCCGAAACAACCCTTCCGGGTCGAGTGCGAGCATGCGGTCGATCGCCAGGCCGTCCTTTTTCCGCGCGACGTCATCCGGTTCGTAGTGGGACATGTCGGAGCTCGCGATCAGCAGGGGAGGGAGGGCGTCTTCCCCCGCAACGCCCGCCACGGCCTCCCCCAGCGCCCGGCAATCGGCCAGGGAGAGGCCCCCGAGGGCGACGGGGACGAACCGGAACGTCTCCCGGAAGCGCCGAAGGAACGGCAGCTGCACCTCCAGGGAGTGCTCGCCGCGGTGGGCGGAGGCGTCTTCGGAAAGGAGGGGGGACGCCGCAAGAAGGCGTTCGGCCAACTCCTCGTCGATCGGCACCTCCCCCCAGGGCATCCGCCAGGCCCCCCTCGACATGACGGAGGCGTCGGCGCCCACCCCCGTGTGGTTGGGGCAGAAGATGACGTTGCGGTCGGGGATCTCCACCGAGGAGAACAATTCGCCCGCCACACCCCCCGAGTAGACGTACCCTGCGTGGGGCACGACGACCCCTTTGGCCCGGATCTTTTCCCCGGCGTCCCGGGTGTAGAGGCGGACCACCCGTTCCAGCTCCCGGGCCGTTCCCGGGTAGAAACGACCCGCCACGGCAGGATTCCGGTTCATACGGTATTGTATACCACAGGAGGCCCGCGGGAGACAGATTCCCGATTGACACGGGGTATGGGGTTTCCTATAGTAAGTCTTTTACTTTTCGGGGAAGTGCGTGTTTTGTACATACGAGCGTCCGAAATCCCCCGGGAGGGGCTGGATGTCGTCGCGAGCCGGGGAAAAACGTGGATTCCCCGGCTTTTGGAAGGGATGAATTCGTATCCTCTCCGGGCGTGCCGGATGCTGTCGGCCACCCTCTCCCTCTTTCTGGAGGGAAGGGACCTGGAGGCGAGCGGCACCTTCGCCGCCGAGGGGGAGGGCGAATGCGACCGCTGCGCGGAGCCCGTCACCCTGCAGCTGGACAGGGAGTTCCGGTCGATGTACGTCCCGGCGGACCGCGGCCCCGCCGAATCCGGGGACCTCGAACTCCGGGCGGACGACCTCGATATCGCTTTTTACGACGGGGGGGGGATCGAGGTGGCGGATATCTTCCGGGAGCAGGTGGCGCTCGCCCTTCCGGCCAAGGTGCTGTGCCGGGAGGATTGCCGGGGAATCTGTCCGCATTGCGGCGCGGACAGGAACCGCTCGGAGTGCGACTGTCCCGGCGAAACGAGCCAAGGGCCGTTCGACGTCTTGAAGACCATGAGGAAAGAAAAGGAGTAAGCGATGCCGAATCCGAAGCGACGCGGTTCCAAGTGCCGCCGGGACAAGCGCAGGACCCACAAGAAGCTGGTCGATCCCGCGCGCAGCATCTGCCCGCAGTGCAAGCAGGTGAAGCGTCCCCACGCCGTCTGCCCGAATTGCGGAACCTACAACGGCCGGGAAGTCATTGCCAAGGCCTGACGCCCAACCTTCCTGCCTTCGATGAAAATAGCGGTTGATGCGATGGGAGGGGATCACGCCCCGGGAGAGGTGGTCCGGGGAGCGGTCCAGGCGTCCCGGGAGTTCCACCTCCCCATCGTTCTCGTCGGCAGGGAGGAGATGATCCGGGAGGAATTGCGCCGGGCGGGGGCGGGGGTGGAAACCCTGGACGTGGAAAACGCCTCCGAGGTCGTGGAGATGCAAGACGCCCCGGGCGTGGCCTTCCGGAAGAAGAAGGACTCCTCCATTCGCGTGGGGCTCAACCTCGTGGCGGACGGGAAGGCCTCCTCCTTCGTGAGCGCCGGGAATTCCGGCGCCGTGATGGCAGGGGCGCTCATGGTCCTCCGCAAGATCCGGGGGGTCGACCGGCCGGCCATTACCGCGACGATCCCGACTCCCACCGGGCCGATCGTTCTCATCGACGCCGGGGCAAACGTGGAATGCAAGCCGGTCCACCTGCTGCAGTTCGGATGCATGGGCGAGGCCTACGCGAGAAAGATTCTCGGAATACCGCGCCCGCGCGTAGGGATCGTGAGCATCGGGGAAGAGGAGACGAAAGGCACGGACCTTACCCGGGAGACGGCTGCCCTCTTCCGGAAGACCGGACTGTGCTTCGTAGGGAACGTGGAGGGAAGGGATTTCTTCGCCGGGAAGGCCGACGTGTTCGTATGCGACGGATTCGTGGGGAACGTCGTCCTCAAGACCATGGAGGGGATGGCGACGGCCCTGGTGGATTTTCTGAAGGAGGAGATCCTCAAGTCCCAAATGGCGAAGGTGGGGGCCCTCCTGGCCGGGGGAGCGATCCGCCGGGTCAAGACGAGGCTGGACTACGCCGAATACGGCGGAGCGCCGTTGCTCGGGGTGAAGGGGGGGGTCGTGATCTGCCACGGGTCATCGGATGCGCGCGCGATGAAAAACGCGATCCGGTCCGCGGGATCGCTTTACCAGAACGGGGTCGAGGAGGAAATCGCCCGGGCGATTTCCTGAAAGGAACGATTACGTCCCGTCCGCGCCGGAAGGGGAGTGTGGGCGGGACACCGGAAAAGAGGGGGAAAAGATCGTGGGATCCAGGATGATCGGGCTGGGGATGTACGCCCCGCCGAAAACGCTGACCAATGACGAATTGGAGAAGATGGTCGATACGTCCGACTCGTGGATCATGGAACGGACGGGAATCAAACTCCGGCGGATCGCCGAGCCGCGAACCGCGTGTTCCGATCTTTGCCTGGAAGCATCGAAGCGCGCACTCGCCGACGCGGGGATCAGCCCCTCCGAAATCGACATCATCGTCGTCGGGACCTGCACGCCCGACATGCCGCTTCCGTCCACTGCCTGCTTTCTGCAGATGAAGCTTGGCGCCGGTCGGGCCTACGCGCTGGACCTCAACGCGGCATGTTCCGGCTTCCTCTATTCCCTTTCCGCGGCGGATGCGATGATCCGCGCCGGACGCGGGAAGAAGGCGCTCGTCGTGGGAGGCGAGATCCTGTCGACCGTCACGGACTACACGGACCGGAACACGTGCATCCTCTTCGGGGACGGGGCGGGGGCGGTGGTGCTCTCCGAGTGCCCGGACGGGGAAGGGGTGCTGAGCTGTCACCTCCACTCCGACGGGAACCTCTGGGAGTTGATCTACGCTCCGGGAGGGGGGACCGTCCACCCGTACGGGCCGGAGGTCGCGGAAAACCGGATGCATGCGATCCGCATGGCGGGGAACGAGACGTTCAAGCAGGCGGTGACGAGGATGGTCGAGGTTTCCCTCGAAGCCCTCCAGCACAACCGCGTGGATATCTCCGACGTCGCCCTTTTCCTGCCGCACCAGGCCAACATGCGAATCATCAACGCGGTCGGGAAGCGCCTGGGCATCTCCGAGGGCAGGGTGTTCGTCAACCTGGAGCGCTACGGGAACACCTCCGCCGCATCGGTCCCGATCGCCCTTGCGGAAGCCCGGGAGCAGGGCAGGTTCGCGAAGGGTGACCTCCTGCTCCTCGCGTCCTTCGGGGCGGGACTGACATGGGGCTCCGCCCTCGTGCGGATGTAGGGGGGAAAGGATGGGGATCGGACTGCTCTTTCCCGGACAGGCGTCGCAGTTTCCCGGGATGGGGAAAGACCTCCACGATGCCTACCCGGCCGCCCGGGAGGTGTTCCGCGAGGCCTCCGAGGCACTCGGGTTCTCCGTGGCCGAACTGTGCTTTTCCGGTTCGGAGGAGGATCTGAGGCGGACCGAGAACACCCAGCCTTCCATCTTCACCGTGAGCGTCGCCGCGTACCGCGTCCTCGAGGAGGAGACGGGGATCCGACCCCTTTGCGCCGCGGGGCACTCGCTCGGGGAATACTCGGCCCTTGCGGCTTCCGGGGCCCTGTCCCTCTTCGACGCCGTCCGTCTCCTCCGGTCGCGGGGCAGGTACATGCAGGAGGCCGTTCCGCTGGGGGAGGGAGCGATGGCTGCCGTGATCGGCCTGTCGCCGGACGCCGTGACGGCGGTTTGCCGAGACGCCGGGCGGAAAGGGGTGGTCGAGCCGGCGAACTTCAACGGCGGAAACCAGATCGTGATTTCCGGGAGCGCGGCGGCGGTGGCCGCCGCGTGCGAGGCGGCGAAATCGGCCGGCGCGAAGATGGTGATGCCGCTCCCGGTGAGCGCGCCGTTTCACTGCTCCCTGATGAAGCCCGCCGCCTTGCGGCTCGCACCCGAACTGCGGGCGGTACATCCCGGGAAGTTCGCCTTCCCGGTGGTCGCCAACGTGACGGCGGAGACCTACCGCCAGGGGGAGGGGGTGGCGGAAACCCTTCTCCGGCAGATCGTCTCGCCCGTTCGCTGGGAGGAATGCGTGCGCAGGATGCGGGCCATGGGGGTGACGTCGTTTCTCGAAGTCGGGCCGGGGAAGGTCCTCTCCGGACTGGTGCGCAGGATCGAGAGGGATGTCCCGGCGGCGGTTTTCTGTGCGCCTGCGGACCTGCCCGCCGTCCGGAGCCTGTCCGGGTGAAGTTTTTCCTTGTACGGTCTCCGAGTTTGAGGGTATGAACTTCGAAAAGGGGTTGCGCACGATGCGTCTTGCGGGGAAGGTGGCGCTGGTGACCGGGGCATCCCGGGGAATCGGCCGGGCCGTGGCGGAGAGGTTCGCCTCCGAGGGCGCCGTGGTCGTCCTGAACTTCGCGAGCAACGAGGCGGCGGCGCGCGAGGTGCTGGCCGGAATCGAGAGCGCCGGGGGCAAGGGCGTCCTGTCCCCCTTCGACGTGGGCGACGCCCCCCGGGTCGACGCCGCGGTCCAGGCGGTGATTTCCGAACAGGGACGGATCGATGTCCTGGTGAACAACGCGGGCGTGACCCGGGACAACCTCCTCATGCGCCTTTCGGAAGAGGATTTCGACACCGTGGTCCGGACGAACCTGAAAGGGACTTTCCTCGTGACCAAGGCGGTGTCGCGGCAGATGATCCGGCAGCGGGGCGGCCGGATCGTCAACATCAGCTCCGTCGTGGGGGAGATGGGGAACGCGGGTCAGTCGGCCTACGCAGCGTCGAAGGCGGGGATCCTGGGATTCACCAAGTCCCTGGCCCGGGAACTGGCGTCGCGGGGAATCACCGTAAACGCGATCGCTCCGGGCTTCATCACGACCGACATGACGGGAAAACTGACCGAAGAGGTCCGGAAAGGGTTCATGGAGCAGATCCCCCTGGGGAGGTTCGGCACCCCGGGGGACGTGGCCGAACTCGCGGTCTACCTCGCCTCCGAAGGCGCCTCGTACGTTACCGGGCAGGTGATCGGGATCAACGGCGGGTTGTACATGTGAGGGTATACTACTCATGAGGGAGGGCGGGAGATGTCGGTAGAAAAAAGAGTGAAGGAGATCGTGGCCGAGCAGCTGGGAAAGGACGCGAACGAAGTGACCAGCGAGGCGTCGTTCATCGACGACCTGGGGGCGGATTCCCTCGACATCGTGGAGCTGGTGATGGCGATGGAGGACGAGTTCGGGATCGAGATTCCGGACGAAGAGGCGGAAAAAATCAAGACCGTCAAGGATGTCATCGAATACATCAAGGCGAACGCGAAGTAGCCGGGGGAACGGGATTCCCGAGGGCGGCGTCTCCCGAGCGAGGCGCCGGGCCCGGTTACCGGGAGGGTCGGATGCGGAGGGTGGTAGTCACGGGGCTGGGGGCCGTCACGCCGCTGGGAATAGGCGTGGGTTCCACCTGGGAGGCGATCCTCGCGGGCAGGTCGGGGGTGGGCCGGATCACGAAGTTCGATCCGTCGGATTTTCCGACCACGATCGCCGCCGAGGTCAAGGGGTTCGTTCCCGAGGACTTTATCGACCGGAAAGAGATCAAGCGGATGGACCCCTTCATCCACCTGGCCATGGCGTCGGCCCATTTCGCGATGACCGACTCCGGGTTGACGATCGACGAGGAACTGGCGCCGCGCGTCGGCGTGTACATGGGCAGCGGCCTGGGAGGCCTTTCGACACTGGAGCGGTACCATCAGGCCTACCTCGAGGAGGGAGTGCGCAAGATCAGCCCGTTCTTCATCCCGATGCTCATCTCCAATCTCGCTCCGGGGCACATTGCGATCCGGTACGGGGCGAAGGGGCCGAACATCACGACGACCACCGCCTGCGCCGCGTCCAGCCATGCCATTGGTGAAGCACTGCTAGCGATTCGCCGGGGTGTCTGCGACGCGGTGATCGCGGGGGGGTCCGAGGCGACCATCACCCCCATGGGGCTGGGGGGGTTCTGCGCGATGAAGGCCCTCTCCACGCGCAACGGAGACCCCGCAGGGGCCTCGCGGCCGTTCGACAAGGACCGGGACGGGTTCGTCATGGGGGAAGGGGCCGCGATGCTCATCCTCGAGGAACTCGGATTCGCGAAGAAGCGGGGGGCGAACATCTACGCGGAGCTGTGCGGATACGGTGCATCGGGCGACGCGCACCACATCACAGCGCCCGCGCCAGGGGGGGAGGGGGCCGTGCGCTGCATGCGTGCGGCGCTGTCCGATGCGCGGGTGAGCCCCGGGGAGGTCGACTACATCAATGCCCACGGGACGTCCACGCCGTACAACGACGTGTTCGAAACCATGGCGATCAAGACCGTGTTCGGGGACCACGCGCAGGACCTGATGGTGAGCTCCACGAAGTCGATGACCGGGCACCTCCTCGGGGCGGCCGGCGCCGCCGAGGGGCTCTTCTCCGTCCTGGCGATCCGCGACGGTGTCGTTCCCCCGACGATCAACTACACGACGCCCGATCCCGAATGTGACCTGGACTACGTGCCCAACGAAGCGCGCAGCAAGGAGGTCCGGTACGCCCTCTCCAACTCGTTCGGATTCGGGGGAACAAACTCCTGCCTGCTGTTCGGCCGGTTTGCCGGATGAGCCGATGACCAAGGAGCGGCCTATTGTTGTCCTGGCGTCGGACCACGCCGGGATCGGGATGCGAAAGAAGCTTAGGGACGAGCTTCTCGCCGGGGGATACGAGGTTCTGGACCTCGGCCCGGAAACGGCCGACCCCGTGGACTACCCCGACTACGCGGAGGCGGTGGCGGGACCTGTCTCCCGGGGGGATGCCCGGTTCGGTGTCCTGGTGTGCGGGACCGGCATCGGGATGTCCATCGCGGCGAACCGGTTCCCCGGCGTCCGGGCCGCTCTGTTGTACGACGAGTTCGCGGCGCGGCACGCCCGGAGGCACAACGACGCCAACGTGGCGGTCTTCGGGTCCCGCACGATGAGACCCGACGCCGCCGCGCACCGTCTCAAGGTCTTCCTCGCGGAGCCGTTCGAGGGCGGCCGCCACGCCGTCCGGCTGGAAAAGATCCGCCGGATGGAAAATCGTCCGGGGCAGTACGTCCCAAAAGGAGCAGCCGGATGTCCTTCCTGAGAACCGTCGATCCCGAAATCTACGAGGTGATCCGCAAGGAGACCGAGCGCCAGGCCTTCGGGCTGGAGCTGATCCCCTCGGAAAATTTCGTAAGCGAAGCCGTGCTCGAGGCGACGGGCTCCGTCCTCACGAACAAGTACGCGGAGGGGTATCCCGGGAAGCGGTATTACGGGGGCTGCGAGTTCGTCGACCAGGCGGAGGAACTGGCGATCGAGCGGGCGAAGAAGCTCTTCGGCGCCGAGCACGCGAACGTCCAGCCCCATTCGGGGTCCCAGGCGAACATGGCCGTCTATTTCTCCGTGATGGAGCCGGGGGACACGCTCCTGGGGATGAACCTTTCCCACGGCGGGCATTTGACCCACGGCAGCCCGGTCAACTTCTCCGGAAAACTGTTCAAGGTGGTCGCGTACGGTGTCCGCCCCGACACGGAAACGATCGATTTCGACCAGGTGCGCGACCTGGCGCTTGCGCACCGCCCGAAGCTGATCGTCGTGGGTGCGTCCGCCTACCCGAGGATCATCGAATTCGCCCCCTTCCGGGAGATCGCGGACGAGGCGGGCTGCATGGTGATGGCGGACATCGCCCACGTGGCCGGTCTCGTCGCGGCCGGGCTGCACCCCAACCCCGTCCCGTACTGCGAGTTCGTGACCACGACGACCCACAAGACGCTTCGGGGCCCGAGGGCGGGGATGATCCTGTGCCGGGAGGGGATGGCGAAGAAGCTCAACTCCTCGATCTTCCCGGGAACGCAGGGCGGCCCGCTCATGCACGTCATCGCCGCGAAGGCCGTCGCGCTCAAGGAGGCCATGACCCCCGAGTGGCGGGAGTACCAGGCCCGGATCATCCGGAATGCGAAGGCTTTGGCGGCGACCGTCATGAACCGGGGATACCGGCTGGTCTCCGGGGGGACGGACAATCACCTGATGCTCGTGAACCTGAAGGAGACCCCCCTGACGGGGAAGGATGCCCAGGAGGCGCTCGACCGGGTCATGATCACCGTCAACAAGAACACGATCCCCTTCGAGACGCGGAGCCCCTTCGTCACCAGCGGCATCCGCTTCGGGACCCCGGGGGTCACCACGAGGGGGATGGGGGAAAAGGAGATGGAAAGGATCGGGAATATCATTGCAGATGTGCTCTCCGCGCCGGGGGACGCGAAGACGGAGAAACGGGTCGCTGCGGAGGTGCGCGACCTCTGCGAGTCCTTCCCCCTGTACCCGGAGCGGATCGCCGCCTACGTGGGAAGGTAGCGGGATGAAGACCGCTTCGCGTGTCCGCCCGGACTGGGACTCCTACTTCATGGACATGGCGAAGCTTGCCGCACGGCGCTCCTCCTGCCTCCGCCGGGCGGTCGGCGCGGTGCTGGTCAAGGACCGGCGCCTGCTCGCCACCGGGTACAACGGCGTTCCCTCCGGCGTCACCCATTGCGAGGTCACCGGCTGCCTGCGGGAAAAGCTCGACGTCCCGTCCGGGGAGCGGCACGAACTCTGCCGGGGGCTGCACGCGGAGCAGAACGCGATCATCCAGGCGGCCCTGCACGGGGTTTCCACCCGGGACGCCGTCCTGTACTGCACGAATCTCCCCTGCATCATCTGCGCGAAGATGCTGATCAACTCGGGGGTCCGGCGCATCGTGTATCTCGACGGGTACTGCGACTCCCTCACCGAACAGATGCTGGCCGAGGTGGGTGTGGAGCTGGTGCGGATGGAGGAAAGCGCACCGTGAAGTGCCCTCGCTGCGGCCACGGGGACAACCGGGTGGTCGATTCCCGGGCGGGCAGGGACGGGGACGTGATCCGGAGAAGGCGGGAGTGCCTCTCCTGCCGCCGCCGGTTCACCACCTACGAGCGGGTCGAGGAGGAACTTCCTCTCGTGGTCAAGCGGGACGGCCGCCGCGAGCCGTTCGACCGCCAGAAGATCATCACGGGCATCCTGAAAGCGTGCGAGAAGCGTCCCGTGAGCTATGCCGCCATCGAGCAGGTTGTGGACGCGTTGGAGGCGCATTTGCAGGCATCCGGCGAGAGGGAGGTGTCGTCGGTGCAGATCGGGGAGCGGGTGATGGCCGAGCTGCTCCGGATGGACGACGTCGCCTATGTGCGATTTGCCTCCGTGTACCGTCAGTTCAAGGACATCAGCCAGTTCGTGGAGGAGATCAAGACGCTGATCTCGGAGACTCCCGAACGTCCGCCGAAGCCTTAGTACGATGCTTCATAAATACGGCAACGTATGTGTGCGTAGCATCCGGTGCCCAGGCGCAGCGGGGGGGTCGACGAGGCGGCCTGTGGAGCGAGGAGGAAATCGCGTCGAGCGGAACCGGCAGCGAGCGGTCGCAAGGTCGCGAGCGTAGCCTAAGGGGACCCCCTCGCGAGCCAGGGGCCCCGGGCCGCCCGCGAGCCCCTGGCACCGGGAGGGGAAAAGCCCGAGGGCATCGGCCCGATACGATACCGTATTTATGAGACGCAGCACTTAGAAAGGCGCGCCGGATGCCCTTCCCCCGCCCCGAGTTCATGCGGCTGGCCCTTCGCCTCGCCCGGAGGGGGAAGGGCAGGACGTCGCCGAACCCGGCCGTCGGGGCCGTCCTGGTGCGGGGAGGCAGGGTGGTGGGGAAGGGCTACCATCGGGCCGCCGGGATGCCGCACGCGGAAGTCATGGCCCTTCGCGCCGCGGGGAAGGCCGCCCGGGGGGCGGACCTGTACGTGACCCTGGAACCGTGCGCCCACGCGGGGCGCACCGGCCCCTGCACCGATGCGATCATCGCCGCCGGCGTGAAACGGGTCGCGGCGGCGATGCGGGATCCGAACCCGCTCGTCGCCGGCAAGGGGTTCCGGACCCTTCGAAAGGCCGGCATCTTAGCCGTCAGCGGACTGATGGAGGAGGAGGCCCGATCCCTCAACCGGCCCTATTGCCGCTGGGTGGTATCCGGAAAACCGTTCGTCACGCTGAAGCTGGCCGTTTCGCTGGACGGCCAGATCGCCGCCGCCTCGGGAGAATCCCGGTGGATAAGCGGCGAGGCGGGGCGTACGATGGTCCACCGGATGCGATCGGAGGCGGATGCCGTCCTGGTCGGCGGTGAGACGTTCCGGCGGGACGCTCCGCTGCTCACGGCGAGAATTCCCGGGGGGAGGAACCCGAAGAGGGTGCTTCTTACCTCCCGGATCGGCCGGGTCGCCCGAAGCGGACGGTTCCTTGCGGGCGGAGGGGAGGTCATCGTCGCGGCTCCCCGCAGCGTTTCCCGGAAGGAAACGGATCGCCTCCGGTCCCTCGGGATCCGGGTTCTCCTCCTTCCTGCAGAGAAGGGAAGAATCGGAACAGGCGCGTTTCTTGACGCACTGGGAGGCGAAGGGATCACTTCCCTCCTCGTGGAGGGGGGAGGCAAAACGGCGGGGTGGCTCGTCGAAGCTTGCGCCGTGGACCGATACGTGTTTTTCCTCTCCCCGCTGCTTCTCGGTGAGGGGATCCGGTCGGTCGCCGGGTTCGCCGCCCGCCGGGTGAAAGAGGGGAGACGACTGGTGATCACGAAGGTCTCGAAGGCGGGAGGCGACGTCATGGTGGTCGCGGAAGCCGCCCCCGACGCGTGAGGGCACATGTTCTCCGGTATCGTGGAAGAAGTCGGCGCGGTGGCATCGATCGTTTCCCGGGGCACGGGTGTTGTCCTTGGCATTGCAAGCGGCCTTCCCCTGGAGGAGATCCGGGTCGGGGACTCCCTGTCGGTTTCCGGGGTATGCCTTTCCGTGAAAGCGAAGGAGAAGGGGCGGTTTTTCGCGGATGCCTCCGCCGAAACGCTTTCCCGAACGACGTTCCGGACCCTTGCGACGGGGGCGCGGGTGAACCTGGAACGCTCTCTTTCGCTTTCCGGGCGACTGGACGGCCACCTGGTGTACGGACACGTCGACGGGACCGGCGCGGTCCGCGAGATCCGGCGGGCGGGCGAGTCCCGGGTATTCCATATACGAACCGATCCCTCTATAATGAAATACATTGTTTTCAAGGGCGCCGTGGCCCTGGACGGAGTGAGCCTGACCGTAAGCGCCGTCCATACCGAGGGATTCGAAGTCACCCTGATCCCTCTTACTCTGGAGAGGACGACATTCGGAGGTTTGCGCGCCGGGGATGCGGTCAACGTGGAGACGGATATCATCGGGAAATATATCCTGAAATACCTGGAAGGGCGGGGAAGCGGGATTTCCCTGGGGTTTCTCAAAAAACAAGGGTTTGCGTAGGAAGGTGGACGGCAGGATGACTCTCAGGACGATCGAGGGAGCCCTCGAAGACATCCGGGCGGGCAAGATGATCATCCTCGTCGACGATGAGGACCGGGAGAACGAGGGCGACCTGACGATCGCGGCCGACCACGTCACGCCCGAGGCGATCAACTTCATGGCACGGCACGGCCGGGGGCTCATCTGCCTCAGCATCACGGAGGAGCGGGCGAGACAGCTCCATCTGCCGCCCATGGTGCCGGACAACTCCTCCCCCTTCGGGACCGCGTTCACGGTTTCCATCGAGGCCCGCAAAGGGATCACCACGGGGATTTCCGCGCACGACCGGGCGACCACCATCCGGGTGGCGATCGCGCCTTCCGCCAGGCCCGAGGACCTCGTCCGCCCGGGGCATGTGTTCCCGGTCGTGGCGAGGAAGGGCGGCGTCCTCGTGCGGACGGGACAGACCGAGGGGTCCGTGGACCTGGCCCGCCTCGCCGGGTGCACCCCCGCGGGCGTCATCTGCGAGGTCATGAACGAGGACGGGTCGATGGCCCGCATGCCCGATCTGCGGAGGTTCGCCCAGGAGCACGGGCTGAAGATCGCCTCCATCCGGGACCTGGTCGAATACCGCATGCACCGCGAGCGGCTGGTGAAACGGGTGGGCGAGACCCGCATGCCCGTCCGGTCGGGCGGGGAGTTCACGGCGATCGCCTACCGGAACACGATGAACGGCGACACCCACATCGCCATGGTCAAGGGGGAGATTCGGCCCGACGTTCCGGTGCTTGTCCGGGTGCACTCCGAGTGCCTGACGGGCGACGTGTTCGGGTCGGTGCGATGCGACTGCGGGGAACAGCTCCGCAATGCGCTGCAGAGGATCGAGACCGAAGGGACGGGGATTCTGCTCTATATGAGGCAGGAGGGCCGGGGGATCGGGCTGGAGAACAAGATCCGCGCCTACCGGCTGCAGGACAGGGGGTTCGACACGGTCGAGGCGAACCAGCGCCTCGGGTTCAAGCCGGACCTGCGGGACTACGGGGTCGGCGCCCAGATCCTCGTGGACCTCGGGGTCCGGGAGATCCGCCTGCTGACGAACAACCCGAAGAAGATCATCGGGCTCGAGGGGTACGGCCTGCGAGTGGTCGAGCGTGTCCCCGTCGAGGTCCCGCCGAACGACGCGAACGTCAAGTACCTGAGGACCAAGAAGAAGAAAATGGGGCACATCCTGAGCGTGGAATAAGGGAGGGGAGATGGTACGCACAATCGAGGGCGACCTCCAGGGGCAGGGCTTGAAAGTCGCGATCGTGGCCTCGCGGTTCAACAGCTTCATCACGGATCGCCTGGTGGAGGGAGCGCTGGACGCCCTGCGCCGGCACGGAGTGCAGGAGAAGGACATCACCCTCGTGAAAGTCCCCGGCTCCTTCGAACTGCCGCTGGCGGTCCGGCGCGCGTCCGCGGGGAAGGTCGACGCGGTGATCGCCCTCGGCGCGCTCATCCGCGGGGGGACCCCCCACTTCGAATACTTAAGCGCCGAGGTCACGAAGGGGGTCGCGCAGGTGATGCTCGATTCGGGCGTACCGGTCTCCTTCGGGGTGCTCACGACCGACACCGTGGAGCAGGCGATCGAAAGGGCGGGGACCAAGTCGGGGAACAAGGGATTCGAGGCGGCCTCCTCCGCGATCGAGATGGCGAAACTATTGCGACAGATGTAGCGGACGGTCGCGCAAGGGGCTTAGGGGTTGCGCCGGGAATCTCGGGAGAAGGTCTTTCAAACGCTGTTCATGATGGATTTCCTGGGGGTTGGCCCGGACGAGGCCATCCCCCTTTTTGCATTGGTGTCCTCTCCCGTCCCGGACGCGGGATATTACGACGGGACGGTCCGGGGGGTATGGGAGAACCGGGAGGAGATCGACGAACTGATCCGCCGGGCGGCCGAGCACTGGCGGCTGGAGAGAATGACGCTCGTCGACAGGAACATCCTCCGCCTGGGAGCGTTCGAGATCTGCCTGTCCCGCGACATCCCCTTCGTGGTGGCGATCAACGAGGCGGTCGATCTCGGCAAGCGCTTCGGCTCCGAGGAGTCCGGTGCGTTCATCAACGGGATCCTGGACAAGATCTCGGAAATCACGAAGAAAAAGGTGGTGCCTTGAAATATCAGCCGAAGGCGATCGAGGGGAAGTGGCAGAAGCGGTGGGAGGAGGAAGGGGTGTTCCGCTGCCCGGACGAGATCACCGCCCCGAAGTTCTACTGTCTCGAGATGTTCCCGTACCCGTCAGGGCGCATTCACATGGGGCACGTCCGCGTGTACACCATCGGGGACTTGATCGCGCGCTTCAAGAGGATGCGGGGGTTCCAGGTCCTTCACCCCATCGGCTGGGATGCCTTCGGTCTCCCCGCGGAGAACGCCGCGCACCGCCACGCCACCCACCCCGCCAGGTGGACCTGGGAAAACATCGGATTCATGAGGCAGCAGCTCCGTGAACTCGGGATCTCCTACGACTGGGACCGCGAGTTCGCCACCTGCTCCCCCGACTATTACCGGTGGGAGCAGCTGTTCTTCCTCTGGATGCTGGAGGACGGGCTTGCCTACCGGAAGCGGGCGCAACTCAACTGGTGCGACGAGTGCCAGACCGTTCTTGCCAACGAGCAGGTGAACCGGGACGGCACCTGCTTCATCCACGACCAGGCGCGCGTCACCCAGCGCGAGCTCGACCAGTGGTTCGTAGGCATCACGAAGTACGCGGAGGAACTGCTCTCCGGGCACGAGGAGCTCCGGGGGAGATGGCCGGACAACGTCCTCGAGATGCAGCGGAACTGGATCGGGCGAAGCGAAGGCGCGGAGGTCGACTTCCCCCTGGAGGACGGGGACGGGACGATCACCGTGTTCACCACGCGCCCCGACACGGTCTGCGGGGCGACGTTCATGAGCATGGCGCCCGAGCACCCGCTCGTCCTCGCGTTCGCCCGGAAGGCGGGGAGGGAGGGCGAGGTCCGCGAGTTCGTCCGGCGCGTCGCGCTGCAGGACAAGTTCGTTCGGTCCAGCGAGGAGTCGGAAAAGGAAGGGATCTTCACCGGCGGATACTGCCGGAATCCCCTGACCGGGGGCAGGATCCCCATCTACGCCGCGAATTTCGTCCTGGCCGAATACGGAACCGGGGCGGTGATGGCGGTCCCGGCCCACGACCAGCGGGATTTCGAGTTCGCGAGGAAGTACGGGCTTCCCGTCGTGGCTGTCATCCAACCCGACGGGGAGGAGCTGTCTCCCGATACGATGAGCTCCGCCTTCGAGGGACCGGGACGCATGGTCGGCTCCGGCCCGTTCACCGGCATGCCGAGCGAGGAAGGGAAAAGGAAGATCACGGCGTACTTCGAGGAGAAGGGAATCGGCAAAGGGAAGGTCCAGTATCGCCTTCGCGACTGGGGGGTGAGCCGGCAACGATACTGGGGATGCCCCATCCCGGTCATCCACTGTCCGTCATGCGGCGTCGTCCCCGTTCCCGTCCGGGACCTTCCCGTGGTTCTTCCCGAAGATTTGCCCTACACCCGCGAGAAGGGGAACCCCCTGGCCGGCGCCGAGGACTGGATCCGGGTGCCCTGCCCGTCCTGCGGCGGCCCGGCAAGGCGCGAGACGGACACCTTCGACACCTTCTTCGAGTCGAGCTGGTACTTCCTCCGGTACATCGACCCGAAGAACGACAGGGAGCCGCTCGACCCTAAGAAGATGGGCAACTGGATGCCCGTGGACCAGTACATCGGCGGTGTGGAGCACGCCTGCATGCACCTCATCTACGCCCGGTTTTTCCACAAGTTTCTCCGGGACCGCGGGCTCGCTCCCGGGAACGAGCCGTTTCGCCGGCTTTTGTCCCAGGGGATGGTGTGCATGCAGACGATGGAGTGCCCGAAGCACGGGTGGCGGTACCCGGAGGAGGTCGACGCCGAGGGGAAGTGCGGGCAATGCGGGGAGAAGGTTACGGTCGGGCGCTCGATGAAGATGTCGAAGTCGAAGCGCAACGTCGTGGAGCCTTCCCTGCTCATCGAACGGTACGGCGCCGATACGGCGAGGCTGTTCTCCCTCTTCGCCTCCCCCCCCGAAAAGGACCTCGACTGGAGCGAACAGGGGGTCGAGGGAGCGTTCCGGTTCCTCGGGCGGGTGTACCGCCTGATCGTCCCGCGGAGCAAGGCGGTCTCCCGGGCCGGGGGGACCCCGGATGAATCGGCCGCGAGCCGGCGGATCCGCAGGGTGACCCACCGGACGCTCAGGAAAGTGACCGGGGACGTGGAGGAGCGGTATCACTTCAACACGGCCATTTCCGCGATCATGGAGATGGTCAACTTCCTGTACCTGGTCGAAGACGCCGACTGGGAGTCCCCCGGGACGGCCCCGGCGCTTGCGGAGGCGGTCGAGATGATTCTCCTCATGCTCTCCCCCTTCGCACCCCATCTGAGCGAGGAGCTCTGGGAGGGGATCGGGAAGAAAGGACTGGTATCGGCCCAGCCCTGGCCGCGGTTCGACGCGGAAGTGGCCCGGTCGGAAGAGATCCTCGTGGTCGTGCAGATCAACGGGAAGCTTAGGTCGCGGATCACCGTGGATGCCGAGGCGACCGAGGAGGAGATCCGTTCGATGGTCATGACCGACCCCCGCGTGCGGGAATACACGGAGGGAAAGGCGATACGGAAGATGGTGTACGTCCCCAAGAAACTCGTGAGCATCGTCCTGTAAGCGGATGGGCTGCCTTCGCTCGCCCTTCGGGGCACAGCCGGGAAAGGATGATCGACCTCCCCGCGATCCCGCGCGGGGAATCAGGTTCCCGGGCCCTTGCTGTCGCGCCGTCCACGGGATCTTTCTCCTTCTCGTGGTTTTTCTTCCCGCATGCGGATACAGGCTCCAGGGGAGTCCGGGCTCCCTTTTCGCCGATCCCGGGATCCGGGTGGACCTGCGTCCCTTCACCAACGAGTCGATCGTCCCGGATGCCGGGGCAGCCCTCGCGTCGAGCCTGCGGGACGAGATGCGCCGGAACGGTTTCCGGGGAACGTTTGAGCGAAGCATGGCGGATTACCTCGTTGAGGGGACGGTGCGGGAGATCCGCGAGGAAGTATCCTCGCACGGGGCGGATCAGTTTGCCCTCGAGCACCGCATGACGATCTCCGTGGACATCCGCGTGGTCGAGGTCACCCGGGGACGGCTTCTCTGGAAAGAGGAGGGACTTTCCGATACCGCCTCCTACTTCGCCGGTCCCGACTTCCAGTACACGGAGTCCAATCGCCGGATGGCGTTCCAGGAGGTATGCCGCCGCATCGCCCGGAGAATCGGCCAGACCATGAAGGTGATCCTGTGAGCGCGGACTTTCTCCCCTCGCTGTTCCGTTCCTGGATTTCCGCCGACCCGGCGCCCGCGTACGTCCTGGGGGGGGAGGGGGCGAGGCTCTCGGAAATGCTGGCGGAGGCACTGGTGACACGGTTCCGCAAGGTTGGGGAAACGGCGGAACTCGTCCATTGGAGCGTCACGGACCTGGACAGGGAGTCTCCCGGAGCCGTCTGGCGGTCCCCCTCCTTCTTCTTCCGGTGGCGCGTGTTCCTCCTCCCCGATGCGGGGGACTGGAAGCAGGGGCCCCGCAAGGAGATCCTGTCTTACCTGGCGTCCCCGGACCCTTCCGTCCTGCTCGTGATCCCCTGTTCCGAGCGCAAGGGCATGAACGTGTTCACCTCCGTGCGCGGCCACCGGTCGGCATTTCCCGGAGAGGAGGAGGTTGTTGCCGCCATGGCGGATTATGCGGTTTTCCGGGCGGCCGAGGGAGGAAAGGTACTGTCCGGGGAAGCGGCCGTTTTCCTGGCGCGGTGGGTCGGGGCGGATTTCCCCCGGTTCCGGGCAGAGATGGGAAAGCTCCTCTCCTTCGCCGCCTCGCACAGCGAGATCGGCGAGGAGGAGATCCGGGCGGTTTGCGTCGCCGGGGGGACGGTGGACCCGTTTCGGCTGGCGGACGACCTGATGTTCCGGAACGGGAAGGAGTGCATCGAAAAGTTCCGTCGCTTCGCCGCAGGCGCCGAATCCGGGGATTACCATGCGCTGGTCGGGGCGATCGCCTGGTCCGTGCGGAGGAGGTTGGCCGCAGCGGCGCACCGGGGGAAGGGGATGCGGCCCGGGGGAAGGGGCGGGCTGCGGACGGATGCGAGGGGGGCGGAGATCCTCCAGGCGTTGTCGCGGATCGACGGGGGCCTCAAGGGGGGGAGCGGCCTCACCCCCGAGCAGGTGTTCGAGATCCAGCTTCTGAAGCTTCTTGCGTGAGAGGGTATCTCTACGGGGCGCCCGAGACCGCCTTGTGGATGGCCCGGGAGAGCCTGGCCACCTTCCGGGCGACGTTTTTCCTGTGCAGGACGCCTTTCGAGCCGGCCCGGGAAATGACGGAAGCGGCCTTCGAAAGGACTTTCGCTGCGTCTCCGATGTTCTTGCTTTCCAGGGAGGATCGGACTTCCTTGATGGCGGTTTTCACCGAGGAGCGGATGTGACGGTTCCTCGCTCTCCGTTTCAGGCTCTGCTTGTGCCGCTTGATTGCGGACTTGCTCTTGGCCAACAGATTCCTCCTTAAGGGCTATGGGAAAATCCGGTAAAGAAACTATTTAATACGCGGAGGGAAGAAATGTCAAAGAAAAACCGGTACAGGGGACCGCATCGAACAGACGGGTGCGACCCCCGCGGGGGCAGGGGGAATCTCTGCAGGACGCGCCCCGTTTTCCTTCCCTGGGGCGTGGCGTCCGCTGTCCTTCGGGACGGGGTGCTGCAGTCGGTTGAATGGGAACGGACCCGTGAAGAGCTCGAGGCAGCCCTCTCGGGAAAGTTCCCCGGAGCGAACGTGATCGACCCCGGGATGTGCGGGGCCGGTCGCGTTCTCCAGGCTTACTCCGAGGGCCGGCCGGTCGCGCCGGAGACCCTCGCCGCCCTCCGGATCGCCTGGGATCGCGTACGCGGTTTCCAGCGCACGGTGTTGTACGAGTTGGCCGGGATTCCCTACGGGAAGACCATTACCTACGGCGCGCTTGCCGCAAGAGCCGGGAGGGGGAAGGCGGCACGCGCGGTCGGGGCGGCGGTATCCCGGAACCCCTGGCCCGTAATCGTTCCCTGTCACCGCGTGGTCGGGGCCGGCGGCAAAATGGTCGGGTTCGGGAAGGGGATCGCCGCGAAGAGAACCCTTCTCGCGTTCGAGGAGAAAAACCTCGCCGCCGACATGGGGTGCCCAAGAAAACGGCAGATTGGATAACCCCCACGGTCTGCGTGTGGCCAGAGGAATATCCACAGGGCATTCCACAATCTTTCCCCAGGCGTTGTGGAAAAGGGGGGGAAGGATCACTCCGTCATCTTTTTTGCTTTTTCCCAGAACCGGTCGAGCGTTATCAGGTCGGCCTGATCGATGGAACATCCTGATTCTTCCGCGATTTTTTCCATCGCTTCGAAGCGGCGCTCGAATCGTTCGTTGGCCGCGACCATGGCGACCTCCGGATGGATGTTGAGGAACCGGGCCAGGTTGACCAGGGCGAAGAGCACATCTCCCAACTCATGCTCCATCTTATCGGGGTCTCCCCCGGAAATGGCCTCTTTGAGTTCTTCCATCTCCTCCCCGACCTTCTTCAGGACCTGCCCGGTGTTTTCCCAGTCGAATCCCGCCCTGGCCGCTTTTTTCGTGATCTTGGCCGCCCGGAGGAGGGAGGGGAAACTCCGGGGGACGCCCCCGACGAGGGATACATGATTCCTGTTTTCCATCGTTTTCTTGATCTGTTCCCACTGGAGGGAAACCGCTTCCGGCGTAGCGGCCCTGGCGTCGGAGAATACGTGAGGGTGCCTCCGCACCATCTTTTCCGAGATCGATTCGATCACGTCGGTGATGGTGAACTCCCCCTTCTCGCTGGCGATCTGGGCGTGGAAGAGGATCTGGAGGAGGAGGTCCCCCAGTTCCTCGCACAGGAGCACCATGTTTTTCCGGGAGATGGCGTCCACGACCTCGTGGGCCTCCTCGAGCAGGTATTGGCGGAGGGTGGCGTGCGTCTGGGCCCGATCCCATTCGCAGCCG
>LDXO01000010.1:66744-94623 GCA_001443455.1 Deltaproteobacteria bacterium CSP1-8 | reverse complement strand
CGGCGAGAAGTGTATAAGAAGTGAAAATATTTCGGGAAATCTAACCGCTTGCAGCTGACGGCGCGCCATTGGTGGGGCTACAGATAACAGGCGGATTGCGAACACCTTTCTTGGGGAGGTATCTATGAAACTCGCGTGCTCAAAGATGTTTGCCGTGGTTGCATTGGTCACGTTCGTTGGAGCGGCATGGATTCCTGCGGTGTACGCGCAGGAGCCTCCGAAAGTGACCCGTAAAGTTCTCTTGAAGCAGGACATGACGATCCCGGACCGGGAGGATGTCATGGTTGTGGTCGAATTACCACCGGGCTCGGAAGAGGGCAGGCATACCCATCCCGCCGAACTTTGTGTTTTTGTTCAAGAAGGAACCATACTGCTCGAGAGTGAGGGCAAGGAGAACGTAACGTACAAGGCTGGCGACGCCTACTATGTTGGACCCGGGAAAGTACACAACGGGAAAAACATCGGCACAGTTACCACAAGGTTGATGGCGATCTTGGTGGCCGAGAAAGGCAAGCCACTGAGCGCGTCTGCCAAGTAGTTATGAACGTGGCCACCCATTCCTGCGCCCACGTGTCGGATGGCAACGGTGCAACAGTGTCACCGGCAGCGTGGCGCCGGAATGGATGGTTGCGATCAGCCGTGATGATCTTGAGATTCCGGAGCACCGCTATCGTCTGGGTGCGCGGCGTTTGGCGTCCCCGACGAGAAGAGCAGCAAAGCGGTGTACCCGCGCCGCATCTTCTTCCGCGACGTCCTGCCGAAGAACCCCGTCGGAAAAATCATCCGTCGCGAACTGAGGGATGAAACTCCGGAGGATTTTTACACTAAGATATAGATGGACCGATCACAGGGGTCAGGTCAGGTGGGGTGGAACGCCTACAGGGTCTCACTGAGACAGCCGGGTTGCCGATGAGAAAGGTGCTTGCTTAACCCATGTTCCGAATCAGTGCTCTATCACTCTCCTGCAACTGGCTTCGTTTGACTGCTCTCTGTATATTCATCTTCTCTCTCTCTGGATGTGCCGCAATGAAAAGAGTTCAAGAGACAGCAGAGTCTTTTCCAAGCCATCATGAAAAGGAGATCGAGCGAAATAAGTTTCCGGTTGCACGAGGAGAAGACGTCATTGGCCGGTTGGCGGTTATCAGGCTTGAAAAGGGAGATACGCTCCCGGATATTGCCCGGCACTTCAGTTTGGGGATCAATGCAATCAGTGCGGCGAATCCAGGGGTAGACGTATGGGTACCTGAGGCCGGAGAGCGTATCATGTTGCCTCTGAGTTTTATCCTGCCGGACACTCCCAGAAAAGGGATTGTGGTCAACCTGGCCACCATGAGGCTCTTTCAGTATAAAGAGGATGGTACGTCCCTGTTGGTTTCGACCTACCCGATCGGTGTCGGCACCAACGAGCGGCCTACCCCCACAGGCCGGATGCACGTGGCGCGCAAGGCAGTCCGGCCTACCTGGCGTGTTCCTGCTTCGATTGCCGAGGACCATCGCAAAAAAGGAGATAATCTCCCCGCAGAAGTCCCGCCGGGGCCTGAAAATCCCCTGGGAGAATACGCGCTCTATTTGAGCAAATCGGGCTATTTGATCCATGGCACCAATAAACCGGCCAGCATTGGCCTTACAGCAACCAATGGCTGCCTGAGGCTCTATCCGGAAAACGTGAAGACGCTCTTCGATGACACTCCGGTGAAAACACCTGTACTCATTGTCAACCAGCCATATCTCATAGGGCAACGTAATGGCGTACTGTACCTGGAAGCTCATGCGCCTACGGAAGAGTCGGACGCTCTTGAGTTGGAGAAACTCTATAAAAAATTGAGAACGATGGAAAAGAAAGCCCGGCGCACGCTTGACTGGAAAAAGGTCAAGGAAGCACAGGCCGAGGCCCGGGGGATACCGGTTCCCATCTTCGAGTTGAGTCAGGGAAGTGGAAAAGAGGCTGCGAAACCTATAAAAGTCGGGCACCCGGAGACATTGTACGGCAAACCGGAAATACCGGCACTGAAACTGGAAGCATGGTATGTTTTGGCTGCTGATGTGCGTGACAAGATTGAAGCTCAGAGGATTGCCGCCATCATCAATCACCAGGGGCCACCAATCCCGGCTCGGGTGTTCCCAAAGAGCGATAGCTACCGTGTTATCGCCGGCCCGTTCAATGATGGCAGTGAAGCCAAAAAGGCAGCGAAACGCTTGAAAATAGATCTGGAGATAGACGGTGTCGTAATCGAACCTGTTAAGGTAAACTGAACAGAAAGGAGGTGATGAGAGATGAGGAAAAGTCTATTGCTGATCTCTATGATGCTTGTTCTCGCTACTCTGATGATCGGTTGTGCAACAACCGGTGACCTCGAGAAAGTGCAGGCGCAGCAGAAACAGATTGATGCGAAAGCTGACCAGGCATTGCGGGATGCGCAAGCCGCCAAGACTGCAGCTGATGCGGCCAGGGTAAAGGCGGATGAAACATCGGTCCGCGCCGAAAGTGCGATGAAGGCGGCAGAGGAAAGGGAAAAGGCAGCAGCGGAAAGGGAAAAGGCGGTAGCGGAAAGGGAAAAGGCGGCAGCGGAGAAGGAAAAGATGGCCGATGAAAAAGCGAAAAAGGCCGGAGCCGCTTTCGAGAAGTCGATGAAGAAGTAAGTCATTTGTATGGTATTGTCGACGTTCCTTTCGATGCTCCGGACAAAGAGGTGGCAGGGGCTAACACCCCTGCCATTTCATTATCTATCATGGAAGACTGTCCCGATGATTCTGCCAATGGGTTAGGAAAATGAGGAAGCTGGGAATCATCCACATCGGACCATTCAAGTTCTGTATTTTCCTCATGATGGCACCGATTCTCCTATCCGGCTGCAGTCACTTTAACGACGGGCGGCAGGCCAAAATGACCTTCGCAGAGGCGAATGATCTGTTTCATCAAGGAAGCTACACGGCCTCTCTGGACAAGTATTCGGAAATTACCGAAAAATATCCCGCGAAGGCAGACAGGGCTTTGTTCGAGATGGCTATTATTTACGCACATCCGAAGAATGAGCAGAAAGATTATCAGAAATCCCTGGAATGTTTTCAGAAACTCATCAAGGAGTACCCTGGGAGCGAGTACCGGCAGAACAGCGAGATGATGATATTCAATATCCGGAATGTCGTTCTCAAGGATCAGACGATCGCTGCGCAGCAGATGCAGATCGAAACACTCCGTCACGAGGTCCAAGGCAAGGAGAAGGAGATCGTCACGCTGCAAAAAAAGATGGAAGCGTTCGAAAAAAAGATTGAAGCACTCGATCAAAAGTTTTTTGACTATGCGACTCAGAAGGGATCGGTAGACAGGATACTGATAGAAAAAAGTGCACGCCGATTGATGTTGATCTCACAGGGTGAAGTGCTCAAAACCTACAAAATCGCCTTGGGGGGAAACCCGATCGGGCCGAAGGAACGGCAAGGTGACAACAAGACCCCTGAGGGGACCTATGTCATCGATGGAAGAAACATGGACAGCCGGTTTCACCTCTCTCTGCATATTTCCTATCCAAACGAGAGAGACAAAAATCGCGCAAAAGAACTCGGTGTTTCTCCGGGCGGAGACATCATGATCCACGGGATTAAGAATAATTTCTCGTGGGTAGGTGATGCTCACACAGAGGTCGACTGGACGAAAGGGTGTATTGCCGTAACAGACGAAGAAATAGAGGAAATTAGCAAGTTGGCGCCAAATGGGACGATTGTTGAGATACGGCCGTAGAAGACCGTATAACCTATCGCTAAATCGGATCGCTTAACCTGCCGCAAGGTGTTGGAGGAAATCGCCCGCTCCCTCTTCGAGAAGTTCGATCCCGTAGGCGTGGGCGAGGACTGGCGGTACGAGGGGAAGCTCTCGCTGGGCAAGGGGCTTTCCTTCGAGGGGGATCTCATCCACTTCTCCGCGTTCGGGAAGTGAGCGGCGTTCCCCCTGGAATCGCGAAGCCCGGACCGGTTTTCGAACCCCGCTCTTTCCGGGAACGGGTCAGAATCCGATCCGGCACAGCCACTTGAAGTCACAAATTGTGACTTCAAGCCATTTCGATGATTAATTTTTTACCGACGGCATCGGCCAACTTTGATAGCTGTTTGAGGGTGGGATTGGCAACCTTCGGATTTTCCCATGCCTGGTAAGTCTGATAAGTGATACGAAGGCGGTCTGCCACCTCTTTTTGGCTCAATCCCAACTCGTTTCGAATTTTTCGAATCATCAAAGGGATACTTACATCAGGACTTGGCTCCACCCAGCGAACATTTCTCCCCTTCAGGGGTTTCGCTTCGGGAATCGCAAAATTCCGCTCAAATCGCACGGCAAGCCAACCGGAAAGGGCGTCTTTCGCCATTTCCAGGAGTTCTTCTTCCGTGTCTCCCTCGGTGACGCAACCGGGAAGATCGGGAAACTCCGCCCAGTATCCACCTTCTTCGGCCTTGTGTATTTTGAGGGGATATTTGATTTTCATTTCAACTCACCCTGTTTTCGGAGTGCCTCCAACGTTCCTTTCTTCAGGTCTTTCTTCCCGTGTACCGGGACCGAAATCGTCTTGGTTCCTCTCACGAGGATGTGATGGGAACCCTCTATCCGGGCTAACACCCATCCTTTCGTCTTCAGCAATTTGACGAGTTCTTTGCCCGTCACTGGTGCATGATACAGGCTAAAACCTGTATTGTCAATCTCAAGAATATTCCCATCGGTTTCGTCCTCCGAAAGGGCGGTTTTGAAATCACAGATTGTGATTTCAAGTCGTCGCTCATACAGAATCGGTCGTCAATTTATGTGCCCAGCGAACCGGTCGCAATTTGTGACCACTTCCGCAAAGGAAAGTAGGGGGGGTATTTTTAGATATTGATTGAGAATCTCCATCGATCCCGCCGATCTCATCCCGACCGGATTTCGAACCAGATCCTCTCGGGAAAGTGTCAGAATCCGATCCGTCGACGCGGCGGCTTGGGCGGTTCCATCAGGGCGCGGATCGCGTCGAAGACGACCCGGAATTGAGCGTCGTATTTTCTTTCGAGCGCGTCCACCTTCCGGGCCAGGTCCTCGTGGGACAGGAGCATCCTGCGAAGGAGCACGAACGCCCGCATGATGGCGATGTTGACCTGGATTGCCTGTTTGCTGTTCAGGATGCTGGAAAGCATAACGACGCCCTGCTCGGTGAAAACGTTGGGAAGGTATCGGCGCCCACCCCACAATCTTGAGGTCGCAAATTGTGACCTCAAGTTCAAGTACTCTTCTTCGGTCAACAGAAACATGAAATCGTCTTGTCCCCGGATGGTGAGGATCCGCCGGGAGATCTCCTCATCCCCAAGGGGCGGTTCTGATTTCGCTATTTGCGATTCCGAATCGTCGCTCATACCGGAATGATCATCAATTCCTGAGCCAATTGGCTCCGGCTCCCTCGATCGGATCAACTGCACCATCTGTGGATTCGAAGAATATCGGGGGGGATTTTGTGATTGGAACTGCCCCCTTCTTTGGTCCCATCTTTGGGTTAGAAAACTCCCTGCTGGAACGGCTGTGCAACCTCCCGGGCGTCACGGGGTTCGAGGGGCCCGTGCGGGAGGCGATCGCCGAGATCGTTACGCCCTTCGTCGACGAGATGCGGACGGACACGCTTGGGAATCTGATCGCCGTGCGGCGCGGGTCTTTCTGCTTCAAGCTGATGCTCGACGCGCCTCCGGTTTCCCGGTTTAAAGGGAGCAGCTGTCTGTCGTCCTCCCAAGGCATCACGAGCTGTAAATAGTTATTGTAATGGAGTTGAAATGCAAGGGGATGCGGTCTGCCCCGGGCCTGGCTCTCGGACGCTTCCGGGCTTTTAGCAGCGCCCGAGAGCCTTTCCGCCGGGATCAGGCAAGGTCGAAGCGGTCGAGGTTCATCACCTTGTTCCAGGCAGCCACGAAGTCGCGCACGAACGCTTCCTGCGCGTCATCACAGGCATAGACTTCCGCGAGAGCCCGGAGCTGGGAGTTCGAACCGAAGATGAGGTCCACGCGGGTGCCGGTCCACTTCACTTCGCCCGTCCCGCGATCGCGTCCCTCGAACAGATCCCCGGATTCCGAGGCCGCCTTCCACTCCGTGCCCATGTCGAGAAGGTTCACGAAGAAGTCGTTCGTGAGCGTCCCGGGGCGCTTTGTGAAGACGCCGTGCCGAGACTGGCCGACGTTCGCGTTCAGAACGCGCATGCCGCCGACGAGAACCGTCATCTCGGGCGCGGTCAGCGTCATGAGTTGCGCCTTGTCGACCAGCAGCGCCTCCGCCGAAACGGTGTATTCGGTCTTGAGGTAGTTGCGGAACCCGTCTGCGGCGGGTTCGAGCACGGCGAAGGACTCGACATCGGTCTGCTCCTGCGACGCATCCGTGCGGCCCGGCGTGAAGGGAACCAAGGCCGCGTGCCCGGCGTTCTTCGCCGCCTGCTCGATGGCGGCGCAGCCCCCCAGGACGATCAGGTCGGCAAGCGAAACCTTCTTCCCGCCTTTCTGCGCGCCGTTGAACGCCTTCCGGATTCCTTCCAGGGTTTTCAGCACCTTCGCCAGCCGGGCAGGCTGGTTGGCCTCCCAGTCCTTCTGCGGTGCCAGGCGGATGCGGGCTCCGTTCGCCCCTCCGCGCTTGTCGGAGCCGCGGAAGGTGGCCGCCGAGGCCCAGGCGGTGGAGACCAGTTCCTGGATCGACAGGCCCGAGGCGAGGATCCGGGCCTTCAGGTCCGCGATGTCTTGCGCGTCGATCAGGTCCTGATCGACGGCGGGTACGGGGTCCTGCCAGATCAGCTCCTCTTCCGGGACCTCCGGGCCGAGATAGCACGCGCGCGGGCCCATGTCGCGGTGGGTCAGCTTGAACCATGCGCGGGCGAAGGCATCCGCGAACTCCTCCGGGTTTTTGTGGAACCGCCGCGCAATCGGCTCGTAGATCGGGTCCATGCGCAGCGCGAGGTCCGCCGTGGTCATGACGGGCGCATGGCGCTTCGTCGGGTCGTGCGCGTCCGGCACGGCATCCGCGGCGCCGCCGCCCTTCGGCACCCACTGCCATGCCCCCGCGGGGCTCTTCACCCGTTCCCATTCGTAGCCGAAGAGCGTGCCGAAATAGCTCATGTCCCACTGGGTCGGGGTCGGGGTCCAGGCGCCTTCGATGCCGCTGGTGATCGTGTGAACGCCCTTGCCGCTGCCGAAGGCGCTCTTCCAGCCGAGGCCCTGTGCATCGATGCCGGCGCCTTCGGGGTCGGGACCGACGAGCGCCGGATCGCCCGCGCCGTGGCACTTGCCGAAGGTGTGCCCCCCGGCGACCAGCGCGACGGTCTCCTCGTCGTTCATCGCCATGCGGCCGAAGGTCTCGCGGATGTCCCGGCCCGATGCGACCGGATCGGGATTGCCGTTCGGTCCTTCCGGGTTCACGTAGATCAGGCCCATCTGAACGGCGGCCAAGGGGGTTTCGAGTTCGCGGTCCCCAAAGTAGCGCTTGTCGCCGAGCCATTCGGTCTCGGCGCCCCAGTAGATGTCCTCTTCGAATTCCCAGACGTCCTCGCGCCCGCCGCCGAAGCCGAAGGTCTTGAAACCCATCGACTCGAGCGCGCAATTGCCGGCGAGGATCATGAGGTCGGCCCAGGAGATCTTCTTGCCGTACTTCCGCTTGATCGGCCAGAGGAGCCGGCGCGCCTTGTCGAGGTTCGCGTTGTCGGGCCAGCTGTTGAGCGGCGCGAAGCGCTGCGTGCCCGTGGAGGCGCCGCCGCGGCCGTCCGCGATGCGGTAGGTGCCCGCGCTGTGCCACGCCATCCGGATGAACAGCGGGCCGTAATGGCCATAGTCGGCCGGCCACCAGTCCTGCGAGTCGACCATCAGCGCATGAAGGTCTTTCTTCAGGGTCTTAAGGTCGAGTTTCCTGAACTCTTCTGCGTAGTTGAACGCCGCGTCCATCGGATTGGACCGGGCGGAGTGCTGGTGGAGAATCTTTAGGTTCAGCTGGTTCGGCCACCAGTCCCGGTTCGACCTGCCCCCAAAAGTCGCGCTGGAGCGAGACCCATGCGTGACCGGGCACTTGCCCGCGTTCTCGCGATCCTTTTTATCCATGGTTCCCTCCGATCGTGGCTTTGTTGATTGAACCGGTCCGAGGACAAAGTCAGGATGTATTGGAAGGCGATCCGGTTTCATCGCCGGCACGAAAACAAAGTGCCGGGCAACTGGACTGAATCGCCCCGGGTTCCGTGGACAATTCAACGGGCTTCTTGTCGGCGGAAATTTTCATTCGCTCTCCCAGGGTGTCACGAGCTGGAAATAGTTGTTGTCCGGATCGGCGAAGGTCGCGATCGTCATATCCTGGGCCTCCATCGGATGATAAGGCTCCGCGATGACCGCAGCCCCGATCTTTTTGATTCTTCCGAATTCCCTCTTCACATCCTTCGTCTCGAGATTGAACATCATCCTTTCGGGGTTCTTGTTCTTCCCCCGCACTTTGTCGTGCGGCCCGATCGTGATGAATCCCTTGCCGGTCATGAAGGCGCAGAAACCGTTCTCCGACCAGTCGGGCTTTTTCCGGAATATCTTCCTGTAAAACTCCACGAGTTTCCTGGGGTTCTCCGAAAAGAGCAAAATGGAGCTGAAATGCAACATGATATTTCCCTCCTGTCACTTGCAAGCCGTTGGATTCTCGCCCATTAGATGGACGGGTACCTACCCGGGTTCCATGTTTCCGCACCCGAAGGGGATGCGGGTTTAACAATCAGATCTCGTAGAACCGGGCGAGCCGCCGGATCGACTCCCGACAGGCCGGACAGTTCCCGGATCTGCGCCGGCGTCTTCCGGGAGGCGGCTCCTGGCCGCCTTCTGCCGGGCCGCCCCGGGGGTGTGAGGGGGGGTAACGAATCCCGGTCATCGCGATCAAAGGTCAAGGGCGCTTTATGCATCCCTGGCAATGCTTTTCCTATCTAACCTCCAAAATCCTTCCGCAGGAAGGGGTGGCTTCAATAGCTGGGGGAGGGGCGTAGGGGAGGGATACCAGATACCGTTTTCCACAACAAAACTCTTCGTGAATCCTCCGGATTCGACTGGATTGCACCATATTGACGAAAGGAGAATGACCAATGTCAAAGGAACAAAATAAGGCGTTATTAAGTCGCATAATCAAGGAAGTCTTCAATCAGGGAAAAATAAGTCTGATCGACGATTTGTTGGCTCCCGGATTCGTTGAGCACGAGGAACTCCCACCCGGAATACCGCCTGGGCGGGAGGCCGTCAAACAGCACTGCACCCTGTTTCGCAGCGCCTTCCCGGACCTCAAAGTCACAATTGACGACACGATCGCCGAAGGTGACAAGGTGGCAGTCCGTTGCACCTGGAGCGGCACCCATGAAGGCGAGTTCATGGGCATTCCGCCAACGGGCAAGAGCGTATCCTTTGGAGTGATCGACATCGTCCGAATTGCCGGTGGAAAGGTCGTGGAACATTGGGGCCAGATGGATGCCATGCGTATGATGCAGCAACTTGGCGCTATTTCCACGCCGGGGGCGTAAATCGGATGATTCCGGGGGATGGGGCTGGCGATTACGGTAGCAGGCGGGAGTCCTATCGTGCCGCTGCCTCCATTCCGACTTCAACCACACGTGGCGACTCCCGGCCGCCTTCTGCAAGGCCGCCCCAGGGGTGTGCGGGTAAGCTGCCTCCACAACCCGAAGATCCTCCAAACATACCAGGGGGTCAGCAGATGGCGAAAGGGCAGAGGATGTCGCCTGTCCCCAAATTGTGCACACGAGGAATCAAAGCGCGATCGCGCATATCAGATATTTGTAACCATGCGCGGTACGCCGAATAACCGCGACGAATGCAAAGGAGGGCCATAGCATGAAATTCATGGTCTCTTGGAAGATTCCGCCGGGCAGTCACAAGCCGGCCGCGGAAAGCTTTCTGCGCTCCGGTGCCCCGGTACCTGCGGGTCTGAAACTGGTCGGGCGCTGGCATGCTCCGGGTTCCGCCTATGGCTGGGCCCTGATTGAAGGAAACGACACCACGGCGCTCGCGCAACACATTGCGGAATGGGCGAACTACCTCGAGTTGCGGGTCACACCCGTCATTGACGATGCCGAAGCAGGAGCCGGGATGTCCAAGGCGTATGGCAAATAGGGCCATCGACGGTCGCCCGCCAAGGCGGAGAGGGACGTAATCGGTTCGCTCATCGGCTGCATCCTCAGCCAGGAGTGGGTGTTCACGTACATATCGAGACATGCCTGAATCGGATGGAACTCTTAAGGCAGGAAACGAGAACTTCGGGGACGGGAGTGAAAAGATATGGGTGGTCCGATCGAGGCGGGTTGGTCATTATATTAGGAAAATTTTTCCACAGGGCATGGAGGGGATGATGGTTGGATTCCATTTTAACTCATTGTATTTTCTATGGTTTTTAAGAGACACGCATCACGGAATATTTTTTGCTCCATTAGAATTGAGAGGTCGTTGGGGAGCGTGGATAAAGGGAAATTTATGGGCATTAACGAGAAAAATGGGGCAAAAGAAGAGCTTGTTGAAAGAGTGATAGAGGTCAACGAATGTCTCAGGGAGGAGGTAAGGCATGTAAAAGAAGTGGAAATGATGCTGAAAACAGCGAAGAAGGTTTTCCTGGCACTAATGATTTTATTGATCGTTGTTCTTCACTACCTTTACTTCTCTTCGCCTGGTCGGGTTGTAGTGAATAAGAATGGTGAAATCTATGGCCTGACCAATAAAGCAAGAGAAGCCCTTCAAGGGAAAAAATTCTGGAGAGACCAGCTCGATGAAGTAAGGCAAGAGATTCAATGGGAAGAATTTGGAATTTTACGAAAAGCCGCGAACGACCGAACTCTGGAAAAGATCGGTCGGGACACCAACCGTGAAATGGAAAAATATTATCGAAGATACCCCCAAATCAGGTCCTCCAAAGCGGAACGCCAAGCCGAAGGAATGAGAGGACAATTCGATCATATCAGGTGGATTAGATTTAATCCCGTTTTTGAGGAAATCAGGCTAAAAAGATTTCAAGAATTAGACATGATCCTTCCGGTTGTGCAATCGAAAGCAGAATATTCCAGGACACCCTGACCCGCCTCCGGTAATCGGTCCTCCCGTAACGTAGTGGAAGAGCCCTTCCCGAGCTCTTTTTCCAATCCGATTTCACCGGGCACGGGAATGACGTTAAAGGGCTATGCACTTGAGTCCAGCATCCACTACCTGTTGGGGTCCGTATGAATGACAAGCTTCGAGTAGGGAGTCGGCTGGAGGAATACGGCTTGTTCCACGAGCCTGTAGAAGAGCTTCCCCCGGTGCCGAGACGTTCGGCGGTTGAAGCGGAATGTGAACTCGTCGAGGTAGAAATCGAGTTGCTCTCGCGATACCGCCCCCTGATGGGTGCCCAACAGCCAGCGCTTCAACAGGGCCGCCACCCGATGCACCCGGGGCAGGAGTGCCACCGCCGTCTTCCCGCTCCCGCTGATCACCCGGGGCTTGTGCGTGTATCCTTGTCCCTTGAGTCCCTCGTATCCTTCCCATCCATCCGTGATCACTATGGATCCCGGCTCGACCGCGCTCTTTATGAAGCCCGTGAGGCTTCGGGCGGAAGCGTCCGGAATCCGGCGGAGGCGGATGCGCCCGATCCCCTCTCCATCGACCTGCGCGGCGATCACCACCAAAGCCTTATTTCCCAAGCGTCTGCGGCCCCCCCCGGCCTCGACTCCCCCGATGTACGTCTCGTCCACTTCGACTTGGCCGGAGAGCGAGTCCCGACCGGTTCGAACCATGGCGCGCCGGAGCTTCTGGAGGCAAGCCCAACCCGTCCGATAACTTCCGAGCCCGAGCAACCTCTGCAGTCCAAGGGCGCTGACCCCGTGCTTTTGATTTGTGAGCCACCACATGGCGCGGAACCAAGTCCGCAGGGGAAGGTGGCTCCGGTGAAAGATCGTTCCGGCCGTGACGGAGGCTTGGTGTCCGCACTGGCTGCACATCATGAACGCTCGTTTTGTAGCCCATCCCCCGATCGCAGTGCATCGGGGGCAGCGAAACCCTGTTGGCCAGCGCATCTGAACCAGATATGCACGGCAGGCGTCCTCCGTCGTAAACCGGTCCTCGAATTCGGCGAGGGTGTGGGGGTAGTCCTCCATGACATGAAATACTAGTTGAGGGCACTGGATTCAAGTGCATAGCCCTTTTGTGCCCAAATTGTGCCCACGCCGTCCGTCCTTTTTTCCCCTTCCGGTTCCGGATGAACTTGCCGTAGTGGCGATAGAGCATCTCGGTGCTTGTGTGTCCCATCATCCGCGCCACCCAGAGCGGATCTTCCCCGTAGGAAAGCATCAGGCTCGCGAAGGTGTGCCGGGTCTGGTACATCGTGCGTTTCCGAAGGCCCGCTTTTTCCAGCGCGGGATACCAGACGCGGTTGCGCAGGTTATTCACCTCGAGCGGAGCTGCTTCGGGGCTTGGGAAGACGTATCTCCCTTCCGGTGCGGATTGCTGCCGATGGTTGGATAGCACCGTGAAAAGCGGATCGAGCATGTCGATGTCCCGGAAAGGAGAGCGGATCGATCTTGGGCTTTTCCTCCCGGAAGCGGCGGATCATCTCGGTCGGGTTGTCCCTGATATCCCCGCGTCGCCTGGCGTCGTTGAAAATGCATTTGACCGGGACCATGATGTTGTTCTTTCGCTTGGCCGAAAGCTTTCTAAGGGTGTCCAGGAAGTCCTCGACATCCCTTCGGGAGGCCTTATCTCCCTCCGTAGCCTCTCGGCGTTGTCAGCTTCGGCAGCGCGATCTCCACGATCGCAAGGAAGCTCTCCATTACGGGCGAATTGCGCTTGTCGGAGTGCTTGGCGAGGTAAATCGGTCGCTTCAGGGACATCTCCGTAACCAGGATCTTCACGAGGTATTTGGCCCGGATTTCGGCTCGTAGTCCATGGACCGACATAAAGGAGATTCCGATGCCAGCCCTGACCAGTGCCTTGCACGTCTCGGGGCAGGTAAGCTCGATGGACTTCCGGATCGCGCCCTTCCTGGATAATAGCCAATCCTCGAAAAGGAGACGCGTTGCCGAGCCCTTTTCGCGGATGATCCACATCTCTTCCTCGAGCGAGCTCGGGGCGATGCGTCGCACCTTCGCGAGGCGATGTGACGGGCTGGTGAAGCAGACGATCTCGTCCTCCACGAGCGGTTTAAGTTCAAGTTCCCTGCTCGACAGGTTAGCGCCGACGAAACCCAGGTCGAGCTCGTTCCGGACAAGCATCTGCTCGATCCGGAGAGAGTTCTCCACCGTATAGTGGAGGGCCACCTTCGGAAAACGGCGGTGGAACTGACCGAGGAGGTCCGGAAGCAGGTAGAACCCCGGGGTCGTGCTGGCTCCGATCCGTATGGAACCGCGTTCTGCGGAACGATGGGAACGAACCGCCTCGGCGGTCCGTTCCATCGCCCCAAGCAGCTTTTCCGCCTCGACGGCAAGCGTCTCGCCGGCATCCGTCAGGTGAAGCGACTTGCCGATCTGCTCGAAAAGCCGAACGCCGAGCTTCTCCTCAAGCTGACGCACCTGCCGCGAAACCGCGGGCTGGGTGAGGAATACCTCCTCGGCCGCCCGGGTGTAATTCAGGTGCCTCCGGACGGCAAGGAAAGTTCGGAGGTGATGCGGGTTCATCGGCTATCCAAAGAAATACGCATGGTAACGAATAAAATAATGCATTTTCAGTATAGCCCCGGGAAGGATAGCTTACAATCACCGGTGCGACATGGGAGCCCGGAAGTCGAGCCGGACCAAAAAGGAGGCGAACCATGCCCAGGAATGCGGTGCGCTTGACCCAGCTCTCCCACTGCGCGGGGTGAGCGGGCAAGATCGGTCCCGAGGACCTCGCTCAGGTTCTGAGCGGCCTGCCAGAGATCACCGATCCGAACGTGCTTGTCGGACCGAAGACCGCCGATGATGCGGCGATCTACCGTGTCTCCGATGAGCTGGCGCTGATCCTGACCGTGGACTTCTTCACCCCGGTGGTGGACGACCCCTACCAGTTCGGGGCCATCGCCGCGGCGAATTCCCTAAGCGATGTCTATGCTATGGGCGGTCGTCCCGTCCTGGCACTCAACGTCGTGGGCTTTCCGAGAGCAAGCGACGTGGCGCCCCTGTCGATACTTGCGGAAATCCTGCGCGGCGGGGCGGAGAAGGCCAGGGAAGCCGGCATCGATATCGTCGGCGGCCACACCGTCGACGACAAGGAGCCGAAGTACGGCCTGTGCGTGACCGGTTTCGTCCATCCGAAGGAGTATTGGGCCAACGTCGGAGGGCGTGCCGGGGACCGGCTCGTTCTCACGAAGCCGATCGGAACCGGGATCGTGACCACGGCCATGAAGGCCGGCACGGCCGGCGAGGAGGCGGCGAGGGCGGCCGTCGAGACCATGGCGACCTTGAACCGCGCGGCGGCCGAGGTCGCCCGGAAGGTCGGCGTGCGCGCATGCACCGACATAACCGGCTTCGGCCTCCTGGGCCACCTGCGCGAGATGCTTTCCGGCGTCGGCGCGCGGATCCGGCTGTCCGCGGTTCCCCTCCTTCCGGGGGCACGGGATCTCGCTGCCAAAGGATCGATCCCCGGGGGGACGCACCGCAACAAGGAGTCACTCGACCGGGTCGTGGACTACCACGACGCGATCGACGAGATTGATCGCCTCCTGCTCTGCGATGCCCAGACTTCCGGCGGGCTTCTCTTTGCGGTCGAACCTTCGAGGTTCGAGGACCTGCTCTCCGGCCTCGCCGAAGCGGGCGTTTCGGCGGCGGCCATCGGGGAATTCATCGCGGAACCGGAAGGGAAGATCGAGGTCGTGTCGTAGGTGGTGCCATGATCGAGCCGGGACTGGCGGTACTGATTCTTTTCACGGGTTTCGCGGTCAGCTGCCTGTCCGGGTTGCTCGGGATCGGCGGCGGGATCGTCATGGCGCCCGCGCTTCTGTACCTGCCTTCCGCCTTCGGTCTCGCCTCCCTGGACATGCGGCAGGTCGCCGGCCTGACGATCACGCAAGGGCTGTTCGCCTGCCTGTCCGGGGGTTGGCGTCACGATAGGTACCGATGCGTGAACCGCCGGCTGGTAATCTCGATGGGGAGCGCAATCACGGCCGCCGCTCTGGCGGGTTCGGTGATCTCACGGTGGGTGGCGAACGAGGTATTGATGGTCGTCTTCGCCGGGCTCGCCGCCATCGCCGCGCTGATGATGTGGCTTCCGAAGTCCGAAGAACATGAGGTCGAGGACCCAAACGCTTGCCGGTTCAATATCCCCCTTGCCATATCGATTGCCACGGTGATCGGCTTTCTGGGGGGGCTGGTCGGGCAGGGGGGCTCGTTCATCCTCATTCCCCTGATGCTCCATGTCCTCCGATTGCCTACCCGCGTGGTCATCGGGAGCAACCTGGCGATCGTGTTCCTCGCCTCGCTCGCGGGATTCGTGGGCAAAGCGGCGACGGGGCAGGTGCCGTTGCTCCCCACCGTGCTGCTCGTGCTTGCGGCGGTACCGGGTGCGCAGATCGGCAGCGTCCTCAGCCATCGCGCCAACCCCCGATGGCTGAGAACGACGCTTGCGGTCGTGATCGCGTTGGCTGCGGCGGGCATGATCGCCGACGTCGTAGGTAGGGGACAGTGACCTCCAGCGGGGACCCATGGAGGACGACCCGTGATCAGTAATCCCACATAACCGGCCGCCTCGAAAGAGCTCCTTTTCTCTTCCGTATTTTTGATCAAAGGTTGCCCGGACCGTCATCCGGCGGAAATCCCGTTGTGCAGAGTGACAGACCTCGCCTTTTTACTCCTCTGGTCGCACGTTTTTCCCGTGGGGATTCCGGTGACACCGGGTCGCGGGGAGGAATGATTTTTTCCAGCCGTAGGAATCTTTACAAATAATTGCTGAATCGTACCAACATCACGGTTTTGGTCTTCGGAGATCGGAACGGCGACGGGCAGCCACGCCCGAAGGGGATTACGTGAGATGGGGAAAATGGATGATGTGTCCGGTGCGCCTGGAATCTCCGACTTGCAATCACAGAGGACTCACTTCTTGGAGGTGGGTGGATTGGAGGGATTATGGCTTTCGAGGTGATGGTGGATCCCGATACCTTGCGCGAGCAGGTGAAGGAGAAGTACCGCGAGGTGGCCATGAATCCTCGCGGCAGTTTTCATTTCCACACGGGACGCCCACTCGCAGCCCGACTGGGATACGACGAAAGCGTCACTGCATCCATCCCGGAATCGGCGGTTGAGTCTTTTGCCGGGGTGGCGAATCCCTTTTCCCTGCACTCCTTGTCGGAAGGGGAGCGGGTGGTTGATCTCGGATCGGGGGGAGGATTTGACTGTTTCGTGGCGGCCATGCAGGTCGGCCCCAAAGGGCATGTCGTCGGTGTGGACATGACGCAGGAGATGCTCCTCAAGGCCCGTGGGGTTGCGGCAGAGATGGGGCTGAACCATGTGGAGTTTCGGGAAGGGTTGATCGAGGACCTTCCCGTCGGGGATGGATGGGCGGATGTGGTGATCAGCAACGGCGTGATCAATCTCTGCGCCGACAAAAGACGGATATTCTCGGAGATCCATAGGGTGCTCCGGTCCGGGGGGAGGATACAGTTCGCCGACATTGCCAACGGAAAGCCGGTCCCGGAAGCGGTGATTCGCAACATCGACCTCTGGACGGGTTGAATCGCCGGGGGCCTGCCGTGCGCAGGCTGGGAAAGGATGCTCAAGGAAGTTGGGTTCAAGGACATCGAGATCGGGGCTGCCGTCGATACCTTCGGCGGGTCGAAAGGAGAGAAGAACGCCAGGGCATTCGACGTTCACGGCTATCCGTTTCTGGCCTGGAAACCGGGATAATCCAAGGTGAGGGGTTTGAATACCCCCGTGGGGGTTCGAGTCCCCCCTGCGGCACCATCCCAATACTCAAAGGGAATTTGGCCTCGCGCCAAGTTCCCTTTTTTCGCAAAAACGGCTCGACTGGCTCAAATCTGGCTCGCGGGTTTATTTCAGAGGACATTTGTGCGGGGGAACGGAGGGAGCCGTAGCGAAAATGCCTCGGGCTCCCTCCCGCAAGGACCCTCGTCGAACGAAGGAATCTACTTTTTCTTTCCGGGTGTCTTTATCTTTTCGGTCTTGACCTTGCGTTTCGCCGTCTTCCCCGGTGGAACACACCCGCAGCCGCAGTTCATCTTCTTGGCCATCATGTCACCTCCTTTCGTCCGTTCCCTTTTTTGCCGCCTCCGATCGTCGGCATCCACAGATGCACCGCCTCGCGAAGTCCCGCGGGAGGCGAACCTCCTGCATCGTTTTTTCCGCCATCCTGACGATCTGCTCTTGGAGCTTCTTCTTTCCGTCGTGAAGCCGTTTCCGGACGGTACCCTCCTTGATGCCGAGGAAGCGCGCCGCCTCCGCCGTGGGAACCCCATCGAGGTAGCAGAGCAGAACGGGGAACCGTAGCACCTCGGACAGGGAGGAGACAATCCGCCGGACTTCCGCCTGGAATGCATCGGCCTCCTTGCGTTCGTCTTCCGTTTCCATTTCGGACTCCTCGGTCGCCGACGGCAGGTCTCCCGCGTCTTCCAGCGGTGCAAGACGGTCCTGCTGTTTCCGCCAAGCGAGGGCCGTGTTCCGGGTGATGGTCCGAAGCCACGACGGGAACGCTTCTTCTGACCGGAGATCCTTCAGCGCCGCGAACGCGGAGATGAAGGTCTCCTGAGCAATGTCCTGGGCGGCCGCGGGGTCCTTTACGATTTGCATCGCCGCCGCGTAGACGAGGTATTGATACCTCCGGACGATCTCCCCGAACGATGCCGCATCGCCCTGTGCGGACTTCCGAAGAAGATCTTTTTCGTGTTTCGGCATCTTTCCTCTCTCCTCCCCGCACTATATAGATAGCGGAGCCCTCGAAATGTTACCAACGGATATCCGCCCCCATGGGGTTTTCGTTTACAGGAGCAATTTATGGGGAGAGGGTGTGCCGGTGTCGTCATCGATAGAGCACGGAACGGCCTGGGAACACAGACGTTCGAAATCTGGAACGACGGGCCCCTAGACCAGGACCTTCTGAAACTCCAGAAGCTGGACGCGGTGATCCGTGATGGTGTTTATGGAACGGAGCATCCGCTCCGACACGGAGGGGTGTCGGGCAACAGCAGGCATGAACAGGATTTGTTCCTGGATCGCCGGGGCAAGGCGCAGCATGCCCATGACCTGAGTCACCCGGGCGCGAGAGATGCCCTCCCGGCGGGCGATGTCGGCTTGGTTGGCGATCTTGCCTGACTCCAATAGAGTCTGCCACTCGATCGCCTTGCGCAGGAGCTCGATCACCCGGGGCGTCTTGGGCTCTCTGGGCAGCTTGGGAGTGCTCTTGGGTGGCGGGACGGCACTCACGACCCGCTCAGTCCGCACGTGGCGCGTCAGGGCACCGATGTTTCCGTTTTCAAAGGCCCTTTTTGGCCCCAGGGCGATCTCGACCGTCTGTTCGCGATAGGCCGCCGAAGGGCCGCCGTGGTGGCCATCCAGGGCGACGTGGACGATGCGGAAATAGATTTCTGGCTCGGAGACCCTCGTGCGGGATCTAATATTGTTACACTTGGGGGAGCTTGCCTAAATGAGAGCACAGGGGACCGCCGGGGGTTTCCCGCCACCCAGATCCTCGCCGAGCCCGAGTGCCGCCGCAATCTTCGGTTCCTTCTTGCGCCTCGGGATCACCGCCTTCGGCGGGCCGGCCATGATTGCGCACATCAGGGAAATGTCGGTAAAACGCAACAAATGGCTGACCGAGGAAACATTCAAGGATGGCGTCGTGATCTGCCAGTCGTTGCCGGGGGCGACGGCTATGCAGATGGCGGCCTATGTCGGGTTGCGTGCGAGAGGGGTGCGGGGCGCGATCGCGTCGTATGCCGGATTCGGGCTGCCGGCGTTCCTCCTGATGCTGGCGCTGGCCGTATTTTATTCCGGTTCCAGGGAGTTGCCTCTGGTGGTTTCCCTGTTCCAGGGTCTTCAGGTGATGGTCGTCGCTATCGTGGCGAACGCGACGTTCCACTTCGGGCGGGACATCGGGAAAAAACCGGAAGACCTGGTCCTGGCCGGCGTCGCCGCCGCACTGTTCTGGGTCGGCGTGAGCCCTTTCGCGGTCATCGTCGGCGCGGCGATCGCCGGGGTCTTTTTGTTCAAGGATCCGGCGCTCCCCCCGTCTTCCGCCAAAAAGGAGGGGGACGCCGGGAAGGTGCCCAGGCCGATCGTCGTTTTCATGATCCTGGCATGCACCGGAGTCGTCGGGCTCTATTTTGCGGACAGGAAGCTGTACCGGCTTGCGGTGATCATGCTCCGGATCGACCTCTTTGCCTTTGGGGGAGGGTTTGCATCCCTGCCGCTCATGTTCCACGAGATCGTGAACGCGATGGGATGGATAGACGGCAAGACGTTCATGGACGGTATCGCCCTCGGCCAGGTCACGCCGGGTCCGATCGTCATCACCGCCACCTTCGTCGGCTACCTGGTTAGAGGGTTTCCCGGCGCCCTGGTTGCCACCGCGGCGATCTTCACCCCGTCCTTCGTCGTCCTGGTCGCTGCCACTCCCTTTTTCGACCGCCTGAAGAGCGCGAAATATTTTTCCGGGACGACGCGGGGGATCCTGGCATCGTTCGTCGGGCTCCTTTTCTATATGACAATCCGATTTGCGGTGGCGGTCCCCTGGGAACCGAGCAAGGTCTTGTTCGGGATTGCCGTCGTCTTCGCATTGGCAAGGAAGATGAACATCCTCCATGTCGTACTGATCGGTTCGGCCCTTTCCATTGTCATTTTTCGATGAAGGAGAACAACGGCGATGGTCCAAGAACAGTTTTCATGAACCAAAGGCAGCGTAGATCATGGCGGTCGCGCCGATAACTCGTTTGGGGAAAGGGGTGACTGACCAGCCCCCCTCGAATCGGTCCGAGATGTATTAATGCTTTTCAGACCGATTCGAGGAGGAGCGGAAGGTTTTATGGGAAGAGTCGGAACAGACTGCAAACCCCGTGCAAAAAACGGTTTTTTTTGGGGTGAGAAATGGGTTTCGCGTGTAGGGTGTTGACGCGGGAAACCCCTTGCGCAGTTGGGGAGGTTTAAGGGAGGAAGGCCAGGGGGGCGCTTACACATTGCCTCCAAATGAAAAGGGCGCCACCCTGTTCCTGGGCGGCGCCCGATAACCTGCCGCGGAATCAGCGAACGATGACTTCCTTATGCATCAGCTTGAGGATCACGATGATGAGGATGATGAGGATCGCCAGGCCGATCAAGATCCCCAAACCGGAATCCGCCCCGGCGGCCGCCCGGTCGGTGAGGGAAGCCAGGCGGTGCACGTCGCTGTCGCTCATGGCGCGGATCTTCGCCATCGCCTCCTCGGCGGAAACCCCGTAGTCCGTAAGCTTCTGGAGGACGATCTTCTGCTCCAGGAATGTCTGGACCTTGATCATGTCCGCGTCCCGGGCCGCCACGCCGTCCGTCCCGCGTGACGCGATGACGCCCGCCACTGCCTCTCCCCGGATCGACCCGAGTACTCCCATTACGCACGCCATCATCAACGCCAGGGAGAAAAACCAGCCCGCCTTTCGGATCGCATTCATCGACCGACCTCCTTCGAGGATATTGCGCACGTTCCCGCTTCCGTTTTCCGTATATTCGCAAAAATCCGCAGAAAGGACAAGATGGATCCGTCCTTGTTTTGATCAACCCAAAGTGTTCAAACTTTGGGACCACCTCTCGTGCCCGTCGTAGGCCGCGTTCCCCCCGCAAACCAACGCCCATTAACATTCTATCTAAGATCCTATATTGTTACCTACAATGAGGGGGTGCATCCCATGGGAAGAGGGACGCGTCAGGCCAATTTCGTACTGCCCGAGGAGCTGTTGGAGGAACTGAAAGCCAACGTCTCGCCGAGACAGCAAAGCCGATTCGTTGCCGAGGCCTTGAAAAAGGAGCTGCGGCGCGTCTGCCTTGCCAAGGCGATCGAGACGAGCTTCGGGGCCTGGAAGGAAACAGACCACCCCGAGCTTGCGAGGGGCGCGGAGACGTTCGTCCGGCGCCTTCGGAAATCGACGCGTACCAGGCGGCGACGTTGACGAACACCCTCGTCGACAAGGATATCCTCATCAATTTCTTGAGGGGGAAGAGGAAGGCAAAGGATTTCCTCTCCATGCTCCTGGATGATTCGAACATCAGTTGCTCGGCGATCGCCGTGGCGGAAATTGCCGCCGGCATGCGCGCCGCCGAGGAGGAACGGACGAAAGCGCTCCAGGACCAGATAGAGGTCCTGGCCGTGACCCGGGACGTCGCAGAGAAGGCCGGGTCATACCAACGCAGCATCAGGGGGCACAGCCTGGAGCTTGACGATTGCCTGGTCGCAGCGACGGCCTTTGTGTACAGGGCGATTCTTGCCACGGGAAACGGGAAGCACTACCCGACGAAAGACATCAAGGTAACGGTTGTAGACACGGATTAACCCCTAAGTTTCGAACCAAGTTCCGTCGCGCAACGGGTCAGAATCCGATCCGGAGGTCGTTGGCGCCCGGGTCGTTCTGCTTCCCGGTACACCTGCCTGTTGCGGTCGGATATACTCAATGGTCAGTGGTGTTGTGTCGGAACCATCCCGCAATCAGCAGCTTTATGCGGAACGGCAGGGAGGATCATTCCGAAGAGATGGCGGCCGAAGGTGGAAACGGAGCCCTTTCGGGGAAACCGGATAGGCCCGCGGTAGCGGGCCCCGATTCCGGTTGGGAAGGGATTTCCGAGCTTCTCTCGGGGTTTCGCACCGACCAGGTCCCGTTCCTTGCGGAAGCCCGCGAACTGGAGCCGGCCTATCCGCTTCTCCACGCGCTGGCCCACGGGTCGCTTCGCGAGTTCATCATTCGTGTTGCGGCTCTCGAAGCGCTGATCGCCGACGGAAGGACCCCGTTCACGCCGGCGGAAGTCACGGAGTCGCTCTATTGGCTGAAGGACTCGGTGCGGGACAGCGTCCTCGCGGCGCTTCGGCGAAGCGGCTGGCTCTCCTTTCGACCCGATTCCGGATACCGGATTACCGATGCAGGCCGGTTCGTGGCCACGGTCCTGTCCTTCCTGCGCGCCCGGGTGCGGGAGGGGAGCGTCCTTCCGGCCGTCGAGGGGATCGACTACATGCTCAACCTCGGCGTCGATCCCACGATGCAGCTCAAGCTCCTCCGGTCCCAGCTCGAGAACCTGCGTACGGAGATGGAGAACGCGAGGAACTCCCATTCCGAGGTCATCCTGCACGGCGCCGCCGCGCGTCTTCGCGAAACCCTCGAGTGGTCGGAGCGGATCCGGGCCATCCTGGCCCGGGTCACGCTCGACATGGCAGACGCGCGCCGGTCGGCCCATGACGTCCACGACCTGTTGAGCCGCCTGCACGGCGTCGCCGGCGATCTGCACGCGGCGATCACCGAGGTGGGCCGCCAGCATCTGCCCCTTGTCGCCGGGATGACTACCACCGACATCATCGGGACGCTGATGCGCCTCCCTGTCGAAGAGCTCTCGGCGGTGGGGCGGGAGGCGCTCCGTCCCGCCGTGATGGCGCCGACCTTCGTCGTCCCCGAGCTGCTGGTCGCCGAAACCGAATCGTACCTTGCCCGGCGGCGGGAGCCGCCGCCGAAGGTCGACTGGACCGTCCCGCCGGAGCCGGAGCGGGCGGGCTCCGAGGTGGCTATGCCGCCCGATGTCGCGGCATGGCTGGACGACTTGGACCGGCTGGCCGAGGCGGGTAGGGTGCGGCCACTGTCGGAGGTCGTTCCCAGGGGGAGCGCGGCGGAGAGCTTCCTGAGGGCCAGCCTGCTCCCCCTGCTTGGGGAGGCGATCGGCGGCGAGGGGGTCGCGGGGCGGATCGGCGCGCTGTCTCTTGCGATGACCCTCGAGGGCGACGGTTTCCCCGCGCCCGCCCCCTGGCCCCTCTCCGCGCTCACACCCGGGACGATCGGCCCTCCGGGGAACGGACCCTCCGATGGATGAAGCCGCCCGCATCTGCGCGCGCCTTCTCGTCGCCGGGGCCGTTCGAAGGCAGGAGCTCCCCGACCTGGATCATCCGGAGGTCCGTGCCGACGTCGAGCTGCGGCTTTCCCAATGCGGCCTCTCCCTGGCCACCAGCGCCTATAGCGACCACGTCGGTTTGAGACTCTCCTCCGAAGTGGCCGACGCGACGGTCCTCGACGCCGCTTCGAATCGGGGGCTCGGGGCGGACGCGTGCGCCCTGCTTACCGTCCTTTGGGCCCGGTTGGCGCTCCAGCGCCGCACGGCCGAGGATTCCCGGATGACCCCCAACTTGCAAGCCCCGCTCCTTCCCGAGGACCGCCGCGAGGCCGCCCGGCTCTTCGCTCCTTTCGTGCGCTTCGAGACCCTGGCCCGGGAGTTCGGGTCGCAGCTCGGCGGGCGCACCCGGATGAAATCGATCCTGGGTCAGCTGCGCCGGCTCGGTTTCGTGTCGTATCGGCGGCTCGATCAGATCGAGGCGGGCCCTCTCCTGGAGCTCGCCATCGACGGAGAGAAAATGGTGGCGTTCATCCGGTCCCGCGTGTTGAGCCGGCTGCTGGAGGCGCCCCCGGCCGGGGAGGAGCCGGCCCCTCCCGAACAGGTCCTCGAAGATCGGGTCATGGGGGTCCTCGCGGCGGCCGAGGAGCCGTGCGGGATCGCAGAGATCGAGCGGCGCAGCGGGATCCCGAGGCGGCGGCTCGGGAAGATCCTCAAGGTCCTCCGGGAGGACGGGAAGATCGAGATGATCGATGCCCGGGGGCAGGCCCGGTACCGCCCGGCCACTCCGGAGGAGGTCTGATGTTCCGTTTCCTGGAACTCGAGCTCCACGGCTGGGACTTCTGGCCGTCTCTCCGGGTACCCCTCGACGCGGACATCGTGGTTCTTTCCGGTCCGAACGGATCCGGGAAGACGACGCTGCTCGACGCCGTGAGGCAGATCCTGCACGCCCCGCGCTTAAGCCACGGCCGCCGCCTCGCGCACTATTTGAGGCGCCCCAATCAACCGGTCCTGCTCCGCGCCGTGGTCAGCAACCGCCCCGACGAAAAAGGGCGGCGCCCCTTCGATCGGAACCGCGTGTTTTCCGACGAAGCCACGCTGGCGTGCGCCCTGGTTCCGGACGGCGGCTCGCCCGAGAAACGGTACGTCGTCCTCCCCGGCCGCGTCGCCCCGCAGGAGCTTAAGGAGCGGCTCCTCGAAGGACGGGACTGGCTCAAGCCGGACGAGTACCGCCGCGTCCTGGACTACGCCGGCGTGAGCCGAAGCCTGATGCACATCCTCGCCATCGAGCAGGGCAGGGCCGACGAGCTGTCCCGGCAGGATCCGCGAAAGCTCTTCCGCTGGGTCATGGAGGCCCGGGGCTCCCAGCAGGTCCTCGACCGCTACAACGGGGCGAGGCGCCGGTACGAGGACTCCGCCCGCGAGGTCGACCGCCAGCGCCTTCAGCTCTCGAGCCGGCAGGCAGAGCTGACGGCCCTGGAACGGAAGATCCGGCGCCTCGACGAATACGTCGACAAGCGTGCCCGGGTCGAGGACGCGCAAAACCTGCTGACGGCGGCCCGCCTTCAGACCCTTCTTGACGAGCTGCGCAGCGTCGACGGGAAGATTCCGACGCTTCGGACCATGCTCGCCAACCTGGCTACGACCGTCGATCGCCTCACGCGCGAGATCGCGGATGAGGAAGGCGGTCTGGACAGACTCCGCGAGGCGGCCGGCGCGCGGAAGGTTCGGGCGGACGAGGCCACCGTCGCGTGCGACGACGCGGTGGGACGGCACGCCGTCCTCAAAAACGAGGTCGAGTTGCTCTGCGCGAAGGCGCAGGAGCTGGAAAGCCTTCCCGCGGAAGACGTCGTGGCCTTGAAGGCGGCCCTGGAGCGGGCTCGGGAGGAAGCCTTCGCCGCGACGAGCCGGCACGACGGACTCCTGCGCGACCTCCGGGACGTGAAGGATCGCCTCGTCGACCTCGAAAGGGGGGTCCCCCGGTTCCCGGCGGAGGTGGAGCGGATGATCAAGGCGCTGGCCGCGGTCGGAATCGAGGCGGTCCTGGCGGCCCCGCGGGTGGAGGTGACCGAGGAGATCTGGGCGCCGGCGATCGAATCGGCCCTCGGGCCGCTGCGGCTGGCGATCTGCGTACGGCGCGAGGACGAACGCCGCGCCGCCGAACTGGCCCGCGAGCACGGCTTCCCCGGGCCGATCGTCTGCGAGACGACCGGGGAGGCGTGCACCGAGGGTCCGCTCCGGATCGAATCCGGATCGCCGTCCTGGATGGTCCCCTGGGCCGGGGGCCTGACCTTGGCGCATGAGATCCACCCGCCCGAAGGCGGGCTCGTCCTTCTCCGGGATGGGACGCGCCGAGACCGCCATGGCGTCTGGGTCTCCCGGGCCGCCGATCGCGTCCTCGGGGGGAGCGCGGTGCGCGAGCAGCTTTCCGCCGCCCGTTCGGAACGCGAGAGGCTCCGGGACGAGCGAGGACGCGCCGCAAGCGAAAAGGAGGAGGCCTCCGCCCGGGTCTCCGGAATGGAAGAAAGGTTGACTGCCGAGCGGCGCCGGGCCGATCTGGCCGCGGCGGTCGCATCGCTGCCGGAGGTCGAAGGGCAACTTGCGGACGCCCTGGAGGAAGTCTCCCGTCAGAAGAACGACCGCGAGGGGGCGCTTTCGGCTTGGCACGAGGCGGAGCGGTCCGTCAACAGCGCGGAATCGTCGCTGAGTGCACGGAAGAACGACCTCGCCGCGCGGGAAAAGGAGCTGGAAGGCACCCGGGCCGCCCTCGGGGAAAATGAAAGACGCCGGGCGGGGATCGAACCGGAGATCGAGGCGCTCTCCAGGGAGCTCGATCCGGTCCTGGTGTCACGGGCCGGGGCGGGCGAGCTGTCCACACCCGAGATGGCCGAACGGGACCTGCGCCAGGCCAGGGAGTCCCTGGCGCGGTTCGAGGCGGAGGGTCCCATTCCGGAGGAGAGCGTCCGGGACGAGCGGAAGGTCCTCCTGCGAAACGTCGAGGAGCTCGAAAGTCATGTGCGGGAGCGCCAGGCGGAGGCCGATGCCGCGGCCCTCGAGCTCGAGCGGTGCCGCGCCGATTATCTCGAAGTGGTACGAAGCACCCTTCACGACTACAGCCGGCGGGCCCGGGCGCTCGCGGAGATGGCTGCGGCCCGGCTCGAGGTGGAGCTGCCCCGGCTCGAGAACGACGAGCGATCGATCGACGAGGCGGGCATCGTCGTGCGCATCGGATTCGACGGCAAGCCCCCGGTGGAGATCAGCGACACGTCGCACAGCGGCGGCCAGCAGGTGGTCACCGGGCTCATCCTCCTCATGGCGATGGCCGAGACGGAGGGAGAGAGCTGCTTCATCGTCGACGAGCCGTTCGCCCACCTCTCCCTCGACCGCGTGGACGACGTGGGGAAGTTCCTCCGGCGCAGCGGCTCCCAGTTCCTGATCACCGTGCCGACGACCCTGGACCGCGGCCAGCTCGACCCGGCCTCGCTGCTGATCGTCCTCAAGAAGAAGAAGCCGGGAGAGCCGTTCGCCCCCCGGCCGCTCGTCGCCAGGGAATGACCGGATTCGGCCATCGGTGCGTCCGCTTCCGTCACGAGAGAAGGGAAGGCCCGTGGCGCGATGCCGGGTTGCTGCGCGAGCGGGACGTGGAACGCGTCGCGGTCTGCGTCGAGTGCGGCCGCGGCCGCGCCGGCCGCTACCGGAAGGTCGTCGCAGTCGAGCGGGAGAGCAGGGGGCTCCCGGCGGTGCAGGAAACCTTCCTCCGGGAGCTGGCCGGGCGGTTGGAAGTCCTTTTCCGGGGCCGAAAAATGCTCCGCGCGGATCCCCTGCTTCGGCGCCTCGGGGGGGTCCGCAGCGAGTCCGACCTGGAGACGCTGGCCTCCTCCGCGCCGATTCGCCTCGTGTATCGTTCGAAGGGGGGCGCTCTGCTCCTCCAGGAGATCCATGCCCTCGACCCGGAGAAGCTCGGGGAGATCTCGCGCCCGGGGGCGGCGGCGCGGCGAAGGGCGGCGTTGGCGCAGGCCCGACTGGCGACCGAAGGATTGACCCATCCCGCAGCCCAAGCCATCGGCGAGATGGTGGCCGGGGAGGACGCGGCGGGATGGGACGAGCGGGTGCTGCGCGCACTCGCAGACCTGGCCCGGCTGATCGAAGCGGGAGAGACGCGATCCTCGCGGATCTTTTCCACGGAAGTGCTGGGCCACTCCAAGGCCCTCTCGTCGGTTCGCCCCCGCCTGGAGCGCCTCGTCGGTCCTCTGGAGCGGCTCGGGATCCGGGATTCGGGAGCCCATCTTCTCGTCGGAGGGAGAGGGCGGCTTCGCTTTCCCGGCGGCGACCTGGACGTGGAACGCTTTCGGTCCCTGGGGCTGGCGGAAGAGGATGTGTTGAGACTTACGGAGGTTCGCCTGCCCGCGGGAGGGCTTCTCGTCGTCGAGAACCTCACCCCTTTCCACGCGTGTCTGGGGCCGGAGCGGGACGATCACGATCTTCTGGTCGTCTGGTCCGCCGGCTATCCCGGGCGCGGTGTGACCCGTTTCGTGGAACTTGCGGCCGCCGGAGGGGGATGCATCCGGGTCTGGTGCGATGTCGATCTCGGAGGGGTGAGGATCGCGCGGTTGATCCACCGCGCATCGGCGGGGAGGGCTGTCCCGATCCTCATGGACGGCTCCGTCGTTCGGAATGCGCGGATCACCTGCCCGCTTACCCGGGGCCAGAGCGAGAGCATCGTGCGCGATCTTGCGTTGCATCCCGACGCGCTCCTGGCGGAGACCCTGAAGGCCCTCCTCGAACGGGGAGTCTGGGTCGAGCAGGAGTCCCTGATCGACCGGCTGGCCGCCCTGTCGGGGTCACAAGGGGCGATCAAAACGGAAGTCCACAGGGGGTGAGGATG
>LDXO01000010.1:0-66704 GCA_001443455.1 Deltaproteobacteria bacterium CSP1-8 | reverse complement strand
ATGAGCATCGAAACGGAAAGGAACGTGAGCCGCGGAAGAACGAAAAGGTCGGAAAACGTCGTGGTTTCGCCGGCCGGGCTGAAACTGTCCAGAACCCACAAGCCGGACGGCCTCGGCCTCGACGATTGGCAACGGCTTCTTCGAGTCCGATTCGGCGAACGGCAACGCTACCAACTGGAGAACCGGGGCGACCACCCTATCTTTTCGGAATTCCTGCTGACCAACCCCGAATCGGGGAAGACCTACAAAATCGCGATCCGGGGAAACGCTCCGTTCGACAACTATTGCTCCTGTCCGGATTACGACGTCAACGGTCTCGGAACCTGCAAGCATATCGCGTTCGCCGTGTCCACGTTGATGAAGAGGAAAGGGGCGAAAAAAGCGTTCCGGGAAGGATACGCGCCCCCGTATTCCGAAGTCTACCTGGGCTACGGGCTCATGCGGGAGGTCCGGTTCAAGGCGGGCAAGGATGCCCCGCCGGGACTGCTCGCTCTCGCAGGCGACTATTTCGATCGAAGCGGAAGACTCAAGGAGAACCGTCTCCTCGGCTTCCCTCGTTTCCTCAACGCCGTTCCGCGGGACAACGGGCACGAAGTGCGCTGCTACGACGACGTCATGGCCTACGTCGCCGAACATCAGGATGCGGAGCACCGGCGCGGCATCGTCAAGCTTCGAGCGAAAGACGGGATCGACAGCCCGATCTTCCGGAACCTTCTGAAGACCGATCTCTATCCGTATCAGCGGGAAGGGGCCCTCTTTGCGGTCGAGGCGGGCCGGTCCCTGATCGGGGACGACATGGGACTGGGAAAGACCCTCCAGGCCCTCGCCGCCGCCGAGTTGATGGCGAAATGGTTCGGCGTCCGGAAGGTCCTGGTCGTTTCCCCGACCTCGCTGAAATATCAATGGCTGTCGGAAATCGAAAAATTCACCGGAAGGTCGGCGCTGGTCGTGGAGGGCCTCAGCCACCACCGGCGGCAATCGTATATGGGGGAGTCCTTCTACAAGCTGGTCAATTACGAGTTGGTCCCGCGGGATATGGACATGATCCGAAGATGGTCCCCGGACCTCGTCATCCTGGACGAGGCGCAACGGATCAAGAACTGGAAAACGCGAACCGCGAAGTCCGTCAAACGGCTGGAATCGCCGTTCGCCATCGTGCTGACCGGCACTCCCCTCGAGAACCGGATCGAAGAGCTGCACTCCATCGTGGAATTCATCGACCGCCGCCGCCTCGGCCCCTTGTTCCGATTCGTCCATCACCACAGGATCGTCGACCGGGACGCCAAGGTCATCGGATACCGGAACCTGCAGACCATAAAGGAATCCCTGAAGAACGTCATGATCCGGCGGAAGAAAGAGGAGGTTCTCCGGCAGCTTCCGGGACGGATCGACCGGAACTTCTTCGTTCCCATGACGAAAGAGCAGCGGATGATCCACGACGAGAATCTCGAAATCGTGGCGAAGCTGGCCGCGAAGTGGCGCCGCTATAAATTCCTGTGCGAGGCCGATCAGCGGCGGCTGCGCATCGCCCTGAACTACATGCGGATGGCCGCCGACAACACGTACCTCGTGGACAGGAAGACGGTCCACGGGCCCAAGATCGACGAGTTGGACATCCTCCTCAAGGAGATCGTCATCGAGGGCGGAGAGAAGGCGGTCATCTTCAGCCAGTGGCTCCGGATGAACGAGCTGGTGGAACAGGTTCTTCGGAATAACGGGATCCGATATGTCCATTTGAACGGCGGCATCCCGTCCAGGGAACGGAAGGAGCTGATGTCCCGATTCAAGGAGGACCCGGACTGCATGGTCTTTCTGTCCACGGATGCAGGCGGCGTCGGCTTGAATCTTCAAAGCGGCTCCGTGGTGATGAACATGGACATTCCCTGGAACCCCGCCGTTCTGGAACAGCGCGTCGGCCGCGTCCACCGGCTCGGTCAGCGCAAGGCGGTCCGCATCATCAACTTCGTCACCGCATCCTCCATCGAGGAGAGGATTCTCGGACTCCTGAAATTCAAGAAATCGTTGTTTGCGGGAGCGCTGGACCATGACGGGGAAGACGTGGTCATGCTCGGCGGTTCCCTTCTGAAGAGGTTCATGGATTCCGTGGAAACGATTACGGCGGATCTTCCGACACCCGGCCCGACCCTCGAGGATCGGGAGGAGATGGAACCGGCGTCGGAACGGGAAGCGACGGACCCGGCGGAGCCGCCCGATGAGGACGGGGATCCGGCGGCGGCATCCTCGGAGGGAATCGGAAACGGCGCAAACGCACTCCAGGACCTGCTTCTTGGCGCCGCACAACTCTTGACGAACCTCGGCAGGATCGTCTCGCAGCCGGCGGCGACCGGGGCGCCCCCGTTTCAGGGATTTCCAGCCACGATGATCGCCAGAGACGACAAGACCGGAAAGACGTATCTGAAGTTGCCTCTTCCCGACAAGGAGAGCGTAAAAGGCCTCTTGTCGGCCTTCAGCGAATTCATCACGAGCGCCATGCCGTGAAAATCGACGTCCGATGCCGCCTTCGGCTTGCCGGCCTTCCACGGCACCTCGAAGACGGCCTGCGGCTTTTCCGCCGCGAAAGGGAAGGGGATAGCGCAACACCGTGTTTTGACTTCCTTTCCGGCGATTGGTACCATCGGCCCATGGAGATCACCGCAAAAATCCGGGACGCTGTTTCCGCCGTCGCACGGAGGCACGGAATCGCCCTCGTCCTTCTGTTCGGCTCCTTCGCGGCAGGAAATACGCGGGAGAACAGCGACGTCGACATTGCGGTCCGGTTCCAGGACCGGGAGGTGAGCCTGCGCCGGCTGCTGGAGGTGCAGGAGGAACTCTCGGGCATCTTCCCCGGCCGGGAGATCGACGCGGTTTCCCTCGAGCGGGCCGACCCGCTTTTCATGAAGAAGATCGCCGAGCGCTTCCTGGTCCTCTACGAAGAACCCGGGGCAGCCGACGCGTTCCTGCGCCTGGCCTTCAAGCGGTACCAGGACCACGGGAAATACCTCGCGATGGAACGCGACTTCGCACGTCGCTACGTGGAAAAGATCGCCCGATGATCGACCGGGAGCTCGTCACGCGCAAGGTCCTCCTCATCGGGACTATTACGAAAGCTTCACCGAGCTCGGGAAGATGGGGATCCTCGAGCCCGTCTTCGCCTCCAAGATCGCCTCCTCGGCGGGCCTGCGCAACCGCATCGTCCACGAGTACGACGACATCGATCCAGCCCAGGTATTCGAGGCGACCCAGGCCGCTCTCTCCGACCTTCCTGTTTACCTCAAGGCGATCCTCTCCTTCGCCGGGTGACGCGACAGCGACTGTCGCACCGGTCCGGTAGGCTGATGCCTGGTGGGGCAGATCCGATCCGACGACGCGGGTGCTCTCGACCTTCCCGGGTTGACCGGTATGCATATAAGATGCATACTGATGCATATGCGAACGACGCTGAACATCGACGATGAACTCTTGCGGGAGGCCCAGGAGCTTTCGGGGATCCGGGAGAAGACCGCCACCGTGCGCGCCGCCCTGGAGGCGCTGATCGCCAGGGAGAGCGCCCGCCGGCTCGCGGGTCTCGGCGGAACCGAGCGGCATCTTCGACCGATCCGCCGGCGCAGGGGCGGAAAAGGCGCCTGATGCTGGTCGACACCTCCGTCTGGGTCGACCATTTCCGCCGGGGGAACGCGGCACTGGCCGAACGGTTGAACCGGGGCGAAGTCCGGTCCCACCCCTTCGTGACCGGGGAGCTTTCGTGCGGAAACCTCCGTCGCCGGAAGGAGATCCTCTCGTTCCTGTCGGCGCTCCCCCAGGCGATGCTCGCCGGTCACAAGGAGGCCCTGGCCTTCGTCGAGGCGAACCGGCTGATGGGGCGGGGGATCGGCTGGGTCGACGTCCATCTGCTCGCCTCCGCCCGACTGACCGGGATTCCTCTCTGGACCCTCGACCGCAGGTTGAAAGAGGTGGCCGGATCTCTGGGGCTTGGCCCGGCGACCTGACTTCCTACGGCGGCCCCCCACACCTTGGGGAGGACCGGTTTTCGAACCTCAACCTTTCCGGGAACGGGTCAGAATCCGATCTGTCGACGCGGCGGCTTGGGCGGTTCCATCAAGGCGCGGATCGCGTCGAAGACCACGCGGAACTGGCCGTCATACTTCTTTTCAATCTCGTCCAGGCGCTGTGCAAGGTCTCGGTGCTCTGCCAATGCTTCGCGCATGCGGACAAACGCCCGGACGACGTAAACGCTTATTTCGACAGCTCTATTGGAGTTGAGTACGGAAGCTGCCATGATCGCGCCGTGTTCCGTGAATGCAAAGGGAAGAACCGGAGAGAATTTCAGTCGGGGGAGGTTATCGCATTTTGCGACAACCTCCGCTTTCTCGACGGGGTTCAGCCTGAACATGAAATCGTCGGGAAATCGATGACGATTTCTTTTTACCTGTTCGTTCAGGCGTGCCGTGGTTACTCCATATAATTCCGCCAGGTCCGCATCCAGCATGACCCGGTGGCGCCGAATGATGTGAATTCGCGGAGAAATATCCTCCGCACGCAGGGGCGGTTTTGGAATCGCAATTTTTGATTTCAAATCGTCGCTCATGCCGGATGGCTCGTCAATTCCTGTGCCGAATGCACACCAGGAGTAGAAATAACCTGTTTAAGGTCCCAAATTGCGACCTTAAGTCCTCGGCTTCCTTCTCCTCGACCGGGTCGATCGCACCATTGATGAGCGGTGTGAATATTGGGGGGGGTAAAAAGGGCAATTGATGGCGATTCGACATCGGTTGCGTTGAAAGACCCCCTGGATACTCTGCCGACTCGCTTTTTTTCCCGCTCACACGCGACAGCGACTGTCGCACTCATCCGGTATTGTGACTCAGAGACGGTAAGCGGAAGGCGGACGAGAAGGGGGCCTTCGGCATGCGGGCGGCGTCGGCCCCCTGAGGCAGTCGCGGTGGAGCTCGTTAGTTTGAAAGGAATTCAGTTACCTTCCCGACGGTCTGGAATAGAATGAGTTCCAGCCGGTCCGGAGGTCGTTCGTGAGCGAGCTCCTCTACTTCTTTCTTGTGCCCGACAAGGCCGCGGCGCGCAGGGTGCGGCGGGCCATCGCGTCCAGGGACGCTTGCGCCGGGACCGTCGTCGGAACGTGGGGAGAGCTGGTCGATCAGGCAAGGAGAGCGTACCTGCTTCCCCCCGTCGACCCGGACTGGGACTCCCGGCTGGCCGATGCGGCGGAAAAGAGAAAAAATGCTTTCTGGTCGATGAGTTACGAGTACGACCCGGAAGGAACGCTTGAAGTCTTGAGCCGGGAGCTCAAGCGGCTGCTCTCACCCCTGGGGCCCGGCAGGCAGATCGAACCGGCCAGGAAAACGTCCCTTTCGGACAGGGGAAAACGGCCTCTTCGAACCCCTTAAGAAATTTCGCTCCGTCCCGACGCATCCGGTTCCGGATGAATTTTCGGTAGTGGCGGTAGAGCATCTCGGTAGAGGTATGTCCCAGCATCCGCGCCACCCATAAGGGGTCCTCCCCGTAGGAAAGCATTAGGCTCGCGAAGGTGTGCCGGGTCTGGTACATCGTCCGTTTCCGAAGGCCCGCTTTTTCCAGCGCGGGATACCAGACGCGGTTTCTAAGGTTGCGGGGTGGCGTAGGGAAAGCAAGACAATGTATGCCGCCCACACCATCGCCCCCCACAGGGCAAATACGGAAGGATAAGGGGCATCCCAAGCGGCTCAATGCTTATTTGCAGGACGAATCGGGGAAAGAGGACGGGGCATCAGCGTGCGCTTCCGATTCCACCAGTGCCTGCAAACGGGCCGCATCCCGCTTCACGAAAAGGAAAATGCCGGCCAGTAACAGGATTCCGGCTGCAACGTATACCAGCGAAGCGAGCGCGATTGCCAGGCCGAGACTTTCGCGCTGGGCGATGATGCCGATCACAAGAGGCGCGCTGCCCCCGCCTGCCAGCCAGCCAACCGTGTTCATGAACCCTGCAGCGGTGCCGCGAGCCTCCGGGCGGATGACGTCGTACACGGAAGCGAAGATGTTCGCATCGTAGAGCCCCTTGAACAGCCCCCAGGCCGAAAGGGACACGATGAGCCAGGCTACCGACTGGGTCATCCCGCAGACCACGACAAAGGGTGCGCCACCGAACACGCCGATGGCCTGCACGATGAGGCGGCCGCCCGGAGTCTTTCTTCGCAATGTATCGGCGATCCACCCCCCGATCGGAGATCCGATCATGCTGGCGAGCTGGATGAAGATCGTTGCCGTCAACCCGGCCATGGCCAGCCCCATGTGGAACTTGCTGTATAAAAACTTCGGCATCCACGAAAGCAGGACCACGGCAACGAAGTTGGCGCACATGAAGGCGCCCATCAGGATGAGCACGGTCGGGGTCGCCCACACTACCTTCAGAAATTCCCGCATCGGCAGGCGCGCAGCGACTTGCGCCTGTTCTCCCGCGCCGATGTCCGCGAAATCGGCGGCGCCGCGCTTCGGTTCGATGAGCAGTTTGCGGAGCACGATGCCGAGCAGGATGCCCAGTCCGCCAAAGACGATGAACGACCAGCGCCAGCCGTAATACTGTCCGATGGCGCCGGCGAAAAAGCCGCCTCCGATCGTGCCAATGTAGACGCTGGTCTGATGCAGGCCCATAGCCCGCGAACGCGTGGCCTTTCCGTGGTAATCGCTGATCATCGACATCGAGGCCGGGAAGTAGAACGTCTCGCCCAACCCTTCCGCCGCGCGGAAGAAGAAGAGGTGACGGAAATTACGGGACAGCGCCGTGGCCATGCAGATCAGGCTCCAGATATGAAGGCCGGCGAGAATGGCGGTTTTCCTCCGCACGCGGTCGACAACCGCTCCGGCGAACGGTGCGCCCAGACCGTAGACCCAGGCAAACGAGGACCCGAGCAACCCCAGTTCCACGGGGGTAAGCCCCATTTCCTGCTCAAGCAGAGGGAAGACCGAGAAGATGGCCTGGCGGTCGGCGTAGTTAAAGAAGGAGATTCCCCACAGCAATGCGACGAGGTGCCACTTGTAATGGTCTTTCTGCCCGGGGCTCACTCTCGTCGAATGTTCCCGCTCCACCCGCTTTGCGGGTTTCTCCATAGGGTATTCCCGACAGGAATTTCCTTGCTTCCAAACGACAACAAAACCCGATCTGCCGTCGCTTCCCGTGGCCAAACGCCGTCAGTATATCCATCAGATAGACCGATGACCACCGAATCTACCGCACGCGTCTGAAAAGCATTACCACAATTTGGACCGATTTGAGGGGGTCAGGTCATGTCACTCGGTTGTTTGCCGATCGGAAGATACGGAGGGTAGAGAGGTGGGGGCCGTGAGGTCCCCCACCTGCTCGATGTGGTTTCAGCTGCTACTGCAGCACTCCTCCGACGACCGCAGGTGCTCCCGACACCACGGGTTCCGCGCCGATGCCGGGGGCCGTCCAATCGCTAAGCGTGGGTAGTTGCGATGCATAGGATGTGGTGGTGAGCCCCGCACTCGTGCACACGGACCCCGCAACCGCCTTCATCCGCTGCTCCAACTCCAGCGCCTTCACGTAATAGCTGGTCGCACCGGAAGTCGCCACGCTCCCGTCGGGAATCGTGAACTCGGGAACCCATCGGATGAAGGAACCCGGGCCTCCCTGGGAGCAGTCGGCGTCCAGGCCGGTGTCCATGTCGACGCACTTCCCGGGAATCCCGTGAAGGTCGCCGAACCCGTTATATTCCAGGTAGAATTTGGCATTCGTATACCCGTTCCCCATGTGGACATATTCCGCGGAGAGCGGGGGGTCGAAGGAGACGAACGTGCCGGCCGGCACGCTCTGAAGGGCGGTGAACTTGTTCCAGGAGTTGGGTCCCGTCTCCCATGTGTAGAACACGGGGAGATTGCTTCTGGCCTGCCAGCCGCACGTGGCGTTGTTGTCGAACTCGCACTGGAGCATGTTGAGATTGGAAGCGGAGGGTTCGAAGAGCGGCCCGCTCATCAGCCCCCAGTTGTAGATGTTGTCCGTGGCGATGAGATCGTTTCCCCCGTCCTTGAGGATCATGCCGCTGAAGGTGTACGCCTTGTAGACCAGGCTGGGGTCCGTGGGGGGGACCGGCTGATAGCCGGACAGGTTGTCCACGAACGGGTATGGATTGGATGCGGCAACCTTGCCGTAGTCGGGGCAATTCTCGAAGCAGGCGAGCGTTACCGGGATCGTATCCGAGGGGCTGACGGTCACTTCTGCGTACGAGACCACCGGAGTGCCGTTCCCGGCCGAGCAGGCAAACGTGTCATCCGACGGGTCGGGAGTTCCCTTGTTGTCCGGCGTGCAGCCCTGCAGCTTGACCTGTACGCTGCCTCCCTGGGACTGGGACCAGAAGAAGAGCTCGGAGTACTTCAGGTTGTTGAGGTCGAAGAGCACGGGGCTGATGTTCGTCCAGGTCCAGTTGCTCTTGTCCATGACGGCGGTTTTTTTGAAGTTTGCCCCGTCCCAGATAACCCGGAACTGGTTGTCGATGCCTGTGGCCTGGTCGAACTCGTGATAATCCAGCGGCACGTTCACGACGTCGCCGAGAGTCAGTATCCTTCGGGTATGCTTCTTCAGTTTCCCGCCGCGGACCATCGCGGTGAACTGCTCGGGGGTCCCCCCTCCGTTGCCGTACGTCTGTTTCGTGACGGTCTCCCCGTCGAGCAGGGCGAGGTTGTTTGGGAACCAGGGCCCCCAATATCCGATCCAGCCATGGTAGTCCGTTCCGCTCCGGGTGAGCAGCACCGGGAACCCCGAGTTCCGGTTGACCCTTGCGCCGCTTTCGTCGTACAGGCCGTATCTCCACGCGGAGGAGTCAAAGTTCTTCCGGTCGAGGCAGACGCTGCTCGTCCCGTCATCCCTCAGGAAATTGTTGCCGTTGAAGGCGATGTCGAATGCGGTGGTCTTCGAGCCGCCGGGGGAGGATTCCTGGTTGAAGAGCGTTCCCGTGCCGCCCGACCCGTCCGCATTCCTATCCAGCAGGACCTTTTCCGTGAAGGAGACGTTACCCTCGCCGGGAATGGAGAACCCGCCGTCGTTGAAAAACTTGAGGAGGACCTTGCCGGTGATGGCGTCACGTTCGGCCTTGAGTACCCCGCGGAACATCACCTGGGGGCCCGGAACGCCGCCGGGAGAAGGATGCCCTTCGAAGTTCAGCGTGAAGATCCCTAAGGGGTTGGAGGCGCTCACTCCCTCAGTGATGCTTACGTTCACGTAGATCAGTTTCTCGGGTTCCATATCCTGCGCGGCTTCATGCAACCAGACCTTGACGATGTGGGGGGAGGAACCGTCCACCCTCGAGGAGTCGACGGTCCACATCTCGTACTCGGGCATGTTGGCCCCCGACGACTGGTTCGCCGACTGCTGGCCGCCCGCAGAGACGCTGTCCTTCCCCTTGCATGCTTTCATGTCCACCTGGGCTTTGTAGGGGCCCATGTTCAGCATGGCACCGTAACGGGTCTGGGACATCATGCAGAGGATCTCGTTGACGAGGTTGAACGATTCGACCGACCGCTCCTCGACGTAGACATTGGCCTTGTCCGTCACGTAATCCGAGTTCGGATCGGTGGGCAGGGCGAGCGGCCTGGGGCCTGCACGGCGAGCGGGAGCCGCGCTGGCCGGCTGTGCCCCTCCCCCGGCCTGCGCATCCACGACGCTTACTTTTTCGACAACCGTCAACGCGGTAGCCTGTCCAGTAACCGAAGAGGTGGATCCTCCCCCGCCGCATGAAAACAGCAGCAGGGCGAGGGGCAAAAGGATTGTCAACACACGCCCGGTCTTTCGGGTTGCCATGAACGAATCTCCTTTCGGGAATGGCGGTGGTTTCGGGTAGCTGAGAAATGCAAAATCCTCTTGGTCTTGTATGCCGGCAGCTTCGCCTCACCACCGTCGGAATTGGTTTTCAGCAGGATATTTCGGATGAGGAAGGAAAAACTTTAGTCGGAGAGAGGTGCTTTAACCACATCGGTTGGGAACCTTTTTTTTATTGTCTGCTGTTTTTTCAGCTCGGGTTTGCATGGTGGCAATATTGACTTGTACCGCGCGCGGACTCTGAAGGACGCCGGAGAGCATCGCTACGCCTTGCTCAGTAAAGGTGTAGGGAAGGTATTTCCGATGTTTTCCGCGTCCGGTCTTTAAGGTCACAATTTGTGACCGTATCTTTACAAGCGCGTTCGAATGTAAACACATGATTTTATTGGGTTATTACTATTTCTGTCTGAACTGAGTATCCGCAAGACTTGTGGAATACATGTGGATTACCTTGTGGAATATTTAGCTTGAATAATATGAACACCTACCGTGCTTGTTCCAGTATTGACTTTTCATCTGCACCGAACAGGATGCCGTTTTTTTCAGCAACACATCCGAACCTTGCTGCGGTTTTTTTTCTACCCGTTGAACCAAGCGGTTACTTTGCCGCCGAAGAGATCTTGCTTCTGGGCGCTTGGGGTGAATAAGAAATACTGCACGGCCTCTTTCACTTCCTCGAGGAAGAGGCTGACCTTCCCCCCTCAAATCGGTCCGGTTTGCAGTTATGCTCTTAGACCAAGTTCGAGGGGGGGGAAGCCGTGTCGAAAAAACGATACCGACCTGAAGAGATCATAGTCAAACTGCGGGAAGCCGACGTCCTGATCGGGACGGACTGCAAACCCCGTGCAAACAACCGGCTATTTCGGGGTGAAAAGGGGGTAGCGGGTGGAGGGAAACCCCTTCTGCAATTGGAGAGGTTTCAGGGAGCAAGGTCAGCTGTTACTGGAACGGGGGGGCAGGAATGGCATCAAAACAACTAAATACAGCATCCGCCTGATATAAGGAGCTATACAGCAGCTGTATTTGCAAGATTATACCGGACGCTGTCTAATCAACTGTTAGGCGGCGTTCTCCAAGACGCGCCTGTCACCGTTCGGTTCACGGGGCACGGCGTGCCGCCCAACAACGGCATGCAGCGGACGGCGCTGTCGCGCCGCCGCTGATGCCGCGCGTTAGGGTGCGGTTTGAGAAGGTCAGTAACCTCGAACAATTTATTAACTTGGTTACAAGAAGAATTTATTGATGACGGGAAAAAACAAAAATAATATTACTTCGATTAGGCCCTTAGCTCGGTTCTCTGAGATTTCATTCCGCGACCTCGCGGTAACGGTTGGTCCGCTGGTTCTGATCACCGCAGTTGTCATCGTGACGGCCTATTGGTATGTGCGACCCGCACCACCCAACACGATCACAATCATCAGCGGCCCGACGGGTAGCGTCTTCCTGCGAACAGCCGAGAAGTACCAAAAAATTCTGGCCCGAAACGGCGTGAAACTCCAGATCTTGTCATCGGAAGGGTCGGTGGATAACCTCAAGAAGTTGAACGATCCTACGGTTAGAGTTGACGTAGGATTTGTGCAGGGTGGGGTATCTGCCGGGATTTCGGTGGAAAAGTTGGTTTCGCTCGGAAGCGTTTTCCATGAGCCGCTCGCGGTTTATTACCGCAGTGCTGTGCCCATGGATAGGTTTTCCGGGTTGAACGGGAAACGGCTTGCCATCGGACGGGAAGGTAGCGGTACACATGCCTTGGCCTTGATTCTATTAAAAGCCAATGGTATCGAACCCGGCGGCGCCACGACGTTGATGGATCTGGGCGGAGAAGATGCGGCGCAGGCTTTGATCGAGGGGAAAGTCGACGCCGCTTTTCTCATGGGAGATTCTGCTGCCCCTCCGATTATGCGAAAACTTATGCGGACGGCTGGTATTCGGCTGCTCAATATTGCGCAGGCGGATGCCTATACACGCCGCTTTCCCTATCTGAACAAGCTTGTTTTTCCCATGGGGGTGTTCGATTTCGACGAGAACATCCCATCTCAGGATATCCATGTGATCGGCCCTATTGTCGATCTTGTTGCTCGTGATAATTTGCATCCGGCGCTGTCCGATTTGTTGATCGAAACGGCGCGAGAAGTGCACGGCCGCGCCAGCCTCTTACAGCGGGCAGGTGAATTTCCCGCTCCTCTTGAGCATGAATACCGCATCAGTGAGGAAGCGAGACGTTTCTACAGTTCGGGCAAGGGTTTCTTCTATCGTAACCTGCCATTTTGGCTTGCAAGCTTGGTGGACCGTACGCTGGTATTTTTAGTGCCGATCGTTGTCCTGCTGATTCCAGGATTGAAGATGGTGCCAAAGTTATATGGCTGGCGAGTCAGGTCACGAATCTACCGGTGCTACGGTAAATTGATAGCGCTCGAACGTAGCATGCTTTCTAACGCCGCACCCGAGGAGCGGGAAGAGATGCTCAAGCAGCTTGAGGACATCGAGACCGAGGTCAACAAAATGAAAATGCCGCTGGCCTTTGCTGATCAATTCTACGTGCTCCGCGATCACATCAGTTTTGTGCGCGGCAGATATTCTAGTGGTGGCACCGTCTGAAATAGACTGTCCCACCCCGAAGGTCATTAGCCGAAAGACCCGCCCTCCAGTATTTTTTACGGTGGTCTGGTTTGGAATTCTCTTCTTCATCCAGAGATATATTCCTTAGGGGCATGATCTGGCATTCCCCCCGGGAAATTTGTCCCATCTAAGCGAAGTTCGCCCATCACAGATCTTTCGGGACGAAAGATGATGACAGCCTCCTTTGATCTGCTGGAACGGCTTTGCAACCTCCCGGGCGCCGCGGGATTGTACTCGATAGACGTTCCGGGTAGGGAAACATGATCCGGCATCCTCTGTGTAGGGATATTTCGGAAGGGATGGGATTACCGGAGGGGAACATCAGAGTGCAGGATTGACGAAATATCGAGCTTGTGCTACATGTATCTCATAATGTGCCACATGGTAACATGAGAAGAAGGCGCAGACTCTACAGGGAGGAGTCGGGATGAAAAAGATGACAATCCGGGAGGCGAGGCAGGCGCTCTCCCGCCTCGACCGGATCCTGGAGGAGGAAGGGGAGGTGACGATCACACGCCGTGGCCGGGCGGTCGCGCGCGTGGTTCCGGTGAGCGGAAAGAGGGCGATCCCGTCACACAAGGCGCTGCGGGAGAGCATGCCCCGGATGCGCCGGGGAAGCGGGCGGCTCGTCCGGGAGGACCGGGATGCCCGGTAAGGAGATCGTCTATTTCGACACGAGCGCCCTGGCGAAGTGGTACCTGAACGAGAACCTCTCCGACAAGGTCGAACGGTGCATCCAGGAGCACGGGCCTGTCGAGATCAGCGATCTGACCGCCGTGGAGATCCGCTCGCTCCTTTCGCGGCGCCGCCGGGAACGCGAGATCGATATCAAGACCGAGACCCGTGCCTTCGCCGCCTTCGAGGAGGACGTGCGGCGCGGTTTTCTCATCCGGAATCCGCTCCCGGCCACACTGGCTGCCGGGGCGGTCAATCTCATCGCTTCCTTCCCCGATATTCCCTTGCGTACCCTCGACGCGATGCACCTGGTCGTGGCCCAGGAGATTGGCGCTGCCGTCCTTGCCACATCGGACCGTGTCATGGCGGCGGGGGGGGAGGCGCTGGGGCTTACGGTCGTCCGGTTTCTCGAACGGCGATCCTGAAGCGGCCAGGAGTGGACATCATCGATCTCTCTCCCCGACACCAGCCGGGGGTGTGAAGGATCCAACGGGAAGTTGTGACCGATTGGTGATCGTCGGTTCCCTGGTCCTTTTCACCCTGTTCCGAGGTAGGACCGCTGAACGTACTCGCTTTCCCGGAGTTCCTTTCCTGTGCCGGAGAGCACCGTCCGCCCGGTCTCGAGAATGTACCCGCGATCGGCGATCTCGAGCGCGTGGGCCACCTTCTGTTCCACCAGCAGGATCGTCACGTTCTGCTTCGCGATGTCGGCGATCTTCGCGAACAACTCGTCCACCAGCAGGGGGGCCAAGACGACGATGCAGACGATCGCCGGCCGCGCCGCAGACCGGCGTGAACCTCGATGCACCCCGATTCCCGTGTTTTTCATGTGGATCCCCCCCTTGGTATTGATTCAAAACGTCGTTTTTCAAATTGCGATGATATAGTATCCGCATAGTCGAGAATAGGGAAAAATCGAAGGCATGAACCTGGCCCGACTTCTTTCCGAATCGGCATCCAGACACCCCGACAAACCCGCCGTCGTCTTCGAGGGGACGTCCCATTCCTACCGCGCTTTCGACCGACAGGTGGAGCGCTACGCGGCCATGCTCCAGGCGGAGGGCGTCGGGAAAGGCGAGCGCGTCGCCGTCCAGCTCACGAAGCGGATGGAGTTCCTCTACCTCCACTTCGCGGTCCTCTCGGTCGGCGCGATCACCCTACCCCTCAACCCGGAGTACCGGGAAGGGGAGGTCGGGTATTTCCTGTCGGACTCGGGCAGCTCCCTCTACGTTGCGGACGCGGAGAGGTTCCGGCGGGTGGCCGGCGCGATCCGGGGCCTGAAAAGGGTTAGGACGCTGCTCGTCGGCGATGCCGTCGTGGAAGGGGCGGGCAGCCTGTCGGACCGGCTCGCCCGCGCGCCCTCGGGATTCCGGCGCGCCTACCCGGCCGGCGGGGACGACGTGGCGATGATCTGCTACACCTCCGGCACGACCGGCCGTTCCAAGGGAGCGATGATCACGCACCGGAACCTCGTGTCGAACATGCGGGCCCTTTCGGAAGCGTGGGAGTGGACGAAAGAAGACGTGCTCCTCCACGTGCTTCCCCTTTTCCACGTGCACGGGCTGAACGTCGCGACGCACGGAAGCCTCTGCGCCGGCTCGACCATCGTCATGCACGAGAAGTTCGAGCCGCGACGCGTATGGGAGGCGCTGGAGAAGGAACGGTGCACCTTGCTCATGGCGGTCCCCACGATCTACCAGCGGCTCATGGGCGAATGGGAGAAACGGGAGAGGAAGCCCGATCTGCACGGGATGAGGGTGTTCATCTCCGGCTCCGCGCCCCTTTCCCACAACCTCTTTCACCGGTTCGAGAGGGCGACCGGATTCCGGATCCTGGAGCGCTACGGCATGACCGAGACGGGGATGAACACGTCCAACCGCATCGATCCGGCCCACCGGAAGGCGGGGAGCGTGGGCTATCCGCTGCCGGGCGTGAAAATTCGGGTCGTCGGAACCGACGGCAAAGACGTCCGGCCGGGGGACGTGGGGGAGGTGTGGGTCCTGGGGGACAACGTGTTCCGGGGGTACTGGGGGATGCCCGATAAGACGCGGGAGTCCTTCGTGGAAGGCTGGTTCCGGTCAGGGGATCTCGGGTACCAGGATCCGAAAGACGGCGGGAGGCTGTACCTGGTCGGCAGGGCGAAAGAGCTGATCATCTCCGGCGGCTACAACGTGTACCCGAAGGAGGTCGAAAACGTCCTCGAAAGCCACGAGGCCGTCAAGGAGTCCGCGGTGGTCGGCCTGTCGGACGAGGAGTTCGGCGAGAAGGTCGCAGCCGTGGTCGTCCTCAAAGACGGCCGGGGGTCCGTCGCGCCGGAGGTCCTCGCCGCGCACTGCAGGGAGCGGCTGGCCTCGTACAAGTGTCCCAGGGAGATCGCCGTCGTCCCGGAGCTCCCGCGCAACGCGATGGGGAAGATCCTGAAGAACCGGATCGTGGAGGATTTACAGGGGAAAGCTTACCGGAACCCCTGATCGCCCGCTGAAGAAGTTCCCCCACCCCGAAGGTCGTCCCGTAAGATATCCTCACACCGACCAAAGAGCCTTTAACTTTTGGGAAACCTCCAAGGCATCGACCTCGAGGGTGTGCCCGAAGTGTGCCCGATGAAAATTGCTGATCGGTATTGTGTTAGGCGATCCGCCTGTTGTTTTTTCGCCGGGAGCGGCTACGCTGGGCCAGGTTGCGGCGGCCGGAACCACTGACCGTCGGCGTCAGCCGTTTGATCTTCCGGATTCCCTTTGCAGCGGGGGAGTGGCTTATGTGATAGAGATCCCACGCCGCTGATCAGGACGTCGGCTTCCCGCAGTTTGGCGATGATCTCTTCCTGCCGGTACCGCTTCTTCGACATGCCTGCCTCCTCCTCGTTTCGGTCTGAAAAGCATTACCACGACCTGGACCGATTTGAGGGGGTCAGGTCAATAGTCTAAACAGGCATTGGGTTAGTCATTCGCTATCCGCAGACATCATCGCTATGAGAACGGCTTCAGGTTTTTTTTAATAATCTTTTGTTGAAGATAAAAGGCATTAACTCTTTTCTCTTGATATTAATCCTAGAAAATTCCTCGTGGAGTGGATTTAATAGGTAATTATTGACGGTTGAAATAATTGCTGATGGTACACATAATACAGCAGATTGTTTTTTTGAAAGCCATTCATCTCCGATATCTTGAAGAACTCCTGGTGCCGGGTATGAATTCCAAGCCTTTGGAAGGCGGGCACGATTAATCTTACCAATCTTCAGGTCATCCGGAATTTCTGCCGGGATAATTACAAGATCATCTGGCAGTTCAGATGGTTCCACATGTACGAGAGTCTCCAAGGCAGCAAGCGGCTCTGATGACGCTGTGTAAACCACGAGTGATCCGGGCCTATGCCATCTCCCTCCTCGAGATAATGCACCCTTTCCAGAAAAGGCATCACTGACATACCTTTTTTTAATAATCCTAAAAACACGTATCAACTGAAGATTCCATATTCTATCTTGGCAAGAACTTCTTCTACTTGGCGTGCTCCAATATCTGTCGAAGTAAGATAGAGCGGAACGACTCCTCCCAAGGCTCGGTTTGGCTTTCTTAACCAATTTGTTGCTTTCTCTTCCGTACCCAAAGTCTCTATTGCCTTCGCTGTAATGCGAGCTAGTCTGGCAATTCGGTCAGATTCGTCAACCCTAAACCTGTTACCTGCCTTACGACGGATAAGAGTTCGGTTGGATATCGTAAGCGCACTTGAAGCTTCTTCTCTGCCAATGTGGAGCTTTTTGGTTAAAAAAATAAATGCCTCATAAGGCAATCCTTCGAGGAGAATATCCTGCATATCCTGAAGAGAAGATATTTCACGTCTTAGAACCTTCTTGCCGCCAAGAATCTCAGCAATTGCTACCTTGTGCGTCATAACCTTCACCTCTGTGTGTGTGGGGGTGAGTATTCCACTTGGCGTAAAATATATCGCCATTTGGCTTAAAAAGCAACAACAATATTTTTATTATTCCTGTATGTCGTTGGGCATCTCTTGCCAATACGGGGGGTCGGAATTGTCAGCAACGGCCTCGCTGCATAGCCACCTTTCCGTTGAGTGGGGCATCGGTTCTCGATACTGCGAAACTCGGCTCATTGGGTGAACATCCCAAATGATCGTCGGACATCCAGCCCGAAGGTCATTATACGATCACCGTCTTCTCCTGGCTGGTCAGGACGTCGGCTTCCCGCAGTTTGGCGATGATCTCTTCCTGCCGGTACCGCTTCTTCGACATGCCTGACTCCTCCTCGTTTCGGTCTGAAAAGCATTACCACGACCTGGACCGATTTGAGGGGGGGGAGCGGGTCACCATGATTGATGGAGCAGGGCTCCACGGACACTGAAATAGACCGCATCGAGCGGGATCCCCTTCGCGTCGACAAGGGTGAGTGTGTACTTCCCGGGCCGCGGTGTCCACGGAGTGGACACATCGGCGGGGCCGACCTTCTCTCCATTCAAGACCCAGGAAAGGCCTCGGGCGGCAGGCTGCGCTTCGAAGAACATCGCCTGACGACCTTCCGGGATGTCCGGGTCGAGGGCGACGATGGTACCCGGCGCTGGATAGGCGATGTGGGGTGAAAAGTCCATGGCCCGTTCCAGAATTGGCAGCGCAGGTTCCGTCCCCGGCAGAAACCATTCGGTCCGCTCCGGCTCCATTCCTTCCGGGAATGAGATCCGGCGGGCGACAAGGGCGGGGGGCGGCACCGGAGGATCGGCTGGAGCGCCCTGGTGCAGTTTGTCCATGATCTCCGCCCACACGGGGGCGGTTCCGGAAATACCGGAGACATTCCGCATCGGCTGCCCCGAGAAGTTCCCTACCCATACGCCGACGGTGAACTTCTTCGAATAGCCTATGCACCAGTTGTCCCGCATATCCTTGCTCGTCCCGGTTTTGACCGCCGCCCAGTACGGAGTCGAGAGCGGGTTCTCCAGGCCGAAGGTCACCGCCCGGGCCCCCCGATCCGAAAGGATGTCGGATACGATGAAAGCGGCCTCCCTCGAGATCGCCTGCTTCGAAGGGGGCTTCCCGTCGCGAAGCAGAAGTGTCGGTTCGCTCCACCTGCCTCCGGTTGCCAGTGTCCTGTATGCGTTTACAAGCTCGTACAAGGTTACGTCGGCGGAGCCCAGCGCCAGGGAGAATCCGTAGTCTTCTCCTTCCCGGAGATCCTCGAACCCGAAATCCGCCAGACGGCGGACAAAGACGTCGGTGCCCACAAGCTTGAGGGTTCGGACGGCGGGGACGTTCAGGGAAGAAGAGAGGCCGGTCCGCACGGTGACGAGCCCGCGGAACCCCCGGTCGTAATTCTTCGGGACGTAGAGCCCGGTCTCCGTGGGGACATCGAGAGGGGAGTCGTCCAGAAGGGAGGCCGCCGTGAGCAGCCGTTGTTCGATCGCGAGGCCATACAGGAAGGGCTTGAGCGTCGAGCCGGCCTGGCGCCTGGCGATGATCCCGTCGACGAAGGAAGCACTTGCCGTGGATCCGGTATTGCCGACGTACGCGAGGATCTCCCCGGTCCGGTTCGCTACCACGAGGACGGCTCCGTCGCAGGCATTCTGGCTGCGCAGGGAGGCGAGTTGCCGCGCCAGGGATTCCGTTGCAAACTTCTGCAACCCGGCGTCGAGGGTGCATCTGACCTTTTCGCCACCGTTTCGAAGCAGCAACCGCGCGACGTGCGGGGCCATCCCGGACCGGGGACGGACGGCATAAGGCGTGGAGAGCTTTCCGGCGATGGCCTCCACCTCCTGGCTCGACACGTGCCATCCCAACGGCCTGGCCAGAAGAACCGCCCGCCGGACGACGTCCGCCGTCGGGGCATTCGGAGCGCGGATGAGAGATGCAAGCAGCAGCGATTCCGCCTCGTCGAGTCCGCTCGGTTCCTTGCCGAACAGGCCCCTTGCGGCGGAGGAGACCCCCTGCAGCTCTCCGCGGAAGGATACGAGGTTCAGGTACGCCTCAAGGATCTGCTCCTTGGTCCAGCGTCTCTCCAATGCCTGCGCAGCCTTGATCTGCTCCCATTTTTGGCGCAGAGTACGATGCAACCGCTTCGCCCGGAGCGTTCCATCCAGGAGGGAGACGAGCTGCATCGAAATCGTGCTTGCCCCCCGGGGCCGAGCGGCGAAGAGCCCGTTGCAAAGGGCATGGCCGAGCGATACCCAGTCCACACCGTGGTGACTCAGGAACCGGCGGTCCTCCGAAGCGATCACCGCCTTCCGGAGAGAGGGGGAGATGTCCGGAAGGCCGGACCAATCGAGTCTTCGGCGTGTCGGGTCGACCCGGAGCTCGTGGAGGACTTCCCCATGCCGGTCCAAAAGGATCGCCTCCGAAGGACGGTGCGCCTCCCGGACCTCCCGAAAAGACGGGAGGGGGCGGGGGGCCGCTGGAAGCGACAGGATTCCCGCGGCGGCAATGAGCAAACAGAGCGCTGTCCCGACTCCCGCGAAGGCGATTCTTTTTTTCCGTGCGGCCATCGCTCCGATCATGGGCGGACTTCGAACGCCGGGTTGGGGAACTCGCCGAACATTTCCGGCGCGTAGAGCGCCTCCACCCGCGTGGCGGGCAGCAGGAAGCTCCCCTCGTTATTAAGCCGCACCGTGTACTCCACGGTCCACTTCCCCTTCGGGACGAACTCGTAGTATGCCCGGAAGGAGTCGAAGGCGCGCTCCTCGAAAGCGGGCCAGGCAAGCCCTTCCCGTTTTTCCCCACGGGCAAGAAGCTGCGAGTCCCTCCCAAGCCCCGTCCCGAGGATGCTTGCGCCTGCGGGAACGGGGTCGCTTACCACAACCCATGTCATGTCCGCCTGCGCGTCGATGGTGAGCGTGACCCGGGCCACGTCCCCACGCCCCCATGTTCCTTGATTCCTCTGTACCACCGGCGTCACCGTTTTCGCGATCCGGTAGCCGCTGGAAAACGGCTCCTTGAGCGGGATGGCCGCCAGGCTCCGGATCGTGGCCCAAGGCTTCCCGGTCCCCCGGTGGGAGAGTGACAGGGTCCCTTTCCCTTTCGGCCAGCCAAGCGACACGATTTCACCGCTTGGGGATTTCCCCCAATCCACGGAACGGGCCGATCCCGCCAGCGCCGCCTGGGTCGTTCCGCTCACCGGGGCTGACTCGTATTTCTCCGAGAACTCCTCCATCGCGAGAACACCCCAGGCGTTGGCGATCGTCGTGTTCCATGCCCCGCGGTACTGCCTTCCGATAGCGCCGTTCACGATTCGCGGCATGTCGGGCTCCCATCCCTTCATGCGAAGAAAGGTAAGGACTCCCTTTACCGCGTTTACGTCCCCCGAAACCATCAGCCACCAAAGGTAGTCCGTCCGCTCCGTGGAGAACCCCATCGTCGTCCCCTGGAAATTCAGCCGGGAACGAAGGATCTGTTCCGCCTCGTTGAGGCGCTTCTCCCGGTCGGGGATTGTGGGCGTCCGCAGGAGGACGTTCGCCCAGTCGAGGACCGCGGAGGTGGGCCAGAGATTCGGTTCGAGGGTGATCGACCCGAGCAGGGAAGGGGATGATTTTCCCGAGCGGGAGAGGGCTTCGAGTGCGGCGATTTTCCGTATGGATAGGTCCGCCGTCGGAAGAAAGCCGTGCCGCACGATTCTCCCTTGAATGAACCCGGTGAGTGCGTCCTCCATCCGATTTTTCAGCGGAGCGGAAATTTCGTACCCGGTCTCATCCGCGATCGACAGGAGGTAGGCGGTGAGCGCGTCGCTCCCCCGGATCATGGAGGGGAAGTATTTCACGAGGCCGTCACCGTCCAGGTACGAGGGGAGGCCTTCCATGATCTCCTTCCACATGGCGGCGTCCCGCAAGGCCACCGCCCGGGATATCTTCTGCTCCAGGCAGGTGTAAGGGTACTCCTTCATGAAATATTTCACCCCGCCCATCCCTTCGGAGAGCTTCGCCCGGAAGGAGACGTCGATCCCCCCTTTGCCGGGAACCGCATCCGCAGGCTTCTCCAGCTCCATGGCAACCGGCTCAGCGAGCTGTGTGATTGTCGCCTGGAACGTCCGCACCGGCACGGCCGCTGCGACCTTCTGCTTCACCTTGATCCGGTCGCCCGTCCCGTTCCCTTCCGTCTTCGCCGTCACCTCCCAATCCAGGGTGTCCACGCCGACGGGTACGCGGATGTCCCAACCCACCTCCTTCGCTTCGCCGGGGGCGAGAGACTGGACATGGGGCGAAAGCTCCTTGGCGCCGCTCGCGTTCGCGGTGACTCGGACCTCCATCGGATGGTCGGTGCTGTTCCGCGCCGTGAACCCCGCCCGGAACCGGTCTCCCTCCCGGACGAGCGGCGGAAGTCCGGAGATCAGGATCAGGTCCTGGGTGGTGCGGATAGATGCCTCTCCCGTGCCAAAGAATTCCGCGCCTGCACTGGCGACCGCGACGATGCGGAAGGAGGTCAGCGAGTCGTTCAGGGGGATCTCGACCTCCGCCTCCCCGTTGTTGTCCAGGGGGACCCGGGCATTCCAGTACAACAGGGTGTCGAAGAACTTCCTCGTTGCCTGTTTCCCTCCTCCGCCGCCCGAGGGGATGGCCTTCAGTCCGAAGTGACGCTTTCCCGTGACCTGCATCTGCGCCGTCGAGGTTCGCACCTCGTACGGCCGCCTCCCCATCATCGCCCGCAGCAGCTGCCAGCTCTCGTTGGGCTTGAGCTCCAGCAGCCCCTCGTCCACGGCGGCGACCGCGGCCTCGGTTCCCGTGGGCGGGGGGCCTCCGACCGCTTTCCCCACGCGGATCTTGACCCGCACCTTCTCGCGGATCTTGTAGACGTCCTTCTCAGGGGCGACCCCCACCTTGAGCTCGTGGACCTTCCATCCCACGTTGATCTCCGCGATCCCCAGCTTGTATGCCGGCTTGCCGAGGTCGACCATGGCGGTGGGTGGGGAGCCCGCTACGCGTCCCCGGACGCACAGCGCGGAGACGAAGACGTTCGGGGCGTGGTAGTTCTTCACGGGGACCTCGATCACCGGCTTCTTCCCCGAAAGCGCCTTGAGGAACACATCGACGATCCCTTCCCGCTCCACGGTGACCAGGGCCGTCGCTTCCCGGAACGGCATCCGCACCTGGAACTTGGCCGTCTCACCGGGCTCGTACCGCTTTCTTTCCGGGAGCAGGTCGATCCGATCGCTATCGGCGACCTCGAACCACCATTCGTCTCTCCCCGCCACCCAGACATCCCGGTTTGCCACCGACTCGTTCCCCTTCTTATCCTTTGCCGTCGCCTGCAGGATCACGTTTCCGGAAACGGGCGCCTCGGTCTCGCAGATGAGCAATCCCATTGCGTCTGTTGTCCCCTTGCACAACGTACCGCCCAGGCGCTTCACCTCGGTGACGTTTTCGTAGGAGTAGAATCCCCCGACGAGCCTCGTTCGGTGGGAGTAATGCTTCCGCTGGAAGAGGTCGACGGTCACGGGGATGTTCGCGGCAGGTTTGCCCTTGATGTCCAAGACCGCGACGTGGAACTTGAATGCGTTTTTCGAAGCGGCCCAGGAGTCGGGTTTGATCCCGACGAGTAGCCGCGCCGGCCAGATGGGGATCCTCGCGGAGACGGTCTGGGTTTCTCCGTTGGGGTCCCGGTATTCCAATTCCGCCACGAGGTCCTTTGGGATTGTGGAGAGGGGAAGTCCCTTGACCTTGGTACGCAGAGCGCCGTACCGGTCCAGCACCAGGTCCCGCACCTGCATCGCGCGCTTTTTTCCCGCTTCCCGGGGCTGTGCAGCCCCTTCCGTCGCTTCGTCTTCTTCTCCTCCTTCCTCTTCGTATACCGCCGTGGCACCCCGGGTGACCCCTTCCTTTACCTTTCCATTGGAAAAAACGAATTCGCCGTAATCGGGGAACCCGACGTGCCTGGTCTGGATGTCGGTCCGCAGTTTGACGGGAGCCTCCCCCGCGCCACCCCCCGACAGGTAGGAGACGAGGAGGTCCAGATCCATCTCCTTCACCCGGACGAACGGTCCCCCAGGCGCCTGAATCGATCCTTTCATCAGGGGGACGCGGTACTCCTCCACGCGGAAGGAGCCGGAAGGCCACCTTTTTGCCGAGTAGTACTCCTCGTCGCCCGCCCGGTATCGGCCAACTTCGGTTCGTTGCACGGTTTTCCCTGTTTCCTTTGCCAAGTAGGCGACCCCATATTCACCGAGCTTCGCGTCGGGCGGGATCTTCCACGTCGTCTCGGCGTTCCCGCCGGGACCCCATTTCAGCGGAAGCTCGTACCGCTGCTCGCTCCCCTTGTGCTCGATCAGCACCGCTTTCGGCAGCTTTTCTTCTCGGACGAAGAACAGACCCTGCATGGAGTGCCGCCGGATGAAGTGCTTCATCTGCACCGTTTCCCCTGCGCGGAAGAGGGTGCGGTCGAATACCGTGTGGGCGATGGTCGGGTCGTGGTTGTCCCCCGTCGGGAGTTGGAACCTCCACGGCTCGATCCCCGTATCCCAATCGGAGAAGACGAAAGTGAGGTCCTCTCCTTTTCTCGCGGTGATGAAGTGGCCGCACAACGGGTCGCATTTCTCCTGGTACTTCTCCGGGGGAAGCTCCTGCCGGATCCATGCGATCCCGCTTGCGTCCGTGTTCCCTTGCCAGAGCACATTCCCCGAGGAGTTCCGCACGATCACCCTGGCATCCTCGACAGGCTCCCCTTTATCCAGCGTGGTCACCCAGACGATCGAAGATTCCCTACCCCACTTGAAGTGGGCCGCAAGATTCGTGACGAGGGCCGCTGCGGGGACGTACATCGGTTCTTCCGCACCGAGCAGGGCGGAGCCCAGGATGCGGCTCTCCATCTCCACTACGTAAAACCCCGCCTTCGGGAGCGGGATTCCCACAACCTCGAATGCCTTTTCTCCATTGGGCTTCGGGACCGAAAAGGTCCTCGTGCCGGAAGCGCCGGCAAGGAGCGACTCGCGTCTCGAGGGCCACGGATAGCGCTGCGACCTCATCACCTTCCGCAGCCACTCGGCGATCTTTTCCTCCCGGTCTGTCTGGATCTCCTGGAGCCGCCCTTGCAGCCCGGAGATGACATTCTCTCCCTTCTCCTTCATTGAGTCGGGGAGGATCGACTGTATCGCCTTCCCGATCCTGATCGTCTTGTCGAGGCTTCCTTCCTTGATCCGGTCAATGGTGTCCTTCCCGTTTTCGTCCACTTCAAGCATTCGGGTCCTGACCTGCGCTTCCAGGTTCCGAAGGGTCACGGGGAGGACGGGGTCCGAGAGCTCGATGATCCCGAAAGGTGCGGAGAATTTCGCCAGGGGCGGGAAGGCGTCGGTAGCGACCGCCAGCGGGAACTTGCCGGCGTTGGCAAGCAGCCGGCCCGCGTCATCTTGCACGTTCTCTGGCAGGACGAGGGAGAACGTCGTGTTTTCCGGAAAGGCGCCCTTGAACTCCACCGAAAAGACGAACTCCACTTCTTCTCCATCTCTTCCCAGAGAAGGTTTGTACATTTTCTCTCCCGGACCCTTGAGCGCGATCTTCTCCGCCAGTTCCCTGGATATGGAAGCGGAGAAATGCAGGGACATCGGGAGCAGGGGGATACAGGCGGCGTTCGGGTTCTCCCGGGGGCAGCGGAAGGTGGCCGTGAAAGGGCCCCTCGTCCTGAAATGAAGGACTTGGGGCTCATCGGTGGCGAAGCCCGTCCGGCTCCGGATCCCTTTCCCCCAGACGAGATTCACTTTCGTCTCCGCGGGAAACCGTTGTTTTGCCCTGAGAAAGACGATCCGGGGGTCGTCGTAGAGATCCTTCCGCTTCCGGAATTCCAGGGTGGTTTTTTTTCCGAAGATCTCTCTGCAAAGTGAAACAAAGACCTGCTCGGGGATCGAATCGAGAAGCTTTTTCCGCTCCTCTTCCTTGGCGAACGCGACGCCGACCCTCTCCTCGATTCCCTCCACGGAGAACGATGCGTTTGCGAGGATCGACTCCCCGTCGGCCTCCGCGTCGAGCAGCAGGAGGAAGATTTGCTCCTCGTCCACGTGAATGGTTCCTTCCCTGGGAGTCGAGAAGAGAATCGCGGGACCGCCGGTGGAGAAGGAGAACTTTTGCTCACCCGCGACCACTTTTCCTGACAAAGTGGTCAATCCAGGCTTCAGCATGAATTCGCACCGGATCCCGGCGGGGAGGTCCTCCTCGAAGTCGTAAGCCCAGTTCCGGTCGTCCGGCCAGCGTCCCTTTCCTTTGACTGGGCAGGAGATCTCGAAGGGGTCCGAAAGACGAGGGTCGCCGAAGGGCACCATCGGCTCGGAGAAACGGGCCGCTACCTGCCGGACCTTCTTCACCGTCCTCTGGGGGGAAAATAACACCACCCCGGGCGACTCCAGGGCAAGAGCGGGAATGGAAAGCAGCAGACACAGCGGAAGGACGGAGAACAGAAAGAGGGCGTTCCGTTTCATCGGTTCCTCCCCGGATCCGGATCCGTCGTTTGGTCAATTATCGAAGATTTACGGGGAGAAGGGGATATCGAATTTAGGGAGTCTGTAAAACCCCGATGGCAAGGTCGCTGGTCGTGTCCTAAGGGTTGATGTAAAAACGAAGCGGGGTTGTGACGTAGCCCCCGTTTCGACCGGACATCAGATCATCGCTCCTGTTGCTGAATTCAAGTGATCAGGAGCGGCCCGGGCTGAAAACCCTGGTCGAGAAGGACTGCTGGGGATACTATCCGTCGTGCCGGCTTGGCGAAGACCCTGCTACGGGGGTACAGGTCGGGCGTATCCGCTCTCCAGTAACCATTGATTGCATAAATACGGAATATCAGTTATGCTGCATTACGGAATATCGGGTCGGAGGTGCTCGATGAAAGAGACTATCATCGTTTCCGGAAGAGGGCAGATCACCCTGCCGGCGTCCATGCGGAGGCGCCTCGGGATCAGGGCCGGCGGCGTCCTGGTTGTCGAGGACCGGAAAGGGAAGCTGGTGCTTCGGCCGGCTGCCATTGTGGAGTTGGACACCTACACAGAAGAAGAGATCGCCCGATGGGAGCGGGAAGACCGGCTTGCTCCGGGTGAGCGGTCCAGGATCTTGAAGAAATTGGGTCGTAAGCGTTGATCCGCCTTTTCCTTGACTCGAACGTCCTGTTCACAGCCGCTCACAACCCGGAAGGGAAGGCCTCCCTTGTCATCGAACTGGCCGCGGGGGGTAAGGGGGAGGTTGTGAGCAGCAGGTATTGCGTGGCAGAAGCGCGGTTGAACCTGGAACGGAAGCATCCCGCAGCCCTTGACCGGTTGTCCGAGATTCTCCGGGCAGTCCGCCTTGTTCCTGATGTGGCGGGAGAGTGGTGCGCGCTTTCGCTTCCGGAGAAGGACCGGCCTGTATTCGCCGCGGCACAACGATGCAAGGCAACGCATTTTCTCGCCGGGGATCGACGCCACTTCGGTCCATACATGAACAAGCCGAAGGTGACGATGGGGATAGTCATCCAGACCGTCGGTGATTTTCTCTCGGATATCACGAAATAATACTTGCCTGCAACCAGCCCGAAGGTCGTCAGTTCAAATCTGATCCCCGCCATCAATATTCCCAAGGGGGTACGGGCGACCGTGACCTCCTTTTTTTTCTTCCCTGGTTTAACCAGACGAGGGAATTTTTCCCTGATTCCCGTTCCGGATTGTGCCCAGTGGTACAATAGGCCGCGGGAGAAACAGCGAACCTCCCCGATCGAGGGGTGTGCGCGCCGTTCCGTACCGCATTGGGGAATGGCAGCGGATGGGATGTCAACCGGAGACGTCCGGCACATGAGGGAAAAACGCGGTGTCGGCAGGAGGGTCGGTCATGGCGGACAGGATTCGGAAGGCCCAGTATTTCAAGGTGATGGTTCCCAACAGGGCAGGCGCGTCCGCGAAGGTGTTCGTAGCCCTCGCGCAGGCCCGGGTCAACCTCCTCGCCTTCAGCGGTTTCCCGAGGGGAGGGGGCAAGGCGCAACTCGATTTCGTCCCGGAAAACGTGGCTGCGTTCAAGAAGGCGCTTCGGAAGGCGGGCGTCTCCGTGGGGAGGGGGAAGGCCGTCTTCCTCATCGAGGGGCCGGACCGGCCGGGAGCCGGATGGGATGTCGGAGGGAAACTCTCCCGGGGCAAGATCAACATCACGGCGATGCACGGCGTCGTTGCCGGGGGAAAGCGGTACGGAGCGATCCTCTGGGTCAAGCCCAGGGACGTGGCCCGGACGGCGAAGGCCCTCAAAGCATCCTGACCGTCCCCGTTTGCGGAATGCATTCCTGCAAGGGACGAGGCGCCGGGACCAGGCGTCACCCGGCGCCTTTCCCTTTCCGATCCTGATCCCCGTGCCGGGAGGGGAGCGATGTACAATCTCGTGAGCTTCGCGGAGATCGCCGCGCTCCGCCGTGATCGCCGCGTACGCGCTCTGCGGCTTCGCCCACGTGGCGTCACTGGCCATCGTCGACGGCGGGACGGCCGCACTCGTCCCGCACCGGACGAAGGACCGCACCGCGGTGGGACTTCGGGCCCTCGCGGCCGCCACGCTGGCGTGCCCGATGACCGCCGCCGTCGCCGGGACGTGCTACACGGGGAGCACGGTGCTGTTCGGAAGGTAGAAGGGGGGATGCTCCTTACGGCACGACGGGGTCCTGTTCAGTCGTCCTTCTTGATCCGGATCACCTGGCTGATGCCTTGCAGGGCCTTGATCTCCCGCTCGTCGAGGGAATCGGTGTCCCCGATCACCCCGAGGATCGTGCGGTTGGCCCCCGTGGACTGGTGGATGTCGAACCCGTGGTCGGTCAAATATCCCTTGATGGCGTCGAGCGCCTCCCCGGTCGCATTCTTCTTCGTGATGATCAGCATTCTTCCCGTCCCTCCCGCTGGGACATGATCCGCTCCAGCCGGCGCGACTCGTCCACGACCCGTTCGAACATCCGGATGATCGCCCCGTCGTCCAGCGGCCCGGCGTTCGCCTCCTTCATCCGGGAAAAGATCCGCTTCTCCCGTACCGGATCGTACACGGGAAGGCCCAGCATCTTCTTGATCTTTCCGATCTCCCCGACAATAGGCGATTCAGTGTACGCCATTCGTCCCGGTCAGGACGAGCCTTCGTTTGATCAGAGGTACCGCTTGTAGAGGCCGACCAATTCCGCCTGCTCGACGATGTGCCCCTTCATCGCCGCTTCCAGTTGGGCCTTCGTCGCTCCCGGGTTCAAGGCAAGGGTCGTGTCCAGCGCGTAGAGCTTGAAGAAGTAGCGGTGCGTTCCCGAGGGAGGGCAGGGGCCGCCGTATTTCCGGGTCCGAAAGTCGTTCGTCCCCTGGAGGGCTCCCTCCGGGAGGTCGTTCTCCGCGATCTCTCTCGTGCCGGGGGGGATGTTCCAGACGACCCAGTGAACCCACGTCCCCCTCGGGGCGTCGGGGTCGTCGACGATCAGGGCCAGGGACCGGGCGTTCGCCGGGAGGTTTTCGAACCGCAAGGGTGGGGAGACGTCCGGCCCGTCGCAGGTGTATTTCGAGGGGATCATTGCGTTGGGGCCGAAAGCCGGGCTCGCGATCTTGAGGTCGCTCATCTTCCCTCTCCCCGCGCGAAAAGGAATGTATGGGAGTGACGGCCGTCTCTCATCGAAATTATAGACGGGAAACTATTCCCCTTGCCTCGAAATCCTATGGAAAACAGGCATGGGCTCTCAAGGGGTTTGCCGTCATGTGCGCAAAAAAGAAAGAAGATTCCTATCGGGATTTCGTGATCGATCAGCTGCGCTCACTGGAGGGAGTAAGCTGCCGGGCGATGTTCGGCGGATACGGCCTCTACTTGGGGGAGGATTTCTTCGGCATCGTCTACGACGGGCGTCTCTACTTCAAGACCGACGAGACGACGCGGGAGAAATACCGGGGTTGCGGGATGGGCCCGTTCGCGCCGAGCGAGAAGCAGGTCCTGAAGTCGTACTACGAGGTGCCGGAGGAGATCGTCGAGGACGACGAGGAACTGGCCTCCTGGGCGAGGGAGGCTTCGGTGCTTAATAAGAGGAAGGGGAAGGCGCAGGCCAGGAAAAAGAGGTGAAGGGTCCCCCCGTGATCGGGTGAAGGCAAGGATCAGATCCCTTCGGTCCGGGTGCTCCCGCGAGATGGATCCAGGCCTCCTCGCTCCGGAACCACCCTCCCTCCGGGTGCCGTTCCAGCCGGTACGCGGCAATGAACTCCTCAGGCCCCATGGCCTCCCACTTTTATTACCCCACACCCATCTCATCCAATATCGATTTTTCCTGCTCCTCCGATAACCAACCCCTCTCCCGGAGGATCGTGCCGAGAAGGCGGTGCGGTCTTCCTGATACATTGTCCTCTAGCTGCTCTGCGAGGGCTTGTTGGATCTGATCTTTCGTCAGATACCCTCGGTGGTAAGAGATGCTCCCGAACCGAACATATTCAAAAACCGGGTTTATATTCGTATCGTCTTTGCCCATGTGCCCTCCTGGATGTTTGGAATCGTTCGATTTTTTTCGTGTGAGTATATCATCCCGGAAGCGACGGGTCCCCACCGATCCGCTCCATTCGCCCCGACAGGCCCAACTGGCGACCTTACTTGCCGAGGCGCACCCGGAAGTCTTTCCGCGCCTTTTCCACCTCTTTCAGGACCGCGAGGATCCGGTCGAAGTCGCGCCCCATGTCGAGCCGGGAGGAATCCGGGTTTTTCCATACCACCTCGATGGGCCCCTCGATGTCGGCGGACAGGACGTCCCACAAGGCGTCCAGGTTTCGCCCGAAGTGCTCCGGGAAGGCGAGCTGGCGCGCGATTTCGTCGTAGAAGGCGTCCAGGGAACGCACCGTCTTCCCGGAGAGCAGACACCGCTTTTTCCTCACCGGCATGCAGGGACCTCCGTGAACGTCTGATAATGGTCCACCGTGAACATCCGCCTTCCGTCGTCGCTGTACACCAGGCGCTTTCCGCCCCGCTTCCCCCCCTTGTAGTCCAGATCGGCCTCGCGCCAGCTTCGTCCGCCGTCCGGAAGTTTCCCCTCCCGGTTGTGGAAGCGGTCTCCCCCGATGCTTTTCCCCCGGAGACCGGGGACCTCCCACAGGTCCCGCCCGGGATGCCATCCTCTTTCCGTTGCCTCCCCCTTCGTGACGAAGTTCGGCGGAAGCTCCCTGTTGCCGCTTGCGGTAAGCGATTTCAGGACGGACACCAGTTCCTCTTCGTCGATCCCGGGGTGGAGCCGCTGGTTCAGCGCATGCACAACGGGCTCACAGGTTTCCGCGCGGGTTCCCGGGTTGCAGGAGACACCCGCGAGAACAGCCATGACCAACAGGGCAGGCAGAAGACTCCAGAAGGCCCTCATCTGTTTTTGATCGGAAAACGTCATCTTCGCCTGCCTGACAAGCATCACTTGCCGCTTCCACCTATCCTTGCATGCTCGTATTTGGGCGCACAAAGGAAGGGGAGGGCGCTGGCCGGGGAAAAGGGAGGATCGCTTTCACCGGCCGAATTAACGTTTCCGGTAGATTTCCCGGTGATGGCCGATTCGGACCACCAGGACGATCAGGGTCTGATCTTTGATTGTGTAGATAATCCGGTAATCGCCTGCACGAACACGAAGAAACCCCTCGCTTCCCGCCAGGGTCTTGGCGTCGGGAGGACGCGGGTTGCTCGCCAACTCGTCGATCTTCTTCCCGATCCGTTTCTGTATTTCTTTCGTAAGCTTCCGTAGTTCTCTGGCAGCGGAAGGCTGAAGGATGATTTCGTAGGCCATGGAGGATTACAGGCCGAGTCCTTTCTTTAGTTTTGTCCAGGGAATCCCTCCTTTTTCCTTCAGTGCTTTTTTCGCGGCCTCGATGTCGATCCTGTCTTCGATCTCCTCCAGGAGCCTCAGATCCTCGACGGGGACGAGGACCGCAACGTCCTTCCCCCGGCGCCGCAGAACGATCCGCTCCCCTTGGTACGCTACGCGGTTCAGGGCGTCGGAGAACTCGCCCCGTGCCTTGCTGGCGCTCATCCGGGTCATCGCCTTTGCCTCCTTTCATCCGTACGTTTTGTACGTATTGGCAGTATAGGCGGAAAATGGCCTGCGAGTCAACGACTGGCCGGATATCGAACTGCATTTCGTCCGGGAAGGGGTCAAGAATCCGATCCGTCGACGCGGCGGCTTTGGCGGTCCCATCAATGCGCGGATCGCGTCGAAGACCACGCGAAAATTGGCGTCAAACTTCCTTTCAATTTCGTTCAGGCGCTGTGCGAGACCCCGGTGTGTTGCCAGTGTTTCGCGCATACGAACAAATGCACGGACGACACTACTTTCGACAGCTCTTTTTGAATTGAGGACGGAAGCTGCCATGATGGCGCCGTGCTCCGTGAAGGCGAGAGGGAAGGCAATCGAATGTTTCAGGCGATCGAACCGGTCGCAATTTGCGACCAGTTCGGTTTTCTCCTTCGCTGTCAGCCTGAGAGCGAAATCCTCCGGGAAGCGCAACGCATTACGCTTGACCTGCTCGTTTAGCCGCTTCGTCGAAACGCCATAGACTTCCGCAAGGTCCGCGTCCAGCATGACGCGGTGCCCCCGGATGGTGAAAATTCGCCGGGAGATATCCTCCGCCCGAAGGGGTGGTTTTGAAGTCACAGATTGTGACTTCAAGACATCGCTCATGATACTCTGCCGAGTCGCCTCCTTTCCGCTCCCCCTCGACATACCTGTTCGAAGTGTTGTAACATTAGTTATTACATCGGCCGGAGGCGCTCATGCGCAAGGTGAAGGTCCGCAAAGTGGGGAATTCCCTCGGGGCGATCCTGCCGGGAGAGGTCGCGGCGCGCCTGCGCGTCAAGGAGGGTGACACCCTCTCTGTGACCGAGACCCCCGATGGGATCCAGCTCTCCCCGTACGACCCTGATTTCGAGGAGGCCATGGAGGCGTTCGAGAGGGGCCGGGCCCGGTACCGCAACGCGATGCGCCGGCTTTCGAAGTGACGCGCCGCATCCGCTGGGTCCCCGATGCGGCCGTCCGGGCGATGCACGCGGAGCTGATCGCGGAGCACGGGGGAAGGCCGGGAATCCGGGACCCCGGATTGCTCTCCTCCGCCCTTGCGCGCCCCCGGAACAGGCGTCTCTACGGCGCCTCTCGTTCCCTGTTCGACCTGGCCGCGGCCCACGGCGTCGCGATCGCCGCGAACCATCCCTTCGTCGACGGGAACAAGCGGGCCTCCCTGGCCGTCATGTATGTGTTCCTGGAGATGAACGGGCACCTCCTGGATGCGCCGGAAACCGAAGCAGTTGATGTCATGATTCGCCTGGCGGCCGGGGAACTCGATGAAACCGGCCTCTCCGCGTGGCTTAAACCGAAGTTCCCCGGCAATTTCATAGCCTTCGTTTCCTGAAATTCCCCTGAAACCCAGAAGTTATTCTTTTTTCATCGTTCCAGTTTCCTGCAGAATGTAGCCATGTAATGCATAAATATTCCCTTGACACGTAGGATACATCATGCGATAAGTAACCATGCACATCGACGTCGTCCCCAATCGGAACTCCAAGCCCGCCTACCTTTTGCGCGAATCGTACCGGGAAGGGGGGAAGGTCAAAAAGCGCACCTTGGCCAATCTCTCCGCGCTTCCCATCGAGCAGATCGAGAGGATCCGCCAGATTCTTCGGGGGGAGCAACTCGCTCCGGTGGATACCCTGTTCGAGTCCGTCGGTTCCGCTCACCACGGGCATGTGCAGGCCGTCCTGTCTGCGATGAAGCGCCTGGGCTTCGATGCCTTGTTGTCTTCCCGACCCTGCCGGGAGCGGGATCTCGCAGTCGCCATGGTGGCCGCGCGGATTCTACAGCCCCACAGCAAGCTGGCCACCACCCGCTGGTGGCATGTCACGACGCTGCCCGAGATCCTGGGGGTCTGTGACGCCACCGAGGACGATCTCTACGACGCGATGGACTGGCTGCTGGCGCGGCAGGAGCGCATCGAGAAGAAACTGGCCGCACGCCATCTTCGGGAGAACGGGCTGGTCCTGTACGACCTGACCTCGAGCTACTTCGAGGGGATCACCTGCCCGCTGGCTGCGTTGGGACACAACCGCGACGGGAGGAAAGGGAAGCTGCAGGTCAACTACGGGCTGTTGGCAAGCCCGGGCGGCTGCCCGGTCTCCGTGTCCGTTTACGACGGCCATACCGGGGATCCGACGACGTTGTTGGAGCAGGTCGCCAAGGTCCGGGATGCCTTCGGGATCAAGAACCTGGTCCTGGTGGGCGATCGGGGGATGATCTCCCAGAAGCAGATCGACCAGCTCAAAGACGTGGACGGAGTGGACTGGATCAGCGCGTTGAAGACCGGGGGGATCCGGGAGCTGTTGAAGAGCGGCGCCCTGCAGATGGGGCTGTTCGACGAGAAAAACCTGTTCGAGCTGACCCACCCCGACTTCCCCGGCGAACGGTTGATCGCCTGCCGGAATCCCGAGTTGGCCAGGATGCGGGCCGCCAAGCGGCAGGATCTGTTGCTGGCGACCGCACAGGAACTGGACAAGGTCAAGCGAATGGCGGAGACGGGGCGCATCGCCGGGAAGGACAAGATCGGAGTCCGCGTCGGGCGGGTGATCAACCGATACAAGATGGCCAAGCATATCGCCCTGGCGATCGACGAGACGCACTTCTCCTACCAGATCCGGCAGGACCAAGTGGCCGCCGAAGCCGCCCTGGACGGGATCTACGTGATCCGCACCAGCCTGCCCAAGGAACGGATGAGCGCAGAAGACGCCGTGCGCAGCTACAAGAGTCTCTCCGATGTCGAGCGGGCGTTCCGCTGCTTGAAATCGATCGACCTTCTGGTGCGCCCGATCCGGCACCGCCTCGAGGATCGCGTGCGCGCCCACATCTTTCTGTGCATGCTCTCGTACTACGTGGAGTGGCATATGTTAGAAGCCTGGCGGCCGCTCCTGTTCGCCGACGAGGATCAAAAGGCCAAGGCGACACGCGATCCCGTGGCGCCGGCGAAGCGGTCAAAGGCTGCGCTGGCCAAGGTTGCGACCCAGCGGCTGGACGACAACACCGTGGCCCACAGTTTCCGAACGATGGTGAACGAGCTCTCCGGGATCGTACGCAACACCTGCCGTCGTCACGGCGCCGAACCTTCCGAGCCGACCTTCCGGATGATTACCACGCCCAATCCCAAGCAGGCACGCGCACTGGCCTTGCTGGACACCATCCGGGTGTAGACAGAACGCTGCACGGCAAAATCAAACCAACCTGACGACATCGAAGGGGATTCCTGCTCGCAGCCCGGAGGAACTTCGGCTTAAAGAGCGTTCCGTCCCCGTCGAGTCGGAATGAGGATAGAGAAATCCCGCCCCCGCCCGGATTTCGAACCGGGTCCTGCACGGGGCCGGACGTTATGCGCTTTCCCGATTCAGCAGTTCGATGGCGGAAGGGTCCAGTTCGAGCTCCAACGACTTCATGAGTTCGTTCAACTGGTCCAGGCTCGTCGCGCTCGCAATGGGGGCGGTGATGCCGGGGCGCGCGATCAACCAGGCGAGAGCTACGGTGGCCGGGGCCGAATGATATTGCAGGGCCACCCGGTCCAGCGCATCGAGAATCCGAAACCCCCGGTCATCCAGGTATTTCTTGACGATATCTCCTCGCGCGCGGCCCGCCAGGTCCTTTTCCGATCGGTATTTGCCCGTGAGGAATCCGCTGGCCAGCGGAAAGTAGGGGATGACGCTCAATCCCTTCTCCCGGCAGAGAGGTTCGAGCGCAGGTTCATACTCGGCACGATCGTACAGGTTGTACAAAGGCTGAAGGCTCCGGTAGGCGGGATGCCCGTGTCGCCCGCTGACCTGCAAGGCCTTGGAGAGCCGTTCCGCGTTGTAATTCGACGCTCCGATCGCCCGTACTTTTCCTTCCCTGGTCAATTGCGCAAAGGCTTCCAGCGTTTCCTCCAACGGCGTCTCCGGATCGTCCGCGTGGGCCTGATACAGATCGATGTAGTCCGTCTGCAGCCGCTTTAACGAATCTTCCGCCGCGCGCAGGATATAAGGCTTCGAAAGCCCCTTCTTGCCCGGGCCCATCTCCATTCCGACCTTCGTGGCGATAAGGACCTTCTCCCGGTTCCCGCCCCGCTTCAGCCATTTGCCGAGAACGGTTTCGGATTCGCCGCCCTTGTGACCCGGGACCCACGCGGAGTAGACGTCCGCCGTGTCGATCAGATCGCCGCCGCCGGCCGTGAACGCGTCCAACAACCGGAAAGACGTTTTTTCATCCGCGGTCCATCCGAAGACGTTGCCTCCCAACGCCAGCGGAGCGACCTTACGCCCGGAATTCCCCAGTTCGCGTTTCTTCATCCGATTGACCTTGATTCATGATTTATGAAACGTCGTCGACTTCCTGCGCCACCTTCCTCAGCATGTCCACGGGAACCGCGCCTTCCAGTATCCATTTGTTCCCGATGATGAACGTGGGGATTCCCGTGACTCCGACTCGCGAAGCGGCTTCGTGTTGCCTCTTCAACCTTTCTTGGTAGCGAGGATCGCTCCAGGCGCGGTCGACCGTCTCCCCGGGGACCCCGGTTTCCTCCGCAATCTTCCGGAGGACCGCCACGTCGCCGATATTTTTTCCCTCGCTGAAGTAGGCCCGGAAAAGCCCCTCGTTAAGGGCCTCGAAAACGTCGGATCCCGAATCCTTTCCCGCCTCGGCAAGCAGAAGCGCCTTGCGGGAATTCGTCGTGAACGTCCTGTCGATGAAGACGATGTTTTCCTCATTTCCCATCCGGGCAAGGTTCGCCATCATTTGAGCCCATCGCTCCGGGGGATAGCCCAAGCTGGAGATCGGCCTTCCTTCCGGAGGGGTCTCCGGGTGGATTTCCAGGAAGCTGCGCTCCACCTTCAGATCGAAGAAACCGCTGAGTCGGGCGAGACGCCTCTCACCCACGTAGCAGAACGGTCATATGTAATCGGTAAATACCGTCACCCGAAGTACGGGCTTCTTTTCCGTAACCATGCCAATTTGATGCGTGGAGCCTTCACTATGGTTCCGGACAAACGCCCGCATTGACTTGCCCCGGTTTTCGACCAACTGGACGAGGGGATATTCGTCTGGGGAGAATAGGGAAGGGAAAGGAGTGAAGAAACGGAAGGGGGCGCAGGGTCTTTGCCCCCTTCCGCGGTGATCCGTTACTTGCGCCCCCACTGGCCATTGTCGGCCTGGACAGCCCGCCGCAACAACGCTGACGAGCAGACAAACAGGGGGGGCAATGGCAAGGGCGAAAGGACTCGCCCCTTCCACGACGCCCCGCCCAAGCCATATACTTTGCTTATGGGAATGGGCCTTCTCGGGACGATCTTGCGGAAGAAGGGATGGTTAACGGAGGAAAGGGATGATCGACCTCATGGGACCCCTCAGGCGGCGGGACATCTACCACTGGCGGATTGTGGGGGAGATTTCCGATCCCGCGGAACTGGCTCGCCTGCGCAAGGCGCTGCTGGAATACTGCCGGCATGACACCCTGGGTATTGACTTGTTATCTGTTATGAGTAAAATTACTCATGATATTGAGTAAAATTACACATGACTGGGGCGTCGATGTACCAACGGAAACTTCTGTCTCAATTGGTCTCAAGGCTGAAAGAGCCACGACGCTTCATCCAGGTACTGGCCGGTCCCCGACAGGTGGGAAAAACGACGCTTGCCCGCCAGGCGATGGAGGCGGTCGGGCTTTCATCCCACTACGGCGCCGCGGACGAACCATCCCTGCGCGACCGGCTCTGGATCGAACAACAGTGGGAGTTGGGGCGATTGCAGGCGGAGAAAGGAGAGGCCCTCCTTGTCCTGGACGAGATCCAAAAGGTGAAGGGCTGGTCCGAGGCCGTCAAGCGTCTATGGGATGAGGACACTCGAAGGGGGCTCTCCCTCAAGGTGGTATTGCTGGGGTCTTCCCATCTTCTTGTCCAGAAAGGTCTGACGGAGAGTCTGGCGGGGAGGTTCGAGATCCTTCGGGTGACCCATTGGTCCTTCGATGAAATCCGCGACGCATTCGGGTGGGGGGTGGAACAGTACGTCTATTTTGGAGGTTACCCTGGCGCTGCGGGACTTGTGGACGACAGGGATCGGTGGAGTCGCTATATCGTCGACTCCCTGATCGAGACAACCCTGTCGCAGGACATCCTCCTCATGACCCGTGTGGATAAGCCCTCCCTGCTGCGGCAGCTCTTTCACCTGGGATGCGCCTATTCGGGGCAGGTGCTCTCCTACCAGAAGATGGTCGGTCAGTTGCAGGATGCGGGGAACACGACGACCCTGGCGCACTATCTCGATTTGCTTGCCGGGGCGGGTCTGCTGGCCGGTCTTCCGAAGTATCATGGCGCCTGCCTGAAGCAGCGTGGCTCGAGCCCCAAGCTCCAGGTGCTGAACACGGCCCTGTTTTCCGCACAGTCTCATCTCTCCCTCGAGGGGGCGCGGCTGGATCGGGAATACTGGGGGAGGCTCGTGGAGTCGGCCGTCGGAGCGCACCTGTACAACTCCTCGCTTGGGACAAACACGGAGCTGTATTACTGGCGCCACGCGAACCGCGAGGTGGATTTCGTCCTGCGTGCCGGCGAGACCGTCGTCGCCATCGAGGTTAAGAGCGGACGGAGGAGGACGGAGTTGCCCGGCTTCGATGCCTTCGCCAAGTCGTATCGCCCGAACCGGGTCCTTCTCGTGGGAGGACAAGGGATTCCGCTGGAGGATTTCCTGGGAACTCCCGCCGGGAAATGGATGGGCCTCACACCCAACGTATCGTGAGAGAAGGAGAAAGATACCCGGCGTTCAGGTCGGAATTCGCGGATTCGTTGCAATATGGAAAGAATTGAGGTAAAGGCGGGGAAGATGGCTTCGAACCTTGAATCGATGCTGGATCGCCGGGCGCTGCGGCGCATGGCGGGCGCGAGGTCGTTCGAGCGCGGCGAAGAATACTTCACCGACGGGCAAGTGGGCGCCTTGGTAGAGCATCAGGGAACGATTGCGGCGAAAGTTCAGGGAACCCGGCCGTATCGGGTCAAGCTGTGGGTCGAGAACGGGGAGATGGGATTCTCTTGCCCCTGCCCCGTCGGGGCCGACGGGGCATTCTGCAAGCACTGCGTTGCTGTGGGGCTGACCTGGATCGATGGGAGCCGATCGAAGGCGCAAGGAACGACCCGTGAGAAGCCGGCCGTGACGATGCAGGATGTCCGAGCCCATCTTGCGACGCTGGACAAGGGCACGCTTGCCGACATGCTGGTCGAACAGGCGATGGAGGACGACCGCTTGCGGCAGCGTCTGCTCATGAAGGCGGCGAAGAAAGGCCCCAAGGGGCTTGATGCGGCCACGTATCGTCGGGCAATCGACGAGGCCGTCGACACCGGCGGGTTCGTGGATTACCGCGGCGCTTGCGATTATGCCCAGGGCATAGAGGAAGTGGTCGCTTCCGTCGGGGAGCTGTTGAAGGGCGGCCATGCAGCCGAGGTCATCGAATTGGCCGAGCACGCCCTCCGCGCCGTCGAAGAGGCGATCGAATCGGTCGACGACTCGGACGGCCACATGGGCGGAATCCTCGAACGTCTCCAGGAAATCCATCACAAGGCGTGCAAGAAGGCCAAACCCGACCCGGAAACCCTGGCCCGGCGCCTCTTCGAATGGGAATTGCGAACGGATTGGGATACGTTCCACGGGGCCGCGCAGACGTACGAGCGTATCCTTGGAGAGAAAGGACTGGCCGTCTACCGGAAGCTCGCCGAGGCGGAATGGGCCAAGGTGCCTGCCTTGGGCCCCGGTCGGGAAGATTCCCAAAAGTACGAAAAACGATTCCGGATCACTCACATCATGGAGACGCTGGCCGGTCTGGCGGGGGACGTGGAGGCGGTCGTTGCGATCAAGCAACGGGATCTCTCCTCGGCCTACTCTTATCTCCAGATCGCTGAAACCTTCAAGGGCGCCGGGATGCACGACCAGGCGCGTGAGTGGGCCGAGCGCGGGGTCAAGGCCTTCCCCGCGCGGACCGACGGGCGCCTCCGGGAGTTTTTGGCCGGAGAGTACCACCGCCTGAAGCGCCACGACGAGGCGATGGCGCTGATCTGGGCCGATTTCACGGAGTCGCCGGTTCTCGAGGGGTATCGGATTTTGAAGGCCCACGCGGACCGGATCGGTCTGTGGAAACTCTGGAGGGAGAAGGCGCTCGAACATCTTCGAGAGACCATCGCCAAGGCGAAGGGCGGGCGGAAAGATGATGGGTGGGGCAGGTACGTCGCGGCCGACCATTCGGATCTCGTCCGGATCTTCCTCTGGGAGAAAGACGTGGAGGCGGCTTGGCGGGAAGCCCGTGCGGGCGGGTGTTCGGACAGCCTGTGGATGGAGCTCGCCGGGAAGAGGGAGAAGGACCATCCTGAAGACGTGCTCCCCATATATCAGAGACAGGTCGAGCACACGCTGAACCGGAAGAACAAACAGGCGTACCGCGAGGCCGTCGCACTGCTTCGGGAAATCCGTGTCCTTACGGTCCGGATCGGAGATGAGACGAGGTTCACGCGGTATCTGGCATCCGTGCGCGCAATGCACAAGCCGAAACGGAACTTCATGAAGTTGCTTGAGGGGGTATTCGCAATATCCCGCTGAAAACCAGAACGGCCTTTCCCGCGATGCGGACCCGGTCTCCGGCAACCTCGCACAAAAGCTCTCCACTTCGGCGGCTGACCTGCCGGGCGCGCAGGATCGTCTTGCCGAGCCTTGCCGACCAGTAGGGGGCCAGGGAGCACTGTACCGAGCCGGTGACCGGGTCCTCGGCAATTCCCTGGGCCGGCGCGAAGAACCTCAGCACGTAATCGACGTCGCCGTCCCGGCCGGCGCCGGGTGCCGTGGCGCAAACGGCGAAACCCTCGACGGCACTGAGCTTCTCCATGTCCGGGGCGAGGCGGCGCACCGCGCCCGGGTCGTCGAAGACGGCGATGATGTCCCGGGCCTTGAGGATCGAAGCTGGCTGGGCGCCGAGTGCCTCGGAAAGACCGGGCGGCTCCGGGATCGGCGCGGGAGGCCGGCAGGGGAAGTCCAGACTGAATAGGTCTCCCTCGCGGGTCACGTGAAGGGGGCCGCTCCGGGACCGGAAGGTGACGGACCGGCGGACCGGCTCCAGGAGGTCCATCAGGACGAAGGCGGCGGCCAACGTGGCGTGCCCGCAAAGATCCACCTCGACCTCGGGCGTGAACCAGCGCAGCTCGAACTCGTCATCCCTGGATACGAAGAAGGCCGTCTCGGAGAGGTTGTTCTCGGCGGCGATCTTCTGCAGCAGGTCGTTTGAAAGCCAGTCGGTGAGCGGGCAGACGGCGGCGGGGTTCCCCGCGAAAAGCCCGTCCTCGGGGAGGTCCCAGCCGACATCGGAGAGGTTCCAGGCCGATCCCTGCCAATTCCGGATGATGCCGTTCTCTTCGCACCGGGGGCACGCCCAAAGGATCTCGGGCGGGTCCTCCTTCCCGATCCGGACGTGGATCCGCCCGGGACACCGCTGCCGGCCGGGGCGGCGCCGGCATCGCATGTTCGTTCCCCCCCACTGTTCCGGCTGGAAAAGGGAGGCTTTCTCGATGATGGATCCCAGGTATTCGGTCAACCGCCTGGCGGGTTCCGGGATCCGGGGATCCGGATCAAGGGGGTCGGGGAGATGCGTCATGTCGGTGATGTATGTACTGCCTCTTCTCGGCTTGGAACGGGAATCGGGTTGGGTCAAGGATGCCTCCAGCGGGAAGGAATCGGGTCGGAACCATTTACCGGGGCGGAGCGTCAACCGCGGCAAGAATATCACGAGTCCTGACGATCGAGACAACTGTCAGCCCCGGCGAGGCTCATCTGCCGGTGCCGGAGATGACCTACGACGGTTTGGAGATCAGCGACGGTGCGATGGATTTATAGTGGGCCTCGTCCGGCTGCTGGAGAAGATGCGGTCCATGGAAGGGCAGGACGGCTCCGCGTCTGGTTTTCGGTCCATATCGGACGTTATGCGATCCTCCGGCGTGCTTTCGATGGAACAAGATGGACTTCCAGCTTGCAACCCACGGCTTGAGCATACTTTTTCAGCGTGGCCAGGGTAGGCGAATGCCGGTTGTCCGACAGGGCGGTTTCCAGGCGGGTGACTGCCGGAGGCTTCGTTCCCATCTTTTTCGCCACATCCGATTGGGTCAAGCCTGCCCGCTGGCGGGCCAGAAGCAATTCCCGGAGCAAGGTATATTCCGTTTCCAGTTCTGCGTACGCCGCCCTGAAATCCGGATTCCGCTTCCAGGAACCAACCATCTGGCGGTGTGTTTTTATGGATGTTTTTCTGGTCATGATTTGCAGACCTCCCTTTGCCTCCTGCGAGCGATATCGATCTCCAGCCTGACATCTTCGCTGTAGTAATCGATCGTCCAGGCCATGCTCAATTCATAACATATATGTTATGTCACCGCAAGCGGAATCTTGCCAAGATAAGCGATCCGTCGATACAAGTCTGTAGGAAGTGAAGAGCTCTCCCTCCCGGCCCTGATCCGCGCAAAGGAATCGCAGAGAAGCTCCTGGGCGAGATCCCCGAAGGGGCGTGCGTGCTCGTCTACAACATGGCCTTTGAAAAGCGCGTGCTGAGGGAGCTGGGGGAATCCCTCCCCGGGCTGCGCGAACGCCTGAACGCGGTCGCCGAAGGGATGATCGACCTCATGGAGCCCTTCAAGCGGCGGGACATCTACCACTGGCGGATGGTGGGGGAGATTTCCGATCCTGCGGAACTGGCCCGGCTGCGCAAGGCGCTGCTGGAATACTGCCGGCAGGACACCCTGGGGCTTTTCCGGCTGCTGGAGAAAATGCGGTCCATGGAGGCATGGGTGGGTGAGTTGAACGGACCCTGAAAGGGGCTACCGGCTTGCTCCTTCAGCGGGTTTATTGGTCTGAAGGAGACTCTTGACCAACTCCTGGACGTACGGTTTTTCCTTCAGGCTCGCGTACGACCCCGGGAAGGAGACCGCAGCGATCCTTGCGCTTCCTCCGCCGAAGTTTCTCAGGATGACCGCGAATCGCTGGTCGCGGGAGAGCCGGACATGGTCGATCATGGGGAAATCGTAATAACCGACCCAGAACTCGGCGTCGTCAGTCCGGTATTCGCCGGTATCCTCGTTCCGAGTCTTTACCTCCAACCGGATCTGCATCTCCTTTCGCCGGACATCCACTTTCTTTACCACGAGCGCGAAATTGCGCTCTACCTTGTTGAGCGCCAACATGGCCGGCTCCAGCGGGATCCCGCCCGGATTGCGGGCGAGATCGTCGAAATCGACGTTGCGCTCGAAAGACTTTCCGACCTCTTCCAGCACCACCATCTCCTTTCGGGTCACTTCCCGTGCCACCTTGCTCAGCCGGTCCCGCAGTTCGTTGCCCTTCGCCCCGCCGGATCGGAAGGCGTCACGCTCGAGCTGGATGAACAGGGGCTTGAGGTTCAACGACTCATGGAAGTTGTACGCCAGCAATTCCAGCTTCAGCAGGCGATCATCGATGGACGTTGAGTCGGGCCGGAGGAACGACTGGATGATGGACACGAACATGTCCTTGCGCAAGGCACTGTCCGCCTCCTCGCGTTTGCTGATCAACTCGGAGGCGAACCGGGCGCGTGTCTCCTCGGACTGCCGTCTTTCGATGAATTGCGAGCCGAAGAATCCGAGCCCGGCCACGGCCAAGGCGGCCAGCAATCCGCCGACCGGCTGGAGGACGATCGCCGCCTTGTCCCAAAAATCCTTTTCCTTGGGCTCCATGCTCACTCGCTCCGCAAGGAAGGCTTTCCGTCCTTTTTCTCGAGGACGAGGTTGTAGCGCGCCGAATCCTCGAACGAGTTAACGGTCATCTGCGGAGCGACGTCACCCGATTTGACCGAGAGGGTGCATTTTCCCTGCTCCGGGACAAACAGGCGATAGGATCCGAGGTTGTCCGTCTCTGCGCTATAGCTTCCCTTGGCACATTTGACCTCGACCTTCGTCCCTGCCTTGATCGGTTTCCCACCCTCCTTGATGGTCCCGTAGATCTCTCCGGCCAGTGCGGTTGTGCAGGAAATCGCGAGACAAAGCATCGTCAGGAATATTTTTCTCATCGAAACCTCCCTCCGGGGTATGCAGGTCTCATCAAGTCATGGATGGACGTCATCCATTATACGCGCCAAGACCGGTCCGCATTCGACGGGGACCGGCGAACGATAAAAGAAGTATATTGCTTTCCTCCTCGAATCGCTCTGAAAAGCATGAATACGTCTTGGACTGATTTAAGGCGGGCAGGCCAGAGATACCCACCGGGTTTTAGGGGGGGGACGGGAATATTCAACATCGGGTCATGGTCCGATGGCGGACCGGGAGACAAATCCGTGATGGGTTTTCATCGTCGCCAGTCCCTTGTCATAGCATGTTTCCGCCATCAGCCTCCCCGACAGGAGGTGCGTCTGGAAATCGAGAACGATCTCGTTCATTGAGATTTCATAGTCCACGTTGAACAGTTTCCTGTAAATATACGTGTGCTTCCCCACGGAACTTCCACATCCGAAAATAAGGATCGGTCGGTTTTCCACCAGAGGTTCGGGGATTTTCCCCGCGATGGGTATGTGTTTGTGGCCGTGAAGGATTACCTTCACGCCATGGGAGTCACAGAAGCGAATGAATTCCTGTGCATTCCCCAAACCGTCCATGCGCTCATAGGCGGAACCGATAAACTTGCGCAAGGATGGCCCGAGAGTCTTTATGTGGAATCTGCGCATCTCGGGATCGATCCGGCGAAACTGCAGGGGATGATGATGCAGCAGGGAGATCAGTATGGGGTTGGTGTTTCCGCCGGGGAAAGGATTCAAACGTTCTTCGATCGTCCTGTATTGCTCCCTTGTGATTTTCCCCCGGGCCATCCTTCCGCCATCGGCGGAATTCCAGCAGAGAATCCCGACAGGATGATCCGGGATCCATTCGATTCGGGTATGGATTGCGGGAACCAGGGATGAGGAATCGGGTCGATTCCTTAATCCCCCTTTCCTTCGCACATCGTGATTTCCGAGTACGAATATCGGGTCCTAGCCGAAAGGATGCAGATCTTTCAGGAAATCATAGAAGTCGTTCGCGCAGATCACGTTGCTCTCGTCCGGTGTTTGCATGATGTCTCCGCTCAACAGAAACACTACGGACGAATCGCCTTGGTTTTTATTGATATAATCTTTCAGAAGATCCTTTACTCGGATGATCCTCTCGAAGGATTTTTTACTTCCGATATGGGTGTCGCTCATGTGCAGGAAGGTCAGCCGGGAACCCGCATGGATCCTGCAGGAAGGAAAAGCGTCCAGGTAATGATGCGTCAGGAGATGCCCCGGTGTATTCGCGAGGTCATCCGCCCTGGAGAATACCCAGTGGATGGCATCTTCGGTTTTTTCCGCGGGAAGTGAGAAAAACAGGGGTTCGTCGCTTCTGCGCCAGAGTAAAATTCCCGGCCAGCGGGTGGATTTCGACAGGGCGGAGTGGAAGGGCGGGTATACGTCCGTAATGGCAAAATCCTTTTGGGGAGCTTCGTTCAGGTGAAGGATGAGATGCGGGTCGGCCTTGATGGTACGGGACAAATTCGACAGGAAAGTTTTTGATGTTACCAGTTGGTCGACGGAATGGGATTCCTGGAATCCGGAGGGGATGAGAATCGCGGTCCACTCCCTTTTGGAAAAGATATCGCGTAGAACCATAACGATATCATCGTAACGGTGATGTTGCCTTTCCCGGACCGTGTTTCTCATGGAAACCGCTTTTTCGATGATCTTTGCATTCGATTTGTCGTGAAAATACAGCCCGTCGATGAGGTTCCCGAGGAACACAACCAACGTGTCCCTTACGAGATTCGGATCCGCGATGTCGGGGATCTGGTTGCGCCGGTCCAGGACGTAGGAAATCCAGTTGGCCGACTGCAGGTTGAATCGTTCCTGCACGCGGGCCTCCAGTTCCGGCATCGAACGCACCATTCCGCGGGGATCCGTTACTTGCGCCCCCACTGGCCATTGTCCGCCTGGACAGCCCAGCCGGCCTCGGCCTTGTCCCGCCACTGCTTCGAAAAGATCTGCCGGACCTGGGACACCTGCTCCGGTTTCAGGTTGAGGGCTTTCGCCACCTCTTCGTAGAGTTGGCGGCGGGCGGCGTTGTCGGCGTTGACGAGTCTCTTCAGGGACGCCACCTGCGGCAAGCCCAGGCCGCCGGTCTCCCGGACCTCCAGGAAGCCGTCCTTGTCGATCCCCACCTGGCCTTGCCGATAGGAGGGGAGCAACTCCTGATGCCTCTGGCCGATCTGTTCCTTCAACCCGCGGATGGCCGCGTTGCTCACGGTCGTGGCTTCCTCGGCAAACGCCTGCGCGGGCCCGAAGCGGGCAAGCCGGGCGATGCCGTGGAATATGCCTCGCTCGTTCAACGACTGCGGCTTTCCCGCCGGCTCCTGCCGGGGAGGTTCCTTCTTTTCCTGGTAGACCTCGTCCACGATCTTCTCGGCCGTCTTCTCCACCTTGGCCGCGGGGAAGTAGATGTTCACCGTGACGCACCCTGCGATGATCGCGAGAACCGTGAGGACAGAAAAAGAAAAGCGATGCGCGGATCGTTCCATGCCATCCCCCTTTTCGTTTTTTGATGAATGCATCCGTCTCAATGGGAGCGTTCGCCGGTCACGCGCTTCGCACGCTCCACCATGTCCGAGAAGCCGATGCGGTTGTCCGGGTTGCGGTTGATCACGTTGATCCCGCCGAATAAACCCCTCTTCACCAGATACTCTACACCATCTTCATGGATGATCCCCCGAACGGTGAAGACGTCGTTTTTCAGGCCGGATTCGAAACCGATCTTCTCGTAGGGGAATTCCTTGAAAAACGTCGCCATCAGGGAGGCGCCCAGCCCGCTCAGGGCGGAGCCCGTGCTGACCAGCGAGATGGAGTTCACCGCCTTGAGGCTCACCGACTGGCTCACCCCTTTCGTGGGCACCGACTCCATCTTGAGATGAAACGCGACCGGCTGGCCGTAGGCAACCCGCAACCCCTCAATAGAACCGGAGAGGCGCCCGGTGATGCGGCCGACGCCCAGGGCCTCGGAAAACCGTTCCAGGTCGATCAGGCTAACGTTTAGGTCGGCGCCGATTTCCCGGCCCGCGCTGAAGGGCCGTTCCACCGTCACGTGGCGGACGTCCAGCCGGCCGCCGAACAGGTCGCCGGTCAGCTCTCCGTCGGCGGTCATCCGTTCCCGGCCGATGGCGACGGGATCGAGGAGGCCTCCCAGGTGTCCCGTAAGCATTGGGCTCTCTCCGGCGACCCGGGCGAGGTCGAGACCGTCCAGTTGTGCCGCCATGTTGATGCGAAAGCTCGGGGAAAGCGGTTCGTCCACCTGGATTCGCCGAAGGGACAGTTTGGCTCCGAACAGGGACGCATCGATCGCTCCCCCGAGGTAGAGGTGGTTGGGTACCAGGACGGCAGGCATCTCCAAAGGCCCCAGGTCCTGACCGGCCAGACGGAGTTTCTTCAGGCTCAACCGGCCCCACTTTTTCGCATCGGACGGTCTGGACAGGCCTGGATTTGCGGCTCCCAGGGAATAGGCGATCGGGAGGTCGATGTCGAGCCCGGAAAGAAGCGGCGGCTCCGCCCCCCGGCGGAGATCGCCCGAGCGCAGCCGGAGCGTCCCGGCCAGATCGGCCGCTTGCCCGGAGCCGGAAAAAGTCAGGTCGACCTCGGCGGCCCCATCCATCTCCAGCCCTGCCAGATTGCGTTGCTTTGCCGCCAGCGGATCCCTAAGGAATGTCCGGAAGATGGGCCCAAGTCGCGCATCGCTAAACTTTAGGTGCCCCTGGTGGCGCCATAATCCTCCTGCGTGGCGCGCCTTCCCCTCGATGCGCAAGCGGCCGAACCCCGCCAAACCGCCTTCCAGTGCGAGGTCCTGATACTCTTCGGGGCCCACTTGCGTTCCCCCCGCGTGGAAGTCAATAGGAACCTTGGTGAGGTCGACGTACACCGTGCCCCAGAGGGCCTCTCCCCCGCGCAGGATCAGGTCCGCTTTCATCCGGGGCTGCGGGATCAGCAGCGCCTCGAGGTCGACTCTGCCGGCAAGGTTCTGACCCATCACGTCGCCGGCGGGCGAGGAGAAGCCGATCTGTCCGAGCGCGGCCGTGGCCGCAATCCGGGAGCCGCCCACCGCGGGTTCGAGCCGGGCGGCGAGGTCGATTGCGCCCGTGGGCGACCAGCTGTCCCATTTCCGTCCACTCAGTGCCCGCGCAAGAGTTGCCAGGTTGTCCGCGGGCAGATCCGCCCCATCCAGGCGGCCGCTTACGTCCCTTCCGTGGAAGGCAAGCTCACCCGTCAAGCGGCCCAGGGAGTCGGATTGGAGGTCAATGGCTCCTACGCGAAAGGAATCGCCGGTCGCCTCGGCAGTCCCTCGGACTTCCAACGCCCCCAAGGGCAGAGGGCGGTCCTCGTAGAACACTTTGCCCGCATCTGCCGAAAGCTTCCACCCCAGGGTGGCTCTGCCCGGATTCCATCCCTCTAAGGGGCTCGCGGCCCTTAGGGTCCCACCGAAACGGCACCTAAACCCTGCGCTTGGCCAGGAAAACTGCAAATCCCGGGGGAGGAGTTCCAGGGCCAGCACGCGTGCCGTCCCTTTGGATGAGAGGCGGAAGGCGAAGGGGAGCCTGCCCTTAAGATCCATGCCCTTCAGGCTGCCGGGCAACAGGGGTGCAAGAACGGTTTTCACCCGTTCGACCCCGGGGATCTCCCCATCCAGGTTGCCGGACATCTCTTCCAGGGAGGAGCCGCCAAGCTGCCCCCGCGCCAGGAGCAGGCCTGCGATGTCGAGTTCGCGCACCTCCAGGAGAGGTTCCCTTCCCGCAAGCGTCGCACTCGCCGACGCGTGCAGGCGGATCGGCCCCAGGTTCTTTGTCGCTTGTGGACCCAGGCTCACTCGCCCCTGCGGCAGGGTCAGGGTCAGCTCCTCGGCTTGGAAACGTTTCGGGGTTACCCGCAGCCGGGTCTGGCCGAATATCTCGCCGATGAGCTCCGGCAGCATCAGGCGGGCCGACGCCAACTCCAGGTCGACCTCGATCGCGGGGCCGGGCGTTACATTTCCTCGGGCGGAAAGTGTCCCTTGAGCGATGGTTTTTTCCTTCCGGCGGAAGGTCAGCTCCCCGTACCCGCTTAAAAGCCGAATGCCCCCTTCCCCCGGGACCAGGCTCAAACGGACGTTGTCGGCCGCGAGATCGCCTTGGGGCAGGGCCACGCGCAGCCGGGCGTCCGAAAGCAACAGGTCCTCGATATCGAACAGCCGGGTGAGCGGTGTCAGGTCGGGTGGCCCCTTTGTCTCCCGGGGCCGGGGGCGCTCGAAAACAAGTCCTCTGGCTTCCACGTGCCGCAGCCACGGACCCCCATGGAGGAAGCGGCGAGGGATCAGTTCGAATTGCAGGTGGTCCAGGCGCAAGAGGTCGCCCTCGGGCGGAGGACCCGCGATCGCGAGGCCCGAAAGTTCCAGGGCCGGCGGGGTAAGCGATAGTCTCAAGGCGGCCAGGGATGCTGTTCCGCCCCGCGGAGTCAGCGCCCGCTCCACCCACGGGCGGACCAGTTGGGGCCGGTAGACGGCCAATGCCACGGTCAGTGCGGCAACCCCCAGAAGGGCCGCCAAGCCCGCGCCGCACCAGAGGGCCGTGCGTCTCAGGGTCACCGGACTCCCCACCGAAGTTGCTGTTGTCTTTCGGACGGAATGACCTGTACCGTACCGCGATGCATCACTTAAATTATGCGCTTCTACAAGGGGGGATGGGGAGAGGAAAAAGGGGGTCGTCCTCCACCCGATACTTAAATGTGCCCATCGAACGCCATAAGGACATAATGAATAGTTGACTTTTGTAAGTGTATGGAATATCTTGATAGCAATTGTTTTACATAGTTTGCTTACGGGAGGAACTGATTATGTTGTAAGTTAGCTCAAGGAATTGAGGCAATTACTTTAAATGAGAATGCAGATAACTAGCTAAAAAACACGAGGAGTCGGGTGATATGGTAAAAGGAAAAAAGACAGAAAGTAATGCGATGGGTGGAAAGTCCCTTCAGAAAAAAATCAAATTCGAATTATCTGCCCCGGAGGCGAAGGATGTTTCCTTGGTAGGGAATTTCAATCAGTGGAATACCCAGGCGAATCCGATGAAAAAGGATAAGAAAGGAATGTGGAAGGCAACCCTCTCCCTTGAAACGGGAAGATACGAGTACCGTTATTTTGCCGACGGCAACTGGGAGAACGATCCTTCTTGTTCTTGCTGCATCGCTAATGAATTCGGAGGCATTAACTGCGTTAAGATCGTCGCGTGAAGGGTGATCGTGCTAACTGCGTATTCGGATGTGGTTGACCCGTGATTTCGATGGAACTCGACCATCGTCATGAGACGGAGCGCGTTTTCGTTATAGGCCCCGGGATAGAGGGGGGCCTGTTGGAGGGATTCGCGGGGAGCTGCCGCTCACAGGAAGGCCTTGAATGGGCGGAAGAGCGCCTCAAAGGAGTTGGTTTCACAAAGCGTGAGGAAGGGAATCGGGTATCTTATCGGAGGGGAATGGGTGGCTACCATCTGTATGCAGATCCACGCCCTGACACCCGCATCAACATCTACGTGTACCCCAGAGAGAAAGAGAGTGTGAAGAGAAAAAGACGACCCAGTTCTCCTTTTCCATTCCTGGTGGACTTGCCCAATACATGGAAGCATGATCTTGAGGAAAAACTGGCGTCAAAGATAAGAAAATATTGTCACGAGTGAAGAGGGTTTGCTGCTTGGGGCTGACCGGATTATAGAGGCAGTTTCCGAAAATCCCCTCGTTCAGTTGGTCTAAATACGGGGGGCAGGTCAGAGTAGAGGATATGAACCGGCCTGAGGTGCTCGAATGAAGACGACGGCGAAAAAGATTGCTCCGGAGGATTATATTCTCTCCGTTCTGTCCCCCGAAGAACGTCTGGAAGCCGCCTTGAAAATCGCCGGCGAGGCATTCAAAAAGACGAAGCTCAAGGCGAAAGACGTTGAGAAGGCGGTGAAAACCATCCGGAAAAAAGCATACGAAAAGAAAAAGTAGGATCGTGATCGACACCGGGGTTCTGGTGTCGGCCTTCGCCTTCGGCGGAACCCCGAGCGAGGTGATTCGGAAGGCGTTCTCGGAAGCCGGAATCTGCGCCTCTCCAGAACTGTTGAAAGAGTGCCGCGACGTTCCCACACTCCTCCACACGGAGGGGGAAATCACCGACCGGCAGTTCACAGCCCTTATTTCCGGTATTGCCGCAGTGGTGGCGGTCGCCAGAATGGTCCATCCGAAGAAGCGGATCAAGGTATGTAGGGATCCGGTGGACGATATGGTGCTCGAATGCTGTCATGCTTCCGTGGCGGATTATCTCATCACGGGCGATCGGGACCCTATCTCCTTTCAGAATCTTCCCTTCTCCCTGAGGATTTTGACTCCCAGAGGATACGTGGATCTTTCGTAGACGTCAGCGTGCTCACCGGGATCGTCTCCGTGCCGTGCCGCTACATCCATTTTCCGTTCAGCACCCGCCGCCTCACCGACTTCGACCACCCCTGGCGGGACCTGGCCGCCTTCAGCCAGGCCGCCCCGGGGGTGTGACCGGGCTTCGCACCGTGCAGGACGCGAACCTGCCTTCTGCCCGGAAGGAATCCGGATAGCATGCCCTGTTGGACTGGGACCTCCTATCGTCCCGAAACCCGGAAGGATAGCGTGTCATCCTACCTCCCAATAAGCCCATCCTACGGAGGTGAGGTCCATGGTCAACGTGCGCGGAACATTGATCGGAATCGGCCTGGCGGTCCTGGCGGGAGTATTGATCGCAGGCGCGGCGTCCGGGGAACTTCTGACGAAGAAGAGCCTGTCCCTGGAGGACGCGAAGAAGGCGGTCGCCGGGGCGGCGGAAGAGTCCCGGAAGAATAACTGGAAGATGATCATCGCCGTCGTGGACGACGGAGGCCACTTGATCTGCTTGGAGCGGCTCGACGGAGGACAGGTCGGCTCCATCGATGTGGCGATCGGAAAAGCCCGCACCGCGGTGGCGTTCCGGCGGCCCACCAAGGCCCTTGAGGATGCGGTCAACGCGGGAAACAACGCGATCCTCACATTCCCGAACACCCTCCCGAGGGAGGGCGGCCTGCCGTTCATCGTGGACGGCATGGTCGTTGGAGGAATCGGTGTCAGCGGGGCAAAGTCCTCGGAGGACTCCCAGGTTGCAAAGGCGGGGGTCGACGCCTTTTCGAAGTAGCCGAAGGATCGGGGGCAAAAACAAATGGGCCGGATCGCCGATTCGGCGCGGGGCCCCAACTCGTCCACACCCCGGAAGTCCTAAACCGCCTGGCCCAAGGAGCGGCGGACGTCGTGGGCCGCCTGGTCCGTCGCGCCTGCGAGGCCGACTTGACAACGGGTATCCTGGCGGCGTAAAGGCGCCGGAAGAGGTTGCGTGGGGCCGGGTACCCGCGGGATCGGGCCGGCGACAAGTTCATCCGCTGCGCCCTCACGGCCCGCCGTCGATTTCTGGTCGGCGGGGATATCCGGCTTCTAACCGGTGGCGGAATCCCAACCCTGGTCATCCCATCTAATCTTAATAGACAAGGCAATTTACGATTTATACGAGTTGGGGGAGAAGGCGATCTTCTCCCCTGACTTCGGCGCCCGGGCATCCGGCCGGATAAGCGGCCGGATCCTGGGCACGGAAGGGATGGAGGAGTGGACCGGCCGGTCATCTCACATAAGGGGAACGATGAGGTCCATGCGCAAGATGCGGCCCGAGGTCAGGAGAACGTCATCGAAACATAAGGACAGGGGGCGTCTTACCCGGCTGCATGCCGTGCTCCTTGCTGCGGCTCTCGCCGGATGTGCGGTCGGCCCGGATTTCCGCCGGCCCACCCCCCCTGCGGTCTCGTCCTACACGTCGGAGGCGCTGCCGGATACGACGGCCGCCTCGCCGGTTGCCGGCGGCGCGCCCCAGCGCTTCGTCTTCGGGGAGGAGATTCCCTCCCGGTGGTGGTCACTGTTCCGTTCCGAGGCCCTGGACCGGTTGATCCGCCAAGCGCTTTCGGACAGCCCGACGCTCGCCGCGGCGCAGGCGACGCTCCGCGTGGCCGAGGAGAACCGCCGGGCGCAATTCGGCGCTTTGCTTCCAAACGTCGACGGCAACGCCACGGCAGGCAGGCAGAAGATCTCGGGCGCCTCGTTCGGCCTGCCGGAGAACACGAGCTCATCCTTCACCCTCTACAACGCCTCGGTGAGCGTCTCGTACGCGCTCGATCTGTTCGGCGGCACGCGGCGCGAGCTGGAGGCCCTGGGTGCGGAGGTCGATTTCCAGCGTTTCCAGCGGGAAGGGGCCTGGCTCACCCTCACCGCCAACCTGGTCACCACTGCGGTGCAGGAGGCGGCGCTGCGCGCCCAGATCCGGGCGACCCGGGAAATCGTGGAGGCGGAGGAACAGCAGCTGGCCCTGGTGGAACGGCAGTTCCAGCTCGGAGGGGTCTCCCGCCCGGACGTCCTCGCCCAGCAGGCCCAGCTCGCCCAGACCCGGGCGACCCTGCCTCCGCTGGAAAAACAGCTTGCCCAGATCCGGCACCGGCTGGCGGTGCTTGCCGGCCGGTTTCCCGGGGATGCGGGGACGCTCCCCGAATTCGACCTCGACGGGATGAGCCTGCCGCAGGAACTGCCGGTGAGCCTCCCTTCGTCTCTGGCGCGGCAGCGCCCGGACATCCGCGCCGCGGAAGAGCTCCTTCATGCGGCAAGCGCCCGCATCGGCGTTGCCACGGCCAACCTCTACCCGCAGGTTGCCCTGACCGGCAGCCTCGGGTCGGAGGCGGCGAGGGGAAAGGATCTGTTCGGCAGCGGGACGTCCGTGTGGAGTCTCGGGGGCGGGATGCTCCAGCCTGTCTTCCGGGGCGGGGAGCTGACCGCCAGGCGCCGTGCCGCTGTTGCCGCCTACGACCAGGCCGAGGCGCAGTACCGCGAGACCGTTCTCCTCGCGTTTCAAAACGTGGCCGATGCGCTGCGCGCCCTGGAGATGGATGCGCAGGCGCTCAAGGCGCAGGCGGACGCCGAATCGGCCGCCAAAGCCGCGCTCGACCTCGCCCGGCAGGCGTTCCGTCTGGGCGGAGCGAGTTATCTGACGCTGCTCAATGCCGAGCGCCAGCACCAGCAGGCGCGGATCGGCCTCGTCCAGGCCCAGGCCGCGAGGTTTTCGGACACCGCCGCGCTCTTCCAGGCGCTCGGCGGCGGGTGGTGGAACCGCGAACCGGAAGACGGAATGTCAACAACATCAAGGAACGATTGAAAACTATCCACGGAGCCGTCCGACCATGAAAAAGCGCATCCTTTTCGTCATCCTTGGCCTGGTGGTGCTCATCGGCGCGCTGTCCGCCGTCAAGGCCCTGCAGATCCAGGCGATGATCGCCCAGGCCGGGAACGCCGTACCGAAGCCGGAGACCGTAACCACTGCCGTGTCCCGTGCCGAATCGTGGGAGACCACGCTGACGGCGGTCGGCTCTTTGACCGCGGTCCAGGGGGTCACCGTCGCCGCCGAGCTGCCGGGGAAGGTCGTGCACATCGCCTTCGAATCGGGAGCGAAGGTGGAGCAGGGGGACCTGTTGATCCGCCAGGACACGAGCGTGGAAGAGGCCCTACTCCCCGGCGCCGTGGCCCAGGCGAACCTGGCTCGGACCGTTCTTGCCCGGGACACCGAGATGGTGGCGGAACAGATCATTTCCCAGGCGGGCTACGACGCCTCCGTTGCCAATTCCGAGCAGGCGACGGCCCAGGCAAACAACATCCGCGCCACGATCGGCAAGAAGACGATCCGCGCCCCCTTCAGCGGCCGCCTCGGCATCCGGCAGGTCAACCTCGGCCAGATATTGCGCGAAGGGGACCCGATCGTCACGCTGCAATCCCTCGACCCGATCTATGTCGACTTCACCCTCCCCCAGCAGGAGCTGTCCCGGTTGCGCCCCGGCCTGCCGGTGCGGGTGACCTGCGATTGCCTGCCCGGCCCGGCGATCCAGGGGCGCATCACGGCCGTGAACCCGCTGGTGGACGCCGAAACCCGCAGCGTCCGGCTGCAGGCGACGGTGACGAACCGGGCGGAAAAGCTCCGGCCCGGGATGTTCGTCAACGTGGCGGTCGGCCTCCCGGACCGGCAGAAGGTGCTGTCCATTCCGGCCACGGCCGTTCTCTATGCCCCTTACGGCGACTCGGTCTTCGTGGTCGTCGAGGATACGGAGGGGAAGGGGGGCAAGGCGGTACGCCAGCAGTTCGTGCGACTGGGCGAGAAGCGGGGCGACTTCGTGGCCGTCACCGAGGGACTGAAGGAGGGGGAGACCGTCGTCAGCACCGGCGTCTTCAAGCTGCGCAACGGCCAGGCGGTGGTGGTCGACAACCGGCTCGCCCCGCCTTTTGCGAAAGCGCCCACCCCGGAGAACAACTGAAGCCATGAATATCACCGACCTGTTCATCCGCCGTCCCGTTCTGGCCCTGGTGGTCAACCTGGTCATCATCATCGCCGGCCTCCAGGCGATCCGGACCCTCAACGTGCGCCAGTACCCCCGCAGCGAGAACGCGACGGTCACCGTCACCACCGTGTACGTCGGCGCAAGCGCGGACCTGGTGCGGGGCTTTGTCACCTCGCCGCTGGAGCGCGTCATCGCGGCCGCCGACGGCATCGAGTACATGGAATCGCAAAGCGCCCTCGGCCTCTCCACGATCAAGGTGCGCCTCCGTCTCAATTACGATTCCACCAAAGCCCTGGCCGAGATCGGCTCCAAGGTGGACCAGGTGCGCCGCGACCTCCCTCCGGAGGCGGAGGTGCCGGTCATCAACATCGAGTCGGCCGACAGCCAGTTCGCCTCGGCCTACTTGAGCTTCAGTTCCGACCTCCTGAAGCAGAACGAGATCACGGACTACCTGGTGCGCGTCGTCCAGCCCCGCCTTTCCGCCATCCAGGGGGTGCAGCGTGCCGACGTCCTCGGCGCCCGCACCTTCGCCATGCGCATCTGGCTCAAGCCGGAACGGATGGCCGCCCAAGACATCAGTCCGGCCCAGGTGCGCCGGGCGCTGGCCGCCAACAACTTCCTGGCCGCGCTGGGCCGGAGCAAGGGGGCCTTCATCCAGGTCGACCTGACCGCCGACACGAACCTCAGTACGGTTAACGAGTTCAAGCGCCTGGTGGTGCGCCAGAACAACGGGACCATCATCCGGCTGGGCGACATCGCCGACGTGGTTCTGGGAGCCGAGGACTACGACGCCGAGGTCCGCTTCTCCGGCCAGACGGCGGTGTTCATGGGGATCTGGCCGCTCCCCAACGCGAACTCCCTCGACGTCATCAAGGCGGTACGGGCCGAGATGGAATCGATCCGGCGTGACCTTCCCGTCGGCCTCGAGGCCCGCGTCGCCTATGACGCCACGGAGTACATCTCGAGCGCCATCAGGGAGGTGCTCAAGACCCTCGGCGACACGCTGATGATCGTCATGGTCGTCATCTTCCTGTTCCTGGGCTCCTTCCGTTCGGTCCTCGTCCCGGTGGTGGCGATCCCGGTGTCGCTGATCGGCGGCGTCTTCCTGATGCAGGCCTTCGGGTTCACCGTGAACCTGCTCACCCTGTTGGCCATCGTTCTCTCGGTCGGGCTGGTGGTCGACGACGCCATCGTGGTGGTGGAGAACGTGGAACGCCACCTGCGCGAAGGAAAACCTCCCATCGAAGCGGCCCTCACCGGCGCCCGCGAACTGGTCGGTCCGATCATCGCCATGACCGTCACCCTGGCGGCGGTCTACCTCCCCATCGGTCTGCAGGGGGGGCTGACCGGCGCGCTCTTCCGGGAGTTCGCCTTCACTCTGGCGGGAGCGGTCGCCATCTCCGGGATCGTGGCCCTGACCCTGTCGCCGCTCATGTCGGCCAGGCTGCTCAAGCCCGGCGCCGGGGAGCGCGGCCTGGCCGGCCGCATCACCCGCGATCTCGAGCGCCTGAAAAACGCCTACGGCCGCCGTCTCGATTCCACCCTGTCGGCGCGTCCGGCGGTCTACGCGGTCTGGATCGCGGTATCCCTCGTCACCGTGCCGATGTTCGTCATGTCCGCCAAGGAGCTGGCTCCGATGGAGGACCAGGGGGTCATCTTCGGCATCCTCGACGCGTCCGCCAACTCCACCCTCGACCAGAACAGCCTCTTCGCCGCGGAGGTCAACCGGGTCTTCCACGAGGTGCCGGAAACCGACTTCACCTTCCAGATCACCTTCCCCAACTCCGGTTTCGGGGGCATGGTCGCCAAACCATGGGATGATCGCGAGCGATCCATCTTCGAGATTCTCCCCGGTGTCCAGCAGGCGCTGCAGAAGGTTCCCGGCATCCGGATCTTCCCGGTCACCCCGGCGGCCCTCCCCGGCGGCGGCGATTTCCCGGTCGAATTCGTGATGGCTTCGACGGCCGAAACCGGCCAGATCCTGGAATTCGCCCAAAACCTGCAGATGAAGGCGATGCAGAGCGGGATGTTCGCCTTCCCGCCGTTGATCGACGTCAAGATCGACCAGCCCCAGTCCGAATTCGTCATCGACCGGGACAAGGTGGCCTCCCTGGGGCTCAGCCTGGAGCAGATCGGCGGCGACCTGGGCGGGCTGGTCGGCGGCGACTTCGTCAACCGCTTCGACATCTCGGGCCGCAGCTACAAGGTCATTCCGCAGATCCAGCGGGTGGACCGTCTCAACCCCGGCCAGCTCAAGGAGGTCTACGTTACCGGTCCGAACGGCAGGCTGATCCCCTTGAGCACCGTGGCCACCCTGCGCGAATCGGTCGTGCCCCGTTCGCTCAACCGCTTCCAGCAGCTGAACGCGGTCAAGATCAGCGGCGTGGCCGTCCGACCGCTCGACGAGGCGCTGCGCTTCATGGAGGACGAAGCGGCGAAGGTCCTGCCCAAGGGGTACGTCATCGACTACACCGGCGAGTCCCGCCAGCTGCGTACCGAAGGGCACAGGTTCCTGCCCGCCTTCGGACTGGCCATCGTCCTGATATTCCTGGTGCTGGCGGCCCAATTCAACAGCTTCCGTGACCCGTTCGTCATCCTGGCGGGTTCGGTGCCGTTGGCCATGTTCGGCGCGCTCCTCTTCACGTTCCTGAAGATGCCCGACCCGAATGTCCCGTTCTGGACCAACGGCTGGACCACCACCCTCAACATCTACTCGCAGGTCGGGCTGGTGACCCTGGTCGGGCTGGTGTCCAAGAACGGCATCCTGATCGTCGAATTCGCCAACAAGCTGCAGCTCCAGGGCCTGCCGAAGATTGCGGCCGTGCGTCAGGCGGCGATGACCCGACTCCGCCCGATCCTCATGACCAGCGCCGCCACCATCGGCGGCCATTTCCCGCTGACCCTGGTCACCGGCCCCGGCGCCGCCGCGCGGAATTCGATCGGCCTGGTGCTGGTCGGCGGCATGTTCATCGGCACCCTCTTCACCCTGTTCGTCGTCCCATCCATCTACATGCTCATCGCCCGCGACCACGGGAAGGAGCGGGAGTCGGGTGCGGAGGACCCGGCGAGGATCCCTGACCTTCCATCTACGGCGCGATGATCGGTATTTCCGCAACAAAAGAAAGGGGTCAAACGGTTCCCTCCCGACAGGATTTCGAGCCAAGTCCTTTCCGGGAAAGGATCGGAATCCGATCCGTCGGCGCGGCGGCGTGCTCACCGGGAGCGTCTCCGTGCCGTGCCGCTATATCCACTCCCCGTTCAGCACCACGACTTCGTCGGCCTGGTTTGCGGCGACCCAGAGACGACCCGAAGAGTCGAAAGCGATCCCGTTTGCACCAAAGGGGGGAAATCCCGCTGTCGCAAGCAGGGCGTCATGCTGGACCGTGGAGACGGAACAACTCCCCGTGCACAGGTCGGCGTTCTCGATCCGAAAGATCGCCCCCCGGAACGAATCGGAGACGAACAGCGAGGAGTCGCTGCGGAAAGCCATCGCGTTCGGTGCGGAGGCATTGTTGCCGAACTCGATCACATCCTGGCTTCCGTCCGGGTTGCCCACGGTCCGGTCCGGCGGTGGGCCGATGCGCGGAAGGGGCGCCACGTCCTCGATCGGAGTGCCTGCATGGAAATCGGCGGGGATGCGCTGGATCTTCGACTGGGAACCCACCAAGTCCCCCGTGTTGCAGATGTACACCTTGCCGTCCGCCGATGCTCGGACTTCCCGGAGAGCGGAGCGGACCGGGCGAATCATCATTCCGGGTTTTGTCATCGAATGGTTCAAGACAAGATCATGACTACCGGAGGTGCGAGATGAAGTCGGTCGTTCGAGCGGCGTTTGTCCTGTCTTTCCCTCTCCTTTGTGCTTCCGCGATCTTCGCGTATGGGGCGGACCCGGCCGCGGTGCTCGCCAAGGCGGACTGGTCGAAGATGGATACCGTGACCGTCACGATGACGGAGTACGCTTTTTCTCCTTCGCCCGTCGTTCTCAAGGAGGGGATCCCGTCCAAGCTGGTGCTGAAAAACGAGGGCAAGGAGGCCCACTACTTCGTCGCGGAAGGGTTTTTCAGGACCATCGCCACGAGGAAGATCCAGGGCACCGACGGCGAGGTCAAGGCGCCCTATTTCTCCGCGGTGGAGGTGTACCCGGGGAAGGGCATCGAATGGTTCCTGGTGCCCATGGAGAAGGGGACCTACGAGCTCGTCTGCACCGTCAAGGGGCACGCCGAGCACGGGATGAAGGGGAAGATCGAGGTGCGGTGAGCCGGCTTAAGGATCCCCTGCAATCCGATCCCGCCTGCTATCGTCTTCATCGTGTAAGCCGGATGGAGGAAGGTGAGCGTCCGTGGGCCCGGACCGCTTAAGAAAGATCGTCTCCGGGGGGCAGTCCGGCGTGGACCGGGCCGCGCTGGATGCCGCGATCGAGATAGGGATCCCATGTGGCGGATGGTGCCCGTGGGATCGGTACGCCGAAGACGGCCGGATCGGAGACCGGTATCCGCTCACGGAGACGCCCTCCGGGGAGACGGCGCAGCGGACGGAGTGGAACGTCCGGGATTCCGGCGGCACTCTGGTCCTCACGAGGGGCGAGCCCTCCGGAGGGACGGCCTTGACGATCCGCTTTGCGAAGGCCCTGGGAAGACCCATCCTGGTAGTCGATCTCGTCGATGCCGGCGACCCCGGAGAGGTGGGGTCGTGGATCCGGCGGAACCGTATCGAAATCCTCAATGTCGCCGGCCCCCGGGAATCCAAGTGCCCGGGGATTTACGGGGAGGCATCGGCGTTTCTTCGAACGGTCCTTGGCGCCCCCGGGAAGAGAGCGTCCTCCGGTAGACGGACCTCCAGGACGCGTCGGAACCGCACATGACTGTGGCGCAGGTCGATTTACTTACCCCGCTGCGTCCGGTCGCCCGGTAAACATGGGATCGTCCTGCCTCCCACCGGCTGGTCAATGCAGTCCCATGTCAGGTGGGGACAGAGCGAAACGCCAACCTCGACATACCATCTTAACAGTCAACGGTCAGGCACACTCTTCCAAGGAGGAACGAAGATGCAGAACTTTGCGCGTTTAATGGGAGTTCCGGCACTTGCGCTCATCGCCGCGGTGCTCATGGCCGCGAACCCGCCCTCGGTTGCCGCCCAGGGCGAGAACATGCTCTATCTCGTGGAGTTCGTAGCTACCGAAGCCGGAGCTCCGACGACCCGCGACCAGGCCATCGAGTTGCTTGACAAACTCGTCATCCCGACCCTCGAGAAGCTGGCGAAGGATGGCAGGATCCGCGCGGGAGGACTCCTGGTCGGCGCGCGCGCCGGCGCGTTCGTCGTCGCGGCAAAGTCGCATGATGAGGTGACCGAATTCGTTCGTGCGCTTCCGGCCTGGGGGGTCTGGAACTGGAAGGTGACGCCGCTCGAGAGCTTCGCCCATCGGGCCGACCTCGAAAAGAAAGTCGTCCAGGAGCTCCGAGCGCAGAAGAAGTGAGATGCGACAGGTTGGATCGTGATCGAATCCGGGTGGCAAACAAGCGCATGAAGCTGACGAGCGGCGACTGACCCCGACGGGCGCCGCTCGCAGTTTATGTAAAGAAAAGGGCAGGGAGAATCCGCGCCGGGATCTCCGGAATCTTATTGCGGAAAGGGAACCGATCCGGAGGAGGGGCGATTATGGTGTGCACCGGGAGTACTCTGAAACCCACGTTCCTTCTCACCCTGCCCGCTCTGGCGTTTCTCGTGGTGGTGATCGGCGCCGCCACGGCCGGGGGCGACACGGCACGGGACGTGGGGCCGAAAGATGCGCAGGCGCTGATCCGGGAAAACGCCGGGACCCGGGATTTTGTGGTCCTGGATGTCCGCACGCCGGAAGAGTTCGCCCAAGGGCACCTCGAAGGCGCCGTGCTGGTCGATTACCGTTCCCCCGGGTTACGGGAGGAGATGGCGGGCCTAGGCAGGACGAATACCTACCTCGTCTACTGCCGGATGGGGAACCGGAGCGCCAGCGCCCTGGGGATCATGAGGGAGCTCGGGTTCCGCAGCTACTACCATCTGGAGGGAGGGATCAAGCGGTGGCTCGAAGAGGGGCTCCCCGCGGTCCGCTGAACCACCTACGCTTCGGGGAACCGCCCCGGGTCACTCGTCCTTGCCCAGAACCTCCTTCATCTCCGCCACGCGCCACTCGTTCATCGATCCGCACTCGTCCGACTCGAAATGGCTGAAGCCTATCCACCGGATCGATGCGGGGTCGACGATCCGCGACGCCATCCGCAAGAAACTCAACGGAGACGGGAAAAAATCAACCGTCACGGCTTCGGGACCGCCAAGAGGATCCGGCGGCGTTGCGAAAAGGTCATCCGTGCGGCGGACCCGCGCTCACTTCCGGATGGGCCGATCCCGCACCACGACCAGCTTGTCCGTTCCCGACTCGGCTCCCCAGACTTCGCCCGGGCGTCCCAGGAGCTGGCGCACACTCGCCCCGGGGCTCGGCAGGCGGAAGACCTCGAACGATTCGTTCTCCGGGTCGAAGCGGACGAAGGCGTTGTCCCCGAAGTCGGTAATCCACACCTTGTCCCGTCCGTCCACGTAGACGGCGTACGGCATCGGGTTTTTCCCGGGGACGGTCCACTCGCGCCACCCGTCCGAGGACGGATCGTACATCCCGAGCCGGCCCGCGTTCCATTCGCTCACCCAGATCCGGCCCTTCGAGTCGGGCCAGACCCTCCTCGCCCCCTGGTCGCGCGTCGGGGGGGAGAGCACGGCGACCGTCCCGGTCGCCGGGTCGATCCGTCCGACGTAGCTTCCGGCCAGCGACGCGAAGTAGACCCGGCCGTCAGGCGCGGTCGCGATCCCGTAAGGTCCCCGCCCCTTCGGGGCGTCGAACACCTCGACCTTTCCCGTCCGGGGGTCCATGCGTCCGTAGATCCCGCCCTGTCCCGTGAACCAGAGGATTCCTTTGCTGTCGAACGCTGCGGTGTTGAGATTGGCATACCCTCTTCCCTCCGGGAGAGGAAAGGCCCGCACCTTCTCCGTTGCGGGATCGACGCGGACGATCGCGTTGAGTCCGCTGTCGGTGACCCACGGGGCGCCGTCCGGCCCGACGATGACCCCGTGCGGGCTGGAGCCGCGACCCAGGGGGATGTGGCGCGTCCGACCCGTTTCCGGGTCCAGCCGGCCGAGCTCCCCCCGGTGCTGTGCCGTGTACCAGACCGCCCCGTCCGGGGCGGGAGCCACGTCGTGGGGGTGCGAGCCCGGGGGCACCGGGTATTCCCGGATCACGGGTTCCCCCGCGCGGGAGATCGCGGGGGTCAGGCACGCCAAAAAGAACAGGAGGGCGGCCGCGACGGCGCACGCGGCCCGAACCCCTGCCGCTGGTCGGTCCCCGGGGTATCCCGTCACGCTTCGAGGCAGAACATGGTGTGGCTGCTTCGCACCCCGGAAAGCGGCCGTATCTTGTCGTAGACGGTCTCGAGGATCTCCTCGGAGCTCCCCGCTCGAACCGTCGCCGCCAGATCGTAGAGGCCGCTCACGAGAAACACTCCTTCCACCCCTTTGATCTTCTTGAGCCCCTGCGCGACTTTCCGGTCCTTTCCCGGCTCCGTGTTGACGAGAATGATCGCGTTCGCCATATCCGGTCCCCCCTTTCGGGTAAAGTTTACTATCCCACCTCCGCCCGTGTCGAGGGTCCATGGCGTCCCGCCGCGGTCGGCCCCCCGACGACCGCCGGAAGTCCGTCGTATCCGGAAGGGCGGGCCCTTCCTTACCTGAGGCCGGTTGCCTTCCTGCCGCCATAGTATTTGGATGTCCGGAGATCCGGCGGGTTCCGCTTTCGTATGAGTGTCTCCGACGACTGGCGGGGTCCTGACCCGACCGTACTCTCGCGGAAACGGAAATTGCGATGATGTCGCGCAGAGACGAATCCTTTGCCTGTCCGAATTGATCGAAACGGGTGAGGGCAGGGGCACGTTCGTCGACGATGCAACCCACCGAACCTGAAAGGGAAGACACAAGGAGGATTTTCATGGCCAATAAGATCATCGCTGTCGTTGGTGCCACCGGTGCCCAGGGAGGCGGGCTGTGCCGGGCTATCTTGAAGGACAAGAACGGCGGTTACCGGGTTCGCGCATTGACGCGAAACACGGAATCCGTGAAGGCGAAAGAGCTGGAAAAAATGGGCGCCGAAGTCGTTCGGGTAGATATCGGCGACGTGGAAAGTCTGAAGAGGGCTTTCCACGGCGCGCATGGGGCATTTTGCGTCACATTCTTCTGGGAGCATTTCTCTCCCGAGAAGGAGGTTGCCGAAGCGAAAAACATGGCCATTGCCGCAAAAAACACCGGCGTGGAGCACGCCATCTGGTCAACCCTGGAGGACACCCGGAATTGGGTTCCGCTCGGCGACAACCGCATGCCCACGCTCCACGGGAACTACAAGGTGCCGCACTTCGACGGGAAGGGCGAGGCCAACCGGGCGTTTACGAAACTCGGTGTTCCGACAACCTTACTGCTGACTTCGTTCTACTGGGAGAACCTGATCTACTTCGGGATGGGCCCCAAGAAGGGCCCGGACGGGAACCTGTACATCACATTGCCCATGGGCGACAAGAAGCTTCCCGGCATCGCCTCCGACGACATCGGAAAGTGCGCCTACGCCATTTTCCGGAAGGGGCGCGAGTTCCTCGGCAAGACCGTCGGCCTCGCGGGCGACCACTTGACCGGATACCAGATGGCGGCTTCGCTCACCAAAGCGCTGGGGAAGGAGATCCGTTACAACGACGTGTCGCCCGAGGCATACCGCGGGTTCGGCTTCCCCGGTGCGGATGACCTGGGCAATATGTTCCAGTTCAAGCGTGACTTCGAGAATTACTTCTGCGGTGCCCGCAGCCTCGATTTCTCGAGGGCCATCAACCCGTCGATGCATACATTCGAGACCTGGCTTGCTGAGAACAAGGACCGGATTCCGTTCGAGGAGGATGCACAGCGGGCTTCGGGAGAATAGCGCGGCCAACCCTGCGGTTGCGTCGATTGCTGTCGGCGCGTGTGGAAGACCCCCCCCGCGGCTATCGGCCCCCGGGGGGGGTCGTTCGGGATTTCTCATCCGGACCCTGCGTGGCATTCCGTACAATTCCCGTTTCATGGGGGTAACTCCAAAGCCCGCCGATTTGCGCTGCGGATTTCCGAAAGGAGAGACTAAAATGGAAAGGATCACGGCCGAGGCGGCAGGGGAATCGGCGGGAAGGGAGGAGGGCAGGCCATGGCCCATCGGGCACGACGGCTCCTGGACGATGCGCGCAAGGCCATCGCATCCACCGAGGAGCGGATTCGCCGCCACCCGTACCTGGAGGCCCTGGAGGTGCGGGGGGTGGAGAAGGGGAAGCTGGCGCTGTTCGCGGGCCAGCAGTGTCACATCATCGAGAGCGACCTCCGCAGCGTGGCGCTGACCGTGTCCCGGGCAGAGTCGCAGGCCGCGCGGGACTTTCTCGGCGGAATGCTGCAAGGGGAGCGCGCGGCTCTGGAGTCCTTGGGGCACTTCGGGAGGGCGGTGGGCCTGTCGCCGGAACAGCTGCATGCGGCAGAGCCGCTCCCCGGCGCGTTCGCCTACAGCGCGTACGTGACCTGGCTCGCCACTTACGGGACGCCTGCGGAATTCGTGGGGGCCTTCCTGGTCAACCTTACAGCCTGGGGGCAGAACTGCGGACGGATCAGCCGTGCGCTCCAGGCGGGCTACGGTCTTTCCGGGCAGGACGTCGCCTTCTTCGATCTGTTTGCCAGCGCACCGCCCGGATTCGAGGAACAGGGCCTGGCAGTGGTGGAGGAGGGGCTGGGACAGGGAGCGGATCCCGTGCGCATCCGGCGTGCGGCCCGCTTGCTGCAAGGGTTCGAGTTGCTGTTTTGGGACACGATGTGGGAGGCCGCCAAAGGCTAAACCCTCGCCATTCCAAGGACCTGATCTAACGGATCCGGAAAATATTGTCCGGGTCGTAATTATTTTCCCGTTTTTCCCGTTTGATGATCAATCCAAAACGATCGAGTTTCACCCCCTTGTCTTCATCGTGCCAGCGATCCAGAAATTCCTGGTTCGGAAGGTAGGTGTAATTCCCCAGGGTCGATGGGTCCATGAAATACACGGCATCCCGGTCGTATCCGACGGCTACCACGTAATGGCCGTCTTCCCAGTCTCGCGAATAATCGACGGGAGACTCGGCCCAGGCCTGGATCAGGACGATCACCGGTACCCCTTTGTCGATGAAGTCCCGGATGTCATCCAGGGTCATTTCCGTCCTTGCCTCGACAAGGTAACCTTTGGAACGGGCAAAATCGGCCATGGCCTGGTACGAGGTTCCATTCACGGGGTCGGTTTTCAACTCCTTGACCAACGTGTCCTCGGAATCGTCGTCTTGAGCATCGTGGAAGTACAGTATCGATTGCAAGACCGCAACCCCGCATGTGTAGTCGCTGCTTTGGCGAGTGAGTGGAACACGGATGAGGTTTCCCACCGCGCTTGCGGAACGTAATTCCCGGCCGGTTCTTTGTTGGATGGTGGTTCCGCATCCAGCGAATGGAGGGACAGCAAGGGCAACTGCGAGAAAAAACAGGAAGCCGCATCGGATTCCCCGGAAGGGACGTGGATCCGCACGCAATCCAGGGGTGTATCGAAGTAAAGACCGCATTTCCAATCGATAGTAACTTGTCACGAACGATGCAACAATGTTCCCGCGGTTTGAGGATCCAATCCCCAGCCAGATCCTGTGCCCGAATTGTGACCGGATCATAGGCGCAAGCTTCGGAAATCCCCTCGTACAGTCGGGAGAAAACGGGGGGCAGGCATAACGTCATCCGGGGCGAGCCGGGACTGGTGAAGAAGTCCCCCGCCATTGCCGATGAGAATACGGAATGTTTATGGGAAATGTATCGAAATGGGAAGTGGGGTTTTCATCGATGGAGATGTTCCGGTAGCAGATCGACATCTTGTTGTCGAAATGAGCCGGGTAACAGGAGACGATAGTGAGGCGTATAGGGTTTTTGATTTTATTTTTTTCATTTTTAATCTGCCTGCACGCCATCGCAATGTCGGAAAGTACCGACAATACAATAGAAGAAAATCCCGTATATGGCTTTTCTCCTGATCGTAGCAGATGGGATCACTATGCAAGCGATTTTTATGATACGATCTATTTCTACGATACTAAAAGTGTAGTGAAGAAAAATAATAATGTAAAGGTATGGATAAAATTCGGTGAACCAACTAACATTGAAAAAAGCACCCGTTTTTATAAGGAAGCGACAGCATTAAAAGAAATAGACTGTGGCGCTCGATTGATTAGATCCATAGAATGGAATTATTTATCCATGAAAGATGAGTATAAAAAATACACTTCCCCGACGAAATGGGAGAATATCGAACCCGAAACCGCGGATGATGCATTGCTGGAAGAGGTTTGCCCGCAACCCAAGAAGGTAAGGAAAAGGTGAAACAGAGCGGTTTGGCCTACGACAATTCATCTCAATGGCAATCCGCAATCTCGACTCGCTCCGGCCCATCGGTACTCCAAACAAACCACGCGTTGAAGATGTCTTCTGTGCCCCGGTCAAAGAACGATTTGATCACATTGCGCCTCCTGATCCAGTGGTTGGCAAGAATATAAACCACTTTAATATCAGGCCTGTGCCTGTGTTGTGTCCACGAAACATTCGTTGACGCACACCATATCGGGTGGCTGTTCCCCGATTGACGGGGACATCCGTTGCCTTTGCCCCCCCCTGCAGCCGGATAATGGTGTCAGCGAGGCCCCCATGATCACGCGGACGATCCAGGTCAACCTCTGGAACCTCGTCTCCCCCCTGGCAAAGACGTTCGACCTCATGAACCCCGTCCTGGCCGACCATTGCCTGCGGGTGGCCTACCTTTCGATGCGCCTCGCGGAGGAGCTCGACTGGCCGGCATGGAGGCGGCGGGAGACGGCGATCGCCGGGGCGCTGCAAGACATCGGGGCATTCTCCCTGGCCGAGCGCCTCGAATTACTGGAATTCGAAACCGGCGACCGGGGGACCCACGCCCGGGCGGGGTACCTCCTCCTGCGGGAGTTCAAGCCCTTCGGGCAGATCGCGGAGACGGTGCTGTACCACCACCTCCCCTGGCGGCGCGGCGAAGGCGAGCAGTCGAACGGGAAGCCCGTCCCCGACGGCAGCCACCTCCTTCACATCGCGGACCGGACGGCGGTCCTTGTGCAG
>LDXO01000009.1 GCA_001443455.1 Deltaproteobacteria bacterium CSP1-8 | reverse complement strand
CGTGATGCTCCGCACTCGTAATCGGTCCCCCCACAACCGTTCTCAATCCAACCGATCGGCAACGGTCGATCAGATCCGCAAGGAAGGGAGCCTGGACCAGCATGGCGCTTACGAATGCCACGTCGGCCCAGGCGAGATCCTTGTCCGACAACGGTTCAACATTCAGGTCGACCAGTTTCCGCTCCCAGTGCGGCGGCAGCAGTGCGGAAACCGTGAGAAGCCCCAAAGGAGGATAGGCGGAACGCTTCCCCAGGAAAGGCAGGGAGTAACGGAAGCTCCAAAAGGTATCGGGAAATTCCGGATAGAGGAGCAGGACCCTCATCGGCACACCAACAGAGAAAATAGAAACGTTGATTTAAGACTTTATCATAAGAACTCCTGGGTATCGCGGGAGATTCGAAATGATTTGCCGTCCCGCGAAAGGGACTGGTCCGCCAGCTGCCTGATTTTCGAGCGTTCCGGTTCTGTCATCGGCCGACGCGGAGGTCTCGGAAGCGGCACGCGGTTGCGGAAACGGACGATCGACTGCCGGAACTCGCTGCTGCTCCCCGCCTGTCCGAAGAAGTAGGCCTCCTCTTCGTACTGTACCCCTTCCGTGATGTTCCGGATGATCAGGTCCAGGGCGTAGCGCAAGACCACGCCCCTCCGCCCCACGGTCTCGGCATGACGGAGGTACCTCTTGATGTGCTCGTCCTCAGTGAGATCCGACGGATCGACCGGGCGGCCCTGGTCGTCGCCGATCAAAGGATCCTCCCAGTGCTGCACGGCCCGGTGTGCTCCTCCATGGCGAGACGAAGGGTGTCGTCGGAACCGAGGGCGTGCCCCAAGGCGTAGCGGTACGCCACGGCCAGGGAGTTCGAAGGCACGAGCTTCGAGACCAACCCGTGCGCGTACGCCTCCTCGACGCTCATCGGCTGCCCGGTCAGGATCGTGTCGCCCGCGAAGAGGAGGCCGTACCGTAGACCGAGCCGGGACTTCTCGGCCATCAGTCGGACCAGGCGCTGGGTGCCTCCGAAACCGGGGATGAGGTTGATGTAGGTCTCGGGCTGGCCCAGGTAGATGCGCTCGAGCCTTGAGGCGACCACGTAGTGTGCGGCGGCCACGAGCTCGGTTCCGCCGCCCAGGGCCAGGCCGTTCAGGTTCAGGACGACCGGGATCTTGAAGCTCTCGATGGCGCTCATCGTCTCCTGGGCGAGGGCGGCGAGTTCGGTGATCTGCTCGTCGTCCAGCACGGAAAGCTCGTCGCTGTTCTGACCCGGAACGAATGCCCGGGTGCCTTCGGCGGTAAGGACGACGGCCCTCGCGGTGCCGTCCTCCCGGATCCGCTGGAACAGGAACCGCAGCTGCTTGACTGCGTCGCCGCGAAACCAGTGCAGTTCGGTGTTGCGCAGGGTGTTGCTGCCCTTGGGCTGGTTGAGCTTGAACTCCACCGTGGCGATCGACACGTCCCCGCCGGGGGGGTGGAGCAACGGCCGCATCAGCGAGAGTTCTTCGGCGATCCGGACTCCCTGGGCCAGCAGCAGATTGCGCTCGGAGCGCACCCCGTCGAGATCGTTCACCATCCGATAGGCGGTGGAGGCGGGGGCCCGGCCGCTCAGCTGATCGCTGAAACCGCGCGGGATCTGGTCGGCGTCGAGAACCCGGTCTGGCCCGGAATAAGAGAGGGAACCTTCCATCGGTCCGGCTCCGGGGGGGCTGGCTCCGGGGGGGGCTTTCCCCGACGGGATATTCGCGAGTAAAATGAAGAAATCACCACCGGACCGGATCCGGCCGTTGGATGGTTGTGCTCGAATTGTGTCCTCGAAACAGAAGGTTGGTAGCAGACGACTTCGATGCCCATGATTTCCGACAGGATAAAATCCCTCGGGATGCGGATGGCGGTGGTGTGGACAGGGCTCGCGACGGCCCTTGCGCTCTCGATTTTCCTCGCCGCCGGTCTATGCCCCGAAACGTGCAAGGCGACCTATCAATGGACGATTTTCGGGATGCAGTTCCCCTTCTTCGGGATCGGGTTCTTCGCACTCTGCCTTCTCTTGTTCCCTCTCCGTAAGCGTTCCTTCGCCCGGGGCCTCTTCGCTGTTATGATCGCCGGAGCATGGGGAGCGGAAATCACGTTTCTCCATGCTCAGCATTCCATCATCAAAAATTGGTGTCCGATATGCCTGGCCGTGGCATTATGTGTCTGCGTGGTGGGGATTGCTCTTGGTGCCGGCTATTTTTCCGATATCAGGAAACAATTCGGATCCGGGAGAGAAGCGGCGATGCGGTATCTGTCGAGAGGGGTTTTGCTTACGGCGGTGATGATCGCGGGTTCGTATCTTGCCTTCCTCGGGTTGGGAAACCCTGCCACGTCCCATGCGGATACGCTCCCGCTGGCGCTCGGGAAGCCGGACTCCGAGGTCGAAGTCTATGTGTTCACCGACTGGTTCTGTCCTGCCTGCCGAAAGGCGGAGCCGGATATGGAGAAAGCGTATCCGGACATCATGAGGCGGGCGAAGCTCCTGTTCATCGATATGCCCATCCATGCCGAATCCATGAATTTCATCCCCTACAACCTGAGTTTTCTTGCTCGAGAGAAGGCGAGATACCTCGAGATTCGGAAAGCGCTCCTTCAGTTGGCGGAGAGGACGAAAGAACCCACTCCGGAGGATGTCCAGAAAGCCGTAGCCCCGTTGGGCGTCACCTACCGGCCGCTGAACTATTCGGACGTGAACGCGGGGGTTCAATATTTCCAGTCTGTGGTGCAGGCCTTCCGCGTGGAGGGGACCCCTGCGATGGTGGTGTACAACCGGAAGACGAGAAACACCAAGTTGCTCAACGGGACACGGGACCTTTCCTATCCCTACATCCTCATGGCGGTCTCGGGCGTAGCGCCTCCGTAGCCGTGGTCACCAGCCCTTTGCCACAACCTGGCCGGGTCACGGGAAACGGTTGACATCATATAGGAATAAATCTTATATAGTATTATGTCCAAGAAAACGGGCCGGGCGGAAATGATCCTTCGCGAACAGGGAGCCAGGGTGACCCCGCAGCGGGTGGCCATTCTTATGGCCGTGGCGGCAACCGGAGACCATCCCGATGCCGATTCCGTCTATCGGCATGTCTCCCGGGAATATCCCCATATCTCCCGGGATACGGTCTACAGGACCTTGTCGATGATGGAAGAGAAAAAGATCATCGGCTCGGTCCTTTTCGGCGGGGCTTCAAAAAGGTACGACCCGAATACACGGAAGCACCATCACTTGATCTGCCTCCGGTGCAGGAGGATCAACGATTTTTCCGCGAAAAAATTCGACCGCCTCGAAGTTCCATCATCGGCCATGGAGAGGTTTACCGCGGTACGGACCACCGTGCACGTGGAAGGCATTTGTGACGAATGTCAGGACCGAAACCGCGCATAAGGGTGGACAGGGAATCCTGATCCTCATCCCATCGGCAGGTTTTCAGGGCACCGTGCCTTCCCTGGTTGAGTGCAAGGAGGTGATGTCAGGGCATAACGCACGAGAAGAAAAATTCCAGGTCATCTCCGTTTCCAGGAGGCGGGTAGGGTTATTCATTCCGGAACAGAAAGGAGATCGCACATGGCCAAGGTTGCACGGGAGATGGTGGAAAAGACGGGAATCAACCTGGATCAGCTGGTGGAATTGCTGGTCAAGAATGCGGCCGCCGAACTCACGACGTTCTACTATTACACGATCCTGCGGGCGAACCTGATCGGATTGGAAGGGGAAGGAATCAAGGAGATCGCGGAGACCGCCCGCATCGAGGATCGAAACCATTTCGAGGCTCTGGTCCCCCGGATCTACGAACTCGGCGGCAAGCTTCCGGAGGATATGAAGGTATTTCATGACCTTTCGGCCTGTCCTCCCGCCCGCCTTCCCAAGAATCCGAAAGACGTGAAAGCGATGCTCAAGGTTCTGGTGGAAGCGGAGCGATGCGCCGTCCGGGGATATACGTACATCTGCAATCTGACCGCCGGCAAGGACCACCGGACCTACGATTTGTCGACAGCCATCCTGAATGAGGAAATCGAGCACGAATCCTGGTTCTCGGAATTTCTGGGAGAGGGACCCTCCGGTCATTTCATGCGGCGCGGGGAGACCTCACCCTTCGTAGGGAAGTTCATACGGTAAGCCCGAAGCCGGGATGGGGGAGGTCCGCCGAATGGGCGGGCCTTTCCGTACCCCCTGACCGGACGGGATGTTCCGGGGACGAAGGAGATGCGACGGTTCAATGAAAAGGAACTGGCTCGCTGCAACGGCGAGGCGGGCGCATCCGCCTTCATCGCCTACAAGGGGAACGTGTACGATGTGTCCCGAAATTTTCTCTGGCAAGGGGGAAGGCATTTCAGGATCCATACGGCCGGCAGCGACTTGACCCATTGCCTGGATCTGGCCCCTCATGGCGAGGAAATGCTTGAGCGGTGTCCCGTCATCGGAGAATTCCCGGAGGAGTGATCGGAGCGCGGGGAAGGCCATTCGCAGCCGAGTGCACCAATCCGTCGACCGTTTTTCGCCTTGACAGCCCCTCCCCCCGCTCCCTATCTTGAATCCTGCCCTTCCTTGAGCTCGGAACACCATAGACTGTGGGGGTCGGAACCTACGTTTCCGGCGTTTTGATAAAGGACCAGGGGGAGCAAATCGGGCGAGGCGTTCGCAGGAGATCAAGAATCACCGGGACGAAACGGGATAAAAGGAGGAAGGAGCGATGCGAACACGGTCACTGGTTGGCGTTTTTGTCCTTTTGGGGTTTCTGACGTTCTTCCCTTCCGGATGGGTTCAGGCACAGACGATCAAGATCGGGATCAACGCCGAGCTCACCGGCGATATCCCCAAGGTAGGCGAGGGCACGAAGTTCGCGGCCCAGATGTGGCTCGAGGACGTGAAAGCCGCCGGGGGTCTTGCCGTGGGGGGGAAAAAGTACCCGGTCGAGCTGGTGATCGAGGATAACGAGTCCAAAGCGGAATCTGCCGTGAAGGCCGCCACCAAGATGATCACCGAGGACGGGGTGCTCGTCATGGTGGGACCGCAGGCCTCCAAACAGGCGGTCCCGGCGGGCGGGATCGCGAACAACTACAAGACGCCGATGATCACCCCGTGGTCCACCAATCCCGACACCACCAAGGACCGGCCGTTCGTTTTCCGTGCCTGCTTCCTCGATCCCTTCCAGGGGCCGGTGCTGGCCAATTTCATCACGCAGGAGTTCAAATTCACCAAGGCCGCGGTCCTGTACGACGTGGCGAGCGACTACCCCAAGGGCCTGGCCGAGTTCTTCAAAAAGGCCTGGGAAGGACTGCATGGCCCCGGGTCCGTCGTGGCCTATGAAAGCTTCACCACCAAGGACACCGACTTCAGCTCCCAGCTGACGAAGATCAACAATTCCGGCGCCCAGGTGCTCTTCACCCCCCAGTACTACAACGAGGTGGCCCTGATCGTGCAGCAGGCCCACCAGTTGGGGTGGAAAAAACCGATCGTGGGGAGCGACAGCTGGGGCTCGGCCGAGACGGTCAGCCTCTGCGGCAAGGACTGCTACGGGCTCTTCTTCAGCACCCACTACGCGGCGGCCGGCGCCACGGGGGCGACCAAGGCGTTCATCGACCGGTATCAGAAGAAGCACGGCTACGTGCCCGACGACGTGGCCGCGCTCACCTGGGACGCCATGCTGCTCGTCCAGAAGGCGATTGAAGATACCGGGGGGCTCACGGGAGACCTGAAGAAGGACCGGGAGAACGTCCGCTCCGCGATGGGCCGGATCACGAAATTCAAGGGAATCACCGGCGAGATGACGTTCTCCGGGGGAGGCGACCCGAGCAAGTGCGCCGTCATCGTCCGGATCAGCGACAAGGGCCAGTTCGAGTTCTACAAGTCCGCCTGTCCGTGAGGAGTGTCCGCGTGGGGGAGGGGCGATTCCGGGATCGTAGCCGTACCATGAGGTAGATTCGTTCGGACAAGAAAGGCGGGCTCGGGATTTTTTGTCCCGGCCCGCCTTTGTCGAAAGCGCAGGCATCGAACCGATGGTCATTTTCCTCCAGAACCTGGTCAACGCCCTCCAGTGGGGGAGTTTCTACGCCCTGATCGCGCTGGGATACTCCATGGTGTACAGCATCCTCATGCTCTTCAACTTCGCGCACGGCGACATCTTCATGGTCGGGTCGTACATCGGTTTCGGGGTTTCCATGGGCCTCATCGCTCTTGCCTCCTCGGGCGTCGTCGCCCTGCCCAACTGGCTGATCCTGGTATTGACCATCCTCTTCTCCATGTTCCTGACCTCGTTCGTCGGCATGATCGTCGAGCGGGTAGGGTATCGGCCTCTGCGGGACGCGCCCCGGGCCTCGGCCGCGATCACGGGCCTGATGATCGGCATCATCCTGGAGACCGGCAACCTGGCCCTGCTGGGGGCACGGAGGGTCAGCTTCCCTTCCCTGATCGAAACCACGACCTATAACGTGAGCGGCGTATTCGTGACCAACAAGAAGATCATGATCGTTCTTGTGTCGCTGCTCCTCGCCCTTGCCCTGCACCAGTTCGTCCGGAGAACGAAGTGGGGGATGGCCATGCGGGCGATGGCCTTCGACTTCGCCGTCGTGCCCCTGATGGGGGTGCCGCTCAACACCATGGCCGCCCTCACGTTCGCGCTGGGATCCGCGCTGGCCGCCGCCGCGGGGATCCTCTTCGGCGTCGCCTACCCCGTGTTGGACCCGTATATGGGGATCGTGTTCGGCTGGAAGGCGTTCGTGGCCGCCATCCTGGGGGGAAGGGGGTCGGTCATGGGAGCCACGCTCGCCGGCTTCCTGCTGGGGTTCACCGAAATCTTCGTGGCCATGATCTTCCCCTCGACGCTGCGCGACCTGATCGCATATTCCATCATCCTGCTGATCCTGGCCATACGGCCGCACGGCTTTTTCGGGGAGCCGTACAGCGCGCGGTTGAGGCTCTAGTCGTCTTATGGGCGGGGAAAGAGGAAACGGGGCGAACTCCGAACGGGGGAGGTCCCGGTTTCGGAACCTCTGGAAACCGTATTCCCGGGTCCCGCTGCTCGGCTGGTTTTTCGGCGCCCTGGTCGCGGTCACGCTGGAGCGCCTCGCGGGCACTCCTCTCGCCCAGTTCCTGGGATTGCAAAAAATACCTGTCTTGTTCGGTTTCTCCGTGATGCTCAAGAATCCCGTCCTGATCCCCAACGTGATCCTGTACACGCTGATCATCTACGGAGTACCGACGGCCGTCGCTACGCGGCTCTGCATTCCCCTGGCGAACGGAATCGCCGCTTCGCTTTTCCGGTTCCCGATGGCGGTCACCGCGGCTGCCCACCTGGCATTGCTTTACGCCATCCTGCATGTCTGGGCGGAAATCAGCGACTACCGTGTCCTCGTGCTTCGCCTCACCCTGATCGCCGTCATGCTCACCTTGAGCCTGAATGTGATCAACGGCTACATGGGCGAGTTTTCCTGTTCCCACCCCGGGTTCATGGCCCTCGGCGCCTACTGCGCCTCGGTGTTGACCATCGGCCTGTTCGTCAATGCGCAACTCTTGGGAACCGCTTCCCTCCCTGCGGCCCTGGGACCGTTCCTGTTTCCCGTGGCCCTGATCCTGGGCGGACTGGTCGCATCCTTCGGGGCCCTGTTCGTCGCGATTCCCTCCTTCCGAACGAGGGGCGACTATCTGGCCATCATCTCCCTCGCGTTCCTGTTCATCGTAAAGAGCCTGATCGAGAACCTGGAGTTCGTCCGCGGTCCCCGGGGCTTGAGCGGGCAGCCGGATTGGGCCGACCTGCCCACCGTGTTCCTCTGGACCGTCCTCTGCGTATGGAGCATCAACAATTTTGTGCGCTCGACGATCGGGAAGGCCCTCAATGCGGTGCGGGACAACGAAATGGCGGCCGATGCCATGACGGTCGACACCCGAAGGACCAAGATGGTGGCGTTTCTCTTCGGGGCCTTCTGGGCCGGCGTTGCGGGGGGGCTTTTCGCTCACGTGATGCGATACGTCAACCCGGGAAACTTCGGGATTCAAAATCTCGCCGAGGTCCTGGCCATGGTCTACTTCGGGGGTCTGAACTCCGTGTACGGATCCATCGTCGGCGCCGTCAGCATCAGTCTCCTCGGGGAAGCCCTCCGACCGTTGGAGATTTTCAAGTGGATCATCATTCCGCTCCTTCTCATCCTCGTGATGATTTTCCGGCCGACGGGTTTGATCGCATTCCGGGATCTCGACGTCGCGAACCTCCTCAAGCCAAAGCCGAAACCGGACGGAGAGGGATGACGTCACCGTTCCTTCAGGTTCGGAACATGTCCCACGACTTCGGTGGCTTGCGCGCCGTCCGCGACTACAACCTGGAGATCGGATCCGGCCAGATCCGGGGGTTGATCGGGCCGAACGGGGCGGGAAAGACCACCGTCTTCAACCTCATTACCGGCATCTACAAGCCGGGCCATGGCGAGATCTTCCTGGACGGGAGGAAGATCGACGGCCTTCCGCCTCACCGGATCGCCTCCCTGGGCGTGAGCCGGACCTTTCAGAACCTTCTCTTGTGGAGACACATGACCGTCATCGAGCACGTGAAGCTGGCCCACTATTCGAAGATCCGGTACGGATTGTTCGCGGCGTTCATCGGTACACCCGGGCACAACCGGGAAGAAGCCGAGATCGAAGAGAAAGCGGTTCGCCTCCTGGATATGATGGGGATCCGCCATCTCGCGGATCAGGTCGTCCTCAACCTGCCGTACGGCGCCCAGAGAAGGGTGGAGATGGCCCGGGCTCTGGCGACGGAACCCAGGATCCTGCTCCTGGACGAGCCGACGGCAGGGATGAACCCGGAAGAGCTGGTTCAGATCATGGAGATCATCCGTCGGGCCCATAAGGAGCTGGGGCTGGCGATTCTCCTCATCGAGCACAGGATGAAGGTGGTCATGGAGCTCTGCGAGAGGATCCAGACCCTTGACTTCGGTGCCGTCATCGCGGAGGGCACACCCGAAGAGATTCAGAACAATCCCAGGGTGATCGATGCCTATCTGGGCAAGGAGAGGGCGATCTGATGCTGCTGTCCGTGGAAAACCTGCGGGTTTCCTACGACAATATCAAGGCCCTTCATGGGGTAAGCTTCCAGATCGACGAGGGGGAGATCGTGTGCATCATCGGCGCCAACGGAGCGGGGAAGAGCACCACCCTGCGGGCGATTTCCCGCCTCATCCCGGTCGAAGCGGGGACGAAAATGACCTTCATGGGTCGGGACCTGCTCCAATACCCTCCGGACAAAGTGGTCAGCGAGCTCGGCATCTCCCATGTCCCCGAAGGAAGGCGTCTGTTCGACAACCTGACGGTCATGGAGAACTTGAGGCTCGCCACCTTCGCCAGGAGGGACGGCAGAGCGATCGGGAAAGATCTGGACCGGGTATCCTCGATCTTCCCGCGGCTTTCCGAACGGAAAAATCAGAAGGCCGGAACACTGAGCGGCGGAGAGCAGCAGATGCTGGCCGTCGGGCGGGCCTTCATGAGCGGCAGGAAAATCATGCTCCTGGATGAGCCCTCCATGGGGTTGGCTCCCCTGTTGATGATGAGCGTATTCGACTCCCTTGGGGAGATCAATCGGGAAGGAACCACCATTCTGATCGTCGAGCAGAATGCTCGAATGGCGCTTCAATTTGCCGGTCGAGGGTATGTACTGGAGAACGGCAGGCTCGTGCTGGAGGGAGGGTCCGAAAAACTTCTCGTCAACCCCCAGGTCAAGAAGGCCTATCTGGGGGGCTGATCTTAGGGGAGGGCGCATGCCGAGACGCGACGACATCCGGAAGATCCTGATCATCGGCTCCGGCCCGATCATCATCGGGCAGGCGTGCGAATTCGACTACTCGGGCACGCAGGCGTGCAAGGCCTTGAAGAAGCTCGGCTACGAGATCGTCCTCGTCAATTCCAATCCGGCCACCATCATGACCGACCCTGCCATGGCGGACGTCACGTACATCGAGCCGCTCAACGTGGCGTCCCTTACCGAGATCATCGCGAAGGAGCGGCCGGATGCGCTGCTGCCGAACCTGGGGGGGCAGACGGGCCTCAACCTCTCCTCGGCGCTGGCCCGGGAGGGAATCCTCGAGAAGTACGGGGTAACGGTGATCGGGGTCAACGTGGACGCGATCAAGCGCGGCGAGGACCGCCAGGAGTTCAAGAACACCATGACACGCCTCGGGCTCGACATGCCCCGGAGCGACATCGCCCACAGCCTCGAGGAGGCGAAGGAGGTCGTGAAGCGGATCGGCTTCCCCGTGGTGATCCGGCCCGCCTATACGCTAGGGGGGACGGGCGGCGGGTTCGCCTACAACCTGGAGGAGTTCCAGACGATCGTGAGCCGGGGACTCTCGGTGAGTCCCGTCCGCCAGGTCCTCGTGGAGGAGTCGGTCCTCGGCTGGGAGGAGCTCGAGCTCGAGGTCGTACGGGACGCCAAGGGGCAGAAGATCACCGTCTGCTTCATCGAGAACGTGGATGCGATGGGGGTGCACACCGGCGACTCCTTCTGCACCGCCCCGATGCTGACCATCGCCCCGGAGCTCCAGGAGCGTCTCCAGAAGCACTCCTACGACATCGTCGACGCCATCGAGGTGATCGGGGGGACGAACATCCAGTTCGCCCACGACCCGTCGAGCGGAAGGGTGGTGGTCATCGAGATCAACCCCCGCACCTCCCGCTCCTCGGCCCTTGCGTCCAAGGCGACCGGATTTCCCATCGCCTTCGTGTCGTCGCTGCTCGCGTGCGGGTTGACGCTCGACGAGATCCCCTACTGGCGCGACGGGAGCCTCGAGAAGTACACCCCATCGGGGGACTACATCGTGGTCAAGTTCGCCCGGTGGGCTTTCGAGAAGTTCAAGGGAGTGCAGGACAAGCTCGGGACCCAGATGCGCGCCGTCGGCGAGGTGATGAGCATCGGAAAGACCTACAAGGAGTCGTTCCAGAAGTCGATCCGCTCCCTGGAGATCGGTCGCTACGGTCTCGGCTTCGCGAAAAACTTCCACAAGAAGACTCTTCCGGAACTCATGGAGATGCTCGCCGATCCGACGAGCGAGCGCCAGTTCCTCATGTACGAGGCGCTGCGCAAGGGGGCGGAAACGCAGGCCCTTTACGAGCGAACGTACATCAAGCCCTGGTTCATCGAGCAGATGCGGGAGCTCGTCTTGCTCGAGGAGCGGATGCTCGCGTACAAGGGACGGATGCTCCCCGACGACCTCCTCGTCCAGGCGAAGAAGGACGGGTTCGCCGACCGGTACCTCTCCCAGATCCTTGGCGTCCCGGAGGCGGCGGTCCGGGGGAGGCGGACCGCTCTGGGCGTCGTCGAGGCGTGGGACGCCGTGCCCGTGAGCGGCGTGGAGGACGCCGCCTACTACTACTCGACCTACAACGCCCCCGACCGGGTGAACACGAGCAACCGGCGCAAGGTCCTCGTTCTCGGGGGCGGGCCGAACCGGATCGGGCAGGGGATCGAGTTCGACTACTGCTGCGTCCACGCGGCGTTCGCCCTCCGCGAGGCGGGCTACGAGTCGATCATGATCAACTGCAACCCGGAGACCGTCTCCACGGACTACGACACCTCCGACAAGCTCTACTTCGAGCCGCTGACCGTGGAGGACGTGCTAGCGATCTACGGGAAGGAGAAGCCGGAAGGGGTCATCGTCCAGTTCGGCGGTCAGACCCCGCTCAACATCGCCGCGGAGCTCGAGGCGGCAGGTGTCCGGATCCTCGGCACTCCGCCATCGACGATCGACCTTGCCGAGGACCGGGACCGGTTCCGCCGGATCATCGCGAAGCTGGGGATCCCCCAGCCGGAGTCGGGAATGGCGAGCACGCTTGGGGAGGCGATTGAGATCGCCCGAAGGATCGGCTACCCGCTCATGGTCCGCCCCTCCTACGTCCTCGGGGGACGCGCTATGGAGAAGGTTCACGACGAGGAGATGCTCCGGGAGTATGTGGCCAAGGCGGTGGAGATCTCCCCTGAGCGCCCCATCCTGATCGACCGGTTTCTGGATGACGCCATCGAGGCGGAGGCGGATGCCATCGCCGACGGGACCGACGCCTTCGTCCCGGCTGTCATGGAGCACATCGAGCTCGCGGGGGTTCACTCGGGTGACTCGGCCTGCGTGATCCCCCCGGTGAGCATCTCCCGCCGCCACATCGATACGATCGAGGAGTACACCCGGAAGATCGCGGTGGAATTCGGGGTCGTAGGTCTCATGAACATCCAGTACGCCATCGCCGGCGACACCGTCTACGTCCTCGAGGCCAATCCCCGCGCTAGCCGGACGGTGCCGCTCGTGAGCAAGGTCTGCAACATCCCGATGGCGCGACTCGCGACCCAGGTGATGCTCGGGAAGAAACTGCGCGACCTTTCCCTCGTCCGCCGCCCGATCCCGCACTTCGGTGTCAAGGAAGCGGTTTTCCCGTTCAACATGTTCCCGGAGGTCGATCCGATCCTCGGGCCGGAGATGCGATCCACCGGCGAGGTCCTCGGTATGGCGGAGAACTACGGGGAGGCCTTTTTCAAAGCGCAGGTCGCGGCCTCGCAGCTCCTTCCCACCCGTGGAACGGTTCTCATCACCGTCACCGAGCGGGACCGTCCAGGGGCACTCGAGGCGGCCCGGCGCCTGGCCGAGCTGGGGTTCTCCATCATGGCGACCGAGGGGACGCAGAAGTTCCTTGCGGAGAACGGCATCGCCTCTTCGCCGATCCTGAAGATGCACGAGGGGCGCCCCAATATCACCGATGCCATCAAGAACGGCGAGATCCACCTGATCATCAACACACCGGTGGGGAGGGCGAGCGTTCACGACGATTCCTACATCCGCAAGGCGGCCATCAAGTACCAGGTTCCTTACATCACGACGACCGCCGCTGCGATCGCGGCCGCCAAGGGGATCTCGGCATTGCGCCAGGGACAGGGCGCGGTCAGAAGTCTCCAGCAGTACCACGCGAGGGTCACAGGGACAAATCCTGACCCCGCTATCGAAAATTGAGGGGGTTTCGAGAGATCGTGCCCACTCGTTTTATTTCCGTCCTCGTAACGAAGTTGTACTTTCCAGCGTTTCGAATGTTGAATGTTGGATAGGGGTAGGGACCCTCCCTTCTTACTTATTTTTTCCGGTTCTTGGTTCCCATAGATTCATCTGCGGTTTTTTCGGGAATCTTCGTTTCCTTCATTTTGGTTTTTTTCTCTTTTGACGCATAATATTTTTCCACAATAATTCCACAGAAAGGACATGTGGAGAACTCAATATCAATTCTAATGTAATTACAATTAGGACAACAATTTGTCTTGTTTACCATGTCATTTCCTCAAATTTTCTTACAAGAATATGATTCCGCATCTTGTTGTTCCAATCGAGGTTCAATTTTCATGCCGGATGCGGGGGCTCCGTGCATCCGACCAGCCGACCCCTATTGTGGCGCCTTGGGCTGCGCAGGGGAAGCCGATGCAGAAGATACCGTTTGTCTGATCGCCTCGAATTCGAAACGCACCCGGAAGTGGGGTGGGGGAAGGAGCTAGTCGTATGCCGCTAAAATCCTGGAAGAAGCTCTCGGAAGCGACCATCTTCCGGAATCCTTACTGGACGTACAAGAGGGACACCTTCGAGCTGCCGTCGGGAAAACCTGGCGAGTACCATTACGTACATACGAACGGTTCTTCCATGGTCGTCCCGATCGTGGGTGATGGATCCATGTTACTGGTGAACCAGTATCGCTATCTGGTGGGCAGGGAGAGTAGGGAGTTCCCCTGCGGGAGCGTGAAGGAAGGCTCCACTTATGAGGAAACGGCGAGGCGGGAACTGGAGGAAGAGACCGGCAATTCCGCGAAGAGCCTGCTCATGGTCGGGGAGTTCAATCCCTACAACGGAGTCACCAACGAGATGTGCCACGTATATATTGCGAGGGATCTGCAATACATTGGGGGAACGCCGGATGAAACGGAGGAGTTCGAGATCCTCCGGGTGACGTCTGCCGGAATCGAAACGCAGATCCGATCAGGCGTCATCTGGGACGGGATGACGATCGCTGCATGGTCGATCGCAAAGGCAGCGATCAAGAATCGGAAACGCCGGAAGTAAGCATTGGAGCATGTCGAAAATCGGAAATATTTTCAACCAGCGAGTGGCTCAAGGTCCGCCGGAAATCGTGGGGAAAGGCGGTACCCGCAGTTCGGACAGTCGCGGAATCGGAAGCGGCATGGGGAGCAACGGAATCGATCGCCAAAATCCATTGACATCGGTTTTTGAAAATGTATAGTTGGAAAAACGTTCACGCGACAACCAGCCCGCCCAGCAGGATGCATATATGTCTATCGCCAAACATCATGCACTTGCGCCGCACATAACGCATCATTGGAAGAAAATCACCGTCTCGGATCTTGATTTTGCCCCCGCCACCGGACTGGAAAACGGAAAGCTGCTCATCCATCGTGATGAGTTAATCAGCCGATTACAATCCGATCCCAACATCAGAAATGTCAAAGTGGACATTGTCCATCCCGGGGAGTCGGTACGGATTGTTCCCGTCAAAGATGTGATCGAACCCCGCTTGAGTCTCATCCCGGGTTATCAGGTCTTCCCCGGAGTTCTTTCCGGGTGGGATCCCGATACCAACAGGATTCCTTCCGGGGAAATCGTGTCTGTATGCGGAATGGTGGTAACCACAGTGGGATCCATTGTGGGCTTTCAGGAAGGTGTCATTGATATGTCCGGTCCGGGTGCAAAATATTCGCTCTTTTCCCAAAAACATCATCTGGTGCTGGACATTACCGTACAGGAAGGGATAGGACGACACGATCACGAGAAAACCGCAAGAATGGCCGGTTTCAAGGCCGCTGATTACATCGCCAGACACGCGTTGAACAAGCCGCTTGCAGGGAACGCCCACGAAACCCTGATCAATCCGGTATATCCAGGTTCCCCCGGAAGGCAAGGATCCGCCGAGCCGAAAGGTCTGCCCAGAATTGCCTACTTATATATGCTTCAAACCCAGGGTCTCCTCCACGATACGTATTATTGCGGAATCGATGCCAAAAAGATGCTCCCCAGGTTCATGGTACCGTCCGAAGTGCTGTTTGGCGCCATTGTCTCCGGCAATTGTGTTTCGGCGTGCGACAAGAACACAACGTATCACCACCAGAACAACCCCATTGTGCTCGAACTCCTCCGAAGAGACAAAACCGACTGGAACTTTGTCGGCTGCGTCCTTACCAACGAAAACGTTACCCTGGGCGAAAAACAGCAGTCGTCCACGTTGGCAGCCGGGCTGATTGCGTCCTTGATTCCCGACGGTGTCATCATATCCAAGGAAGGTTTTGGCAATCCGGATGCGGATCTCATGATGAACTGCTCCAAAATCGAAGCGCATGGCATCAAAACGGTTCTGCTTACCGATGAATTTGCGGGACAAGCCGGAGCCTCGCAATCCCTGGTCGACGGCCACCCTGACGCCAATGCCATTGTTTCCACCGGAAACGCCAATGAGGTGATCGTTCTGCCACCTTTGAAAAAAATCGTAGGCGATGACCGCGTGATCACGAAAATGGCCGGCGGCTCCAGTAAATGCCGGCTCCCGGACGGCAGTATCGCCGTTGAGCTTCAAGTACTGATCGGATCCACCAACCAATTGGGATTTGAACGAACGTCAGCGAGGTTTATATAAATGTCCGGCACATCCCGGAACAAACAATACCGGATTGTTCATTACCTGAATCAATTTTTCGGGGGTGTGGGCGGCGAGGAGCAGGCCAACTGCGAACCCCGTACCATCCAGGGTTCCAAGGGACCCGGGCGGCTTTTTGAAAAATTTTTCCGCGAGCAAAATGTTCCTGTCGAAATCGTTGCCACGGTCATTTGCGGCGACAGCTATTTTGCCGAAAACCAGGAGAAGGGTCTTGGGGAAATACTTCCCGAGATCCAAGGGTACAGCCCGGATTTGGTCATCGCCGGGCCAGCGTTTAATGCCGGAAGATACGGAATGGCCTGCGGCGCGATCTGCTCTTCCCTGAATCCGTTGGGCATTCCTGCCATCACGGCCATGTACAAAGAGAATCCGGGGGTTGATCAATACAGAAAAACAGCCTTGATCGTCGAATGTGCCGACATTGTTACCGGGATGGAAGATGCCGTCCAAAAAATGGTCCGCCTTGGCAAGAAAGTTTTGCAGGGCGAGAAGATTGAATTTCCCAAGGCCGAAGGCTGCTTTGAACAAGGCCTAAGGAAAAATTATTTCCATGCCGAGCCGGCCTATCAGCGCGCCATTGCATTGCTCCTTCAAAAAATCGGTAGTGATTCGTTTGAGACCGAATATCCCATTCCCTTTTTTGACCGTGTCGATCCTCAAGCCGCCATTGGCGACCTGAAGGGGTTGACCATTGCCCTGGTCACTTCCGGTGGTATCGTGCCCACAGGAAATCCGGACCATATCGAAAGCTCCAATGCATCCAAATACGGGAGATATTCTCTGGAAGGGTTGGAAAAACTGGAGACCAAAACCCATCAGTCCGCACACGGCGGATATGACAACACCTATGCCAACCATGATCCCAACCGGGTGCTTCCCATTGACATGATGAGGGAACTGGAAAAAGAGTTGGGCTTCAAACAGCATGAATGGTACTACGCGACCGTCGGAAACGGCACCTCGGTAGACAGCGCCCAGAAATTTGCGAAAGAAATTGCGGTGGAGCTGATTCGGGATGGCGTGCAAGCAGTCATCCTCACTTCCACTTGAGGAACATGCACTCGTTGCGGGGCAACGATGGCAAAAGAAATAGAACGCGCCGGAATCCCGGTGGCTCACATATGTTCCATCATCACCATTTCCCAGACCGTGGGCGCCAACAGAATTATACCGGCCATTGCGATACCCCATCCCCTGGGAAATCCCAAGCTCTTGCCGGATGAAGAAAAAGATCTACGACGGAATCTGTTGAAAAAAGCGTTCAAGGCGCTTCAGACACCCATCGATGAACAAACCGTTTTTCTTGATTCGTAGTTTGCATCCCACAGTCGATATCTCCTATGGATAAATAAGTGCGTCAGGGAGACCATCTCGTTGAAATAAGCGAAATTTCTTTTGATAAAGAAGTATTAGAGTCGGATATTCCCGTTTTGGTAGACTTTTTCACTCCCCCGTGCGCTCCCTGTAAAGCCCTGATTCCCGTTCTTGAACGAGTAGCCAGGAAATTTGACCAAATGAAAGTCGTCAAAATCAATGCCTGGAATAACCAAAACCTCTGTGCCCGATATAACATTGTGGGTGTTCCGGCGCTCCTTTTTTTCAAGAACGGGCAAAACGTTTTAAGAATTGATGGGTTTGATGCTTCAAGTGAAAAAAGAATTGAAGAGATCTTGAAAGAATTGGTCGAGAACTAAAATGAATGCAAGCCACGTGATCATCAAAAAGTGTTCCAATATCCTCGTTCATCTTCCCGATTTTGTCCGTCACGGTTCCAAACCATCAAGAGAAATAAAAAAGCATCCAGAGCTTGCAGGTAAATTGAAGAGTCATTTGCGAAGTTTTCAGGAAGCGGTGGGCTATGCTCCCAATCAAGTCTTCATCGGTAATATGGAACCGGACAAGCTGAGAACGGTAAAGCAGCCGTGGTTTCATCATCTCTTGGATAGTGGAGACAACTGCGGCAGATTTGGTCCTTTCGGAGAAATCATGCCCCAGGAAGAGTTCTACGCTCTTTTAAAAGGGGCGACGGATGAATCGTCCTATGACCTGGTTTGGCTAGAAAAGACTTTTTTGGATGAAATCGTTTTGCCGGTGATCAAAGGACACTCCTTATGCCATTCACATGGACTGCTTCAAAAATTACGCAGTGGCAAACATATCGAAGAAATTCATAAAAAAATAAACCAGGACCGTTCGTTGCCTCTTTACCATGATGATGTCCTGGTCGGCTGTTTTCAACGACATCATGAAGAAGACGAATCGTTGCAAGCCGATGTGCTCATGGAAAATCTGATCACCAAGGCCTCGGCATTTTTGGCGCTTACCCACTTGCTCGATGGCTCCCGATTTCATGCGTCGGATATTGATTTTATTATCAGCTGTTCCGAAGAAGCCGCTGGCGACAGGTATCAGCGAGGAGGCGGCAATCTGGCCCGCGCCATAGGCGAAATGGCCGGGTGCCGTAACGCCACTTCTTGCGATATCAAATCGTTCTGTGTCGGTCCCCATTATGGCATTCTGCATGCGGCGGCTCTGGTCAAGGCGGGGTTATTCAAGAATGTGGCTGTCGTGGCAGGCGGTTCACTCGCCAAACTGGGTATGAAATTCCAGGGGCATCTCGATAACAACATGCCCGTTTTGGAAGACGTTATCGGCGGTGTCGCCTTCCTGGTGACGGAAGATGACGGCTACTCGCCGATCCTTCGGCTCGATCTTTTAGGGAAATACCCGATCGGCGCCGGCGGATCGCAGCAACGCATACAGGAAAGCCTGATCCTGGAACCGCTGAAGGCCCATGGCTTGAAAATAACGGACATTGACCGCTATGCCACCGAACTTCAAAATCCCGAGATCACTTTGCTGATCGGTCAGGATGACATTCCTCTGAAAAACTACCGGCTGATTGCGGCATTGGCCGTCCAACAAAAAGAAATTGACAAGTCCCAGATGAATGAATTCATCGAAAAACGGGGACTGGTGGGATTTGCCCCGACCCAGGGGCACATTCCCGCCGGCGTTCCCTATATTGCTCATGGGATAAAAGAAATCTTGGAAGGCAAGAAAAAACGGATCATGATCGTAGCCAAGGGCAGCCCGTTTTTAACCAGAATGACGAATTTGTCTGACGGTTTATCCATCGTTTTGTGGAAAAACCCGAAACATGCGGAGGAGGGGGAACATGCTTGATGGGAAAAAAGTGATCGCCTTCGGAGACGGCCAGGAAATCAAGGCGGATTCGTTAAAACGGTGTCTGGAAGCGGCGGGGGCCGAGGTGATCCTGGTCAGGGAAGCATGTTTCGTTTGAACGGCCGCTTTGGCACTTGACTCGGCGAGTCAAGAAGCAATCAAAAAGGCTGCAGAAGAACAGCAAGCGGAAAATCTTTTTGTGGTGTGGGGCATTACCAACGAACAATATCTGGAAGTCGGTTCCAGGACTGTGATCGACGGTGATCCCAGTTGGTCCGGCCCATTAGCCGGAGAAAGTCTTAAGCTGAAAGTGTTTCATATTCTGGAACCTTTGATCAAAAATCAAATTCCTCGAGATATTTATGAGGACGAGCTCATGCTTTTGGAACTGGCAGTCGGGGAAGAGAAAATAGATAAAACCGTTGCCATGATGGAGAAATTCCGCTCTCTTGTTGAAATCAGGTGATTGGTACCGTACCCCTCGCCCCCGAAGGGACAAGGTTCCCATCCAGCCCCCGCTACCGATGACGAGAAGGGATTGCGCGTTTGGGTGGCCCCTTTTCTTCGGTTTATTGATCTACGCCGAGAGGGGAGATAGCTTCCACGGGGAGGAGGGTTTCCGTTTGTTTCACGACGTCGTAAAGAGAGAGCGATCCAAAAAATCGTTTCTCAACGTTCGACACATGGCACTCCCCGAGAAGCACACGCCGATTGTCCAGCCAACCCAGCGCGCATCGTCCTTCCATGTACCCGCCACGCCCGCCGGATTTGATCTTCCGGGCGATCGTCATGACCCGGGACGGAACGCTGCTTTCCGATGACCATCGGCGGACGGTGATGGCAAGCCTCTTGCCATCCGGCGAAAAGAAAGCGCTTACGGGCATGATTTCTTCCCCGATCCCTTCCTCTCCCGGCTCCAGGGGTTTGTTGGCGAACTCTCCCCATTCGTCGAAGACGACGGATCCCTTGCCGGTTTTGAGGTTCTTGACGATTACCTGGTTGTTTGTCTGATTGATCCTGCCGCAGCAGGAGCCTTCGTTCGGTGTATAGGCGGCAAGCGTTTCGTCTTCGGACAGTGCGAGAACCTCCTCGATGGTATCGTCCACGACCTCCAGTGACCCGGTTCGAATGTTGCATCGGTAAAGACCCACATGAACGCCCCCCAGCTGCCTCCCCTCGAAGCGGGTGAAATATATCCATTCGGGATTGATCCGGGACCATCGCAAAAGCCTTCGATCCTCCGTGGCGTCGGCGAAGATGCCCGTAACATCGTAGTTCTGTTCGAGGACAAGTTTCCGGTTCTTCCCGTCGATGTCGGATCGGTAAATGAGGTGTCGCTGGCGGGATGTGCCCGCATCCTCCGGTGACAAACCGGTAATGACATTCACGTTCCATGCGATCTTCGACCCATCGGGAGACAGGAGGAACGCACTGAGATAGGTGTCACCGATGCGGGGGACTACGCGCAAAATTTCGCCATCCTTGCGGTATTCGATCCCGAAAATTCCCTCCTCCATGGACACGTGCCGTTCGAGGGGGAGACGGGATTTCCCGCTTCCGTCCCAGGACAACAGAAAGGTCACGTTGCCTTCCTTTCTCACCCATGCAACCATTCCGGCCGAGGCCCGAACCTGTGGAGGCCCGTCGGGAACGTCCCCTTCGGCGAAAACAAGGATCGTTTCGGAGCGCATGTCGGGAAATGCCAGCCGGTGAACGACGTGTCCCTTCAGGAAGTAAAGGAAGCGGGGCGAGGCCTCGGCACGCGGAGGGAGAACCAAAAGACATAGGGAGAGAAAAACAAGACCAGCCGACGTTCCGGTGATGCCGAACAGGTATTTTCCGATTCGTATATCCAAGGTCTCTCTTCCCGGATTGCGCCCCTCCCAAACGAAGAGGGGGGGGAGACCCCACCGCTCCCTCACTTCCCGTAGACGCTCTCGTAGACCTCCCGCGATATGTCCACGGGCGTCATCGTTTCGTTGTATCGGGGGTTCTTTCCCTTGTAGTTGTAGTAGTTGTAGTCCTGTCCCTCGATATCCCTTTCCCCTTCGCGGCTCAAACCCCAGTGGTCGGACTTGTAGAGGGCGCCGCCTTCCGCCTGGGACAGCCATTCCTGTTCCCCGCGGATGTAGCCGGTCCGCTTGTAATCGATGTATTCCATGCTTCTCTGCCGTTCCTGGTATGCCGCCATCGAACTTTCCCGGATTTCACGGGCGGCGCGCGCCGCTTTTTCCGAGGTTTCCCGGGTCATCCTTCTTAGGTTTTCGAGCCCCCGGCGCACATAATCCTCGGCGAACTGTTCGTTGATGTGGTAACTCTCCGCCATCCGCAGTAGCGAAGGCAGGTATTCGGCAATTTCCTTTTCCGGTGACCAGATTCCCGTGACGGTGATCCCCCATTGCCCGGAAGGGAGAGGGTGGAAGGCCGTTACGTCAAAGACTCCCTTGCATCGTACTCCGGTCCTGCTGTCGAAGGAGAGCGATGCCGTTTCCACGTCGGCCCCCCGCTTCAGATACGCGGCGGTTTTCCCGGCCCTGGCGGGGTCGGTGGCGCGTTCCAGGACCTTGTGGTTGCGTGAACCGGACTCCCTCATTGCGAGGATCAGGGCGTCCACGGGCCGACAGTAGGGGGAGTGAATGACTCCCCGAATCCGGGAGCTGTCGAAATACGGGACCCGGGAAGGCCCCCAGAAGGAAATCGTCGAGGCGATGAACCCGGCGATGCCGTCACCGGGGGTCGTGCACAGCGCCTGTCCCTTGGCTCCTTCGAGCTTCCATCCCTTCGGGACGAGGAGGGAGAAGGAGCGGTCCCCCGAGACGGTTTTCGTCATCTGCAGATCGGGCGCATTCTTGCGGGGGGAGGAAGCGCCGAACTGCCCGGAGGCGGCCGAAGGGTCAAGGATCGTGAAATTCGCGAGCACCGAGAGCAAAAGGGACTTTTGTTTCCCGAACTCCTTCTCGGTTGCCTCGTAGCCGAATACCGTGGCATCGGGGTATTGCGTGTTGAAATAGTACCGGCCCCTCATCGGGTTCTTTTGGTTGCCTGTGTACCGGAATTCGATCACCGCGCGGCGGCGGTCCTCAGTGCTCCTGGCCCACGCCAGGTCAAGCCCTGAAACGGTTGCGCGCAGGTCTTTCAGGGTGCGGGAGACGAGGGTGGTGGAGTTCTCGCGCCGGTCCTGCATCGAAAGGATTCTCATGACTGCACGGGAGCCGCCTTTCGGATCGGACACGGTGACGACCTTCCCGTTTTCGACGGCACGCGAGTCGACTTTCCAGCCCGGCGGTTTGTACAGGGCGAAGGTGTTGTCGCCGGCGGTGTACAATTCCATTTTTTCCGGGCCTTTCCCCTGCGCGGGCATGGCATCGGAGGAAAGGAGGGGGAGGGCAAGAACCACCGCGATCAGGATGGAAGGGATCCTGGGAGACATCGTTCCCCTCCGCGCGAGCCCATCTCTTTCGGGCGATTGATCGATCATGGGGAAATTCATTACCCAACCTCTTCTGCAAAAGGAAGCGGGTTGGATGGCACCGGTGTGAATACCATCATTATGGACGAGCGATGGAAGAAGGCAAGTGGGAGGGGTAAGACGTTACGGGTTTCCGTGATCCCCCTTCATTGCGAAGCGGGTTCCCCGGTCTTCACCGCGAAGTGGGTCCCCCGGACCCCGATCGAGGCCGTCGGAGTTTCGAACCGCACCGACTCGGGGGCCAGCTTGCCGATGAGACCCGAGAGGTAGGCCATCGTTCCCTTGGAGAGTCGGGCCATCAGGCCGAGCTTTCCTTCGGCGGGGGAAAAGAGGAACTTCTGGATGACGAAGCTGCTTTCCGGACCGAGGGAGAGGGTGGAATTGTCCCGGAGGATGACGCCCAGCGACCCGTCGGGGCCGGTTCGCAAGGTGTCGCCGACGAGGAGCTTCGTCCCCTCTTCGGCCGGTATGACCTTCCCCCCGCGGGTGACGGTGGCTTTGCCCTCGGAGGTCCGCACGATACCGATGGTCTCCTGGGCAGCGGCGGATAGGCCTGTCGTCAAAACGGATAGCGTTACCAGAAGGATCGCGACGGACAGTGTGTGCTTCATGGCCCCACTCCTTTTCGAAGTCAAGGTGCCGTTCCTCCTTTTCTCATGCCTCCCCCCCCATAGAGTTTCAGCATGAAAAATATATGCCAAAGACAAGGAGAAAAGAGTTCTCCTTAAATAACAATGGAATACTGGAGGCAAGAAGGAGACACGGGATACAAATTCAGAACAAAAAGCGGGAATATCCAATGGAATGTGCCTAAATACGTCACATCATGGGATGATCTCTCGCCCGGGGTTTGTCCATGACATTTTTGTATATCTTCCCCGAAGGTCTTACCCCCGGACGCCCGACCGGCCGCATAAGGATTTCGTTGCAATGGCGGCCCGCTTGATTCGGGAATGTTCATGATCGGATATAATCGGTAATGCAGTCCGGAAGACCGGACGGGAAGGGGGGAATTACGATCCATGGCGGAAAGCGGTGAATCGACCATCCAGGTGACCTGTCCCTGCTGCAACTCGACCCTCCTGGTCGATCCCCGGGCGGGCACGGTCAAGGAGTGGAAGGAGGCGAAGGATCCGCGGAAGACTGCGGATCTCAAGGACGCGATGAAGCTTCTCGCCGACGAGAAGGCGCGGGTCGACGCCCGCTACCAGGAGATCGTCAAGACCGACAAGGAAAAAGGCGCCACGATGGACAAGAAGTTCAAGGAGTTCCTCGAAAAGAGCCAGGACGTGCCGCCCACCAAGCCGTTGCGCGACGTCGATCTCGATTGACGGTCGTCCATCTCCCGAACCTTTTCGCGACCTCGGAAGCCTTGACCTGCATGGGGAGAGGATCAATCCTTCTCGCACCATTCCCTCGCATTCTGGAACATCTTGATCCACGGAGAGGCCTTGAGGTTTTTCCTCCACTCCTCGGGCATCCAGGCCCACTGCCACTTGAGGAACGTCCGTTCGGGGTGGGGCATGATCGCCAAGTGCCTGCCGTCGGTGGAGCATAGCGCCGCGATGCCGTTTGCCGACCCGTTCGGGTTGAACGGGTATTTCATCGTCGGTTCCCGTCTGTCGTCGACGTACCGGACCGGGGCGAGGGACAGGGACTCCACTTTCCGGAGGATTTCCTTCCTGGGGAAATAGGCCCTTCCTTCCCCGTGGGCGACCCAGATTCCCAGGGTGGAGCCTTGCATGCCCGCAAGCATGATGGAGGGGCTCGGGAAGATCCTGACGGTGGAAAACCGGGATTCGAACCGTCCCGAGAGGTTGTGGATGAATCTCGGCTGGTGCCTGTCCTCGATCCCGGTCCAAGGGATCCAGCCGAGCAGCGCCATCAGCTGGCATCCGTTGCATACGCCCAGGCTGAACGTGTCGGTACGGTCGTAGAACCGGCGGAACTGTTCGAAGATATCCCTGTTGAACCGGATCACCCCGGCCCAACCCTTGGCGGAGTCCAAGACATCCGCGTAGCTGAATCCCCCGACGAAGGCCATCCCCCGGAACCTGTCGAGGTCGACCTTCCCTCCGAGGAAGTCGGTCATCGTCACGTCCCAGACGTCGAATCCCGCCTGGTAAAACGCAGACGACATCTCCCGGTCGCTGTTGCTTCCTTCTTCCCGGATGACCGCTACCGCGGGGTTCTTCCTTTTCCGTATGACGGCGGGGGAAGCGGCTTTGGGAGGAAAGGTGACCTTGTACGAAGGCCCCTGCCGATCGTGGATGTTTTTCTTTTCTTCCGTGATGCACTTCGGGTTCGCCTGGAGCCTCTCCAACCGATGGCTCGTCTCCTCCCAGGTCTCCCGCAAGCCCCTCATCTCCTCGTCCAGGACGATCCGGCCGTTGAACCTGACCCTGATCCGCTTTCCCGTCGTCGTCCTGCCGAGGATCCGGAAGGGGACCTTTGCTTTCCTGAGTCGAAAGGTGATGGTCGTTTCGTCTTTCGGAAGGTACTCGATGACCAGCCCGAGTTCCTCGGAAAAGAGGCAGGGGATGGCTCCCGCGCCTCCCACGGCGATGTCCAGCCCGCAGTTTCCGGAAAATGCCATCTCCAGAAGCGTTGTGGCGAGCCCACCGTCGCTGCGGTCGTGCCCGGAAAGGATGAGACCCTTCGAGATCAGCCCCTGGACGGCGTTGAAGGCCCGCTTCAGCAGACCCGGGTCGTCCACATCGGGGGATTCGACGCCAACCTGGTTGTACACCTGCGCGAGGGCCGATCCTCCGAGCCGGTCCCTGCCGTTCCCCAGATCGATGAACAGGAGCCGGCTTTTCCCCGGCATTTTGAGGTCGGGCGTCGCCACCTTCGTGATGTCCGGGCACGGCGCATAGGACGAGATCACCAGCGTCCCGGGAGATTTGACCATTTCGCTCGCCTCCCCGGAGACGACCTTCGCTGCCATCGACAGGCTGTCTTTCCCCCCGTCGATCGCGATGCCGAGTTCCAGCATGATGTCCCGCAGCGCGACCGCCGCTTCGTAAAGCCTCGTCCCTTCGCCGGGAAGCTTCGCGGCCCACATCCAGTTCCCGGAGCATTTCACGTCTTCCAGCCTGCTGATCTTCGCCCACACCAGGTTGGTCAGCGCCTCTCCCACGGAAAGCCTTGCCATCGCGGCCGGGTCGATGAGGGTCTTGATCGGCTGTTCACCGATCGAGATAGCAGCGCCCGTCAAGCCGAAGTGGCTCTGGGCAATCACCGCGACGTCGGAGACGGTCAGCTGCAGGGGGCCTGCGCACTGCTGCCTGGCGACCAGACCTGTGACGCTGCGGTCGACCTTGTTCGTCAGAAACCGCTTCGAACCGACGGAGACGAGCCGCAATACGCGGTCCAGCGCGCCCCCGACGCTCAAGTTCCCGGGGAGTTTCAGGGGCTCCCGTTCCGGCGCGATCCTGTCGAGGCGGAACGTCTTCTGCGGCATATCGCCCAGGATCTTTTCCAGATCGAGATCCACGGGCGTGCTCCCGTCGGTCTCGTCGACCAGGACGATCCGGCCGTCCCCCGAGATCCGCCCGATGAACGCGCAGGGTACCTTCTCCCTGCGGCACATCTTTTCGAACCTGCCTGCGTTTCCGGGCCGGAGAAGGAGGGCGTTCTGCTCCTGGTATTCGGCGCCCCACAACTCGAGGACGGACAGGGTGTCGTCCCCGCTCTGGATCTTGCGGATCTCGATCCTTGCTCCCGCGGGGTAGATGATTTCCTTGACGACGTTGCAGTTCCCTCCGGCGCCCTGGTCGTGGATGCTGACGATCGGATTGTTTTCCCCCATCTCGATGCAGGCGCGGATGACCCGGTTCACCTTCTGTTCCATCTCGGCGTCGCCGCGCTGGACAGCGTTGAAGTCGAGCTCCGCGATGTTCTCGCCCTGGATCATGCTCGACGCGGCACCGCCCCCCAGGCCGATCCGGTAGGCGGGGCCCCCGATCTTCGCGAGGAGCATCCCTTTTTCCGGAATCCCCTTTTCGACGTGCCGGGAATCCATCTGCCCGATCCCGCCCGTGAACATGATCGGCTTGATCCACTCCCTTCGCTCCCCGTCCGGCAATCGCAGGCCGAACGAGCGGGTGAACCCCTGGATGACGGGCTCGCCGAACTTGTTCCCGTAGTCGGAGGCGCCGTTGCTCGCCTGGATCTCGATCGAAAGGGGAGTGGCGAGATTGCCCGGATACCGGAAAGAAGGGTCTTCCCAGGGGAGCCGGTAGCCGGGGATCCGTAAATTCCCGACGCAGTAGGCGGCGGTCCCCGCCACGACGAGTCCTCCCCGTCCCGTGGCCTGGATGTCCCGGATCCTTCCCCCCGTGCCCGTCTCCGCCCCGGGAAACGGGGCGACACCGCTCGGGAAATTGTGGGTCTCCGCCGTGAAGATGAGGTGATAGGTCGGGTTCGCCTCTTCGAACCGGGAGCACCTTCCCGGATGTTCGGGGCGAATGGTTTTGATCCGGTACCCCTGGATCGCGCTCGAGTTGTCCCGGAAGGCGATCACGCTGTTGCCCGGGTTCGCCATCAAGGGGCTTTTGACGATCTGCATGAGTGTTTCCGGGACTTCCTTCCCTTCGACGACCAGTTTTCCCCGGAAGAACCAGTGGCGGGAATGTTCGCTGTTGGACTGGCTCAGGTCGAAACATTCCACGTCGGTCGGGTTGCGCTTGAGGTCCTTTGCGAAAAGGTCGTAGTAGTACTCGATGTCCCAGGCGTCCAACCCCAACCCGAGGGTCGCGTTGATGTTCTGGAGCGCCGGGATTCCTTCCTCGATCAGCGGGACGGTACGGACGGCTTCCGGCCGGATCCCCGTCTCGAACGTCGTCAGGGTCGCCGGATAGGGGCATTCGGTCATCCTGTCGTGGACTTCCGACAGGAGTCGTTCGATCTGATCCTTGCCAAGCTTCGCATCCGTTATCCACTTGTATCTTCGTGACCGCTCGATTCTCTTGATTTTGTCCAGGCCGCACGCCTGGAAGACGGAGACGGCATTCGTCGACCATGCCGTCGTGAAGTTCATCCGCGGGCCGACTTCGAGCACTTGGTCCCGGGCGAGAAAACTTACGGAAGAAAATTGCTCCGGCTCGAACGTCTCGGCCACCAGCCACCGGAGCGTTTCGATTTCCCGGCCGTTCAAGGGCGCCGACGTCTCGATGTTGAAGCAGAACTCCGTTTCCATCCCCTTGACGTGCGGGGATGCGTTCTTCCTGGCGAACGAGAGAAGTACGTTCTTCCTCGTTTCGGAAAGCGCCGGTTTTCGGAAGAAATGGAGCAGTTTCATCGGACGAACGTTCCGTTGCGCAGGTCTTCGAGCGCCTGCGCGATCTCCTCCTTGGTGTTCATCACGAAAGGCCCGTAGCGTGCGATCGGCTCGTTCAGCGGCTTCCCCGAAAGAAGCAGAAACCGGACGGGGACGTCCTCCGCGTGGACGATCACGCCATCTCCATCCCGGAACACCGCCAGACGCGGGGCGGGCACCTTCCTCCCCCCTCCATTGCCATCGTCACCGAAGACCCCCTCTCCTTCGAACACATAAGCAAAAGCGGCGTGCCCCTCGGGAACGTGTTGCGCGAATGAACGGCCGGCTGGTACGGACACATCCAGGTACTCGGGATCGGCGTATATCTCCGTGACCGCCCCCCGGACTCCGTCCACCTCGCCTGCGATCACCCGGACCCGGACGCCATCCTCCCGGGCGACCACGGGGATGCGCGCCGACGGCACGTCCTGGTAGCGCGGGCGGCTCATCTTGAGCTTCGCCGGGAGGTTGACCCAGAGCTGGAACCCGTACATCTTTCCCTCTTTCGGGCGGGGCATCTCCTCGTGCATGATGCCGCTTCCCGAGGTCATCCACTGGACGTCCCCCGCCCCGACCGTGCCGGAATTCCCCAGGCTGTCCTTGTGATCCACAAGCCCTGCCATCATGTAGGTGACCGTCTCGATCCCCCGATGAGGATGCATGGGGAACCCAGCCAGATAATCGTCGGGGTTGTCGGACCCGAAATGATCGAACAGAAGAAAGGGATCGAGGTAGTCGAGCCTCCGGGTCGCGATGCTCCTGCGAAGTCGGACCCCGGCTCCCTCCACGACGAACTGCGGCTCGATGACATCCTTCACTTGCCTGGGCTTCATGCGGTCTTCCCCCGATGGCTCCCTCGTGGATTCCTGCACGCCGAACCGGATGCCGCAATGACCAACGGAGTCGATCCCGGCCTGAAAGAGGGGCGTTCGAATATAATACTTCATGATTGCGCAGTGGACCATCCACACCGGAGAAAAGCGGCCGACCCGATGAAAAAAATCCTCGTTCTTCTTGGTATCCTGACAAGTCTCGCCATACTGGCCGTCCTCGCGATCCTTCTCTTCCTGGACATCAATGCCCACAAGCCCAAAATCGAGACCGCCGCCACGCAGGCTCTCGGGATGGAGGTAAAGATCCAGGGGAAAGCGTCGCTGCGTCTTTTCCCGTCTGTGGGCATCTCCCTTGCCGACGTGCGCTTGCGCAACCGGGGCACAGACCTTGCCCAGTTGGGGGTCCTGCAGGTGGGTCTGAAACTTTTTCCCCTCCTGCGCCGGGAGGCGGAGGTAACGGAGTTCGTCCTGGAGAAACCGGACGTGCAGATCGAGAAGGGAGCGGATGGCAAGTTCAACTACGAAACACCTGCCAGGGGTTCCAAACCCGCTCCATCCGCCCCGGAAAAAGCCGCCGGAACCCTCTTTGTCCGAAAAAGCGCGATCAAGGAAGGGCGGATCCGGTACCTGGACCGGAAAACCGGGAGCCGGATGGATCTTGACGGGGTCGACCTTGCGGTCACCGATCTGTCGCTTGGAAGCAAGCAAGGGGCGGATATCCTGCAAAATCTTTCCTTTTCCGGGAATCTGCGCGTCAAGGAGGTAAAAACCGGGGACGTCTCCCTGTCGGACATTCAGGCCGCCGTCAAGGCCGCGAACGGGATCTTCCATGTCCGCCCGTTCACGATGCGGATGTTCGGCGGCTCCGGCCAGGGAGAAATCGAGGCGGATCTCTCGAAGTCGGCGACCGCCGTGAAGGTCCGGTATACCCTGTCGAATTTCCGGGCGGAGGAGGCGTTGTCCGCCGTATCCCGGAAGAAATACGTAAGCGGCCCCATGACGATCTCGCCGAACCTCTCTTTCCGGGGGAAGGGGACCGAAGCGATGATGAGATCGATGAGCGGGACCGTCACCCTTCACGGCGAGAACCTGTCCGTCCAGGGGATGGACATCGACGAGGTTCTCTCGAAAGCCGAGGAGACCCGGAACCTCAATATCGCGGATGTCGGTGCGTTCCTCCTGGCCGGACCGCTCGGTACCGCTGTCACGAAGGGATACCAGTACGGGGGGACCTATGCGGCCTCGCGGGGGGAAAGCCGGATTACCAAGCTTGTATCCGAGTGGTCGGTGGCCAACGGGCTCGCAGAGGCCAGGGACGTGGCCTTCGCCACGAAAAAACACCGGATCGCGATCCTGGGGAAGCTGGACATCGCCGGGGAGCGGTTCGTCGACATCACGGTCGCGTCACTCGACGGGAAGGGGTGCGCAAAGATAAGCCAGAAGATCAGCGGGCCGTTCCGCAACCCGACCCTGGACAAGGTGAGCATGCTCCAGTCCGCAGCAGCGCCGTTGATGGGCCTCTTCGAGCAGACGAAGAAAATCCTGACTCCCGGGGAGTGCAAGCCGTTTTATACGGGGTCGGTGGCGCCACCCCAATAGCCGGGCACGTTCGTCCGGTCAGGAATGGGCTTGCAGTTTGGTCGGGGCATCAGCCTTCCGAAGGGAAAGGCATTTTCCATGATAAAAGATCAAATGGAAAAAATATACAAAAGCATTCCTCCTGAAAAGATTCCCTGGAATATGGAATCTCCTCCGGATATTTTGCGAGCACTCGTACAAACAAAGAAAATAAGTCCTTGTAAAGTTATCGAGTTGGGGTGCGGAACGGGAAATTACGTAATCTATCTGTCCGGTTTGCAAAGAAATAGAAAGGCGGGTGGGGCATCGCCGGATGGAGTCCGGCAGGAGCGGGTTATGCAAGGCAAGATTCGGATAACGCGATCGTGACGGGGAACGCGATGGGTTCTGCCGAGGTTTGCCGAAAGGCGGCGGATGCGATCGGGAGGGCAAAGGCCCTGGTCGTCACCTCCGGGGCGGGCATGGGGGTTGACTCCGGATTGCCGGACTTTCGCGGGGAGCGAGGATTCTGGAACGCGTATCCGATGTACGAGCGGCTGGGAATATCCTTCGTGGGGGCCGCCAACCCGACCCATTTTCTCCGCGACCCGGCGTTCGGCTGGGGATTCTACGGTCACCGGACCAACCTCTACCGCTCGACGGAGCCCCACGAGGGGTTCCATATCCTGCAACAATGGATCAGGCGTTTCGGTTTGGATCATTTCGTCGTTACATCGAACGTGGATGGCCAGTTCCAGAAGGCGGGTTTCGAGGAAGAAAAGGTGCTGGAAGTCCACGGTTCCATCCATCACCTGCAATGTTTGAGGCCCTGCTCCGATGCGATCTGGCCGAATCGGGAGGAAATTCCGGTTAACCACGAAACCATGCGGGCCATGCATATCCCCCTTTGCATCCGGTGTGGCGACGTGGCGAGGCCCAATATCCTGATGTTCGGTGATTTTTCCTGGATGAGCGTTCGCACCGACCGCCAGGAAAGCCAGTTCGGGATGTTCCTCGAGGAAAACAGGGGCCACGAGATGGTAATCGTGGAAATGGGGGCCGGTACCGCCATTCCGACCATTCGGGCCTTAAGTGAACGTCTCGGACGTCGTCGGGGGGTAACGGTCGTCCGGATCAATCCCCGGGAACCGTGGATTGATGCTCCGCACCTGTCGATTTCCGACGGTGCCCTGGCAGGGCTTACGGCAGTCGGGGCGATACTTGCCGGGGAATGAAAGGGATAGACCGACGCGGACGCGGAAAGGGAAAATGGGAGACGGCACGAAAGGGAATAAAAGCCCTGCCCATTGTCCGGGCCGGGTAGCCGGAAACCGCATCAGGGGTGCATGCTCGGGATCGATTCCGCGGGGGAACTTGTGAAAAAAGTTTTATTCGTCCTCCTGATTTTTCTGGCGGCAGGCAGTTTTCCCCTTTTGATGACACGGAAATCCTTCGCGGATTCCCTCGAGATCCTGGCCGCCTCCCTGTTGCGCCAGACGGGAGCCTGGACCGCACATGATCCGGACAGCACGTATGACGGGGAGACCATATTCGACTATATCGACGGTGCGGGAGAAGTCTACCGGGCCTATAACATGCGGGAGTGCCTTTCCCGGAGATACACCGCCACCGGTTTGCCCACCATCGTCCTGGATATCTTCGACATGGGTTCTTCGGAAGATGCCTTCGGTGTGTTCACTCACGACAGGGACGGAAAAACCGTGGACGTAGGACAGGAGGGTCTTTACCGGCAAGGGTGGCTCAGCTTCTGGAAAGGCCGTTTCTTCGTCTCGATCTACATGGAACGGGAGACGGTTGACGCAAAAGAGGCAGCCTATCATCTGGCCAGGGCCGTGGATTCGCTCATCGGGGACGAGGGCCCGAAGCCGCCGATCTTGCGCAAGCTTCCCCCGGAGGGGTTACAGGACCGGAGCGTCCGTTACCTTCATCACCCCCTCCTGCTCAATTATCACTACTACCTTTCGGATGAAAACATCCTGAACCTGGGGAAGGAAACGGATGCTCTCCTCGCGTCGTACAGCCGGGGCGGAAAGCGCGCACGGTTCCTCCTCGTCCACTACCCGAGCCCGGAGAGGGCAAGGGGAGCCCACGAAAAGTTTCTCGCCAGCTACCTGCCCGAAGGGGGGACAGGGGGGGCGGTCCTCCTGGAGAACGGGAAATGGTCCGCTTCCCTGCGGAAAGGCAGGCTCCTGGCGGTCGTCCTGGAAGCCGACAGCCGGCTTCTCGCCGAAAGTCTCTTGAGGGAAGTGAAAGCGGTTCCTTAAATCTCCGGAAGCGGAGGGAGGTGCGTCCCATGGGAACCCGGAAAACGGCCATTACCCGGCGCGATTTTCTCCGGGCAGGAACGTGCGTAACCCTGGGAAGCCTCGTGGGGCTGCCCCTCGCGGAGAGCACGCACGCAGATCGCACAAAAAAGAGCCGTGTCGTGCTGGTGCGGGATAAACACGTTCTCGATGGCAAGGAACAGATCCACCCCATCACCTTGGGCAGGATGCTGGACCGTGCGGTCACCGCTCTCCTGGATGCGTCCGATCCGTCATCGGCGTGGACGCGGCTGGTGAAACCCGATGATATCGTGGGGATCAAGACCAATGTCTGGCCCTATCTTCCCACGCCGGAGCCGCTTAACACCCTGATTCGGGAGCGCTTGATCGAGGCGGGGGTCAAGGGGGGGAACGTCTCCGCCGATGACCGGGAAGTGCTCCGAAACCCTGTATTCCAAAGGTCCACAGCCCTTGTCAACGTGCGGCCCATGAGGACCCACCACTGGTCCGGCCTCGGAACGCTCATCAAGAATTACATCATGTTCGTCTCCCATCCCAGCAGATACCACGACAATGCCTGCGGGGGCCTGGGCGCCATATGGCACCTGCCCCACGTGAAAGGCAAAACACGGCTCAACATCCTCGTTATGATCACGCCCCTTTTTCACGGCATGGGCCCACACCATTTCAGCCGGGCGCACACGTGGCCTTACTGCGGCCTGATCGTGAGCGAGGACCCGGTAGCCGCCGACGCGACGGGGGCCCGGATCATACAGGCCAAACGGGACGCCTTCTTTGGCGGTGAGAACCCCATCAACCCGCCTCCCCGGCACATCGACGCGGCTGACACCCGATTCGGGCTGGGCACCAGCCGGTTGGAGAGGATAGAGCTCATCCGGTTGGGGTGGACCGAAGACATTCTCCTGTAATCCAGGCGAAGATACCGCAAATGGCATATTCGGGGTTTCCGGATGCCGGTCACCGAGCCGTGGTGCGGGGTACGACAGGACTCGCGGCGGGAAAAAACGCGCTCAGGAACCGGCAGGGGGCTCGGGAGCTACCCCGGTGCCGGAACCGCGGAAGCGGACGGCGATCCGCCGGAACTCTTCCTGGACTTCCAGAAAGGCGTCCAGCGCGTCGGGGTCGAAGTGCGTACCCCGCTCCTTGAGCATGATACGAACTGCCTCCTCGTGGGAGAACGCGACCTGGTATCCGCGGTCGTGGATGATGGCGTCGTAGACGTCGGCCACCGCCATGAGGCGCCCCGGGATGGGGATCTCCTCCTCCTTGAGGCCGCGCGGGTAGCCCGTGCCGTCCCATCGTTCGTGGTGGCTGAGGGCGATCTCGTCGGCCATCCGGAGGAAGGATTCCTCCCCCAGGAGGCTTTTCGCCAGCCGGATCGTCTCCGAGCCGTACAGGGTGTGCCGTTTCATCTCCTCGAATTCCTCCGGGGTCAACTGGCCCGGTTTGAGAAGGATCTGGTCAGGCACCCCCACCTTGCCGATGTCGTGGAGCGGGGCGAGGCGGAAGAGGAGGTCTATCGCGGCGTCTTCCAGATAGTGGCGAAAGCGGGGGTGGTCCTGCAGCCGCTTGGCAAGGACCCGCATGTAGTGCCGGGTCCGCTGGATGTGTCCGCCTGTTTCGTGGTGGCGGGTCTCTGCCAGGGCAGCCAGGCTCTGGATGATAGCGCCCTGCGTGAGGGCCAGCTTCCGGGTCCGCTCCCGGACCTCCCGGTCGGCCTGCAGGAAGCGCAGCGAGGTGAGCAGGAGGAAGACGAGCAAAAGCGTGGAGACCGGCAGGAGGGGTGGGAGGAAGACCTGGCGGTGGGCCAGGAGCCAGTAGGAGCCGAGCCAGATGCCGGCAATGGAGGGGAGGACCGCCGTCAGGCCCCAGATCGCCCGGGATCTGGCCAGGAGCGCCGTCAGCAGGAAGCCGGGAACGAGGACGAGGAGGATCTGGAGCCCCCGTGCCCACCTGGGCATCGCGATCGGGTCCCCCGCCAACAGGTTGTCCATGACGGTAGCCTGAATCTCGACCCCGGGCTGGGTGCTTTCCAGCGGGGTGGTCCGGATCTCCTTGAGTCCCGCGGCGGTGGTCCCCAGGATGACCATCTTCCCTTTCAGTGCGGCCGGATCCGCCGTACCCTCCAGGAGGGCCGCCGCGGATACGTGGGGGAAGGTATGGCGGCCGCCGCGGTAGTTCACCAGGAGGCTGCCGCGTCGGTCGAGGGGGATTCTCCTCCCTTCAAGGAGCAGCGTCTCGACTCCCTCCGGCCCCGTCTCCAGGCCGACATCCCCGCCGCGCGCCCGCAGGTAGACCGCCAGGGCGAGGTTCGGGTAGAGGATGCCTCCGTGACGGATCACCAGGGGGACACGCCGCAGCACCCCGTCGGGGTCGGGGGCAACGTTGAAAAAGCCGGAGTGGCCCGCGGCCTGAGCCAGGACCGGGAGGTTGCAGACGACGCCCGGGGCGTCGAAGAAGGTTGCGGCCCCGTCCGTACCGCCTCCCGAGCGTACCGCCGCCCGCAGCGGATGGAGGACGCACGACTCCCCGCGCGACCCGTCGAAGTCGAACTGGTAGCCGAGGACGAAGGGGCCTCCGGCGAGGGTCTCCGCCAGGGCCCGGTCGGTGTTGAGCGCCTCCGGGGGGAGTCCCGCCAGGCCGATGCTTGCCCCCAGGTCGCGGCGGATCTCCCCGGAGAGCAGGCCCAGCGACGTCCGGTCGGGCTCGGCGAAGACCATGTCGAGACCCACCGCGGCGGCGCCGCCCTCCCGGATCTTTTCCAGGAGACGGGCCACCCGGTAGCGGGGCCACGGCCACTGACCCAGGCTCTCAAGACTTGCCTCGTCGAGGTCCACGACCGTTACGGAGCCGGCCACCGGGCGATGGGGGACGGAGCGCAGGAAGGAGTCGTAGATCTTCCCCTCCAGGGAGACGGACAGGGACGGAGGCCAAAGGCACATGGCTCCCGCGAGGAGGGTGAGCAGGGCGCCGGGGAGGAGGATGGGGAGGTTGGGAGGCCGGGGCGGGCGTCGCACCTTATCGCACCGTCACCTCCACGCGGCGGTTCCGTGGCTCGGGAACCTCGTTGCCGGTGGGGACGAGAGGGTTGTCTTCCCCGTGGGAGGTGATCGAGAGGATGGAGGGGGCCACTCCTCCCTCGGTGAGGAGGGCAGCCACCACCCGCGCGCGCTTGAGGGAGAGACGGAAGTTGTAGCGCCGGGTGCCCACGGTGTCGGTGTGCCCCACCACGCTGACGTCCACCGGCCCGCGTTCCCTGATGGCTCGAACCACCTCCTGCACCTTCGTGAGCGATTCGTTGGTCAGCTCGATGTCGTCGTGCTTGAAGTACAGGATGAACTGCATCGGAGGCTTGGGGAGGGCGGCAAGGGCGGGGCCGACCAGGGCGCGCACCTCCTCCCTGGGCATGACGAAGGGCTCGCCGGGGGCGGCACCGGGTGCGACAGTCACGGCCTGTCGGGGTTCCGAGAGGAGACGTTTGCCCCCTGCGCCCGATACGATGATCGAGCCGGTTTTCCCCTGTTCGTCGGGGAGGAGGATGAAGACGTCCTGGCCCGATGGGGGAGGAGCTTTCGGGGTTGTTGCGCATGCGGCGGTCAAAAGAAGGATGGCGATGCAGGCCGCGAGTCTGCGCGGCATACCCCGCGGGCAAGGCGCTGGGCTGAGGCTACTCATCCAACTTCATTGCGAAGCGAATTCCCCGGTCTTCACCGCGAAGTGGGTCCCCCGGACCCCGATCGAGGCCGTCGGAGTTTCGAACCGCACCGACTCGGGGGCCAGCTTGCCGATGAGACCCGAGAGGTAGGCCATCGTTCCCTTGGAGAGTCGGGCCATCAGGCCGAGCTTTCCTTCGGCGGGGGAAAAGAGGAACTTCTGGATGACGAAGCTGCTTTCCGGACCGAGGGAGAGGGTGGAATTGTCCCGGAGGATGACGCCCAGCGACCCGTCGGGGCCGGTTCGCAAGGTGTCGCCGGCCTGAAGCTTGGTCCCCGCAGCGGCCGGAATGACCTTCTCCCCGCGGGTGACGGTGGCATTGCCCTCGGAGCTCCGTATCACGCCGATGGTTTCCTGGGCAGCGGCGGAAAGGCCTGTCAAAAGGACGGGTATCGTCACCAGAAAAACCGCAACGAGCAGTGTTCGTCTCACGGCCTCACTTCTTCGAAAAGTAAGCGTTCCCATGCTCTTTTTCTTATGCCTCTCCCCCCGGGTTATGTCAAGGGTCCGGGGTGTCGACCCGGAACCCGGGAGAGCCCGCTGCTGATGCCGATGATGCACCCGTTCTTTCTCTCCACCATCGAGGGGACGACAGCCTTGCAGCAGAAGAAGGCGGCCTTCATCTCTCCCAGGAGTTTCGCCTGGAAGTCCTCCCATGGGAATTTCGAGAGCCACTTTCTCTTTCATCAGCATGACGATCTCCTCTTGGGATCCGGCTCGACGCCGTTTCGCTCCTGTTTTCCCTATTTAGAGGCGGACAGGAGCTTTCGTCAAGGGTGCCGGGATGGGCCCTCCCGCAACTGCCTTGGAGGAACCGGTTGTGAATTCGAGGCAATGGCATTACAGTGCTGCCATGAAACGCGTTCCGTCCCTGTTCATTCTGATTCCCCTTTTTGTCCTCGCCGTGAAGAATCCGTGTTTTGCCATGGAAGATTCGCTGGTTACCCGTACGGGGAAGGATGTGAAAACGGATTTTGAGAATTTTTATCTCGACAGGGAAAACCTGATCCGATTGGGTTTCGGACTCGCTGGTGCCGGAATCCTCGCCAATACCGGGATCGATCGGGGGATACGGGATCATTATCAGACGGATCTTCGGAGCAGGGAAACGGACGACGCCGCAAAGGTCTTCAAGGTTCCCGGGACTCCTCTTGTTATCGTGCCTGTGTACCTCGTCACCTATGGGACGGGCCTGTTCCTTCGAAATCCGACGATGGAGGAATGGGGACAAAAATCGATCAGGGCGACGGTTGCAGGCGCCCCGGCGGTCTTGTTCCTGCAAGTAGCAACCGGGGGATCCCGCCCGACGGGTGGGGATTCCGATTGGAGACCGTTCCATAGTTCGCACGGGGTCAGTGCCCACGCGTTCCTTGGCGGGGTTCCGTTCATCATCGCCGCGAAGATGAGTGCGAGCCCGTATGGAAAGGGGATTTTTTATGGGCTGTCCAGCTTGCCGGGGTTGTCCCGGATCAACGACGACGTTCATTATTTTTCCCAGGCGGCCTTGGGTTGGTATCTCGCCTATTTGAGCTGCGCCGTCATCGAGAAGACAGAAGACCAACGGAAAGACAGAGTGCATTTTGGCATATCCCCCATACCAAACGGATTGGCGATCACCGCCTGGAAATATTTCTGAATTTCCGAACGATCCCGATCCCGGCAGCCCCCCTCCTTATCTTCTTCAAGTCGTCGGACTGCACGTATTCGGTGACGGGTCTATTGTCGAGCGTCCTCGATTGTTCACTTGGTAACGCTCTTGTGCCCGGATGAACTCTCGGTTCGATCGAATACCCTTTCTGGGAACGCATGATAACGGGGACCATCTCAAAGTGGTCTTGCGCTGCGATCCGGGCGGACCGATCATAGGGGGAAGGTCCGCCGGGGCAACCAAAGGGGGAATGGCCGCAGGTGAGAGCGCTTTTTCGGAAAGTTGTCGGTAATCCGCCGATGCCTGATCAGGACCCATGCTCATCCGGTCCGGTTCGGGAGCGTGGCGAGCGACCGGGCGGGAATGCGTCTTTTTGCTGCGGGGATTCCAAACCGTCAAGGGTCGAAACTCCCTTTCATGACCGGTTTGTGGACGGGATGGTGGATACGCCGGCCGGGCCGGTTCCCCGGGCCCGGGTAACCATCGGGGCACGCGACGTGCTGGGCCGTTGGTCGATGCGGTGGGGGATGGGACGCAATCGCTACCGGGTCGCCCCGGGACTTTACGCCGTCGGCGATCCCGATCAACTCTCGGGGATCCTGGTCACAGCCAATTACAAGATGACGTTTGACGCCCTTCGCCGGGAACTTACGGGGCTAAACGTCTGGATCCTGGTCCTCGACACCCGCGGCGTCAACGTCTGGTGCGCCGCGGGGAAAGGGACCTTTGGAACCGAAGAAGTCGTGAGAAGGGTGAAGGCGGCCATGCTGGAAGAGGTGGTGAGCCATCGCAGGCTCATTCTGCCCCAGCTGGGGGGCCCCGGGGTCTCTGCACACCAGGTAACAAAGGGGTGCGGATTCCAGGTGGTGTACGGGCCTGTGCACGCACGGGATATCAAGGCCTTCCTTGCCGCCGGGATGAGGGCGACCCCGCGGATGCGCCAGGTTTTGTTCCCCCTGAGGGAGCGGCTCGCCCTGGCGCCTGTGGAACTCGTGGGATTATTCAAGCCGGCGGGCTGGTTGTCCCTCGTGTTGTTCCTTTTGGCGGGAATCGGACCGGGTTTTTTCTCCATCGGGGCCGCCTGGCATCGGGGGCTCGCGGCGGCGGAGGTGCTGGCGGGCGGGATCCTGGGAGGGGCGGTGCTGACACCGGTGCTTCTGCCCTGGCTTCCGGGGAGGGCCTTTTCGGCCAAGGGGGCCCTGGCGGGAGGTATCCTGGCGGTGTGCTCGGCTGCGCTGTACCGGGATGCCCTGGGTGCGTTTCATGCCCTGGCTCTGTTGTTGGCACTCCCGGTGATTTCTTCGTTTGTCGCCATGAACTTCACCGGAGCGACGCCTTTCACTTCCCCGTCAGGCGTGGAGAAGGAGATGCGTCAGGCCCTTCCCGTACAGGCGGCACTCACCGCGCTGGCCGGGATTTTCTGGGTCGGGGGGGCATTCCTCCGCTGATATCCGGGCGGAAGGGGGGATCGCGATGGAAGGTTTTCGGTATCTTGACGGCGTCGCCTCCTTGCGGTTTTCCGAGGCCGCCTGTACGGGATGCGGCATGTGCGAGCAGGTGTGCCCGCACCGGGTCTTTGCGGTGGCTCGGGGGAAAGCCCGGATCCTCGACAAGGACCTTTGCATGGAATGCGGGTCCTGCGCGACGAATTGTCCGGCCGGGGCGATTTCAGTGCGTCCCGGCGTGGGCTGCGCCACCGCGATCATGAAAGGCTGGCTCTCCGGATCCGAAGAAAAGACTTGAAGGTGCCCCCCGACCTTGGAAAAATGGGGGTATCCCCGGAGCAGGATCCGGTGCTCCGCCCATAAGAACGATCGAGTCCTTGCAATCGCTGCGTTCATCAACCGGCCCGCGGCCGGAGAAGCGGCGCGGTCCGCGGCAATCCCCTCCGCGCCCGGACGAGGAGCCCCATGAGCCGAAAGATCAATTTCAACGCCGGACCCGCCGCCCTTCCCCTCCCTGCGCTCGAGCGCGCCCGCGACGAACTGCTCGACTTCGCCGGCAGCGGCATGTCGGTGATGGAGCACAGTCACCGCGGCAGGGAGTACGAGGGGGTTCACGACGAGGCCATCGCTCTCGTCCGCGAGCTCCTCGGCGTCCCGTCAAGCTACGAGGTTCTGCTGATGCAGGGAGGCGCAACGGCGCTGTTCGCCGAGGTCGCGATGAATTTCATCGAGAGGGGAAAAACCGCCCAGTACCTCATCACCGGCGCCTGGGGCGAGAAGGCGCTCGGAGAAGGAAAGATCGTCTCGGCGATGTTCGGCGCCGATGTGGCGGTCCAGAGCACCGGGACCGGCGAAGGCAAGGAGAAGAGCTACACCCGCGTACCCCCGCCCTCCGAGGTGAAGGTCGTCCCGGGGGCCGCCTACCTGCACATCACCTCCAACGAGACCATTCACGGCGTGCAGTTCAACGTCGACGGCTCCCGCGCCTTTCCCGATACCGGCGCCGTGCCGCTTGTCGCCGACATGTCGAGCGACTTTCTCTGGCGTCCCTTCGACGTGACGAAGTTCGGCCTGGTCTACGCCGGCGCCCAGAAGAACATCGGCCCGGCGGGCCTGGTCGTTGTGGTGGTTTCGAAGGAGCTCGCGGAGAGGGGAAGGAAGGATATCCCCAAGATCTTCCAGTTCCGCACCCACGCCGAGAACAAGTCGCTTTACAACACTCCGCCCACCTTCGGCGTCTACATGGTTCGCAACGTCCTCGCCTGTCTGAAAGCCCAGGGGGGACTCGCCAAGGTCGAGGAGGCAAACCGGAAGAAGGCTGCGCGCCTCTACAGCGTCATCGACCGAAACGCCGCGTTCTACCGGTCGCCGGTGGAGAAGGAGAGCCGGTCGGTGATGAACGTGGTCTTCCGGCTCCCCGCCGAGGCGCTCGAGGAACAGTTCATCGCAGACGCCAAAAAGCGCGGCATGGTGGGACTAAAAGGGCACCGCTCCGTCGGCGGAATCCGCGCCTCCATCTACAACGCCGCCTCCTACGAGTGGGTGGATACGCTTGCAGCCTTCATGGAGGAGTTTGCGCGCGGGAAGTAAGGGAGGAAAACGTGGGGAACGACACTCCCCGAACCGGCTGGTTCGGGGGGTGTTGTGCGCTGGGGTATGCCGCCGGAGGGCCGCTTCGGACGCCTTTCCGGACAACCAGCGTCATCCATCCGAGGATCCTTTTTATATCCAGAGTTTCCAGGGGATACGGTTCCAGGAAGGACAGGAAAGCGGGAAGTTCCCTCTCCAATATCCCCGAGAAAATTGCTATACCACGACTGACTAATTTACTGATTAGTTCATCCATTAGTTTAATTAAAACGGGGGTTCGGAGATTCGCGGCGATGATGTCGAATTGGCCTTCCGCGGTTTGTATTCCGCCTTCCCTGACATCGATTCCGTTTTCGATTTCATTGACAGCAAGATTTTTCCTTGCCTCCAGGCAGGCAGTCCGGTCGATATCCACTGCGGTAATATGACCCGCTCCCAGTTTGTATGCCGCGATGGCGAGGATTCCCGTCCCTGTCCCCACATCCAGGACGGTTTCTCCCCCCCGAAGATATTTCTCAAGTGCAAGGAGGCACCCTTCCGTTGTGCCGTGTCCGCCTGTACCGAATGCTCTTTGGACATCGAGGAAAATCAATTTTCTGTTTTCATGGGAGTCCGGAACGGGCTTTCCTTGTCTGGCGATCAGGATTGTTTCGCCGATGACTCTCGGTTTCCTGAGCCAGAAACCGCGCTGCTCCCCCTGGTGCTCGATGAAAGGCTCGATACATTCATGGGGGAGTTCAATCGTCGGCATAGGAAAAGGACAATATCCCGGATGATTCGGGAGGATGGTGGATGTTGGCTTCCCTTCTTTTTTTTCCCCCAGGAATCCGTGAGGGATCGAACTTGTTCCTGATCCTTTGCAACCAATCATAAACATTGGGAAAATAATTTGTCAATTTCTTCCTGGGAAATCCTGAACGATTTCACGAACCGCGAGGTGCCAAGGCTCGGCCGGCGGCTTTTCCGGCTGGGGCTGTCCGGCTCCTTCGGCCTTGACGAGGCGGGATGTCGTGAAGCGCTGGAGCGGATCCAGTATGTCTTCTGGAGCCCGCTGATGAAGGAGTTCACCCCCGCGCTTCGCGACGCTCTCGCCCGCGACCGGGAGCGGTACGCGGTGTCGGCGGGCCCGCTTCTGGGCTACTTCCCGGGCGCGGTGCGCCGTGCCGCCGAGGGGGCGCTTCGAATGCTGGCCGTCGACTACCTCGACGTCTTCCAGCTTTACTGGCTCGGCAGGATGTCCGTCTTCACCGGACCGGTGCAGGAGGAACTGGTGAAGCTGCGCGACGAGGGGAAGATCCGAGCGGTGGGGGCCTCGATCCACAACCGGACGCGGGCGGGGAAGCTCGCCGGGAACTCGATTCTCGATCTTCTCATGATCCGCTACAACGCCGCCCACCCGGGAGCGGAGCAGGACATCTTCCCGCACCTCGCGATGCGCCGCCCCGTGGTGGTCGCTTACACCGCCACGGCCTGGCGACGACTTTTTCGTGCGCCCCGCGGATGGAAGGGGCGGGTGGCCACGGCGGGCGACTGCTACCGCTTTTGTCTTGCGAACCCGCACGTAGACGTGGTGCTCACCGGGCCGCGCAACGTGGCCGAACTTCGCGAAAACCTGGCTGCCATCGAAAGGGGACCGCTTTCTCCCGAGGAGATGGTCTTCCTGCGGGAGTTCGGGCGAACGGTGCACGGATAGCGCCCTGTGTTCGTGTCTTTTTTCTCCCACCGATCTGTGGTAGGGTGGATTCAGATCGCAAACGTCCGCAGACAAAGAGATCCCGAGAATCGTACTCAAGACCTCTTTTGCGGCCCTGCTGCCTGAAAGGAGGTCTTATGGGCAAGAAATTGTACGTGGGGAATCTTCCCTTTTCCGCGACGGAGGAATCCCTGAAAGAGGTGTTTTCGCGGTACGGCACGGTGGAAACGGTGACCATCATCACGGACCGGAGCACGGGCCAGAGCAAGGGGTTCGGTTTCATCGAGCTCTCGACCAAGCAGGAGGCAACCGAAGCCATCAGCAAACTGAACAACTCCGAAATGGACGGAAGGACGCTCAAGGTATCCGAGGCCCTTCCCCAGGCGCCCCGCGATAGCGCGGGCTCGAAGCGGGGCTATGGCGGAGGCGGGCGCGGCGGCGGATTCCGCCGGTAACCGACCCGCTCTCGCACGGAAAGGCATCATTCGAGGGCCGGGAGGCGTTTCCTGGCCCCCGGATGACCCCCCCCCGCATTCGTTCGGACTTCGCTTCGTGCAGCAGGTCAAGGAGCGGGCACGATGGCATTTTCTCCCCCCCTCCGTCCCGGGGAATCGGTCGATAACAAGCGACTGACAGGGATCTTCCGGTGCAGCCCCCAGGGGGGCATGCGCAGATCCTTACAGACCAACAGCCTGGTCCTGATCTGCGACTACACCCAATCGATCTACGTGAACCGCTGGCGCGACGAGACGTTCCACTACATGGGGATCGGGCTTGTCGGCGACCAGGAGCTCGACCAGGGCCAGAACAGGACTCTTGCCGAGCTTCCGGTCAATGAGGTGTCCGCTTTCCTGTTCGAGAGATACGAGAAGGGGAGCTATACCTATGTCGGCCAAGTCGAACTGGCGGGACCTCCGCTTCCGGAACATCAAAGGGACCTGACGGGACGCCTTCGAAAGGTCTGGGTTTTTCCCCTCCGGCTGAAGGGAGGCCAGGCTCCTCCCCCCGTAACGACAGGGATTTTGGACGGGAAGCGGAAAGCGCAGGAGAAAGCCGCCGCTCGTCTTCCGATCGAAACGTTGATCGGCAAGGCGCAAGAAGTGGGCAGGAAACCCGGGACGCACACACTGAGCGTCCAGGTGGTCGACCGGAACCCGTATGTTGCCGAATATGTAAGGCGGAGGGCGAACGGCCGATGCGAATTATGTAAAAAGAGGGCCCCCTTCCGGGACCACAAAGGAATTCCTTGCCTCGAGATACACCACATCGACCCCCTGTCCGGGGGAGGCAGGGACACGATCCAAAACACCGTCGCCCTGTGTCCCAATTGTCATCGGAAAATGCACGCGTTGAATCTCCCCATCGACGTGGCCGGGCTTCGGTCGGCGGTAGAGGGTGCTCCGGTCATCGAATAGGATCTCCAGGCGACACGATGGTACGGGCGGATCTCCCCCGGACCCCGATTCCGAGAGCCATGAGAACCGGCGGGGTGCGTTCAGGGCCTGTTCCCGGGTAATGCCATTCGCTTTTCGGGCAGTACGATCCGGTCCAGTCCCATATCCTCTTTTTCCCGGTGCATGACCGTGGCTCCCGTCCGGGCGATCCCTTCGATCCCGAACTCCTCGAACAACCGTATGGCGTTGTCGATATTTTCCTGCTTCCCCGTGATCTCCACGATCATGTGCGCGGGGGCGACGTAGATCACCTTTCCCCCGAAGATCTGCGTGGTCGCGGTCACGTGCACGCGGTCCTGCGGGGAGGCCTTGACCTTCAGAAGGACCAGTTCCCGGTTGATCACGTTCGCGTAGGTCACGTCCTCGGTCTTCGGGATCTCCGTGATCTTGTCGATCTGCCGGACGATCTGGTCGATCTTGTTCCCTTCCCCGTGGGAAAACGAGATGGTCATCCGGCTGATCCCATCGACGTGGGTGTGGCCGACGGTGATCGTCTCGACGTTGTACCGCTTCTTCCGGATCAGGGAGAGCAGCTTGTAGAGGACCCCCGGCTGGTTGTGGGCGAAAGCCAGAATGGTGTGCAATCGCTTCTGCTTCATCGGGTGACCTTCATGTCGGAAAATCGGGAGCCCGCCGGGATCATGGGCAGGATCATCTCCTCCATGTCCGTCACGATCTCGAGCAGGTAGGCCCCTTTGTGCTTCATCGCGCGGCGCAGGGCCGGCTCGAGGTCCTTCCCTTCGGAAACCCTCTCCCCCGCGATCCCGTACGCCGCCGCGAGGGCGATGAAATCGGGGTTCTTCACCGGGGTCCCGACGAAGCGGCTCCCGTGGAAGAGGTCCTGCCACTGCCGGACCATCCCGAGAAAGTTGTTGTTCAGAAGAAGGATCTTGATGTCGATCTTCTGCTCCATGATGGTGCCCAGCTCCTGGATGTTCATCTGGAAGGAGCCGTCGCCGACGATCACCCACACGCGTTCTTCGGGACGCGCGAATTTCACCCCCATCGCCGCCGGGACGGAAAACCCCATCGACCCCAGCCCCCCGGAATTGAACCAGGTGTTGAACCGGCCGAACCGGTAGTACCGCGCCGCGAACATCTGGTGCTGCCCCACGTCGGCGACCACGTTGTCGTTGCCGTCCGTTACTTCCGACAGCTTCCGGATCACGGCTCCCATCAGAAGGTTACCACTGTTCCCCCTTCCATTTCGACTATTTATAGGGTCAATACTATTCCAATACTTGCGGTTTTTTGCCGCGTAGGTGTACCATTCCTTGTACGGTTTCGGCTTCACGACCTTCGTCATCTCCACAACGGCGGGCTTGAGATCGCTGTACATCGCGACGGTCGCCCGGACGTTCTTGTTGATCTCGGAAGGGTCATGCTCCACGTGGATCACGTCTGCGTTCCTGGCGTATTCGTCGAGCTTCCCCGTCACGCGGTCGTCGAACCGCATCCCCAGCGCGATGATCAGGTCGGCTTTCTCGATCGCCCGGTTGGCCTCCACCGTCCCGTGCATTCCCATCATCCCGAGAGATTGCGGATGATCGGCCGGGAGGGCGCTGATCCCGTGCAGGGTGCACGAAAACGGCATGTTCGACCGCTCGAGGAACCTCCGGACCTCTCCCTGCGCCCCCGACTGGATGACGCCGTGCCCCACGAAGACGATGGGCCTTTCGGATTGGTCCATCAGATCCTGTGCGCGGGTCACCTGGTCCTTGCCGATTCCCGGAGGCGACGGGACGGGATACCGGATCGTCGTGTCGAAGCCGTTGTCCTCGACGATGGCGTTCGCGATATCCTTGGGGAAGTCGATGTTGACCGGCCCTTTCCGGCCCGTGTTGGCGAGATAGAACGCCTCCTTCACCACCCTGGGAATTTCGTACGGGTCGTCCAGGATGTACGACTGTTTCGTTACCGGAACGAGCATCCCGATAATGTCGCTTTCCTGGAACGCGTCAGTTCCGATCACGGAGGTCGCCACCTGCCCCGTGAGGGCGACGATCGGGATGGAGTCCATGTGCGCGTCCGCGATCCCGGTCATCAGGTTGGTGGCCCCCGGTCCGGAGGTGGCGATGCACACACCGGGTTTGCCCGTTGCCCGCGCCATTCCCTGGGCGGCGAACGCCGCCGCCTGCTCGTGGCGGACCATGATGTGCCTGAGTTGCGGATATTTGGGAAAAGCGTCGTAGACCGGCATGATCGCCCCGCCGGTGTATCCGAACAGGTAGGTCACCCCTTCTTCCACCAGGGACCGGCACAAAAGCTCCGCGCCTTTGATCGTTTTCTTCCGTCTGGCCATCGGCATTCTCTCCGATTTCCTTTCTAACTGGTCACCGCGCCCCTCGAGGCGCTACCGACGAGCTTTGCATATTTCCCCAGGACGCCGCGCAGATATTGCGGCTCCGGAGCGTTCCACCGGGATAGGCGGTCCGCGATTTCGGCTTCTCCCGCTTCGAGGGAAATCGACCGGTCTCCGGGATGGATGGTGATGCGGTCTCCCTCCCGGACGATGGCGATCGGGCCTCCCGCCTGCGCCTCGGGGGCGACATGCCCGACCATGATCCCGTGCGTGCCCCCCGAGAACCGGCCGTCGGTGACCAGCGCGACATCCTTCCCCAGCCCCGCCCCCATCAGCGCGGCGGAAGGGGAGAGCATCTCCCGCATTCCCGGCCCGCCTTTCGGCCCCTCGTAGCGGATCACGATCACGTCGCCCTTCCGGATGGCACCGGAGAGGATCGCGTCCAGCGCGTCCTCTTCCCGGTCGAAGACCCGGGCCGGCCCGGTGTGGTGGTCCAGTTCCTTCCCGCTCAACTTCAAAACCGCCCCTTCCGGGGCGAGGTTTCCGCGAATGACCGTGATGTGCCGCCCGGGCGGCGCGTAGGGGCTATCCGGAGAGAAGAGGATGTCCTGGCCGCCGGGACGGCCCGGAGCGTCCGCCAGGTTTTCCGCAACGGTCTTCCCCGTCACGGTCAGGCACTCCCCGTGGAGATGACCGGCGTTAAGCAGCGTCTTCATGACCATCGGGATGCCGCCGATCCGGTCCAGGTCGGCCATGACGTATTTCCCGAAGGGCTTGAAGTTTCCCAGGAGCGGGACGGCCTGCCCGACCCGCTGGAAATCATCCAGCGATATCGGAACCTGCGCCTCGTGCGCCAGCGCGAGGATATGCAGGACCCCGTTTGTCGAGCCGCCCAGTGCCATCATCACGGCGATGGCGTTCTCGAACGCCTCCCGCGTCGCGATGTCCCGGACACGGATTCCCCGGCGAAGAAGAAGCAGGAGCGCCTTGACGGAGTCGACGCAGTCTTTCCGCTTTTCCGGGGAGATCCGGTTCTGCCGGTCGACCGCCGCGTGCGAGGCGGACCCCGGGACGGACAACCCCATCGCCTCGATCATGGACGCCATCGTGTTCGCCGTGTACATCCCACCGCACGAACCGGCGCCGGGGCAGGAGTGGCACTCCACCTGGTGCAATTCCTCGTCCGTCATCTTTCCCGCCCCGTGGGCGCCGACCGCCTCGAAGGCGCTCACGATCGTCAGGTCCTCCCCCTTGTATCTCCCCGGCAGGATCGTTCCCCCGTACAGGGTCAACCCGATGGAGTTGTTCCGGAGAATGGGCATGAGCGCGCCCGGGATGCTCTTGTCGCATCCCGAAAGCGTGAGAATCCCGTCGGCGGCATATCCTTCGTGCATCGTCTCGATGCAGTCGGCGATCAGGTCCCGGGACATCAGGGAATACTTCATCCCCTCCATCCCCATCGTCTCCCCGTCGCTGATGACGGGCGTGCCGAAAAGGAAGGGCTTCCCCCCGGCTCCTTCGATCTCCTGGAACAGGATGTCGCCCAATTCCCGGATGTGGTCGTTGCAGGGGGTGGCATTCGTGAAAGGGCAGGCCACCGTGACGATCGGCTTTACGAAATCGTCGTCCGTGAAGTCGACGGCACGAAGCATGGCCCGCGCGGCCGCTCTCTTGGCCCAGTCCGCTCCCCCCGGAGTGCCGGTGAGCAGGCTGCTGCGATGTTTCAGGGTCCGATCCGTCATGGGAGTTTCTCTTTCCTAAGTGCTGCGTCTTGTGATTACGGTCTCATATCGAGCCGATGCCCTGTGGAGTTCCCCTCCAGGTGTCCGGTGCTCGCGGGCGGCTTTCGCTCCGCAGCCTCGGAGGGGGGCTCCGTTCGTGGCTCGCCGTGCGGGGAACCTGCACGGCTGCGCTATTTCGGCACTCGCGAAACGGCGACCGCTCGCTGCCATTCCGCTCGACGCAACTCACCGGGGACATCCCCAGGGGGGACATTCTCACCGGGGACATTCCTGATTCCTCTCCGGGATGCGGGAGAGGAGTGTCCCCGCCCACGGTTGAGGAGTGTCCCCCCCAAGCGTTGAGGAGTGTCCCCGCCCAATTATGCTGTAGATGCGTCCCGTCGGGGATGAGATTCCTCCTTTTTACAAACAGTTAAGGTTGCCCTTGTCCCGGCGGAAAAATACCGCCCCGGGAAAACCGATTGCGATAGATTGCATCAAAGGAGTCTCATGTCCACGATCATTCGAAAAATCTGGGACCGGCACATTGTGGCGGAACGACCCGACGGGATGTGCCTGCTCTACATCGACCGGCATCTGGTGCACGAGGTAACGAGCCCCCAGGCCTTCGAGGGGATGCGGCAGGCGGGCCGGAAGGTGCGGCGGCCTTTTTCCCTGCTTGCGGTACCGGACCACAACGTGCCCACCTCGGCGGACCGCCTTACGCGGATCGAGGATCCGGACAGCCGGATCCAGATCGAGACGCTGCGGGAAAACGCCCTGGCCGCGGGCATCACTCTGTTCGACATGGACGATATCCGCCAGGGAATCGTCCACGTCACCGGCCCGGAAAACGGCCTGATCCTGCCCGGCGTCACGGCCGTTTGCGGCGATTCCCACACCTCCACCCTGGGGGCCTTCGGGGCGGTCGCCTTCGGGATCGGGACCTCGGAGGTGGAGCACGCCCTTGCCACCCAGACGCTTTGGCAGACAAGGCCCAGGGAGATGCGGATCAACGTCACGGGGATGCTCGGGGCAGGCGTCTCCGCGAAGGACGTGATCCTGGCGATCATCGCGAAGATCGGGTCCGGGGGGGGCTCGGGGTACGCGATCGAGTACACGGGGGAGGCGATCCGTCGAATGTCGATGGAAGAGAGGTTGACGGTCTGCAACATGACCATCGAGGGGGGGGGGCGGTTCGGGATGGTGGCGCCCGACGAAACGACCTTCTCGTATCTTTCGGGGCGGCCCGCGGCACCGGGGGCGTCCCAATGGGAGTCTGCGGTCGCGGACTGGAAAACGCTGGTCTCCGACCCCGGGACCTCCTACGACCGGGAAGTGTCGATCGACGCCTCCCGGATCGTTCCTCAAGTAACCTGGGGAACGAGCCCGGAGGACGCTCTTCCCGTGACCGGCGTCGTTCCCGACCCGGCCGAACAGCCGGATCCCCGGGTCCGGGAGAGGATGGAGCGGGCGATGCGGTACATGGATCTTCGACCGGGGATGCGGTTAACCGACATCCCGGTCGACAAGGTGTTCATCGGGTCCTGCACGAACGCCCGGATCGAAGACCTGCGGCTCGCTGCGAAGGTGGCGGCCGGCCGGAAAGTGGCGGACGGTGTGACGGCGATGGTCGTGCCGGGTTCCGGGCTGGTCAAACAGCAGGCGGAAGCGGAGGGGCTCGACCGGATCTTTCTCGAGGCGGGGTTCCAGTGGAGGCTCCCCGGTTGCTCCATGTGCCTCGGGATGAACCCGGACCGCCTGAAGCCCGGCGAGCGGTGTGCTTCCACCTCGAACAGGAACTACGAGGGCCGGCAGGGTCCGGGGGGCCGGACCCACCTCATGAGCCCGATGATGGCAGTCGCGGCGGCGGTCGCCGGGAAGATCAGCGACGTGCGGGAGGTGCTCTAGGGGATGATCGAGAAATTTGTCTCCCTGAACGCGATTGCGGTCCCGCTGAACCGGGGCAACGTGGACACCGACGCCATCATTCCCGCCAGGTTCCTCAAGACCGTCAAGCGCACGGGGCTTGGCGACAACCTGTTTCACGCCTGGAGATATGACGAGGGGGGCAGGGAAGTGCCGGATTTCCCTCTCAACAAGCCTCCGTACCGGGGCGGGAAGATCCTGGTGACGGGGGAGAACTTTGGTTGCGGTTCCTCGCGGGAGCACGCCGTTTGGGCCCTGATGGACTACGGGATCCGCGTCGTAATCGCTCCCTCGTTCGGGGATATTTTCTACAACAACGGGCTCAAGAACGGGCTCCTGCCGGTAAGACTCGCAGCAGGCGAGGTTCGCGGCCTGATCGGCAGCATCGAGGATTCCCCGGGAGACGTGATTTCGGTTGACCTGCCCGCACAGACCGTGACCGGCCCGGACGGAGCCGTGTGCCCGTTCGATATCGCGTTGTTTTCCAAGGAGTGCCTGCTGGAGGGGCTGGACGAGATCGCCCTCACTCTCAAGCACGAGCCGGACATCGCCCAGTACGAGCGCGAAGGGAAGAGGAAGAGTCCCTGGCTCTTCCTGGATATTTGACAGGCGAAAAATCCTGCCGCCGTCCGGGGGGGCAGTGCCGCCGAATGCCAGGAATGGTATGGTCAACTCCCCGGTCTCGGAGTAAGATACCCGTACGTTTGTCTTCCACCGATCGATTCCGGTGAAACCATTGGGAGGGGGTAGGGCATGAAAACGTCCGAGGCGGTCGCCATCATCCACCGGGGCATCTACCGCGAGAAGGATGCCATCAGCGCGTACATCAAGTTCGCCAAAGCTGTCAAGGACCCCAAGGCCAAGAACGTGCTGATCAACCTGGCCGACGACGAGGTGGGGCACCTGAACAAGCTCGAGAAGCACCTCATGAGCCTCCTCAAGGGGAAGCCCTGGGTGCTCCCCAAGGCGGAGGAGATCGAAGCGGTGGCCGCCGTGTTCCACTCGAGCGCTTACGCGGACCTGGATCTCCGTCCGGAGGACATCGCGAAATTCGACGAGGTGAAAATCCTCAAGATCGCCGTCCAGCGCGAGATCGTCGCGAACAAGTTCTACCTCGACCTGGCCGCCAAGGAAAAGTCCACCGAGGCGAAGGAGATGTTCCTCTCCCTGGCGAAGGAGGAAGAACTCCATATGAAGATCCTGCAAGCGGAGATCGACTCCATCGGCCAGAGCGGTTTCTGGTTCGACATGCAGGAATTCACGATGGAGCAGTAAGGATCGGGAATCGCGTATTCCGCCCCGTTTCCGGCCGGGTCGATCCGAAAGCCCGGATATTCCTGCCCCGCGCGTTCCACGGCAAAGGAATTTCCTCCATGCACGTTGAGGAGATCGTGGAAAGGTACCGTGGGGGGGGTCCATGCGCCGATCCGCGCGGGAAGCCGGTTACCGGGGAGGCCGGCCGGTTCGACAGGCACCCGGGAGGAATTTACACTGACCCCACGGCAGGAAGGAGACTGTCCGGGAGATGAAGACCATCATTCTCGTCAGACACGCCAAATCGAGCTGGAAAAACCCCCGCCTGGATGATTTCGAACGACCTTTGAACAAACGAGGGAGACGGGATGCGCCCCTGATGGGGGAAAAACTGAAGGAACGACAGATCCTGCCCGACCTGATCCTGTCCAGCCCCGCGAAACGAGCCAGGAAGACCGCCGATTTGATTGCCAAGGCGATCGGCTATCCCAGGAAGAACATCCAGTTTGTCGACAAGATGTACCATTGCGGCGCATCGGTTCTGCTCGATCTGGTGAAAAAACTGGATGACAAGAATACCTCCGTCATGCTTTTCGGACACAATCCGGATTTCATGGATTTCGCGGGAATGCTGCTCAAGCCGGGTCCCGTCCAAAACATCCCGACCACCGGGGTTTACTGCATCCGTTTCCCTGTGAGCAACTGGAAGAAGGTGCAGAAAGGAAAAGGCGAATCGGTATTTTTTGACTATCCGAAACGGTACCAGGATGAGTCCGCACGTTGAAATCCCCTTTCCCAGAAGGGTTCGATGAACAGCCGTTGATCCGCGAATTGGCCGGGCGGTATTCGATCCGGAAAGAACGAACCACGTCCCGTCGTTTTTCCCTATTCGACACGTTTGACTGGCGCCTGTTCCGGAGATCGCTCGTCCTGGTTGCATCCGGCAACAAGATGGTTTTACGCAAACTGCATGGAAGAGCGATCCTGCACAGCGTCGAAGTTTCCTCTCCCCCGGTGTTTTCGTCGGATCTCCCGGACGGCGACTTGAAGGAGAAACTGGCGCCGATCGTTACCGTGCGGGCCCTGGAGAAACTCGCGGAGGTGGATACGCGATCAACGACGTATCGCCTCCTGAGCCGGGACGGGAACATCGTGGCCCGACTGGTTTGCGAGGAAGGTCGACTGGCCGATGACAACGAGAGGCCCGCCTTTTGGACTTCTTTCCGGTTGAGGCCGGTGAGAGGAGCGCCAGGATCTTTTCAGACCGTGAGGAAACGATGGGAGAAGGACGGCCCGCCGGCGGGTGATAACGGGAATATCTATTGGGAAGCGATGAAAGCCGCCGGCAGGACTCCGGGCGATTATTCCACCAAGGTAACGATCCCGTCCGCCCCCCGCATGCGTTCGGAAGAAGCAGTCAAAATCATTCTGCGCTTCCTGCTGCAGGTGATCCGGATCAACGAAGCCCACCTTGCGGAGGACCGGGATACGGAATTTCTCCACGATTACCGGGTCGCCATCCGCCGCACCCGCTCCGCGTTGCGCCAGATGAAACAGGTATTCCCTGCCGATGTCACCAGACGGTTCAAAAAGGATTTTGCTTTTATGGGGAAGCTTTCCAACGATTTGCGGGATCTGGATGTCCATCTCCAGAACGAGGGGATCTACAAAGCGATGCTCCCCCCCGCGCAGCGTGACGATATCGGTCCGTTGTTTGACTACTTGCGGGAAAAACGGACACAGGTTTTCTGGGAATTCCTTCCTCATTTGGAGACGAGGAGATATCGGAAAATCATTCAGGATTGGGATCTGTTCTTGAATGGTCCGGGAAACGATTTTCCGGACTCGCCGAATGCGGAACTCCCCGTACGAGAGCTGGCACAAAAAAGAATCTATAAAAAATACAGACGTATTTTGAAAATAAGTAATGTAATGCTTGAAAACATGGCAGACGATATGCTGCATCTTTTACGAATTGAATGCAAGGAGCTGCGATACCTTCTGGAGTTTTTCTCCTCTCTGTTTCCTCGCGAGAAAATCCACGATCTGATCGGGCAATTGAAGAAGCTGCAGGACTTTCTCGGGGAGTACAATGACTTCCGTGTACAGCAACAACGTCTTCAGGACCTTGCCGGGGAGCTGCCCTGGAACGATTCCCGGTCGAAAAAAACCGTGGCGGCAATCGGCACCCTGGTCAAAACGATGGAGAGGGAAAAGCGAAAAGCGAAAAAAGCCCTTGCGAAAACGTTTTCGGACTATGCATCGATCCACAAACAGAAGGTTTATCGGGAACTTTTCGGTGCCGGATCGTCTTCTGTTTGACAAAATCGGCATGCCGAATTATAATTATGTTTTAAAATCCCTGGATCGCCAGCACTTCATTGCATGAAGAAATTTCTTGTCTTGAGTGATGTCCATGCCAATTACCCGGCGCTGCAAGCAATCGAAACCTTTGTCCAGCGGGACCGGTTCCATTGGGTCATCAACGCCGGAGACCTGGTTGTTTATTGTACCTTTCCCAACGAGACGATCGAATGGTTCCGGAAGAAGAGAAATACCCTATGCATCGTGGGGAATACGGACAACCGGGTTCTGCGAATCCTGGCGGGGAGACCATTGGATAGACCGCGCAGGGAAGAAAAACGGGTGATGTATTACTGGACATGCGAAACCCTCCTTCCCGGGAATGCACGGTATTTGCAATCCCTGCCGGGGCAACGGGATTTCACGATCGACGGGATTCGCATCGGCGTATCCCACGGAACCTCCGATGACGAGGAGGAAACCTTGTCCCCCGATGTTCCGAAGAGCCGTTTTCGGGAACTGGCAAGGAACTCCCTCTGCCAGGTCCAGATCATGGGCCATTCGCACGCTCCCTTTCATAAAATTGTCGACGAGGTTCACTTCCTCAACCCGGGCAGCGCGGGGCGCATGTTCGACGGTGATCCGCGAGCATCGTTTGCCATTCTTTCGATCCATTCGGGGAAGATCTCCGTGGAACATTTCCGCATACCGTATCCTGTCGAACAGGTGACCGAGAGTATGAAAAGGAATCGTCTCCCCGACATCTATCGGAAAATGTATGAAACGGGGACAAAGCTGAACTAGGCGGAGCGGAAACGGTCATGAAGATCACAAAGGGAATGGATGGCTCGACGGCGCAGATCCGGGAGGTGGTGAGGAAAGTGGAACCGAAAAACCGATCCGCCGATCCGGGAAAAACGATTCAAAAGATCCAGGACCATCTCGGAAAGAAAGACAAGGAGGAGATCGTCAGGGAGGCATTGAAGTTTCATCATGAAGCGGAGGAATTGAAACCTTACCAGGCGGAACTGATCAAGATGCAGCGCCACCTGGAGAAATCCGGGAAAAAAATGGTCGTCCTTTTTGACGGCCGCGACGCATCCGGAAAAGGCGGAACGATCCGCCGGATTACCCGGTACATGAACGAGAAGAGATCCCGCGTGGTCGCGCTGGGGAAACCGACCGAGGACCAGAAAACGGAACTCCATATCAAGCGGTATATCGAGCATTTCCCCCGTGCGGGAGAGATCGTTCTGTTCGACAGGAGCTGGTACAACCGGGCACTGGTGGAGCCGGTGATGGGATTTTGCACCGAGGACCAATACCGGCGATTCCTGAAGAAGGTCGTCACGTATGAGCAGAATTTCCTCGAGGATGCCGGCAAGACCATATTGCTGAAACTCTATTTTTCGGTGACCAAGGAGGAGCAGAAGAAGCGGTTCGAAAGAAGGAAGAATGATCCGCTCCGGCAGTGGAAGCTTTCCGAGGTCGACCTGCAGGCCCAGGAATTGTGGGATGAGTTCACGGAGAAGAAATACATGTTGCTGAAAAAGACCCATACGGAATATTCCCCCTGGTGGGTGATCCGATCGGACAACAAGCATCTCGCCCGGCGGGAAACGATGAAGTTGATTCTCAATTCGGTGCCCTACAAAGGCAGGAGCCGTGAACTCGATTTCACCCTGGATCCGGCGATCGTGATCCCGGGGGACAAGGAATTGCAGATGATGAAGAAGCAGCGAAAGAAATACGGCAGATCCCTGGTGTGATTTTTCGCAATATCGGAAAGGAAATCCCTTGGAGAAGGACAGAGGAGGGGCGGTGGCAAAAGAGGAGAAAAAGGAAGGAAAGATATCCAAGGAACCGGAAGCGAGCCCTCCCGGGGAAAACGCGAAGGGAGAGGGGAAGGAAGCCGAAAAGGGAGCGAAATCGGGAAAAAAGGGAAAAAAGAAGAAAAAGAAAAAAGGCAAAAAAACAGAGAAAGCGCTGAAAGAACACACCGCCATCAGTTTTATCGACAAGAAAAAGGGGAAGAACCGCCAGGCCATCTGGGTGAGCAAATTTACCCTCAAGTACGAAGAAGAACTGCAAAAGATGCAAATCGAACTATTGAAATGGCAAAAACATGTCATCGCCAAAGAACAGAAGGTCCTGTTGATCTTTGAAGGGCGCGATGCCGCCGGAAAGGGAGGGACGATCAAAAGGATCGTGGAGCATTTGAATCCACGGGGCGCCCGGGTTGTCGCGCTTCCCAAGCCCAGCGACAGGGAAAGAACACAATGGTATTTTCAGCGATATTTTCAACACCTGCCGTCCGGCGGGGAGATCGTCCTGTTCGACCGGAGCTGGTACAACCGCGCCATGGTCGAGCCGACCATGGGGTTCTGCACCGACGAGGAGCATAAACGCTTTTTGAAAGACGTGCCTTTGATTGAGGAAATATTGGTCAAGAATGGAATCAGCATGTTCAAGTTCTTTTTCTCCGTTTCCAAGGAGGAACAGATGCGCCGATTCCAATCGAGGATCAAGGATCCTTTGAAACAATACAAAATTTCCCCTGTGGATATCGAAGCCCAGGAAAAGTGGGATGATTACACCGTAAGAAAATTCCAGATGCTCAATGAAACCAACCGGACCATTTCTCCCTGGGCCATCATCCGTTCCGACAACAAGAAGAAGGCAAGGCTCAACTGCATCAAATACATCCTTTCCAAAGTCGAGTATGACAACAAGATCCCGCAGAAAGAACTCGTGATCGACCCCGAGGTCGTGGTGTCGGGCATCGAGGAGATCAAATTCATGGAAGATCATTTGATGACGGGCATGGAATTGCCGGGATAACGGTCGATTTCCCGTTCCGCATCCGGGTCCTTCTTTCCGGATCCCGCCCCGGGCGATACCAGCCGCCTCCGCGACTTCCCGCCGGGAAAACGTGATTGCAGGCAGACCGGATTTTCTTCCGGGAGGGAAATTTCTTCCGCGCGATGGGAGCCGGGGGAAACTTTCTTTTCCCCCGTCAATCGAAAGAGCGAAAATGCGTCGCCGCTCAGGGAAAGGAGGAAAACGATGCGCTATAAGCTTCTGGGTCGGTCCGGGCTGCGGGTTTCGGAGCTATGCCTCGGCGCCATGACCTTCGGCGAGGAATGGGGCTGGGGGGCGTCGAAGGAGGAAAGTCGCAGGATCTTCGAGGCCTTTGCTGAGGCGGGCGGGAACTTCATCGACAGCGCCAACTACTATACCGCCGGCACGAGCGAGAGGTTCGTTGGCGAGTTCATCGCCTCGGAGCGGCGCCGGTTCGTCGTCGCTACCAAATACACCCTCAATATGCGTCCCGACGACCCGAACGCCGGCGGAAACCACCGGAAGAACATGGTGCACTCGTTGGAGGAGAGCCTCAAGCGTCTCCGGACGGACTACATCGACCTGTACTGGGTCCATGCCTGGGATTCCATGACGCCCGTGGAAGAGACGATGCGGGCGCTCGACGATATGGTCCGGGCGGGAAAGATCCTCTACGTGGGGATCTCCGACGCCCCCGCGTGGGTCGTCTCCCGGGCCAACACTCTGGCGGGACTTATGGGGTGGAGCGCATTCGCGGGGCTGCAGATCCCCTACAGCCTCATCGAACGGACGCCCGAGCGGGAGCTCCTCCCGATGGCGAAGGCGTTGGACATCGCGGTCACGCCCTGGGGGATCCTCGGGGGAGGGGTGCTGACCGGGAAGTACAAGACCGGGAAGCCCCGCCCGAAAGACGCCCGGTACGGATCCCAGGAGGAGTGGGGGAACATCTACGTCACGGAACGGAACCTGCGCATCGCGGAAGAAATCGAGCGGGTCGCCAAGGAAATCGGAAAAACGGCGTCGCAGGTCGCCGTCGCTTGGGTCCGGCAGCAACCGCGCGGCGTGGTCATCCCGATTCTGGGCGCGACGAAACTCGCGCAGCTCAAGGACAACCTCGGGTGCCTGGAGTTCTCTCTTTCCGGGGATCATCTCCGGAGGCTGGACGAAGCAAGCCGGATCGACCTGGGGTTCCCTCTCGCGTTCCTCGAACAGGTGCGGCGGATCGTCTACGGAAACACCTTCCCGCTCATCGATGACCACAGGGGGGCGTAAGGCCGCGTCCGGGAAGGAGGGGGCGGGGGAACGGGGGGATGGCGCAGCCTCCATCCGCGACCGGGGGACAAGGATCGCGGATGGTCGTATCCGGCTCAGAGGAGCTTGTCGAGCTTCTTGACGTCCTGGAGCGGGCTCCCCCCGACGACATGATAAGGAGGGACGTCCCGGTTCACGAAGGAGTTCATGGCGACAACCGATCCTTCCCCGATGGTGACCCCGCAACGGATTACGGAACCCGCTCCCACCAGCGCCTGCTTCCCGATCTCCGTTTTTCCCAGGCGGACGCTTCGGATCGTCACTTCGTGCGTCAGGATCTTCGTCATCGTTCCGACCACCGCGCCGTCCCCGATGGTGAGGAGGGAGGGGAACTCGATGTCCATGAATACCAGGGGGGCGATGAACGCGTCCTTCCCGATCTTCATCCCGATGGAGCGAAGAAGTCTGTTCTTGAATTCCCCCGAGGGAAGGATCGTGCACACGAAGATGATGAGGGACTGCCACAGGAACCGGAGCCGGCTTTGCAGGACGATCTTGTGCCAGTACTCCCTCGGATTGAGTTCCGGTCCGTCGTAGGGGACTTTGAGATACCGGTCCGGTCCCTTGATGAAATCCTGCACCATTTTCCTTGCCGCCTGAATGTCCTCGGCCATCTCACACTCCCGGATTGATGTTCAGAAGGTTCTGCAAGAATAGGCGAAACATGGACGATCTTTCAATATAAAAAGCTGTTTCCCGTGCTTCCCGTGTCCGTGGGACGGGAACCCGTATGGGGTATAATCTCTTTTTGGAGGAGAATCTTGTCGGATCGCATACAACCGAATCATCGCCATGCGGATACGGTCATCCTCCTGCATGGCCTCGGGGGAACGGACTGGAATCTGCGGTACCTCGGGAGCCGGCTGGAGCGTTCCGGCCTGCGGGTCGAATATTACCGGTACCCTTCCCGGAAAGGGCAATTGGAGGATGCGGCAAGGGGACTTGTCGACCAAGTGGAGCGAGCCGGCGGAGACAGGGTACACCTGGTGGGGCACAGTTTGGGGGGGATCGTAATCGCCAAGATGCTGGAAGCGGATCCCTCTCCGAATGTGGGCCGGCTTGCGCTCATCGGTTGCCCCATCGGGGGAAGCGCGGCCGTCGAGGCACTTCTCAAGACCCGCTTTGGCCGGAGTCTCATCGGTCCCGTCGCCGGCGAAGGAATCGTGGAAGGCCGGCCCCGCGTGCCCGCAGGGCGGGAAACCCTGGTGGTCGCGGGGACCCTCCCGCTGGGGGTCGGTCTGCTGATCGGCCTGCCGCGTCCCCACGACGGGTGGATCCGGGTATCGGAGACTCATGTCGACGGCGCCCGGGTAATCCTGTCGCGCGCGTGGCACTTCGGGATGCTCTTTTCGAGAAGGGTCGCCGACAGCCTCGTCGCCTTCTTCAACGGGGGGTTATAGGGAATCCATCGCAGATGACGGATGAGGAGGAAACGGCACGATGAGAGAGAAGGGGGAAAAGGACGGGGAATACCGGGTTGCCATGGCGGGCCGCTCGGTCATGGGGCACTGGTTCAAATTCTGGAACTTTCCGGACCTCTTGAGCCGGTATGCAATCTATCTCCCGTGGCCTGTCTCCTACAAAGAGTATGGGAAGGATGGATACCGCTTCGAATACATCCGGATCGTCCCACCGGATGCCGGCCAGGGAGGTCCCTCCTACGGGCGGGAGACGCTTGCATCCCTGCGCAGGCAGGTGGAGGGGAAGCGGTACGACGCATTGTTCTTCAAATTCTGTTTCGTCGATTTCCGGGACAAGAGACTCAAGGACGAGAAGACGAAGAAGGAGTTGTTCGAAGGGATGAGATCGCTGGTCGGGCATGTTCATGCCTTCGCGCGGGGGGAGAAGGCGAACCTGATCCTGGGCAACGCGCTGCCGGTTCTTAGAGCCGGGGAATATGCCCAGCGGCTCAGGAAGGAATACAATGAGTGGGTCGGGAAGTATGCGGACGGGAACACGGACACATCGGTTTTCGATTTCTTCGGCATTCTTTCCAATGAAAACGGGATATTGAAGCAAAATCTGGCAAGGAATGCTTTTGATCCCCATCTGAATAGGAAGGCGTATACGATCCTCGAGAAGGAACTGTTTTCCAGGTTGTCGGCACTCCGGTGACCGACCATCCGGGAATATCTGCCCGGCAACGGAAAAGGGGAGGGACGCCCGTCCCCCCCCTTCGACCGTTTCCCGACGGAACGGCTAACCGATCAGCGCCCGGATGTATTCCCGGTTGAGTCTCGCGATGAACTTCACGTGGATCCCCTTCGGGCAGGCGGCCTGGCACTCGTAGTGGTTGGTACAATTGCCGAAGCCGCACTCCTGCATGGCCTTGATCATCGCCCGGGCTCGTTCCTTGGCTTCCACCTTTCCCTGGGGAAGGACGGCCAGTTGGGCCACCTTGGCGCCCGTGAAGAGCATGGCCGCGCCGTTCGGGCAGGCCGCCACGCATGCGCCGCAGCCGATGCACTCGGCGGCGTCCATCGAGTACTCGGCGTCCGGCTTGGGGATGGGGATCGCGTTGGCGTCGGGAGCTCCGCCGGTGTGGGCGGAGGTGTAGCCCCCCGCCTGGATGATCGTGTCGAGGGCGCTCCGGTCCACCATCAGGTCCTTGAGGATGGGGAACGCCCGGGCACGCCACGGCTCGATGTAGATGGTGTCGCCGTCCTTGAACTTGCGCATGTGGAGCTGGCAGACGGTGGTTCGCTCCTGGCCGCCGTGGGGGACGCCGTTGATGACCTGCGAGCAGACGCCACAGATTCCTTCCCGGCAGTCGTGGTCGAAAATGATCGGCTCTTTCCCCTCCTTGATCAGGTCCTCGTTCACGACGTCGAGCATCTCGAGGAAGGAGTGGTGCTCGGTGATCTCCCGGGCGGTGTAGGTCTCGAACCGGCCGGGGCCGTTTTTCCCGTTCTGCCGCCAGACGATCAGCTTGAGGGTCATCGTTTTGTGTTCGTTCTGTCCGCTCATTATTTGTAACTCCTTACCGCGAGATGGACTTCTTTGAATTCCAGCGGCTCCTTGTGGAGTTCGGGCTCGCTGTCGACCCCCTTGAACTCCCATGCGGCCGAATAGCAGTAGTTTTTATCGTCGCGCTTCGCCTCTCCGTCCTCGTACTGGTATTCCACGCGGAAGTGGCCACCGCACGACTCGTTGCGGTGAAGGGCGTCGCGGCAGAGCAGTTCGGCGAACTCCAGGAAATCCGCCGTGCGGCCGGCGTTCTCCAGCTGCTGGTTGATCTGCGCGCCATTGCCGGTCACCCTCAGGTTCTGCCAGAACTCCTCCCGGATCCCCGGGATCTTCATGATGACCTCGGTGAGGCCCTCCTTGCTGCGGGCCATCCCGACGTTGTTCCACATGAGGGTGCCGAGCTCCCGCATCAGCTCCGTGACCGTCCGGCGGCCGTTGATGGAGAGAAGTTTCTTCATCGAGCCCTTGACATCCTCGATCGACTTCCGGCATTCGGCGTGGTCTTCCTTCGCCTTCCCCGGTTTGGTCTGTGCCAGGTAATGGGCGACCGTGTAGGGGATGACGAAGTACCCGTCGGCCAGGCCCTGCATGAGGGCGCTCGCGCCGAGCCGGTTCGCTCCGTGAACGGAGAAGTTGGCCTCGCCCAGGACGAAGAGGCCGGGGATGTTGCTCATCAGGTTGTAGTCGACCCACAGCCCGCCCATGGCGTAGTGGGGGGCCGGGTAGATCCGCATCGGCACCTTGTACCCGTTCTCGTCGGTGATCCGCTCGTACATCTCGAACAGGTTGCCGTACCGCTCCCGGATCGTCTCCTCGCCGAGTCGCGCGATGGAGTCCCGGAAATCGAGGTAGACCCCGCGACCGCCGGGGCCGACGCCGCGGCCGTCGTCGCACTGTTCCTTCGCCGCCCGGGAGGCGATGTCCCGGGGCGCGAGGTTCCCGAAGCTCGGGTACTTCCGCTCCAGGTAGTAATCCCGGTCCTCCTCGGGGATGTCATTGGGAGAACGGTTGTCCCCGCGATTCTTGGGAACCCAGCAGCGTCCGTCGTTCCGGAGCGACTCGGACATCAGCGTCAGCTTCGACTGGTAGTCGCCCGACTGGGGGATGCAGGTAGGGTGAATCTGGGTGTAACACGGGTTGGCGAAGAAAGCGCCTTTTTTATAGGCTTTCCAGATGGCGGTGACGCTGGCTCCCATCGCCATCGTGGAGAGGTAGAAGACGTTCACGTAGCCGCCCGTGCACAGCAGCACCGCGTCTCCGACGTGGCACCGGATCTCGCCGCTGATCAGATCGCGGACCGTGATCCCCTTCGCCTCGCCGTCCACCAGCACCAGGTCGAGCATCTCGGTCCGGGGGAACATCTTCACCATCCCCGCCTTGATCTGCCGGGAGAGGGCCGAGTAGGCGCCCAGCAGGAGCTGCTGCCCCGTCTGCCCCCGGGCGTAGAAGGTCCGGGAGACCTGGGCGCCGCCGAAGGAGCGGTTGTCCAGGTAACCGGCGTAGTCGCGTGCGAAGGGCACGCCCTGGGCGACGCACTGGTCGATGATATGGCTGCTCACCTGGGCGAGGCGCCACACGTCCGCCTCGCGCGCGCGGAAGTCGCCCCCCTTGACGGTGTCGTAGAAGAGGCGGTAGATGCTGTCGCCGTCATTGGGATAGTTCTTGGAGGCGTTGATTCCCCCCTGCGCCGCGATGCTATGGGCGCGGCGGGGGCTGTCCTGGTAGCAGAAGGCCTCCACGTTGTACCCCAGCTCGGCCAGCGACGCCGCGGCGGAGGCGCCTGCCAGGCCGGTTCCGACCACCAGGATCTTGTACTTGCGCTTGTTGGCCGGGTTCACCAGTTTCATGTCGAAGCGGTGCTTGTCCCATGTCTTTTCGATCGGTCCTGTCGGACATTTTCCGTTAAGGTTCACGCAGATCCCCCTATCTGGTCAAAAAACCAACGAGTATGAGAATGGGAATGGCGCTGTATCCCAGGAGGAAAAGCGCCGAGAGCACGTTGCCGATCGTTTCGAACCGGGGCAGGGTCCGGTCGTTGCTCCACCCGAGGGACTGGAAAAAGCTCTGGATGCCGTGCTTCAGGTGAAGGAACAGGACCACCATGGCTCCCACGTAGATCAGGGAAATGGCCGTGTGCCGGAAGCTGCCGACCACCATCGCGTAGACGTCTCCCGGTCGCTTGGCGACCGCCTCGGGAATGATATCGGGCGTGACGCGGAGGGTGAACTGCAGGAGGTGATAGACGAGGAACGCGAACAGGAGGGCTCCCGTCCAGATCATCGTCTCGCTCGAAAAGTTGGCCTTGAGCTTCCTGTTGACGGCGTACTTGCCCGGGTTCGCCGCCCAGTTCTCGAGCGTCAGCAGCACGCCGAAGAGGACGTGTACCCCGAGCATCGCCAGCATGAACGCGCGGAACGCCCAGACGAGCGGACCAAGGCTGTGCAGCTTCTCGGCGTATGTGTTGAGCGCGCTCGGACCGACGAAAATGGTGGAATTCCCCAGCAGGTGGACGATGACGAAGAAGAGCATGAACAGGCCGGTGACGGCCATCAAAACCTTTCTGCCTACGGTATTGGTGAGTATTTCCATGGCACCATCCCTTTTTCGTGATTTGCCTTCTCCCCGCGGTTACGATGATTGGGGCATGCGTCTCCGGGGAGAACAGGGGGCCCCCGCCCCTCCCAGATCGTCTGCATATTCCGCTCCTCGGAAAACAGGGTTTTCCCGTCGATGGCCGGCCGCGAGGGGAGAAATTTTTACCTTTCTGTACATTGTATACCGACAGAGCATAGGCCGAATGCGAGGGCGATGTCAATCTTGTCCACGCGTCGCCCCCGACCAGAGAGTGATCCGTTCCTTTCGACGAGGGGCCCGAACGAATCGTCCTCGATGCCTGATAAAAACCGCCCGATCGCAGGGACGGTGGAAAGAGCTCTCTACGGGGAAATATCCTCGGCCGGGAGAAAGCCTTTGCGGGATGGAGGGAATCCAATAATGAGATAAGAGACGGGTGCCAGGCGGTTCTTCGTGATGCCGTGCGGGAAACGGAGGAGGAAAAAGCATACCGGGAAGACCTGAATCGGTACCCGGAGAACGGAGGAGAAAAGGGGGAGAAAAGGTGTCAAAGGTTGACGTCCGGCCGGCTCCCCGGTAGGATGTTCGTGAATCCACGCACAGGCAAGACAAATCCCAAAACAACAGACGGGATTCTCTCGTTCCGCGGGGAACGAGGTTTTTCGCCGCATCCCAAGGAAGAGGGGAAGATGAAAAAGATCGCTTGCAACCTTCTGGCAGCGGTTACCCTGTGGCTTGTTATCGTGTTCTTTGCCAACGGAATGGCGAAAATTACGATGTCGGCGTCCTCTCGCGCCCATTCGTGGGTCTCCAAGGAGAAACTTCGCTCGTTGGCCAGGCACCACGGCACGGACGCCCTGAAGATCACCGAGCTCGAAGTGTTCATCCGGCGCGACGGGGATTGGATCCCGGTACTGAAAAAGAAGCAGATCTGACGTTTTCCGCACCGACTGTCCCGACCGCATCCTCCTCCCACAAACAATCTTTTTCTCCCGGTCCTGTCGCAAAGATATCGGCCGCACCCGCGACGCCGGGAGAGGCGCCTGCCCGGGGGCTATCCCCCTTTCCTTGACGCATGCCAGTTGATACCATCGTGGAGGGGGGAAGCGGCGTCACCCGGAACATGGCGGAGGCGGTGAATCGGTGCCGCATGGCCGCAGACCACCGGTACGGAGGGGAGCCGGTCATGGCGGATCCACTTACGTATCCTGCCGACCGATTTGTCCAGACAGGCCTTGGCATCCTTCCACTCCTTCTCGGCGGCTACCGTCCGCGCAACTTTGCCGTCCGGTTGTGGGACGGGACCATCTGGGGGCCCGAGGAGGGGCAGACGGCCCTGTTCACCCTCGTCATCCATCGCCCCGGCGCGCTCCGAAGAATGTTTCTGCATCCTACGGATCTTTCTCTCGGGAATGCCTATATTCACGGCGACTTCGACATCGAAGGGGATTTCGAATCCTCCTTCGCGCTGGCTGACTATTTTACCGGACCGGGCATCGGAACTGCCGAGCGGGTCCGCTGCGCCCCGAAGCTCCTGATGTTCCCTGCCGATGATCGGCCCCCTTCCGGGAGGCAGGCGGTCAAATGCAGGGGGCCTCTCCATTCCCTTTTTCGTGACAGGAATGCCGTGCAATATCACTACGACGTATCCAATGATTTCTTCTCCCTGTGGCTGGACCGCCGGATGGTCTATTCGACGGCGTATTTCTCCGATCCGCGGGAAGACCTGGATACCGCGCAGGAGCGGAAGCTGGAGTACATCTGCCGGAAACTGCGTCTTCACCGCGGCGAGCGGCTGCTCGACATCGGATGCGGATGGGGGGGGCTGGTCACCTACGCCGCGAAAACCCGCGACGTGGAGGCCGTCGGCATTACGCTCAGCCGGCCGCAGGCGGAACTGGCCGGGCAGCGCATCCGCGAGGAGGGGCTCGAAAACCGGTGCCGCGTGGAGGTTCTCGATTACCGGGAGGTCGAAGATCCGTCCGGCTACGACAAAATCGCCAGCATCGGGATGTTCGAACATGTCGGAGAAAGCCGCCTGGAGGAATATTTCGGCCGGACGTGGCGCCTGCTTCGCCCCGGGGGCGTGTTTCTGAACCACGGAATCGCTTCCCGCGCGAGCGATACCCCACGGCGCGGTCCTTCCTTCGTCGACCGGTACGTCTTCCCGGACGGCGACCTCGTTCCCATCAGCACGACGTTGCGCGTCGCCGAGAAGTGCGGTTTCGAAGTGCGCGACGTGGAGAGCCTGCGCGAGCATTATGTCCTCACGCTCAGGCACTGGTTTCGACGCCTGGAGGCCAGTTACGGGAAGGCGCGTCAGGCTGCCGACGAGGTGACCTGCCGCATATGGAGACTTTACCTGTCCGGGGCGGCCTATTGGTTCCGGATAGGACGCAACAATGTCTATCAGGCGCTCCTGGTCAAGTCCGAGGGGGGGCGAAGCGGGATGCCGCTGACCCGGGCAGACTGGTATTCCTGAGCGACCGGGGGCCCGGCGCGGGACCGGATCTCCTCAGGGACCGGAAGAAGTGAGCGGGCGCCCGTTCTCTTGCGTTTCCTCCGTCTTAGGCATCGACAGTACGGCGGTCCCGGCTGCGTGCGCGATGTTTCGCACGATCTTCCACTCCTCCTCGAGGAGCTTCCTGGCCGTCGTCCAGTGGCTCGGCTCGATCGTCTTCCGGGCCGGTTTGCCCCGGATCAGGGACTCGTAGAGGACAAGGGTCTTCGCGGCGGTGCGGGGCATCGAGAATTACTCGGCCGCCCTTCCGATTCCTTCTCCGAGACGCCGCCGTTCTTCCGGGGAAAGCCCGGCGACCCAGGCAAGGGCGGAAACGAATCCTTCCAAGTCCTCCCGGGGCAACAGGCGGCCGTTCTCTCCGTCCCGGACCACTTCGCGCACTCCGGAGGCATCCACCGCCACCACCGGCGTCCCCGCCGCCATTGCCTCCGTCACTACCATCCCTTGTGTTTCCGTACGGGAGGCGAAGGCGAAAACGTCCATCCCTTGATAGGCCGACGCGAGCTCGGGGTGGTCCATGACGCCCCGGGCCCTTGCCGCGCGGCTTACCAGTTGCTTCCAGGGGAACCAACGCCACCACACGGCGAATCGCTGCCTCCTTGGACAAAAAAGTTCCCGAGGGCACGAAACGGCACGATTCCTGTACGCTTATTTATAGTGTATTCGCCGGAAGAAGTGTTCGCAAGGAGGGCGCCCATCGAACACCCGCCCGGCTGGATTCGCGACGGACTGCCGTTGACGCAGGACAGGGGATGCGCTAAAAGGGGATATCCGCAATGGGAACACCCAAAATTCCATATTTCTTCCTTTCTCCCGCGATCCTCGTGCTTTGTCTTATCGTCACAACGGTTGCCTATGCAGGGGAAGGGGGGGGCCGACAGCAGGCTTGGGTGGAACCAGGCGTCGATCGACCCGGCTCGGATTTCAAAATCTTGTGGCTACGGGGGGGACCCGGGGCGTGCCAGGAGGCGTGCTCCCAGAATCCCCTGTGCAAATCTTACACCTATGTCAGGGAGGGAGTGGCGGGGCGGCTGGAAGGTTGCTGGTTGAAGGACGGCGTTCCCCCGCGTGTCGAGGATCCATGTTGCATCTCCGGGGTGAAGACGGGCGAGGTTGTTTCCCGCATTACGGGGGAGCCCGCCCCCCCGGCGGGTGAGACGGCGGGACTGCCAGCCGGACCGACGGAGCAGACGCTCACCCCGGGAACTCCGGGGGGCAAACCCGAAATTCCAATAGAAATAATCCCCGTGACCGGTTCGGGGAAGCGGGACGTCGCGGGGATGAACTTCACCGCCGCGCCTCCCAAGGCTGCCGAAGTGGCACGGATCGGTCTTCCCGGCATCCCTTTCCCTGCCGCGGACGCCGGGACAGGCAGGAAAGAGGTGAAGGGATTGGACTTCGCGTCCGCGCCGCCCTCGACAACCGTGCGGGCAGTTTCGCGGCCTGTTCCCGCGGCAGCGGCCGCGGAAGCGCCCGGAACGGGAAGGGGCAGGAGGGACATCGGGGGAGTCCACTACACGGCGGCCCCGCCATCCGGGACGAAGCCCGTTCCGAGGGATCCGGTGACCGGGTCGGCAACCAGGAAGATCACCGGGGTCGATATCACAGCGGTTCCGCCGCAACGATAATGCAGGGAGGATGTATGAACCGAGCAGGCAGTACGGTAATGACATGGGTCTCCGTTATTTTCCTCTTGTCCACGCCGAATTTTACGTCGGCCCAGGACGCCCGGGGGTCCGCCGGACTCCCTTCCTACATCAAGTCGCCCGCAGACAGACCTCCCTCTGCGGGGATCGAACCGACGATCGTCGCGCCGAATCTGACGGCGAACGCCATTCTGGCCACGGTTTCGCCGAACGATTCGGTGATCGTCATCAACGGGAAGGTGGACATGAAGGGGAGAGACTACTTCTTCGCGTACCCGAAGTTCCGGGGGGGGACCTTGTACGAGGCGATGAAGGCGTGCAAGAAAGAGTATCGGATGAGACCCCAGTACAAGGCCACGGAGTCGGAAGGGTACACCATGTTCGTGGTCGTCCGGGACACCGCAACGGACCCGGATTGCTGGAACCAGTTCCGGAATCTGGGCACGGTAGACGTAAGCTGCGACCAGATCATGGTGAAAACCGGGGAAAAAAGCGAACCGGCCGCCTGGGACAACCCGGACTCCTCCTATACCAATTCGTATGATCTCCGGATGTTGAATCTCGGTACCGCCAGCCCGAGGTGAGCCGGGGGACCGCAGCCCGGACGTCGGGACCATCATTCGGCGCGGCCGAGGAGATCATGTCGATCCCCGCCTGGCTAACCCGATTAAGGAAGGGACCCACCGCTGCGGTGTTAGTCAAAGGCCGGCGGTCGTGGAGGATTTTTTCGAAATAAATATAAAATTCAACCTTATATCCAATAAAATATAACTTTAGTTATAATCTTATAAGGTATAAACGTTTATTATTGTTAATATATTTATTTTTTGTCACCGTGGCAAAGTATGGAAATAGCATGAAAATACAATAGGTTAAATACGTCGGGGAGTTTGTTTAAACCTTCGAGGAATCACCGAGCGATTTTTTATATATAATGTAATATAATCCAATATTATTTATTATTCTCATTGTTTTTCCGAAGGTGGTTTTGTCGTATAATAGGTCTTGCCGGCGCAACCTCCGACATCCCCGATACCTCGACTCGAAAGGACGTGGATTGCAGTTCCACAGCTTCTTCGCAGGACGCTGTCGGCCGTTTTTTTAGTTTGAAGCCGTATCAGGGAGCCACCATGCGGACGAGAAATGGATATCGGTACGTCATCAAGGTGTTCGAGGCGCAGTGGGACCAGCATCATGTTGAATCGGTCAAGCCGTTTTTCGAACAGCTGAAGCGCGACACGGAGGAGACCTATGCTCGGCGCAACGGCTACAAACATGACCGACCCGGGCACGACGCCCTGTTCAGCTACACCGTATTCCAGAATGCACAGGGGCTGAAAGACGCCCTCTCCCGGCACGACCAGGGGGTGGACAACCGGGCAAAGATCGGCTACGTCGCTGCCCACGGGAAACGGAAGGCGATCAGCGCGGTGAAGGATATCAGCCGGACCAAGCTCAAGAACATGATCGCCCACCTTTCCAGCTATGACGGAATATTCTTCGGGGCGTGCGACTTTGCCAACCCGGACACGGCCCGGGTTCTCCTCGGGAACTCGCCTCACATCAAGTGGGTCGCCGGCTACGAGAACTGGGTGCCGTGGCTGGAGGGAATGTTGTGCGACCTGATGTTCTTTCGACTGCTATTAAGCGGCCGGTTCGTGCGGCCGAAAACCAACGCGAGGTGGGAACCGATCAGCCGGCCGGAAGATGTCGCCCAGAACATGTACGGACTCCACCCGCCTGCACGCGACCTGAGGTTTTCCCTGTATTACCGGACGCGGGACGGGATCAGCTCCACCCTGGAAGAGCACCAGGGAAAGGGATGAGGGAGTTTTTCCTAAAGACATTCCGAACACCGTAATGCTTTCCCACATGGGGTGGGCCGGCATGACGATTCTTTTTCCGGGCAGGAAATCTTGCCTGGTGACGCCAAATACCGGATCAGCAAGATCCCACGCCCTATGCGCCAAGGGGATTTCGTTTTTTCATCGCACCGTCGATTCCCGGCGATTGTTTTTTTAGGCAAGCCGGGAAACGGAGGGGATCTTGTCTTGCATCTCAACGGGAGAGGAGGTGATCCGGGGAAGGAAAAAGGAAACTTGACGGTGCAGGTGGTTTGTATGGAAGGGAATCGTTTCAAACAAAACGAAGGGGAGGGAATGGGAAAATGAAGAAAATCGCTATTGCGGGGATTGCCATTCTGCTTTGCCTCGGCCTGGCGGGGAACGTCCTTGCCGAGAGCGCAACCAAAGACGAATGCATCGCGAAGACCAAGGAAGCGGCGAAGATGATCAACGAGAAGGGGCTCGACGCCGGAGTAGCCGAGCTCAACAAGAAAGACGGCAAGTTCGTGTGGAAGGACTCCTATGTCTTTCTCGTGGAATTCGACGGGAAGGTGCTTGCCCACCCGATGAGCCCGGCTCTGATCGGGAAGAACGTTAACGACATGAAGGACAAGTCGGAGGACCCGGCGAAGGCAAAACTCCTCTTCAAAGAGTTCTCTGAATTGGCCAAGAGCAAGGGGGAAGGCTGGGTCGGCTACATGTGGGCCAACCCCGGCGACCCGAAGCCCCGGAAGAAGATCAGCTATATTTTCCGTGTGCCTGGAAAGGACATGTACACCGGCGCCGGGATCTGGGAGTAGACTCGGAGGAGCAGGAATATACGTATAAAGGAAGTGGCGGGGCCGGTTTTTTTAAGGCCGGCCCCGCCACTCCTCTGCACCGTACTTCCCCGAACGATGATTCGAGTCGGGGTTCGGCGAACTCATCGACCCGGTTTCCCTCTGCGGCCGCCCGGGGATAAGGTTTGCCCGGCAAGGACTAACCGGACCGCGGAAGAACCGGATCGACGAACCGGCCGGCGTCGACGTCGAACAGCCCCCTGTCCCCGATCTTCAGATGAGGGATCACCAAAAGACTCAGGAACGACATCGTCATGAAGGGCCGGTCCAGCCCGCAGCCGGCCTCGCGGGTTTTCGCATGGAGGAGGGAAAGACGGGCACACACGTCATTCGGACTCTCCGCGCTCATCAGGCCCGCGATCGGTAACGGGAGCAGGAGGGACGTTTCGCCCGCGGTGTAACAGAGCCCGCCCGATTCCCGGATGAGGGTGTTCACCGCACCGGCCATATCCTCCGGATCGGCTCCGACGACGATGAGGTTGTGGGAATCATGGGCGATGCTCGAGGCGATCGCCCCTTTTTTCAACCCGAAGCCCCGGACGAAACCCGTCATTACCGGGGCGTCGCGGTACCGGTTCACCACGGACACGGGGAGAATGTCGCGTTCACGGTCGGGGATCACTCGGCCTCCCATAACCTTGAGCGTGGCGGTTTCGCTGCCGGTCACGATCTCGTCCCGGATCAGATCGATCACTCGGACGGTTACGGAGCGGCCCTGCGCGGGAACGGCGAAGTCGCCGGATACCCTCGGCGTCACGGTGATCGGATATCCCCCCGGGGCCGGACGTGCCGAGAAGGCGGGTCGCCCCCCCTCGGCGACCCGCCTGCCGCCGATGTAGACCTCTTCTACGGAAAACCCGGAAAGATCCCGTACCTTGACGACGTCCGCCATGCGGCCGGGTTCGATGACTCCCAGGGGGAGGCGGTAGTGCTCGGCGGGGGTCATGGTCACGGCCCGGACGGCGCGAATCGGATCGATCCCGAGGGATACGGCCCGGGCGAGGGATCTGTCCAGGTGACCTTCGATCAGGTCGGGGGCGAACATGTCGTCGGACACCAGGCAGAAATCGTGTTCTTTCGCGAAGGGGGCGAGGGCGGCAAGGTTCTTCGCCACCGATCCTTCCCGGACGAGGATCCGCATCCCGAGGGCGTGCTTCTCGAGGGCCTCGGCCGCGCTCGTGCACTCGTGTTCGGTGGAGATCCCGAGGGCCACGTACCTCCGCAGGTCCTCACCGGTGAGCATCGGGCAGTGGCCGTCGATCGGCTTTCCCGCCCGGTTCGCCGCACGGATCTTCGCCATCACGACGGGATCGGCGGCAACCGCCCCCCGGTAGTTCATCACCTCGCCGAGCGCCACGACGCCCCTTTCCCGGAGCAGCGCCAAAACGTCCGCGGGGCCAAGGGACGCCCCGCTGGTTTCGAACGAGGTGGCGGGAACGCAGGAGGGGGCGGTGAAATAAACCCGGAGGGGAACCGTCGCGGCGTCCTCCCTCAGGAGGGAGATCCCGGCAATGCCGAGGACGTTGGCGATTTCGTGCGGATCGGTGATGACGGCGGTCGTCCCGTGGGGGACGACCGCCTCGGCGAATCGCGAGGGGCACAAAAGGGACGAGTCGATGTGGATGTGGGCGTCGAGGAAGCCGGGGAGGGAGAACCCGGAGAAAGTCCCGGAGATCGGTTCCACCCTCGTGATCAGGCCGTTTTCGTGGACCACCCTTCCGGGGAAGATTCTTCCCGACGCCACGTCGACGATGTTGCCCTCGATCGCCCGGCCCACGCGTCCGTCCCCCTCTCTGTGGTCTTTTGGCGTGTCCGCAACTGTGAGAAAATGATGGAAACGCGCATGGCCCCAGGATCAGGGTATCGTAAAAAGGGGGGCAGTGCGAAGCCGGGCGGGGGAGCGGGAAGATCGCGATGATTCCGGAAACGCCGTCGGTTCTCATTCCCGAGAAAGAGATCCGGCATCGGGTCGGGGAGCTGGCACGTCAGGTGTCCGCGGATTACGACAAGGCGGAGGAACTGCTCCTGGTCGGCGTTCTGAGGGGGTGCTTCATTTTCCTTGCCGACCTTTCCCGGCTTCTCACCGTCCCCAGGCGAATCGATTTCATGGCCCTTGCCGCTTACGGGCAGAACGCCGCAACGTCCGGGGCCGTGCGCCTCATCATGGATCTCCGTACGAACATCGCGGGGAAGCACGTTCTGATCGTCGAGGATATCGTCGACACCGGGAACACGCTCGAATACCTCCTGGATATCTTGCTCCCGCGCAAACCGGCCACCCTGAAGACCTGCGTCTTGTTGCGGAAGCGTGAGCGTCTCGAGAAGGACGTGAAAATCGATTACCTCGGGTTCGACATCCCCGACCTGTGGGTCGTGGGATACGGCCTGGACTACGCGGATCGGCATCGCGCGCTTCCCTATATCGGTGTTGTGGAAAACGAGGGAAAGGGGATATCTCGATGAACGACGATAATCGGAAAGCGGACGGGGGGCCGGGGGAGGAAACATTCGCGGATCTCCTGGAAGGGAGCTTCACGGAACCGGCCAGGCGGGAACCGGGAGAAAGGGTGACGGCCCGGATCATCTCCATTACCTCGGAGTGGATCTTTCTGGATCTGGGGGGAAAAGGGGAAGGGTGCCTGGACAAAAAGGAGTTCCAGGACGAGTCCGGGAACCTGACGGTAAAAGAAGGCGAAACGGTCCAGGCCTATTTCCTGTCCGCGGAAAACAACGAATTGCGATTCACCACGAAGATCGGGGGCGGCGCGACAGGACGCGCGCAGCTGGAAGACGCATGGCGAAGCGGCATCCCGGTGGAGGGGACCGTGGAGCAGGAGATCAAGGGCGGCTTCGAGATCCGGATGGGGGCAGGCATCCGGGGATTCTGCCCGTATTCCCAGATGGGCATGCCGCGGTCGGGGGAGCGGACCGGGCTGGCCGGGAAGCATCTCCCGTTCAGGATCATGCGATTTGACGGAGAGGGGCGAAACATCGTCCTTTCCCACCGGGCGATTCAGGAGGAGAAGCGGCAGGCGGAGAAAGAGTCCCTGAAAGAGACGCTTCGGGAAGGGATGAGGGTTTCGGGGACGGTCACCTCGATCCGGGAATTCGGTGTCTTTGTGAGAGTCGGAGGAATCGAGGGACTGGTGCCGGCGTCCGAGATCGGTTGGGACAGGGGGGAGGAGATCGCTGCAGCGGTTTCCGTGGGACAGGAGGTGGACGTAGCGGTTGTCAAGCTGGATTGGGAAAGGGACCGCTTCACCTTCAGCCTGAAGAAAGCGCTTTCCGATCCCTGGGAGAACGTCGAGGTCCGGTATCCCGTGGGGACACTCCACACGGGAAAGGTCTCGAGGCTGGCCGCTTTCGGGGCCTTCGTCACGCTGGAGCCCGGGGTGGACGGGCTTCTCCATGTTTCAAAACTGGGGGGAGGGAAAAAGATCCGCCACCCCGGCGAGGCGATAAGGGAAGGAGAGGAAGTTGCCGTGAAGGTGGATTCCGTGGAAAGGGGAAAGAGGAGGATTTCCCTTTCCCTGGAGGGGGAAGAAGGCGAGGGAGAGCACGCGGCCGGACCGGAGGAGTACCGGCAGTACACCGAGGAGGCTCCCCGCTCCTTGGGTACACTGGGTGAAAAATTGAAGATGAAACTTGATAAAAATGGTTTAAAGTAGCTGTTATTATTGACGTTTACTCGTCCAAAGCCTCTCTCACCTTGCGAGCAAGTTCCTCCGGCGTGAACGGTTTGGATATGGATGGCCTCCGCCCGAGGGGGTGGTATTTGCCATTGACGCTGTCGCCCACATATCCGGTCATGAACAGGATCTTCGTTTCCGGGTGCAGGGAGGCGACCTGGGTCGCCAGGGTGCGTCCTCCCATCTTCGGCATCACGACGTCCGTCAGCATCAGGTGAATCGGTTCCGGGTTCTGCGATATCCGTTCGAGAGCCTCTCTCCCGTTGGAGGCCTCGATGACCCTGTATCCCGCGTCTTCCAGGGCATCCCTCACCAGCACACGCACCGGTTCCGCGTCCTCTACCACCAGGATCGTCTCCCGTCCGGGCGGGGCCTCCAGAACCAGTTCGATGGGTTCCTTGGCGGGAACCTCCTCCGTCAGGGGGAGCCAGATCGTAAACGTTGTTCCCTTATTCGGTTCGCTCTCGAGCCGGATGTCTCCCCCGCTCTGGCGGATGATCCCGTGCACCGTCGCAAGCCCCAGCCCCGATCCCTTTCCCACTTCCTTGGTAGTGAAATACGGTTCGAATAGGTGAAGTTTGGTCTCCTCGTCCATACCGATGCCACTGTCCCGGATCACGAGGGTCGCGTAGGGCCCGTCCGGGATATCCCGGTGTTTCCAGGTGACGGATGCGTCCAGCTTGGCATTCGCGGTTTCGATGGTGATCCGCCCCCCCTTCGGCATGGCATCCCGTGCATTCAGCACCAGGTTGACGATGACCTGCTCGATTTGCCCCGGATCCGCCTTCACTCTTCCCAGCCGATTCCCCGGGATCGTCACGAGCTCGATGTCATCCCCGATCAGACGGCGGAGCATCTTGTCCATGTTGGATACGATGCTGTTCAGATCCAGGACCTGGGGCTGGAGGATCTGCTTGCGGCCGAAGGCGACCAGTTGCTGCGTCAGACGGGTGGCGCGTTGGCCCGCTTTCCCGATCTCTTCGAGTCCCCGGGACACGAGCGCGGGGTTTTCCATGCGTTTCTTCATCAGTCCGACATAGCCCGTGATCACCGTCATCAGGTTGTTGAAATCGTGGGCGATCCCGCCCGCAAGCCTTCCCACCGCCTCGATTTTCTGGGACTGCCGCAATTGCTCCTCCAGCTGCTTTCGCCCGGTGATGTCGCGAGCAAACACCTGGAGGGCAGGCTTTCCGAGGTAATCGACCGATACGGCCGATACTTCCAGTTCCACGGGAGCTCCGTCCAGCCGGATATATTTCTCCTCAAGGGCCGAAATGTCACGGATCTCTTTCCGTTCCATGAGGATCCGGTGGGTAGCCGTTTCCCGGGAGTCCGGGTGGAGGATATCCGCAACCGGTTTTCCGAGGAGTTCCAGCGGGGAGCTTGCTCCCAGAAGGCTCACTCCCGCGGAGTTGATGAAGGCGATCTTTCCGTCTTGCTGGATGTAGATCGCTTCCGGAGAAAGCTCCACCAGGTCGCGGTAGCGCCCCTCGCTCTCCCGGAGGTTGTCTTCCACCCGCTTCCTTTCCAACAAGATGACGATGGTCAGCCAAAGTACGGTGACCGTGATGAAGCGGTTGAGGATCGCCACATCCTGCCTGCCTGGGGAGGGGGTCAGGACAAAACCGAGACCGATCAGAAACGTGCATCCCACCAGGAACAGGTAGGATATCCAGCGCGGCGCCAGGTAGGAGGTCACCAGAAGAGGGACCAGGTAAAATAGCCACACCGCGATGTCGACAGGCTTGTAGATGTCGAAAAGGAAAAACACGATGGACAGGAGGAAGGAGATACCTAAAACGAATGAAACCTTGCCGGTTATGGGCCGGTTCATCATCCCCCCGTTTCGGCGTTCACAGGAGGTTCGGGGCGCGATTCTCAAGGAATAAATATAGCATAATTACTTTGTTTAGGCCCGGGCGGGAGGGCCGGGCGGCCGTTCAGGAGAACCGGATTCACTGGGGTGAAAATCGTCCGGGCTTAAAGGAAACCATGTGGGAGGTAACGGAGGTGAAAGAATTTTTCGAATTCGACCGGCACGGAACCTGCTACCGGCAGGAAATCCTTGCCGGGGTCACGACGTTTTTGACGATGGCCTACATCATCATCGTCAATCCCGCCATCCTGGAGGCCGCCGGCATTCCCCGAGGCCCCTCGATGGTGGCCACGATCCTGTCCGCCGTGTTCGGAACGGTGGTGATGGGACTGTACGCCGGCCGCCCTTTCGCCATTGCCCCCTACATGGGGGAGAACGCCTTCATCGCATTTACGGTGGTCAAGGTCATGGGATACCCCTGGCAGGTTGCGCTCGGCGCCGTCTTCATCGCCGGTGTCCTCTTCGCGCTCCTCACGGTGCTCAGAATCCGGGGCTGGCTTGCCGAGGCGCTGCCACAGCCGCTCAAGTTCGGGTTTGCGGTCGGGATCGGGCTGTTCCTCGCATTCATCGGCCTCAATGAAACCGGTCTGGTCCGCCTCGGCGTCCCGGGTGCGCCCGTGAGCCTTGGTGACCTCAGCCAGCCTTCCGCCCTGCTGGCCCTCTTCGGGTTCTTCCTGATCGTCCTGCTGGTAATCCGGCGGATTCCCGGCGCGATCATCATCGGCGTCCTCGGGACGACCTTCCTGTCGTTTTTTCTCGGGATCACGCCTCCTCCCTCCGAGTGGATCAGCATTCCTCCCGACCCCCGGCCCATCCTGTTGAAACTGGATATCCCGGGTTCCCTGCGCGCGAGCTATTTCCCGGTCATCCTGACGATCTTCGTGATGGCATTCGTGGATACCGTGGGGACGCTCATCGGTCTGTCCGCCCGGGCAGGCCTTCTGGACGAAAAGGGGAACCTCCCGGACATCGAAAAGCCGATGCTGGCGGACGCTCTCTCCACCATGGTGGCACCCCTGCTGGGAACCACGACGACGGGGGCGTACATCGAGTCCGCAGCGGGGATCGAGGAGGGGGGAAGGACGGGATTCACCTCCCTCGTGGTCGCCGCCCTCTTCCTGCTTTCGCTTTTTTTCGCCCCGGTCTTCACCATTGTCCCGCCCCACGCGTACGGGGCGGTCCTCATCCTCATCGGGGTGTTCATGATCAGCCCCGTCACCCGGATCGATTTTTCGGATACCACCGAACTGATCCCCGCGTTTCTCACCATCGTGCTGATGAGCTTCACCTACAATATCGGAGTCGGGATGACGGCCGGACTCATCACCTACCCGCTGCTGAAGACCCTGAGCGGACGAACACGGGAGGTGACCGCCGGGATGTGGGTCCTCGCGGCCCTCTCCCTCTCCTTTTATCTCTTTTACCCGTATCGATGAACACGCCTTGTCTCCTGTCTGGAGGCTCGCCTCGCCCCGGTCGCCGGAGCGCAAGGGCGGGGATCCCGCCGGGGTTTTGAAGAGGGAAGCAGACGGCGGACACGTCGGTTTGCCCGGTCCCCTTTTTATTTTTCCGTAAAGTTTCTATGATGAACGTGCACGCTCCGGAAAACCCGGGGATGTCCGTTTCCCCTTCCCCGACGCACAAGGAGAGATGCATGGCGAGGGTACTGTCCCCCGATGACCTGTACAAGTGCTGCGACGAGGGCCTCTTCGGTTTCCGGACGACCGACGAGCTGCCGCCGCTGGACGGGATCATCGGCCAGGAACGGGCGCTGGACTCCATCGATTTCGGACTGAACCTTTCCAGCACGGGGTTCAACATCTATGTCCTGGGGGAGAGCGGGACGGGAAAGACCTCGGCGATCCGTTCCTTCATATCGAAAAAGGCGGAAGGAGAGAAGGTTCCGCCCGACTGGTGTTACGTCCACAATTTCCGGGACCCGGCCGAGCCGATCGCCATTTTCCTCGAGCCGGGCAGGGGAGCAGCGCTCCAGAAGGACATGGCGGAACTGATCGCCTCCCTGAAGGTGGAAATCCCGAAGATCTTCGAGTCGAAGGAGTACAAGAAGCAGAACAACATCATCGTGGAGGAGTTCCAGTCCCGGCAGAAGGATATTTTTTCCTCCCTGGAACGGGAGGCGGACGAGAAAGGGTTCAAGGTCCGGCACGCGATGGGCGGCTTCTCCATCGTGGCGGTCGGCAGTTCGGGAGAGCCACTTACGGAGGAGGAATACAATGCCCTCGACGAGAGGGGGCGGAACCGCATCCGGGAGAACGGGAGGTTTATCCAGGAAAAGATCGATGACGCGAAGAGGATGCTGAAGATCGAGGAAAAAGACACCAAGGAGAAACTTCGGGAGCTGGAGCGGCATGCCGCTCTCTCGGTCCTCGGGCAACGGATCGAGGACGTCCGCGCCCAATACGGGAGGGACGGGAAACTGATGCCCTACCTGGACGACGTCAGGGAAGATATCCTCGAGAATATCGACGACTTCAAGGCTTCGTCCGACGAGGCCGCCGCGACGCCGGTCCCTTTCCTGAAAATGGGAAAGCAGGAGCCGGATTTCAACAGGTACACCGTGAACGTGATCGTGAACAACGGCGGCAGGAAAGGCGGCCCCTGCGTCTTCGAAAGCAACCCGACGTACTACAACCTCTTCGGGCGAATGGAGCACAAGTTCCAGTACGGCGCCGCCTTCACCGACTTCTCCATGATCAAGGCCGGCTCCCTGCACAAGGCGAACGGCGGGTTCCTGGTCATCAATGCCCTGGACCTCTTCAGGAACCTCTTTTCCTACGATGCCCTGAAGCGCGCCATCCGGAACTCCGAGGTGAAGATCGAGGATGTGTGGGAGCAATACCGTTCGGTGCCCGCGGCGATGATGAAGCCGGAGCCGATTCCCCTCGACGTGAAGGTGATCCTGATCGGCAACCCCGAGATCTACTATCTGCTGTATAACCTCGACGAGGAATACCGGGAGTTGTTCAAGGTGAAGGCGGACTTCGACAACCGGATGGACAGATCGGAAGAGAACATCCGGAAGTACGCCGCCTTCGTCGCGATGAAGGCGAAGGGTGAGAACCTTTTCCCCTTCGACACCTCCGGCGTGGGGAAGGTGGTGGAATACGGCTCCCGTCTCGCGGAACACCAGGAAAAGCTGTCCTCCAAGTTCAGCGACATCTCGAACCTGATCCGGGAGTCCCACTACTGGGCGGACAAGGAAGGCGCTTCGGTCATCTCCGGCGTTCATGTCGAGAAGGCGATCGAGGAGAAGATCTACCGGCACAGCCGGATCGAGGATCGGCTGCGGGAGGTGATGGCGGAGGGGACCCTGATCGTGGAAACCTCGGGGGCGAGGAAGGGGCAGGTCAACGGCCTTGCCCTCCTGAGCACGGGGGACTACTCCTTCGGGAAGCCGTCACGGATCACGGCGACCGTCTATACCGGGAAAGGGGGGATTCTCAACATCGAGAGGGAGACGAAGCTTTCCGGGAAGATTCACGAAAAAGCCGTTCTCATCCTCTCGAACTACCTGGGGAGCAGGTACGCAGGCAGAAAGCCGATCAGCCTTACGGCGTCGATCACCTTCGAGCAGCTGTACGGCATGATCGAGGGGGACAGCGCGACCTGCGCGGAGCTCTATGCGCTCCTGAGCGCGATCTCGGGCCTCCCCGTCAGGCAGGGCATCGCCGTCACGGGGTCCATGGACCAGGGGGGGAACGTGCAGCCGATCGGCGGGGTGAACGAGAAGATCGAGGGGTTCTTCGATCTCTGCCGTCTCCGGGGACTCGACGGTTCGCAGGGGGTCATCATCCCGGAACGGAACGTGAGGAACCTGATGCTGAAGAAAGACGTCGTCGACGCGGTCGGGGAGAAAAAATTCCATATCCATGCCATCGACCACGTCGAGGAAGGGATTGAAATCCTGTTGGGGATTCCGCCGGGTGAGCCCGGCCTTAACGGGTCCTGCCCGGAGGGGACGTTCCACCGCATCGTGGAGGAACGCCTCGAGGTTCTTCGGGAGGCGTCGAAGCGGGAGGAGGAGCGGAAAGACAGAGGGAAACGAACGGACGACAACCGATGAGGTCGGGAGGGTGGGCCTCCCGGAGGAGGAACGAGATGGCGGACCGGATCACGAAAGCCGAATATTTCAAGCTCGAAACCCCGAACAGGCCGGGAGAGGGCGCGCGCGTCCTCAAGGTACTGCGGGACGCCAAAGTGAACCTCGTGGCGTTCACCGGTTTTCCGAAGGGGAGAAAGGCACAGATGGATTTCGTTCCCACGAACGCGGCCGCATTCCAGAAAGCGATGAAGAAGGCCGGTTTCCGCGTAAGCGGGAAGAAAACCGCCTTCCTGATCCAGGGCGGAGACCGGGTGGGTGCTATCCACAGGGTCATGGAGAAGCTTGGCATAGCCGGCATCAATGCGACCGCCGTCGACGCGGTCACGGACGGGAAAGGGCACTACGGGGCAATCCTCTGGGTGAAGCCGGCCGAGGTCCGGATGGCCGCCAAGGTTCTGGGGGTCTCCTGATCGTTCCTGTCGGGGTGGGGAGGATGCGATCTGGCCGGATTGCCATGGCCCTTTGGGCAGGTCTGCTCTGTGTCGCGGCCCCCTCGGGGGGAGGGCAGGAGGATCCGTTCCGCGAAAATCGACTGACGATGGTGAGGGACCAGATCGAGCGAGAGGGGATTTCGGATTCCCGGGTTCTCGCGGCGATGCGGGAGGTCCCTCGCCATCTCCTCGTCCCCCCCGAATACCGCCCGATGGCGTACGAACCGCGGCCGCTCCCGATCGGGGAAGGGCAGACGATTTCGCAGCCCTACGTTGTCGCCTTCATGACCGAGATCCTCCGCCTGAAACCGGGGGACCGGGTCCTGGAAGTGGGGACCGGTTCCGGGTACCAGGCGGCAGTCGCCGCGAAGATCGCCGGCGAGGTGTACACCGTCGAGATCTTCCCGTCTCTCGCGGATCGCGCGCGCACGAACCTCGCGTCACTCGGGTTCCGTAACATATTCGTCCGGCAGGGGGACGGGTATTACGGCTGGATGGAAAAGGCCCCCTTCGATGCCATCATCGTCACGTGCGCGGGGGGCCACGTCCCGCCGCCCCTTCTGCGACAGTTGCGGAACGGGGGAAGGATGATCATGCCGGTCGGAGGACCCTTTCTGACCCAGAACCTGGTGTTCCTCGAGAAAGGGGCCGACGGCACCCTCTCCCAGCGCAACGTCCTCCCGGTGGTCTTCGTGCGCCTCCTTGGCCACTGACGCCTTGCATGGCCGGGTCGTCCCGGCGGTGTTCCTCCTCTCCGCCGCGGCCATGGCGGACGAGATCTTCCTGATTCGCCTGCTCTCCTTTCGCTTCTGGCCCCATTTCGTTCCGCTGATCATCTCCCAGGCGATGCTCGGTTTCGGGGCCTCCGGAGTCGCTCTCCACCTGCTGCGTCCGCGGATCGCAAGGGAGCCGGAGAAGGTGTTCGCTTGGGCGGTTCTCCTCGCCGCGTCTTCGTTCGAACTTGCGTTCCGGATCTCCCAGCATGTACCGTTCGACCCCTTCCTCCTTCTGTGGCACCCTTCCTCCTGGCCCGCGTTCGCTTTGTTTTTCTTCCTCCTCGCCGTCCCCTTTTTCCTGGCGGGGACAGCGATCGGAGTACCGCTCTCTTTCGGTCTCGGAAACGCAGGAGCGGTGTATGCCGCCTGCTTCGCCGGAACGGCTGCAGGGGCCCTTCTCTGCCTGCCCGTGTTCTCCCTCGTTCCGACCGGATTGCTCCTGCGCGTTTCCCTTGTGCTGGGTCTTTTCGCCTCCGGATTCGTCCTTGCGTATCCGGGGAGACGGTTCCGTGCGGGACGCCTCCTGGCAGGGGGAATTACGTTGATGTTCCTCCTGCTCCCGCCCATCGCCCTGTCGCTGTCGCCCTACAAGGACCTGGCGATTGTCCGAAAGCTTCCGGAGGCAAGGACGATCTCCGTCCGGTTCGGCGTCTCGGGGGATTACCAGGCTCTCTACTCTCCGGGGATTCACAATGCTCCGGGCTTAAGCTACCGGTTTGAGGGGGAGATCCCGCCGCAGGCGGCCATTTTCGCCGACGGGGAGCTCCGCGGCATCGTTCCCCGTGGAGGAGGGAAGGCTCCGCCCGAATATCTCGGCTTTCTCCCTGCCGCGCTTCCCTACAAGATGGCGAGCCGACCCGCGGTGGCACAGTTCGGCCTTCGGGGAACCGAGGGGATCCTGATGGCCGCGGGAAACGGGGCTTCCTCTGTCACGGTCGTGGAGCCGGCGGCGGAGTTCGCAGGGATGGTCGAAGACGACCTGGCGGAGTTTGCCGGGGGTGCGCCTGCCGGGATCCGGGTGGAGATCCGGAAAGAAGGAGGGCGGTCCTTCCTCGCCCGGGGAGGGGAAAAGTTCGACATCATCGAACTGGCGGACATCTCCTCCCTGACGTTTTCCTCCCTTGGCATTCACGCAACGGGAGAAACCTACCTCCTTACCCGGGAAGGGATACGCGCCGCCTTGTCGAGACTGACAGACCGCGGGATGCTCGCCGTGTCCGGGTGGCTCAAATCCCCCCCGCGCGAGAGCGTGAAGATCCTGAACACCATCCGTGCGGAGTTGGGCCCGGGGGGACGATCGGCACCGGAGCGTTTTATCGTGGTCCGGGGATGGGGGTCCTTCGTTGTGGTCGCGCGGAAGCTTCCGTTCACAGGGGACGAGCTTGCCGCGGCGAGACGATTCTGCGGGGAGACGGGGTTCACGATGGTATGGCCGGACACGGAGCCGCCGGCGGGCAGGAAGGGATTGGAAGAAGCGGGTTTCCGGGATTCGGTCCGTAGCGCCCTGGCGGGGTCGCCATCCGGAGTCGATGCGGATCGCCTTTTCGACCTTCGACCCGTCACCGACGACTCCCCGTATTTCCACCGGTTCCTCAATCTGCGTTCTCTCCCCGAGTTCCGGCGGATACTCGGAGATCAGTGGGTCCCTTTCGTGGAATGGGGGGTGGTCTTTCTCGTGGCGTCTTTTGTCGTATCGGTAGCGCTTGCGGCAGTCTTCCTTTTGCTTCCCCTTCCGTTCACCCCGGCGGGGGGAAGCGGCGGCGGGTTCCCTGTGGTGGTCTACTTCTCCGCCCTCGGCCTGGCCTACATGCTGATCGAGCTCACCTTCCTGAAGATCGGAATTCTCCTGTTGGGGGACCCCATCCGGGCGGCGGCCGCGGCCGTCGGGGGGTTCCCCCTGCTGTCGGGAATCGGGAGCGCGGTTTCCGGGGGATGGGAGTCGTCGAAAACGATGAGGAGATGGGTGTTCCCGGGGATCGCAATCCTTGCCATGGGGGGGTTTCTCGCCCTCTTCCACGGGACTTTTTTTCTTCTGGAACAACGGCTTGCGTGGAGGTCCCTCGCCTTCCTTGCCGCACTCGCTCCTGCAGCGTTCTTCATGGGGATGCCGTTTCCCGTCGCCCTGTCCCGGATGGCCAGGGCGGATTCCCGTTCCATCCCCTATGCTTGGGGGGTGAACGGGTTCTTTTCGGTGGCGGGGGTTTCCGTTGCGTCGATCGGTTCCCTGTGGATCGGGTTTCACGCCACCGTTGCAGCAGGCGCTGTCCTTTATCTGCTGGCCGGGATCGTATTCCCCCGTCTTGCGACCGGGGGGATCCCCGCCCGCTGACGGGGGCGTCGCGCGGCTCCGGCGGAGGGAAGCGGGCGACCTTCCGTTATTTCCTTGCCTCGTAGATCCGGAGGGGGGGCAGGTTGAGCATCTCGTACTCGACCCGCACGAAAGGAAAGATCCGGTCCAGATGCGCCTTCAGGTGGTTGTTCGACTGGTAGAAGGTCTGGTAGGCCAGAAACTTGCCCCCCTCGCGCAGGGCGGCGTAGGAGTTTCGGAGAATCCGGTCCTTCATGCTTTCCGTGAGGAACGAGAAGGGGATCCCGGAGATCACGTAGTCGGCGGAGGCTTTCCCGAATTCCGCCAGGGCGTCCCGGATGTTCGAAGCGCAGTCGTTGATCACGACCGCCCTCGGGTCCCGGACCTTCTTTCTCAAAAGGGTGACGAAGTTGGCGTTCCGCTCGATCATGATCAGCAGGGAGTCGGGCCCCATCTTCTGCAGCAGGTATTTCGTGAAAACGCCGGTACCCGGTCCGTATTCCACGACCAGGCCGCAGCGCGAAAAGTCGATCTTGCTGCACACTTTTTTGACGCCGAAGTCGGAAGTCGGGGTGATGGAGGCGATGTACTTGTCCGATATGAAGTTTTTCACGTACGACAGTGTGCTCAATGTCTTCGTTCCTTCCCTTCGCGTTTCCCGGAGAGGGAATCCTTCCTCCGGGCAACAGGGTATCATGATCCGGAATACGGAATATAATAAGCAATCGGCGGGTAGTTCGCCAGCCGAAAATCATCTTTTTTCCACCGGTTTCAAATTGCGTTGATGCGTTATCGCTCCCCCGGGTGTCGCAAGGGGACCGGAAGGACGTCCTGCCGCGAGAGAAAATAACGAAGGATCGCCCGGTCGTACGCGCGGGCGGGGAGGGGGGAAAGCCATGCTCCCTGGAATACTGAATCAGGAAGTTTTCCGGAACCGCGTCGCGGACTATCTCGTTTTCACGGCCATCCTTATCGGGGGCTTCCTGATCATCAGGACGCTCAAGAGGATGATCCTGTGGCGATTGCGCCGGTGGGCGGAAACGACCGTCACCAAGGTCGACGACTTCCTCATCGACATATTCCGGAAAATGGTCGTGCCCCTTGCCTATTACGGGGTATTTTTTCTGGCGGCGAAGAACCTGAATCTCAACCCTTTTCCGGAAAGGGTCATCGAGGTGGCCGGGATATTCCTGATCGCATTCCTGGTCGCCCAGTTCCTGGTCGCGTCGGCGAAGTTCGGAATCCGCAGCTACAGCGAGACCACGGAGAAGGGCTCCGCCCGGGAGCGGGCACTCAAGGGGTTCATGAGCCTGATCCGTATTGTCGTGTGGGGACTCGCCGCGGTCTTTTTCCTGGACAACCTCGGTTTCCGGATCAACTCGGTCATCGCCGGCCTCGGGATCGGTGGAATCGCCATCGCCCTGGCGGCGCAGAATGTCCTGGGGGACCTCTTCGCCTACTTCATCATCATGTTCGACAGGCCCTTCGAGATCGGCGACTTCATCGTGGTCGGGGATTCCATGGGTGTGATCGATCGCTTCGGGGTGAAAACGACGCGGATCAGCAGCCTGGGCGGGGAGCAGATCATCATTTCCAACAAGGACCTGACCGATTCCCGGGTTCGCAATTACAGGCGTATGGAGAGGAGGAGGGTGGTGTTCCGGCTCGGGGTCACATACCAGACTCCCCTGGACAAGCTGCAGGAGATCCCGGGAATCATTGCCGGCATTATTCGGGGGATCGAGGAAACCGCGTTCGATCGAGCCCATTTCTTTTCCTACGGGGATTTCAGCCTTGTCTTCGAGGTGGTCTATTACGTCACGGGCAGCGACTACACCAGGTACATGAACATCCAGGAGCAGATCAATTTCCGGATCCACGAGGAGTTCGAGAAGCGGAAGATCGAGTTTGCGTACCCGACGCAGACGCTCTACCTGAACAAGGTTTCGCAGTAAGGGAAACGGGTAAGGCAGGCATCCCTGTCCGCGGTCTCCGGTTGTGCGGGGGATATCTCCCCCGTCACCCGCTCTCCCGGGATTCGAGCCATCGCTCCGCGTCGATGGCGGCCCGGCAGCCGCTGCCGGCAGCGGTCACCGCCTGGCGGTAGACGATGTCGTGGACGTCGCCGGCGGCGAAGACCCCCTCGACGCTGGTCCTCGAGCCGTTCCGCAGAACGATGTACCCCTTGTTCATCTCGAGCTGTCCCTCGAAGATCCCTGTATTCGGATCGTGCCCGATCGCGATGAAGACGCCGTCGGCTTTCCGCGTTTCCTCCGTGCCGTCCCGGGTGTTGCGGATCTTCACCCCGGTGACCTCTTTCTTCCCGGGATCGAGGATGTCGGTGATCACGGTGTTCCAGAGGAACTCGACCTTCTTGTTCTTTAAGGCGCGGTCGGCCATGATCTTGGAGGCCCGAAGCTGGTCCCGCCGGTGCACGATGGTAACCTTGCTCGCGAATTTCGTGAGGAAGGTCGCCTCCTCGACGGCGGTGTCCCCACCTCCCACCACCAGAACATCCTTGTCGCGGAAAAAGGCGCCGTCGCATGTCGCGCACGTGGATACACCCCTGCCCAGAAGCTTCTTTTCGGACTCGAGGCCGAGCATCCGGGCCGAGGCGCCGGTGGCGATGATCAGGGATTGCGCCTCGTACGAGTTCTCTTCGATGTTTACGGTGAAGGGCCGCTTTGCCAGATCAACGCCGGTCACCTTTTCCATCCGGTATTCCGCCCCGAAACGCTGTGCCTGCCGTTTCATGAGGTCGACGAGTTCCGGTCCCTGAATTCCGTCCGGGAACCCGGGGTAGTTTTCCACATCGGTCGTGAGGGATAATTGCCCGCCGGGCTCGTGGCCTTCGAGCACCAGGGGCGCCAGGTTCGCCCGGGCCGTGTAGATGGCGGCCGTGGATCCGGCACACCCGGACCCGAGAATAATCACTTTGCGCGTCATGGGTTCCCCGTCGAAGCGTGATGAAAAAAGTGTGCACGTCGCTTGAGAGCCTTGTCAAGCCCGCCGCCCCTTTCCGAAAAGGACGGAACCATCCGGGAGGGAGTGCATCCAACATTTGCGCAAAGATACCGGAACAACGAATCAAGGAGGAACATCCATGTGCAAAACCTGCGGATGCGGCAAGAAATAAGGATTCCGGGGAAGGAACTATAAACAGGGGAGAGGAAATCCTCTCCCCGTTTTTTTTCCCCGGTCTTTCGCGAGCCGGATTGCCTTCCCTCGAATCCGTATCGCCCGTGCGGGGACTCGCGCAACCTCCGATGCCGCGAACCTCACGGAGGGTGTGCGAATCAAACGTTCGTAGAAACCGACCGGCGGAAGGAGGATTGTCGACATGAAACTTGCGGACCATCTCAAGCCCGGGGGGAAAGGGGTGATGGCCACGGCTGGCGCCGACGGAGCCGTGAACACGGCGATCTACGCCCTTCCGCATCGGACCGAGGAGAACACCGTTGCCTGGGGAATGACGGAGAGGCGTACCTACCGGAACATCCGGGAGAACCCGAACGCCTCGTACCTGTACATCGCGCCCGGGAACACGTACGAGGGGGTGAGGCTCACCCTGAAACTGAAGGAGATCCGGGACTCCGGGAAACTCCTCGATACGATCCGGGAACGGACGAGGGAATCGTCGGGTGAGGGGGCCGCGAACGCCCTCAAGTACATAGCGTTCTTCGAGGTGGTCGAGGAGAGGCCTCTCGTATAGAGGACTGCCCCCGGATTCCCGTAGGCGTATCGGGAATCACGGAAGGGAAATTCCCATGAGAAAGTACCGAACCGTCCCCGTTTTGCTAATGTTTCTTTTTTTCTTTCCGTTTCTCTCTTCCGCCGCCTGCGACACTTCGTCGCGTCTGAAATCGATACGGCTTCCCCCCGGCTTCGCGATAGAAATCTATGCGCCGGACGTGCCGGGCGCCCGCTCCATGACGCTCGGAGAACGGGGAACCGTCTTCGTGGGAACCCGGGGGGAAGGAAAGGTGTACGCGGTCGTGAGGCGGGAAGGGGACCGAGGGGCCACCGAGGTGATCGTCGTGGCGAAGGGGCGGAACAGCCCGAACGGAGTGGCGTTCCGGGACGGTGCGCTGTACGTGGCGGAAATAAGCCGCATCCTCCGGTTCGACCGCATCGAGTCCCGTCTCGCGGATCCCGGCCCGCCGGTCGTCGTCAGCGACGGTTTTCCGCGGGAAACCCATCACGGCTGGAAGTTCATCGCATTCGGACCGGAAGGGATGCTCTATGTCCCGGTAGGCGCTCCCTGCAACGTCTGCGAGCGGGAAGATCCGAGGTTCGCTTCGATCCAGAGAATCCGGCCCGACGGAACCGGGCAGGAAACGTTCGCCCGGGGCGTTCGCAACACCGTGGGGTTCGACTGGGACCCCGCGACGAAAGAACTCTGGTTCACGGACAACGGGAGGGACTGGCTGGGCGACGACCTGCCCCCCGACGAACTGAACCACGCACCGGACAAGGGCCTCCACTTCGGGTTTCCCTACCGGCACGGAAAGGACATCCCCGATCCCGAGTTCGGGAAGAAAGGGAAGCCGATGGACGTTATTCCTCCGGCGATGGAGCTCGGGCCCCACGTGGCCGCCCTCGGGATGCGCTTCTATACCGGCTCGATGTTTCCGGAGAAATACCGGAACCAGATATTCATCGCGGAGCACGGTTCGTGGAACCGGAGCACTCCCATCGGGTATCGGATAACCCTCGTCCGTGTCGAAGGCGGACGGGCGACGGGCTACGAGGTTTTCGCGGAGGGCTGGCTGTCGCAGGGCAGGGCGTGGGGACGCCCGGTGGACGTCCTCGTGATGCCCGACGGAGCCATTCTGGTTTCCGACGACAAGGCGGGGGCGATCTACCGGATCACGTACGACAGGAAGGAAGGGGAAAGGAGGGCCCCCTGAACTGCGGGATTGCAGCTTCCCCTCGAAGCGATGGGGTCTTCTTCGCCGGGTTCTTCCGGTAAAAACCTGTTTGCGGCCGGAGAATCCGTACAGTAAATTGGAGGGCAGACACCGCCAACCCCATAGAGGAAAGGAGGAGGAACGTGAGAAGGGGATTATCGCTTCTTGCGCTGGTTGTTCTCCTGGTGGGGCATTTCCCCGGCTGCAAGTCTCCCCCCGCGAAGGAAATCAGGATCGGCCTGATCACCCCGCTTTCGGGGGATGTCAAGACGTTCGGCGAGTCGGTGAAGAACGCCTTCGAGGTCGCGGTGGAGGAGGCGAACGCCAAAGGCGGCGTGGCGGGCATGAAGATTGCCACCTTCCTCGTGGACGACAGGAACGACCCCACCGAGGCGAGCAACGCGGCGAACCTCCTCATCAACCAGCATGGGGTGAAAGCCATCGTCGGATCGGTCACGTCGAAGACCACCATCCCGGTCTCCGATCTGGCCCAGAGCTTAAGGATTCCCACGATCACGGGCACCGCGACGAACCCGAAGGTCACCGTGGCGGACGGGAAGCGGAAGGATTACATGTTCCGAGCATGCTACACGGACTCCTTCCAGGGGACGGTGATGGCGAAGTTCGCCAGGGGAACGCTCAACGCGACGGCCGCTGCCGTACTGTACGACGCCTCCAATGACTACTCCAAGGGGATCGCCGAGGTGTTCCGGGACGCTTTCGTCCGCATGGGCGGAAGGGTGACGGCCTACGAGTCGTACGGGAAGGACGACGTGGATTTCTCGGCGCTGCTCACCAAGGTGAAGGCGGCGAAGCCGGACGTCCTCTTCCTCCCCGATTACTACAACAAGGTCGGCCTCATCGCGAAGCAGGCGAAGGAAACGGGCTTCCAGGGGGCCCTGATCGGGCCCGACGGCTGGGATTCCCCGGAGCTGGTGAAGGTGGCCGGGGATGCGATCGAGGGAGGGTACTTCTCCAACCATTACTCGCCGGAGGACACGCGCCCCGAAGTCGGAAACTGGGTGAAGAAATACAAGGAGAAGTTCCAGCAGACCCCGGATGCCCTGGGGACCCTCGCGTACGACGCCACCAACATGCTGCTGGAGGCAATCCGGAAGGCAAACAGCGCAGATCCCGGGAAGATCCGGGATGCGCTGGCGTCGCTTTCCGGGTTCGAGGGGGTCACCGGGAAGTTCACGATGGACGAACACGGAGATCCCATCAAAAGCGCCGTCATCATCCAGATCAAGGACGGGAAACAGAAATTCCTCCAGGTCGTGAATCCCTGATCCCGGAAGCGAGCGGAAAGCAGGAACGGCCGGGCGGTCTCCGCGCCACCCGGCCTTCTTTTTTTTCTTTGCCGGCAACGGGGACGGAGCGATAGATTCAGCCTATGGAATATTTCGCCCAGCAGGTCATCAACGGTCTGCAGCTCGGGTTCGTGTACGCCCTGATCGCCCTTGGCTACACCATGGTCTACGGGATCGTGCGGCTGATCAATTTCGCCCACGGGGACGTCTTCATGATCGGGGCCTTCATCGGCTTCTACACGATCGAGCGGTACCACCTGCCGCTGGCGCTGGTGTTTCTGTCCGCGGTGGCGGGGTGCACGGTCCTCGCGGTGCTGATCGAACAGCTGGCGTACCGGCCCCTGCGCCACGCCCCCAAGATCGCGTCGCTGATCACCGCGATCGGGGTGTCGCTGTTCCTGGAATACTTCACGAGTCTTAGGCAGGTGTTCGGGCCGAACTTCTACTCCTTTCCCCGCCCCTTCCCCGTGGTCATATGGGAAGTGGGAGGGATCCTGGTGACCAACATCCAGGCGGTCATCCTCGTCGTCACGGTGCTCTGCCTGTTGTTTCTCCAGTTCATCGTTTTCCGGACGAAGATGGGCAGGGGGATGCGGGCCGTCTCGTACGACTACGTCACCGCGGGGCTCATGGGGGTGAACGTCAACAGGGTGATCTCCTTCACCTTCGGGCTCGGGGCGGCGTTGGCGGGCGTGGGAGGGGTGCTGTACGGCATCGCCTACCCCCAGGTGAACACCTTCATGGGCTTCATGCCCGGGCTCAAGGCGTTCACCGCCGCCGTTCTGGGCGGGATCGGGAACATCCCCGGGGCGGTGCTGGGGGCGCTCATCATGGGACAGTCGGAGACGATGGTATCGGCCTACCTGTCCTCCACGTACCGGGACGGGATCGCCTTCGTGATCCTGATCCTGGTGCTCTTGTGGAAACCGACGGGAATCCTGGGAGCTCCCCGGGCCGAAAAGGTCTGACGCCTTGGCGGAGTCCCTCCGGAACCTGGCCAGGATCCTCGCCGCCTACGCGCTCCTGGCGGGCAGCATCGTTCTTCTCGCCGCGACGGGGGTCGTGAACCCCTACTGGGTCCAGATCCTCGAGCTGGCGTGCGTCGTGGCGATCTCCGCCCAGGGCCTGAACGTCATCTACGGGTACACCGGCCTCTTCTCCCTCGGCCACGCGGCGTTCTTAGGGATCGGCGCGTACACGGCCGCCTATCTCATGAAGACGGTCGGGGGCCAATCCCAGGTTCTCTTTTTCACCGCGCTGCTGGCGGGCGGGGGGGCCGCCGCCGTTATCGCCTGCCTGATCGGGTTGCCCGCCCTGCGGCTCACCTCGGACTACCTCGGCATCGCGACGCTCGGATTCGGGATCATCATGAAGGTGGTCTTCGACAACGCCGACAGTTTTCTCCCCGAACTGGGGGGTGCCCGGGGGATGACCGGTATCACGAAGATGACGACCGTTCCCTGGGTGGTCTTTTTCCTTCTCGTCTCCCTGTTGATCGTGCGGAACACGATCCACTCCAGCTACGGACGGGCGATCATCTCGATCCGGGAGGACGAGATCGCGGCCGAGACGATGGGGATCGATACCTTCCGGTACAAGATGGTCGGTTTCGTGATGGGATGCGCCTTCGCCGGGGTGGCGGGGGGCCTCTATGCCCACCTGTACGCCTTCCTCCACCCGAGCAATTTCGACTTTTTCAAGTCGATCGACATCCTGGTCATCGTGGTCCTCGGGGGCCTGGGCAACATGAGCGGGGTCCTTGTCGCCTCGTTCGGCTGGATCTTCCTGCTGGAGGGCCTGCGGGTGGTCCTTCCTCCCGGATACGTGGAGCTTCGGTGGGTACTGATCCCGGTTCTGCTGATCGTGACCATGCTTCTGCGGCCGCAGGGACTCTTCGGTACCCGGGAGTTTCCGTTTCTCCGGGGCAGGTTGTACCGATGATGCTCGCCATCAGGGGGCTCACCAAGCATTTTGGCGGCATCCGGGCGGTGGACGGGGTGGACCTTACCCTTGCAAAAGGGGAACTCGTAGGACTCATCGGCCCAAACGGTTCAGGGAAGACCACGGTATTCAACCTGGTGACCGGGATCTGCCGGCCCGACGGCGGGTCCATCCTGTTCGAGGAAAAGAGCCTCGTGGGGCTTTCCCCGCACCGGATCAACCGCCTAGGCGTCGCCAGGACCTTCCAGAACATCCGGCTTTTCCGGAACCTGACCGTCATGGACAACGTGAGGATCGCCCACCACTCCCACCTGGAGTACGGTCCCGTGTCGGCGCTGTGCCGGACCGGAAGATTCTACCGCGAAGAAATAGAAATTCAGGAAAAAGTTGAGAACTTATTATCTATCTTCCTGCTTCAAAACAGAAAATACGAGATAGCCGGGAGCCTGCCATACGGGGATCAAAGGAAACTGGAGATCGCACGTGCTCTCGCCACGGAACCCAGGGTGCTCCTGCTCGACGAGCCTGCCGCCGGGATGAACCCGAACGAGGTGGGAAAACTGATGGAGTTTATCCTCGGGATGAGGGAGAGGTTCCGGCTTACCATCCTGTTGATCGAGCACCAGATGCGGCTGGTCATGGGGATGTGCCAACGACTGGCCGTGATGGACTTCGGACAGGTGATCGCCCGTGGGCTCCCCGACGAGATCCGCGAGAACAGCAAAGTCATCGAGGCATACCTCGGGGAAGATGTGCCCTTCGAGTGAGGGAATACAAGGAATGATACAACGGATGAAAACATGTTGTTAACCATTGAACAAGTAAACGTATATTACGACAATCTCAGGGCCTTGCAGGATGTCTCCTTCGTCGTGGGAAAGGGAGAGATCGTGTCTTTGATCGGGGCGAACGGCGCCGGGAAGAGCACCATCCTGAAGACCATATCCGGGATTCTCACTCCTCGCTCGGGAAAGATCCTATTTGCGGGAAGGAACCTGGTCGGCATTCCCCAGCACAGGATCGTCCGGATGGGCATTTCCCTCGTCCCCGAAGGGCGCGGGATTTTTGCCAACATGACCGTACTGGAAAATTTGGAGATGGGTGCCTATACACGGGCCTCCCGGCAGGAAGTGGCGAAAAGCATCGGAAAGGTATATACCCTCTTCCCCCGGCTTCAGGAGAGGTCCTCCCAGCCGGCCGGGACTCTTTCGGGAGGGGAGCAGCAGATGCTTGCCATCGGGCGGGCGATGGTCGCAAGGCCCGACCTCGTGCTACTGGACGAGCCGTCGATGGGACTTTCCCCCCTCCTGGTGCGGGAGATCTTCCGACTCATCCGGGAAATCAACGAGGAAGGGACGACCATCCTGCTCGTTGAGCAGAACGCCTTCATGGCGCTCTCGGTCGCCCACCGGGCGTACGTCCTGGAAGCAGGCTCGATCACGTTGTCGGGGAACGCATCCGAGCTTCGAAACGATTCGAAGGTCCGCGCGGCCTACCTGGGCGACGTGATGGAATAGGGGATGGCGGGCCCCGGACGGCCGAACGGTCACCTCCCCGGATCCTGTTCAGGGACTGCTCGACGGAGGATGTTGTCCCGCGGGAAGGCAAAGGGGAACCACGCGGCGGCCTCCCGGGGGAGCTTCTCCGTCCTTCCGATCACCAGGAATCCCCCGGGCACAAGGGCCGAGGCGAACCCTTCGGCGACGTTGACCCTGCGCGGGGCGGTAAAATAGGTGAATGCCGCGTTTCGGCAGAGGACAAGGTCGAACTCGCCGGGCGGGAAGTTTCCCAACAGGTCGAGGGTTCGGAACTCCACGGAACGGACCACGCCCTCCCGCAACCGGAACCGTCCCTCTTCCTTGCGGAAATACCCTTCCACGATCGACCGGGGTACTTCGCGCAGGCTGCTTTCCGCATAGAGCCCCTCCCTGGCCCGTAAAAGACAGGCCCCGTCCACGTCGGTCGCGAGGAGGGAAAGACGGGGTTTGGGTCCCGGGAGTTCCTCCCACAGGATCCGGAGGGTGAACGGTTCCTCCCCCGAGGCGCATCCCGCGCTCCAGGCGCGAACCGGCTTCCCCTTTGCCGCGAGGCCGGAAAGGACATGGCGGGAAAGGGTCTCGAAAACACGGCGGTTCCGAAAGAACCGGGAAATCGTTACGGTCAGGAGGGATCGCAAGGCCTCCCGTTCCGAGGGGTCCCGCCGGAGAAGGACGAGATAGGCGTGGAAGTCGTGGACGCCATGCGACTCCATTCGCTTCAGGACACGGCGGCGGATGTTTCGACTTCGGCAGGCGGCAGGAAAGAGCCCGAGGGGGGGGAGGGCTTCGTCGAGAAATGTTTCGAAATCCGTCACGTCTTCTGCCGGTGCCGGCCGGACAGGGCTTCCTTCTTGAAGATACGCATCAGCAGAAAAACGGCGGGGAACAGGAGCACCGCCCCCCCCGCGAGCGAAAGGAGCAGGAGGCGAAGCGTGGCGGGAGGGGACGCGGCCGATGCGAAGGTGATCGACGGCCGGACGAGGAACGGGAACTGGGCCAGACCCCAGCCGAGCAGGATCAGGGCGACCTGGGCGGCGGCGCACAGCCGCGCGATGCGGTAGGCAAAGAGAAGCAGGGAGACATAGGCGCCCAGGGCGGCGGTGGCGTTGAACATCATCACGCCCACGGACCAGTCGCTTCCGGCCAGCGCCCGGTAGAAATCGGGCGCGCCCCCGGCGGCGATCACCGGGACGAAGACGGAGAGGAAGGCGACGGCCGCTGCCGACCAGAGGGCACGGATGCGGAAGTCGCTTCGCAGGCCGGGGTCCTCCGTTTCCAGGATCAGGTAGACCGCGGCCAGGTAGGAGAAGGCGGCCAGGGTAAGGGCCCCCACCGAAAGGGGGAAGGGTGCGAGCCAGCTCGCGGTGTCCCCGGTGAAGATCAACGGATCCGCATCGATCCTCCCGGACGACAGGGCACCGATCGTCAGCCCCAGGAGGACCGGGGTGACAAGACTTGCTCCCGCGAAGAGGGTCCTCCACCGGTGTGCCCCGGTTTCCTCGTGGAGATGATACGCGTGGAACGCGAAGGCCGCTCCGCGCAACACGATTCCGGCGAGAAGAAGGGTCAGGGGAACAAAAAGCGCGGTGGAGATCGCGGCGAATGCCGGTGGGAACCCGGTAAAGAGAACGACGATCGCGATGATGAGCCAGATATGGTTCGTCTCCCAGACCGGCCCGATGGCATGGGCGATCAGGCGCCTCTGGTCGCCGGCGCGGGGCCCTCGGGCCAGCAGGTCCCAGACGCCCCCGCCGAAATCGGCGCCGCCCAGCAAGGCATAGAACACGAGGGACCCGAGCATGGCCCCCGCCAGAAGGGAGGGAAGGGAGGGCATGACCTAGTGCACCGTCTCGCAAATACCTTGGCATTCGAGCGCCGCTGCAGGGGGCCGGTCCCCGGAAGGGTTTCGTCGCGAGACAAGGGAGACCCGAGGCGAGGCGGGCAAGCGCAGGAGCGAGCGCGGAGG
>LDXO01000008.1 GCA_001443455.1 Deltaproteobacteria bacterium CSP1-8 | reverse complement strand
ACGCTCTCAGGAATCGGTACTCCGCCATCTCCACCTCTCAAAGCAAAGGGACGCAAAGCAAAGGGACGTTCTTACTCTTTTTAATACGAAATCCGGGATGCAATCCACACGTTCAGCAAAAGAAGAAGTAGCGAGAATTCCGGGTACGTCCCTGGCTGTACAAAAAGTTCAGGAACGTCCCTTTGCTTTTCCGTTGCGGGTTACTTGTCCTTAGCCGCCGCGGACTTCCCCTGCTCGACCACCGCCGCCAGCCGGCGTTTCGTGCGGATGGGGACGTAATCGCAGAACGGTTCCTCCTGGAGGTAATCCTCCAAAACGGCGTCGGCACGGGCGCGGCACCCGCCGCAGACGTTGAGATATTCGCACTCCCCGCAGCGCCCCTTGTACTTCTCGAACGCCCGAAGCGATTCGAACAGTTCGGAGCGGTACCAGATCTCCCGGAAATGCTGCTTCTTCACGTTCCCCGCGACCACGGGGAAGTAGGAGCACGGCTGGACGTTCCCCTTCGAGTCGATGAAGGCGATCGTCTGCGCGCAGATGCACCCCTTTCCCCCGCCCGTGGAAAAGGAGAGCGTCCTCGGCTGGATCGTGTGCCCCTCCTCCTTGGCCTTCTGCAGCCGGACCCGGTAGTAGTGGGGGGCGCAGGTGGGCCGGACGAGCATATCGGTCTCGTTCTTCTCCATCTGGTAGTGCCAGGAAAGGATCTCCTCGTAATCCTCCTTGCTGATCAGTTCGTTCATGATCTCCTCCCCCCGCCCCGTGGGGACGATCATGAACATGTACCAGGCGTGGGCGCCGATCTTCTTGGCGAGCCGGTACGTCTCCGCGATGTCGTGCTGGTTCCGCTTGGCGAAGGAGGAGTTGACGATGAACTGGATGCCGTTGCGATGGAACGTCCCGGCGGCGCGCAGGGTGGCATCGAAGGCTCCCGGCTGCTTGCGGAAGTCGTCGTGAACAGCCGCCGTGGATCCGTCGAGGGACAGGGAAACGATCTTGATCCCGCTCTCCTTCATCTTCTCGCAGATGTCGTCGGTCACCAGCGTCCCGTTGGTGGCGATGCACATCCGAAGGCCTTTCTCGGTCCCGTATTTCGCGATCTCGAAGAGGTCCGGGCGCAGGAGCGGCTCCCCGCCGGAAAGGACGAGGACCGGGCTGCAGAAGGAGGTGATGTCATCGATCAGTTTCCTGGCTTCCTCCGTCGTGAAGTCGGTGTCGTGCGAGACCATGGAGGAGGAGGCGCGGCAGTGGATGCAGTTCAGGTTGCAGCGCCCGGTGACCTCCCAGGCGATCCATTTCGGGATGAATTCTTCCTTGGCCACGCAGGTTCCTCTCTTCGGGTCTGCACCGACGCCAAAAACCGTCCTGCCTCGAACGCGACAACCCTCCTATTATAATCGATGAAAGGCCCTATTTCGCCATTTCGGCGTACTTCCGGGCGTTCTCACGGTCGCCGACCGCCTCGTAGGACTTCGACAACATGCCCGCCGCCTGCTTGGTCGGGAGCTGGTCCATGCTCCGGGACAGTTCCGGAATCGCCTGGCGGTGTTCGTTTTTCTGGTAGTGAAGCGCACCGAGCAACAGGTGCGGCTCGAAAAACTCGTCGTCCAGGCGCACCGCCCGCCGCAGGGCGCTTTCCGCGTCGGCGTACTCCTTCCGGATCAGGTGCACGCGGCCGATCGACGAGGGAAACGGCGCCTGGGCAGGCTCCCGGGCGGCCGCCGCCTGGTATTTGGCAAGCGCCTCCCCGTATCGTTTCTCCTTCAGCAGTTTGTCCCCCTCGTCGGCGAGGTCGTACGCCTTCTGGACTTCCCGAAGATGCGCGGTCTTCTGGAGGAAAATCGTTTCGTTGAACGTGTAGTTCGGATTTCTCACCGTGCCCGGATAGCGCTTCGCGATGTAGCCCCGGGCGTTCTCCAGCCTCTCCTTGGAGACCGGGTGGGTGCGGAAGATCCCCTCCAGGAACATCGGGTTCCTCCCCCCTTCCAGCTCCTTGTAGAAATACTCCTGGAGCTGAACCGCCCCTTCCGGGTTGTACCCGGCCTTGACCATGTAGTCGATCCCCAGCCAGTCGGCCTCGCGCTCCTGCTCCCGCGAGAAGCCGTTGTTGACGAGGGAGGCGGTGATGCCGGACAGTTCCATCAGCCCGGTGCTTCCCCCCGTGGCGATCGACACCCCGGCAAGGAGCACGTTGGACGCCAGCGCCCGCTGGTACCCCGCCAGGGAATGCTTCGCGGTGACATGGCCGGTCTCGTGTCCGAGCACCGCCGCCAGCTCCGCCTCGCTTTTTAGCCCCACGAGCAGGCCGCGGTTGATGACGATGAATCCCCCGGGCAGCGCGAAGGCGTTCGGGACCGAGGAATTCAGGACCCGGTACCGGTAGGAAAGGTCGGGGCGGTGCGACACCCCGGCCAGCCGCATCCCGACGCCCTGGACGTACGCCTCGAGGGCGTTGTCCCGGTAGAAGCCGCCCTGCTGCTGCACGGCCGGCCCGTAGGCTTTCGCCCCCAGGGCGACCTCCTCCTCCGGGGAGAAGGAGACGAGGGAGAGTTCGGACCGCCCGGTGACGGGGTTGACGGCGCAGGCGTACACCGCGAGGGCCAACGCGGTGAATGCGACTAAGGATAGGGCGAAGCCCCGCAGCGGCCGATGGTCCATCCTCGCACCTCCTCGATCTTTTCTGATATTGGATCATTTCATTATTCCATGCGTTCCGGGGCGCGGGCAACGGGGGGTGCGCTTTGGCTGCTGCCCCGCCCTCTGGTATAAAGAGAAAAGAAGAACAAGGGAGGGGGCCCGATGGGAAGAAAAAGGAAAAAGAGGATCAAACGGTCGCACCCTCCCGGGACGCTTCCGGGAACATTGGTGGCCCATGCAGAGGCCGACGCGGTGCCGGTGCAGATCTTCATGTTTTCGTACGATCCGGACCGTTGCGAGGAGCGGGCCTTGCGCCCGGAAGAGATCCCGTCCCTTGCCGTCCCGGAAAACGGGGTCCTGTGGCTCGACATCTGGGGGCTTTCCGACCCCGGGGTGGTCAAGGCGGTGGGAGACCGGTTCGGCTTCCACCCTCTCGCCCTGGAAGACGTCCTGAACGTCCCCCAGCGTCCCAAGGTGGACCGGTACGAGAATCACCTGTTGATCGTTTTGCGGGAAGTCCGGTATCCGGAGGAACCGGAACAGGTGAGCCTTTTTCTCTCCGACCGCGTCGTGGTGACGTTTCAGGAGCGGGCGGGAGACCCGTTCGATCCGATCCGGGACCGCCTTCGGAAAGGGCTCGGCAGGCTCCGGACGGCGGGGGCGGACTACCTCGCCTATTCGCTCTGCGATGGCATCGTGGACTCCTTCTTCCCGACGCTGGAGAAATTGGGTGACGAGGTGGAGGAACTCGAGGAGCACGTGATGGCCTCCCCCTATCCCGAGACGTTCCGCGACATCCGCCAGTCGAAGCGGAGGCTTCTCGAGGTCCGCCGTGCCGTGTGGCCCGCCCGCGATGCCATGAACGAACTGTTGCGCGAGGACTCCCGCTTCATCCGGCCCGAGACCCGGGTCTTCTTGCGGGACTGTTACGACCACACGATCCAGGTGATGGACATGGTGGAAACCTACCGGGAGATGGCCTCAAGCCTGGTCGATGAATACATGTCCTCCGTGTCGAACCGGATGAACGAGATCATGAAAGTGCTCACCATCGTGGCGACGATCTTCATCCCGCTCACCTTCATTGCCGGGCTCTACGGGATGAATTTCGACCGGGAGGCCTCCCCGCTCAACATGCCGGAGCTTGGCTGGCGGTACGGCTACCCGTTCGTACTCCTGGTCATGGCGATCACGGTGGCGGGGATGCTCTACCATTTCCGCAAGAGGAAATGGCTATAGGCGGCCCGTGCTTACCGGGGGAAAGCCTTGGCGCCGTCCCCCGGCGGGATCCCGGGGGAAACCGGAGGGAACGCAAGAAAGGCCGCAAGAAGGAGGCAAAGACGATGACCGCGCCCGTGTTCGCCCGACCCAAGGAGAAGGTATCGTTCGATCCGGCCAGGTTTGCGGCAAAGCCATTGTTCGAGAGCCCGGAGATGAAGGTCATCCAGGCTGCATTCAAGGCCGGACAGTTCATCCCCGTCCACACGCCCGATGTCCACGTGGTCCTCTACATCCTGTCCGGGGAGGGGGAGGTCGTGGCGGGGGAGAAGCGCCGCCACGTCCGGGAAGGGGACCTGGTCGTCGTCCCGCGCAAGGTGGCGCGAGGCGTGAAGGCGAAGACCGACATGGTCATCCTCCACGTCGTCTCCCCGCCTCCCACGGAGGCCGACCACGGAGACATGGCGGCGAGGATCGCCCGGGGGGATTTCGAACTGCCGGCATGAGAGGCGCCAAAGGGAATGATCCGGGGGAACCTCCTCCTGCTCCTCGTGGCGACGACCTTCTACCTCATGACCACGCTCGGCATCGGCCTGTTCATCTCCACCGTGAGCCGGACGCAGCAGCAGGCGATGATGAGCGTCTTCCTGTTCTACTTCCCCGCGGTTCTTCTGTCCGGCTTCATGTTCCCCATCGCGAACATGCCGGTCCTCGTGCAGTACATGACCTACGCGAACCCGTTGCGGTATTTCCTGGTCATCCTGCGGGGGATCTTCCTGAAAGGGGCCGGACCGGGGACGCTGTGGCCCCAGATGGCGGCGCTCCTGGCTATGGGGCTCGTGACGCTCCTGTTCACGACCCGCAGGTTCCGCAAAACGATGTCGTAACCGGCGGCAGGGAGAGGTTTTGACGGGGAGGTGCTTTTGGGACAATATATTGACAAGGATCAATCCCAAGAGGGTGGCGACGAACGAAAATGGCGTCGTCGGGATCCACCGACAGACCCCCGGGAAACCGTGCGGGGAAGGAGGGGAACATGAGCGGGATGGCAAGGCTTGGAGGCCTCGCGGCGGCGATCATCCTCTTGACGTGGATTTCGGCGGGGAGCGCCCTCGCCCATTGCGACACGATGGACGGGCCGGTCGTCATCCTTGCGAAGAAGGCCCTCGAAAAAGGGGACGTGACCCTCATCCTGCCCTGGGTGGCCAAGGAGAAGGAAGGCGGGATCCGGGAGGCCTTCGACCTCACGTCGGCGGTCCGGGGGAGGGGGGCGAAGGAGAAGGAGCTGGCGGACCGGTACTTCTTCGAGACGCTGGTGCGCGTGCACCGCGAGGCGGAGGGTGCGCCGTTCACCGGGTTGAAACCCGCGGGTCTCGACCTGGGGCCCGCCATCCCCGCGGCGGACAAGGCGCTCGAGACGGGAAACCCGAAGCCTATGCTTGCGCTGATCGAGGAGAAGATCCACGAGGGGATCCATCGATATTACGTCGAGGCGATGGAGAGGAAGAAACACGCCGGGGAGAGCATGGAAGCGGGCCGGGAGTACGTCCAGGCGTACGTGCCGTACCTGCACTTCGTCGAGCGCCTCTACGTCGATGCGACGACGCCGATCGCCCACGGCGCGGGCGACGTGGGGGGCGGGTCGCGCCGCCACCCCGAGCCCGCACCTGCCGGCAAGCACGCGCACTGAGCCCCCGGCAGGAAAACCGCGCCGCCATCGGCCACGGAGGAAGATCATGCGCTACCTGATACTGGGAGGCGGGCCGGCGGGGATCGCCGCCGCGAAAGCCGTACGGAAACGGGAAAAAGATGCCGCGATCGTCATCGCGACCGAGGAGAGCGCGTCGCCTTACCTGAGACCGCTTCTTCCGGATTTCATCTCGGGGGACACGGACCTTTCCGCCCTGGCCGACCCGCAGGGGGAGGACCTTGGCCCGAAGGAAATCGAGTATCGGAAAGGGAAGCGTGCCCGGAAGGTGTACCCGGGAGGTAGCCGCGTGATCTTTGAAGACGGGACCGAGGAGGGGTACGACTTCCTCCTCGTGGCCACGGGCGGGAAGCCGATCCTGCCCGTTCCCCTTAAGAAACCTCTCGGCTCGATCCTGCCGTTCGACTCCCTGGACGACGCCCGGCGGATCAGGGACCGCGCGAACCGGCCCGGCGTCTCGGTCGTGTACGGACCGGGCTACCTTGCGATCGAGGCGTGCCGGGTACTGCGGAAGGCGGGTCAGGATGTGATCTGGCTCAAGCCGGGCCAGCCCCGGTTCGGCAACCCGATCGCGGGGGAGTTCGAAGCGAGCGTCATCAACGAGATCCAGAACCGCGGCGTACTGCTCAAGGACGGGACCGACATCGCGAGCGTGGCGGAAGCCGATGGGGAAACCGCCCTCGTGTGCACCTCCTCCGGCGAGGAGATCCGCTGCGGGATGGTCGTGGTGGCCACCGAGCGTCTTCCTTCCACGCAATTCCTGGAAGGAAGCGGGGTCAAGGTGGGCACGGGGGTGATCGTGGACGACTACCTGCGGACCTTCATCGGAAACATCTACGCGGCGGGGGATTGCGCGGAACTGGTCGACAGGACCAGCGGCCGGAGCCGGATCAACTTCGGGTGGCGAAGCGCCATCAAACAGGGGCAGCTTGCCGGGGAGAACATGGCGGGAGGGGGGAAGCTCTTCATCCGGAAGCAGGAGGACTACCTGTGGCTGCTCTTCGGGACGTCGCTTCTGGACCGGTCCAAGTAACCAGGGAGGGGAGGGCGAGCTTCCCGTCGCGCGGCAGGGTCGCCCTCGCCCTCCTCTCCGTGTTCTGCGCCCTGGCCTTTCTCCCGTCCCGCGGATCCGGCACGGAAGGGTACGCGGCGCAAACGGGGAAGGGATGCGGCGCCTGCCATCTCGACCCTTCGGGCGGGGGGGAATTGACGGCGGAGGGGGAGGCGTTCCGGCGGGAGCGCGCCGCGGCCGGCCAACCCGTTGCCGAACCTTCCCGCTGGCGGCACACGGTCCGGTTCGTCGCCGGTTTTCTCCACCTGTTCATCGCGGTGCTGTGGTTCGGCACCATCCTGTACGTGCACCTGCTTCTCAAACCTTCCTATGCGGCGCACGGCTTGCCGCGAGGGGAGCTTTTTGTCGGGTGGGGATCAATCATTCTCATGGCCCTCACGGGGGTCGTCCTGACCGTGCTGCGGGTCAGGTCCCCGGGGGATCTCTTCCACACCCGCTTCGGCATCCTCCTGACGATGAAGATCGTGATTTTCCTGATCATGGCCGGCACCGCGGTGGTCGTCACTTTTGTCGTGGGGCCGAGGCTCAAAAAAAGGGAGGGGACGGTCGACCGGGGGAAAAGGGACATGACGGCAGACGAACTGTCCCGGTACGACGGGAAGGAGGGGCGGCCGGCGTACTTCGCCTTCGGGGGCCGGATCCACGACGCCACGGGGAGCCGGCTGTGGAAAGAGGGGAGCCACGTCGGCAGGCACCTGGCGGGGTTCGACCTGACCGATGCGCTGAAACAGGCTCCCCACGGGGAGGAGAAGATCGATTCCACGCCTCTTGTCGGCAAACTCCTGGCAACGGCGGTTGCCCGCAGGACACCGACCCACTTGAAGGCTTTCTACTTCATGACCTACTTCAACCTGGCCCTGGTGCTTGCCGTCCTGCTCATCATTTCCCTGTGGCGGTGGTGGTGAACCGGGCGGGGCAGGTCGGCGGTGACACGCCGAGGACGGGGGGGGGATGTACGAAACGGTCCGAAAGGAAATGGAACGGTTCTTCGGAACGGATGCGCGCCGCATCGCGCATGCTCTGGAAGTGGCTTCGCACGCACTGAGGATCCAGGCGGCGGAAGGCGGCGACCGGGAGGTCGTGACCATGGCCTCCCTCCTCCACGACGTGGGGATCAAGCCGGCGGAGGAAATGTACGGGAGCAGCGCGGGGCATTACCAGGAAAAGCTGGGACCTCCCATCGCGGGAAAGATACTTGCGGATCTGGGCGTGCCGGCGGAGAAGATCGCGGCGGTCAAGGTACTGATCGCCCACCATCACACTCCCGGGAAGATTGCGACGAAGGAGTTCGCCTGCCTGTGGGACGCCGACTTCCTCGTGAACCTCCGGGAGGTCGCCCCGGAGATGGGTGCGGGAAAGATCCGGGCGCTGGTCGACGGGAAGTTCCTGACGGGGGAGGGAAAACGGATCGCCCGAAAGCTCTATCTGCAGGATGACTCCGAAACGGGGAGCCGGTAACGGATTCCGCTTTTCCCCGTGCGCGGCATCGGTTTCGCCCGCGTCCTGCCTCCCCCCAGGGTATCCTCCTGATATGATGTGGGTCAAATAACAGGGTGGCCCGGCTGTTCCGCAGCCGGCCGCGGCCGCCGGAGGGCACGGGCGATGAAGGAGTCGTTTTCCGACCGGTTGCGACAAGGTTCCTGGGAGGCACCGGTCGCCGATCTGGTGGGGTTCCTTCCGGTTTCCTTCGGAGAGGGGATGGCGCTCTTCGAGATGGAGGCGGGCAGGAAGCACCACAACCCGATGGGGACCGTCCATGGAGGGATCCTATGCGACATCGCGGACGCCGCGATGGGGTTTGCCTTCGCTTCCACTCTCGGACCGGGGGAGTCGTTCACCACGCTGGAGCTCAAGATCAACTTCCTGCGCCCCGTGTTCGAGGGAAAACTGACCGCGAATGCGCGGGTCGCGCACCGGGGGAGGACGGTCGGGATGGTGGAGTGCGACGTCGTAAACGCGGAAGGGAAGACGGTGGCGCGGGCCTCTTCCACCTGCTCCGTCCTGCGGGGCGAGGCAGCAACAGGACGATGAGGGGAAAGGTCGCTTGTCTCGTCGCCTTTGCCGTTTCCATGGCCTTCGTCGAGGCCGCAGTGGTTGTCTACCTCCGGGAGATCGTCGGCGAGGGGCCGATCTTCCCGATGAAGGAGATCCCTCCGGCCCTGCTCGCCGTGGAGGTCGGCAGGGAGGCTGCCACCATCGTGATGCTCGTCTCGGTCGCGATCCTGTCGGTCCGGGGCGGCCTCCGGCGGATGGGCGCGTTCCTGCTGACGTTCGCCGTCTGGGACATCTTCTATTACCTCTGGCTCTTCGTGACGATCGGTTGGCCTGCGGGAATCGGCGACTGGGACGTCCTGTTCCTCATTCCGCTGCCGTGGGTGGGTCCCGTGTGGTCCGTCCTGCTCCTTTGCGCCGGGATGATTGTTTTTTCCTCCCTGTTCCTCCGGGCGCCGGAAGAGGCGCGCTTTTCCCCCGGTACCTGGGGCTGGGCATCGGGGATCGGCGGTATGGCCGTCATCGTCGCGACCTACATCCTGGAATGGCGGAAGATCGGGTACGGCGCGCAGATCCCAACGGATTTCTCCGCCCTTCCCTTTTTCCTGGGCGTTGCGCTCCTTTTCGCCTCCGGGTACATCACCTTCCGGAACGCCCTCGCCTCCGCGGGATAGTCCCGAACGCGGACTATTTGCCTCGCCCTTTCCGGGAACGGGGAGAATGACGATTCCCGGCATCCGGGGGAGGGCGGGACACATCTATATTTCCAATACCGTCTGGTTTCGTACAGGAGCGCCTGGGTGGAATGGTTTTCACTCTTCATATCGCAGTACGGCGGCGCGGCGATGTTCCTGTTCAGCTTTCTCGAGAACATCGGCGCCCCCTTCCCCGCCTTCCCGGTGTTCGTCCTGGCCGGGGCGCTTTCCGCCGCAGGGCAGGCCTCCCTGCCGGTCCTGGTGGCGGGGGCGGTCCTGGGGGCGGTCGTAGCCGACGGGATCTGGTACGACCTGGGGCGGCGGCGGGGGAAGAGGGTGCTCTTCACGTTGTGCAGGATCTCCCTGAACCCGGACGTGTGCGTCGAGAGCGCCGTGGACCAGTTCCATCGCAGGAAGGCGGTGACGATCCTCCTGGCGAAGTTCCTCCCGGGGGTCAATGCGGTCATGCCGCCGCTGGCGGGGATCGCCGCTGTCCCGTTCTCCCTGTTCCTGCTCGCCGATTCCCTGGGAGCTCTCCTCTGGGCTGCGGCCGGAACGGGGCTCGGGCGGGCATTCGGGCTGGAGATCGCCGGGTCGGCCCGCACCATCCAGGGGGGAATGGTGTGGGTCCTTGCCGCCGGATTGGTCGCCTACCTCCTTTGGGCTGTCGGCTACCGGGTCTTCCTGGTGAAGTGGTACGCGGCGCCCCGCATCGATGCGGATGACCTTCACGAGAGGATGAAGGGAGAGAACACGCCCGTCGTGCTCGATCTCCGCCGGGACGAGTACTACGACCATGGGGACCAGATGATCGCCGGTTCGTTCCGGCTCCGCCCGGCCACCTTCCATCGCTTCGCCCACCACCTTCCCCGGGACCGGGACCTCGTCTTCTACTGCACCTGACCGAGTGAAGCCACCAGCGCCAGTCTGGCGCGGATCCTGATCAGGAGGGGCTTCGACCGGGTGAGCGTCCTCCACGGCGGCTTCGAGGAGTGGGTGGCCCGGGGTCTTCCGACGCAGCCGAAGGGCCCCGAGTGGCAGGTCGATTCCCGGCCGTCGGCGGCAGCGATGCCGGATCCCCCGGAGGCCGCTCCCCCTTCCAATCCGCTTGACGCCGTGCGGGACTCAGGATTATAGTTCATCTCTGTCGTTTTTCGTTCCCCGGTAGCTCAACCGGCAGAGCGGGTGGCTGTTAACCACTAGGTTGCAGGTTCGAGTCCTGCCCGGGGAGCCAAATGTCCCGGTGTACGAACCGAGGCCTGGTTCGGTAACCCGTACCAGATTTCGATCGTGCGCCGATCATGGATAAGCACCTTTTTCACCAACTGGCGGAGAAGGTGCTTTTTTTGCGGGTTGGTCCCTTCCGCCAATACTTCCTCGAACTTGTCGACGAGCCGTGAGAGCATCTCCCTGTCGATCGCCGGCAGTTCCAGCCGCTCCCTTCGGGCTTCCAGTTCCCTCTTTTCGCCCCCTAGCGCCTCCAACGTGGCGTTAAGATCCTTGACCTTCTGGCTACAGATGTCCGGCTTCATCGTTCCGTTTTCAAAAGCCTCGAAGTACCGATCGATCTTTACCCGGGTCTTGGCCATCTGTCCCTCGATCCGGGCGATCTCCTTCTCAAGATCCGGCTTCTCGGCCCCAAGCCGTTTGTTGGCTTCCTCCCAGATCCGGGCCATGAACTGCTCATCCCGAAACATCGCCTTGATATCCTGGATAATCGCCGTTTCGAGGATGTCGGCCCGTACGTAGTCCTGGACGCAGGAGCGGGTGTTCCAGCGCTTGTTGCAGAGATAGTAGGGGAACTTCCGGTCCTTTTTTCGCGTGCTCACACCAACCATGTGGCTTTTGCAGGAGGCGCAATGGATGATGCCGGCTAACAGACGCTCTTCCCCGTTGTCGAACCGGCGGCCGCTTAAGGATTCCACTCGTTCCTTCATGAGTTCTTTGGTCTTGTTGAAGAGAACCTCCGAAATGATAGGTTCGTGATTTCCCTCGTAGATCACCTCGCGCCAGCGGATCTTGCCGATATAAACCGGGTTTTTGATGATATGGAGGATCACCCGCTTGTCCCACATGTGACCGCTGCGCTTGCGGTGCCCGGCCTCGTTCAGCTTATGGGTAATCGTATGAACACCCTCCCGGCCGAACGCGTACATCTGGAACATCTTCCGGACGATGAGCGCCTCGTCCTCGTTGATGACGAGCCCCTTCTCCGGGTCGAGCAAGAAACCGTAGGGAACGTTTCCACCCACGAATTTGCCGGTCTTGGCCTTCTTTTCCATCCCGACCTTTGTCCGCTCGACGATGGTGGCGTGCTCGAACTCGGCGAAGACGCCCAGCATCTGGAGCATCATCTTTCCGGCGGCGTTGGCGGTATCGAACGGCTCGGTGATGCTTTTCAGCGCGACTCCGTTCTTCGTGAGCTCGTCCACCATTTGGGCGAGCTCGCGGACCTTGCGCGACAGTCGGTCCACCCGGAAAACGAGGAGGGTGTCGAAGGCCCGGGCCCCGGCGTCGTAGAGCATCTCTTCGAGCCCGGGCCGGTTCATGCGGGTTCCGGATTCGGTGTCCCAGTAGAGCTTGTGGAGCCGCCAGTCGTCCCCGTATTGCGCCTTGCAGAAGGCCTCCAGCCGTTCCGATTGGGCTCCGAGGGAGTATTTCTGGTGGTCTTCGTCCGTCGAGATGCGGGTATAGAAGGCGACTCGAGTCACCTGCCCGTTCACGCCAGCATTTTTAGCCTTGGCCACGTTGGCTCCTATTCGCCCTCTTTCCGCAGCGTGTTGAGCTTCTTCCGGCCGTTGCCGGGGACCTCGTAGCTCCAGAAGGTCCACCCGTCGACCTCGCGCCCGGTGATCGCCTTGCCCGCGCGGGAGGGGGAGTTGAAGGGCTGCTCATGGCCCTCCCCGATAATCGTGCCGTCCGGGTTCACCGCAGCCAGGTACTCCTTCCCCTTGAAGGTGACCCGGAGCTCGACCGGCATCCGCTTCCCGAGGGCCAGGAGCGCCGGCTGCCGCTTCCCGGGCGTGCGCTCCTTCTTCTGGGCGGGGGCCGCCTCGCGGATCTTCCGGTGCTTGGCGGCGACCTTCTCCGTCCGCGCCTGGCCGGCCTTGAGCGCCTTGCAGCGCCCGCATACGGTGCCCTTCTTCTTCTCGGCATTGGTGGTGAGCAACACCTGGGGACGGCCGCCTACCTCGATCGGCCGTCCGCAGACCGTCTTGTTCCCTTCCGTCCCGTGAGGGATGTGGTACGCCTTGTCACCCATGGTGGTCCTCCTTTGAAAGATTTGTTTCTAAAACGGTTCTCCTACTTGTGCCGCTCGACCTTCGCACGAAGGCCACGCTCGCGGATCGTTTTCGCGCGGGCGGCGTCGAAGGCGGCCTGCAATGCGCTCTTGATGCCCCAAACGCTCACCTCGTGAAAATCAAGACTGTCAGCGTTGCGGGTTTCGAGGGTATCGATGAAGAGGTGGTCCGCCGCGATTTTCTGGATGATCTGTTCGTTAGACTTTTCATCTTTCACCTTCGCCATTTCTACTTGCCCCGCAACCCCGTGGACCTTGCGGGCGGCCTTGAATCCCACCCACTCGCCGCGCAAGCCCAGGCCCCGGGACGCCAACTCCTCCCTGGCGATCCGGTTCAAGTCGATCTCCCCCCGGGCGACCGCCGCCAGGACCTTCGCCGGGGCGATCTGGATGAACCCGATTTCGTCGACCGAAAAGGGCCCCGCGGAATATCCGCTCTTCTTTTCCATCTGCCTGGCACCCCCTAACGTGTTGTATTTCATTGTGATTCCCTCCCATTGACAGTGACACTCCTCCCTCGGGGGGTACCCCGAATCAAGGCAATTCTTCCGCGGCCGGTTGGCTGGGCTCCTATAAAGGAAAAGGCCCTTTTCCCGCGTTTTGGGGGACAGGGTCAGGACGGATCGGGATTATTTTCGGAGGCGGCGAGGACTGGGGGAAACGACCTTTCGCCTCATGTCGCCGGTCCTTATGGGAAGGGATCGAGCGTTTGAACTCGACTACAGCGATTGACGCCCCGGTTCAGGTGCGGGCCGGCAGCGAGAAGTTGCCGGAGCCGCCGGTTGCAAACCCGTCAGGCGGCAATTGACGGCGCATACAAAGTTTTGTATACTGCGACGTGTCCGCGAAACCGATCATATGGGCGGGAACCTCTCTCGAGGATATCAGGGCGTTTCCGGAAGATGCACGGCGCCTCGCCGGACAGAGCCTTCGCCTTGTTCAGGAAGGATTGGAGCCACACGACTGGAAACCGATGCCGAGTGTTGGCGCGGGCGTCACCGAATTTCGGATTCACACGGGGGTCGAACACCGCGTGTTCTACATCGCCAAGTTCCGCGAAGCGATCTATGTGCTCCATGCGTTTCAGAAACGGACAAGGAAGACCGCGAAGAAAGACATCGAGTTGGCCAGGAGACGTTACGGCCAATTGATTCGGGACCGCCAGGCGCAACGATAATCGCAAGGAAGGCAGGTGCTGTATGAAGATGAAACTGACCCGTTCCAGCGGGAACGTCTTTAAGGACATTGGCTTTCCCCCTGAGGAAGCCGAGCACCTCAAGATCCGGTCGGATCTGATGATCGACATCTGCAAGGTCATCAAGGCAAAGGGTCTGAAACAGGCCGAAGCGGCAAGATTGCTTGGGGTCACTCAACCCCGCATCAGCGATCTTTTCAAGGGGAAGATCAATCTTTTCAGCATCGATACCCTGATCGACATGCTCTCGCGTGCGGGAGTCCGCGTCAAAATAGTCGTCTCATCCCACAAGCGGAAACAGAAGGTCGCGTGACGCTCCGCTTCAGATGAGAGATGCTCAGGCCTTTTATCGCAGGCGGGCCGTCAGCTTCAAGCCGTTAGACCACATTTCCTGAGAGCCGATAAAAGTTGACCGCGTTCAGCCAAAGTGCCATCTCCGCCCCCTTATCCCCGAGCGCGTCAACAAGTAGCACGATGTCGCGCGTCTCAAATGGACGCGGCGCGCGCGTCGACGGCAAGTCAGTCCCGAACATGAGGACATGTGGATTCGCGGCGTGAATGGCCCGGAGTGCATCGGCAACCGGGAAATCAACGCGTCCGAACCCCGTGGCCTTCACCCTCACTCCTTTTTCCACAAGCCGTAGCAATGTCGGGAAACCCTCCTTTGACAGCCCAAGATGATCTATGCTCACGGCCGGAAGGCGCAGCAGCGTTTCCTGCAGTTCGTGAAGCTCGCGTGATTCGACGTAAAGTTCGACATGCCAACCGACGAGATCATGGACTCGCCGCGCAAATGCCTCCAAGTGTTCGACCGACTCCGAGCCGCCGCGCTTCAAATTGAACCGAACTGCTCTCACGCCTTTTTCGTTATTAATCAGAGCATAATATATATTGCATTATGGTAACGGATGGTGTACGCTTGACGCATGAAAACCGACACGCGCACACTCTCTCCTTCGGCCCAGGAAAGCCTCCGCATCCGGGCGGTCAAAGCGGTTCTGGCCGGGCACACCCAGGTCGAGGTGGCCGGGATCTTCGGAGTTCCCCGGCAGACGGTCGGGCTCTGGGTCAAGGCTCATCGACGCGGAGGCCTTCGGTCGCTCAAGGCGAAGAAGCGGGGACGTCCGAAGGGCGGCACGCTGCTTCCCTGGCAGGCGGCCCAGATCGTCCGTACGATCACGGATCGGACCCCGGACCAGTTGAAACTTCCGTTCTATCTGTGGACGCGGGAAGCCGTGGGGCGCCTGATAAAGGATCGGTTCGGCATCCCGCTGTCGGTCTGGACGGTGGGGCGCTATCTGGCGCAGTGGGGGTTTACCCCGCAGAAGCCGGCGCGTCTTTGCCTTTGAGCGGGACCCGGAGCGGGTGCGCCGGTGGTTGGACGAGGAGTACCCGGCGATCCGGTCGCGGGCAAAGCGGGAGGGAGCCGAGATTTACTGGGGAGACGAGATGGGGGTGCGTTCCGACCATGTGGCGGGGCGGTCTTCCGGGCGCCGGGGGCAGACGCCGGTCATCCCTGGAACAGGACAGAGGTTCGGCTGCAACATGATTTCCGCCATCACCAACCGGGGTCGCCTGAATTTCATGGTCTTCCGCGAGCGGTTCAAGGATCGGGTGTTCCTGAACTTCCTCAAACGATTGGTCCGCCAGGTTCCGCGGAAGGTTTTCCTGATCGTGGACGGCCATCCGGTTCACCGGGCCGCACGCGTCACGCGATGGGTGAGCGCACATGCCAAGAGGATCGAACTGTTCCGCCTGCCCAGCTACAGCCCCGACCTCAACCCCGATGAGATGCTCAACCAGGACGTGAAAAGCAATGCCGTTGGCCGTCGACGTGCCGGATCCCCGTCGGAACTGGTTTCGGCCATGCGGGGCTTCCTCCGTGGTCGCCAACGCCAACCCGATGTTGTCAGCCGCTATTTTCACAAAGATTCAGTCCGGTATGCGGCGGTCTGATGGCAAGGTATATTGTGCTCCCCGTAATATATCGCACCGCGCCGCCGCATGGCCCTCCGCTTCCCCCCTTTGCCATCACCGGAACCCTCTCCTCGCTACGGATTGACCTAGGTCAAGGCCGCGGAACGGCGGGAGTGATACACGGAAATCAGACAAAGGAAAGGAGGGCCGGCCGGCGTCCCGGCCCGTCCGGGAAGGCACGCAGGCCGAATCCCATGCCGTGGTCACGTGCCATATGTTCTGCCTGCAAGGCGGAACTGATTTACGGTCCCGGGAAGAGGACGAGCAGTTCCGGCGGGGAGATCCCCTGCCCGTACCTGAGCCTGCCCTTCGCCGAACTTCGAGCGGGACATGACCAGATCTATTTCGGTCCCTGGAGAAAGGTGGAGGCCACGCAGCCGGACATCCGGCGGGCATACAATCAGATCGGACGTCACCTGAGCGCCATCGGCGACATCCTCGCCGGAAAGGAACTCCCGTCGGCGCGATGCGATCTGGCCAAGGCCCGCGAGGCCTATCTCTCCGCCGACCCCCGGGAGGATTCTCCCGGCCTTCTCCTGCTGCTGGATAACGCCCTCTCCTATGCCCACCGGGCCATCGACGATCTCCTCCACGAGAGTGGGCTCACTCCCCACCACCCCATGGATTTCGCATCGTGGTACGACGCGCCGGAGGTGCCGTTCCAGGAGGATCTTTGAGTTTTCCCGTTTCGGCGGGTGTGAACTTCTCCTTGGGATCGCGACCAGTGCCCGGATTCATCCTGCCCATGAACCGAAGCACCCAGCCGACGGACTTGGCATCTCAATGGATGAGACAGCCAAAATTTGTCCAGTCCGGGGCGGGAGCCATGAAATGGATCACGAGAGAAGATGCGAAGGAGGATCGGATCGCATGCCCCTGGCTCATCCGGAAGTTCGTCGATCCGAGGGCGGAATTCCTCTTTGTTCCGGCCGATCAGGTCATGTCCGTCGCGCGGCGGGAGGGAGCCATCCCTTACGACGTTCCCGGCGTCGAACTGGGCCACGTAGACGGGCGCTGTTCGTTCGAGAGCATCCTGCACAAGTACGGCCTCGGGAACGACCCGGCTCTTGTCGAACTCGCCCGGATCGTCCACGCGGCGGACGTGGACGGGGACATCGACACCGCTCCCGAGGGGTACGGACTGCAGGCGATCGCGAAGGGGTTCTCCCTGCTTCACGGCCGGGACGACCAACGGAAGATCGCGCTGGAGAGTCCGATGTACGACGCTCTTTACGCATTTTGCCTGGAGAGGGAAAAACACAAGGCCGCTTGATGGGTGAGAGCCCCAGGACCATGTCTCCAGCCCGTCCCATCCGCGACCTTCTCCTCCTTTACGTCACGGCGTTTCTGCGCGCACTCTCCACGGGGCTGATCGGTGTCCTCCTCGGGATCTATCTCGCCAAACTCGGGTTCAACGCGGCGCAGATCGGATACGTTATCGGTGCCGGTCTGGCCGGTGGGGCCTGTGCGACACTCCTCGTCACGCTTACCGGAGATCGATTCGGCCGGAAGAGGGCGCTGGTCTGTATCGCGATGTTCGGAGCGGTTGGCGGCCTCGCGGCGGCCGTAGCATCCACCTTCTCCACAATCCTTGCCGCGGCATTCCTCGGGATGCTCAACGGGATGGGCCGGGACCGGGGCGCGGCGCTCGTCCTGGAGCAGGCGATTCTCCCTGCGACGACTACGGACGAGACGCGCACGCGGGCCTTTGCCTGGAACAACGTCCTCCAAGACGCCGGTCACGCCATCGGAAGTCTTCTCGCCGGTGCGCCGTATCTCTTCCGGGCAGTTTTCCCGGTGGGCGAGATCACCTCGTTCCGTCTCGCCGTGGGGCTAGCCGCCACGTTCATCCTCCTCACGGCCGTCCTGTACCTGGGCCTCTCCCCGGTCGTCGAAGCACCGGCGGCGCAAAAGAAGGTGCCGGTGACTCCGGAAACCCGCAGGATCCTCTTCCGGCTCTCGTCCCTCTTCGCCGTGGATGCGCTGGCCGGCGGATTTCTCGTCTCCTCCCTGCTCTCCTACTTCTTCTACCGGAGGTTCGGCATCACGGAAGGGGCCGTGGCGGTCCTGTTCTTCGCGGCCCGGGGTCTCAACGCCTTATCCCACCTCGGCGCCGCCTGGCTCGCGAAACGGATCGGTCTGGTAAATACGATGGTCTTCACCCACATCCCGTCGAGCGTTTTTCTTCTGACGGTGGCGTTTGCGCCGAGTTTTCCGGTTGCGGCAGCCCTGTTCCTGCTGCGGGAGGGGCTGGTGGAAATGGACGTCCCCACGCGCCAATCCTACGTCATGGCCGTGGTCCGGCCGGAGGAACGCACGGTCGCGTCGGGAGTGACCCACCTGGTTCGTGTGGGGGCCTGGGCGGTGGCCCCGTCGTTCGCCGGGGCACTCATGCAGGGTGTATCCTTGGGGATACCTATCATGATCGGCGCGGGAATGAAAATCGCCTACGACCTGCTCCTGTACGTTGCGTTCCGGAAAGCAAAACCTCCCGAGGAGACCGTCAAGGCCGGGAAGATCTGATTCGCCTTCTTCTCCCTGCGCGCAAACTTTTCACGGACTGTTTAAAGGGATTCGGACCGCGACTCACCAGCGCCCAAATTCGCACTGCCTGGGGAGCCAAGACAGACTCGCATTCAGCACATATCGAAAGATTTTATATTGACGAGGAACCTATCCCGTAGGTCGGGCATCTCTTCACCTCCCGTTGCTCTACCCACACCACAAGCGCCGTCGGCGACATAGTAAGCGCTATTGGGTATGGGGATCGCCATGATGACTTGCCCTCTGAACCCTCCATCTGCGCAAAAGAAATCCGTTTGAAACCGCACGGACTGCAAACCCCGCGCAAAAAACGGGCTTTATCGGGGTGAAAAAGTGGTAATTCAGGGATGCTGTTGACGCGGGGAACCCCTTGCAGTATGAACACCTTCCTCCCGGACGTGTCCTTGGCTAAACCGGCCATTTTTCGAGCGGACGAAACGGGGATATTTCGGGACCCATCTAACCTAGAAAGGGGGACATCGGGCGGAAGTGGAGGGCTCGCGCGCTGGCATGATGCAGCGGTAACGAATGCAGCAGCACGGTGGTTCCTGGTCTTGTAGGAGGGGGCCATGAAGCAACCCGATCTGTTCATCAAGCAGTTCGTCGATGAAGGACTCGGCAATTCGTCCTATTTGATCGGTTCAACGGAAACCGGAAGGGCCGCCGTCATCGACCCGCAACGGGATGTGGACCGTTATCTCCAGGTCGCCGAGGGGATGGGCCTCCGATTGGCGTATGCCTTCGACACGCACCTCCACGCCGACTTTGTTTCCGGTGCACGTGAGTTAGCAGCGCGGGTGACCAAACCGTTCTGCATTGGCGCGAGTGCCAAGGCCGCTCTGGATTTCGATCATATGCCTCTCCACGAGGGGGACACTTTTTCGCTCGGCGATATATCGATCGGTGTGCTGGCCACTCCAGGCCACACGCCGGAACACATCAGTTTCACCGTGACGCCGGCCGGATCTGCCGCGCCCCATTCGATCTTTACCGGGGGTGCGTTGATCGTCGGCGGCGCGGCCCGTACCGATCTGCTTGGTCACGATTTCAGCGAGCCGCTGGCGCGGCAGCTCTATCACACGCTGCACGACAAGCTGCTGCGCTTTCAGGATGAGGTTCAGGTTTATCCCACGCACGGCGGCGGATCGTTCTGCGCCGCACCGACCTCGAACGAACGAACGACGACCATCGGTCGTGAACGACATACGAATCGACTGACCCAGGTTTTCACGGAGGACGAGTTTGTGCGGATGGCGCTGAGCGATCTGCCGTCGTATCCCACGTATTATCGCCACTTGCGCGAAGTCAATCGAAGAGGGCCGCGCGTGCTGGGAGGGGTGCCGGTGCTTAAGCCGTTGCCGCCGCGTGATGTGGAGAAAGCCTTGGCCGACGGCGTTGCCGCCGTCGATATACGCCCGCCGCGTGAATTTGCGGCCGGTCACATCCCGAGCTCGTACGGGATCCCGCTGGAGTCTCCGTTGATCACGTGGGGAGGCTGGGTCGTGCCGTTTGGAATGCCGATGATCCTGGTGGCAGACGATCCTGTTAAGCGCGAAGAGGCCACGCGGCAGTTGATCCGCATCGGCTATGACGATCTGCGCGGTTACCTGGACGGCGGTATCGCGGCCTGGCATGCGGCAGGCTTGCCCACGGCCCGCACACGGATTATCGATGTGGACGAATTGCATGCCTGGATGCAACGCAACGATGCGCCGCTGGTCGTTGATGTGCGTTCCGATGCGGAATGGCGCACCGGTCATATGCCCGACGCGATACACATCGAAGCAGGGCGGATTACGGAAAGCGCGGCCACTCAAGTTCCGCGTGATCGGCCGGTGGTCATTCATTGCGGCGCCGCCAATCGTCGCGCAACGGTGGGCCTGTCGTTATTGGAACAACTCGGCTACCGCAATATCATGGTGCTCGATACGGGCATCGTAAATTGGCGAGATGCCGGGCATGAAGTCGTCAAAGAGGTTGCATAAAAGCGCCCGTTCGTGCGGACTCTGGTACCACGCTAATGGGATGAAACCGCAGGAAACGCAAACCCCGTGCAAACAACGGCTTTCTCTTATGCGGTCTCCCGTCAAGGGATGTTTCACCAATAGCCCTCGGAGGTCTGCTCCGGGGGCTTTGTTTTTCATCAAGTTGAGTGAAGCCCTTTTCTTATTCGTGCCCTGCGGACGTCTCGGGCGGTATGTAACCGGAGGTTGACAGCCGTTCTCCGGAGACTGCATAAGCAGCGGCAGTCATATCACTCACTCCCGTGGCGTCAATCCATTTATTGTAGAAATTGAAGAGTGCGCACACGGTAATGGCGTCATACAATGCCTCCTCGCTCCAGCCCGCAGCCTTCACCTCGTCTATGTCTTCCTTCTGAAGCCGGTTGGATTCCCGATTTACCTTCTCGACGAATGTAAACAGTGCCTTCTCCCGATCGCTGATCGGAGCAGTTCGATAATCTTGCAACACCGCGTCGACCAGGGAGCGATTGCCTAACAAGGACGCCGCGACCGCGGCGTGGGAACCGATTCAGAATAGACAGTCATTACGCCGGGAGGTAAAAGCCGCGATCAGCTCGCGGAAACCGGCGGGTAGCGGAGAAGGCCCGCGCATCACGCCCTGAGTGAACCGTGACAGAAAATCAGTCCGGTCCGGCTTGTAGGCAAATAGGTGCATGATTTGCGGAACCGGGTGGCCCGCTGCGCGCAGCTCGTTGATCAGGTGAGCGTAAGCGCCCGCGGGATTCCTCTGCTCGACCTCGGTTAGAAACATCGGATGCATAGAGAGCTCCTCGGCAAGCGTATGAATTTAGTGGTGTTCGACGAGCCGCTAAGGGCAAGAAACGGTCGTCGTCTCCAGCACGTTGATGGCCATCAATCACAGAGACTGCCGCCACGACTCATTCCGTTACGAATAATGCCACTGTATCATGATGACCTGCCTCCGGTTTTAGACCAACTGGACGGAGGGAATTTCACCAGAAGTCCGTACGGACTGCAAACCCCGTGCAAACAACGGCCTTTTGTGGGGGCAAACCGAACCCGGCTAAACGTTCTTTCTTTGGGGAATCCCCGCCGCAAACGGGTAGGAAACAGAAGACCGCTCCTCCCCATCCAAATTCGCCCCCAAACCCCCAACCCAGAGCGGGGTTTTTGATCCAGGAACGATGATCTGCGGTAGAGGAATCCCGAAGGATGCCAGTGTGGTTTGAAGGGGCCGGCGAATTATTCTTTATTTTTCTGATTTCAAAAGATAATTGCTTGATTATCGTTTGCGTCTTCCTTTTTGGTACGCCATGGGTATGTTGTTGATCAACCCGGCTGCATACCCCGGGGGTGTCGTGGCCAAGTTCATGCCCCCATCCCATCCTGTTCGAGAAAACGGCGGCAGACATTCGCGATGTTGAAGGCCGCCGAGCCGTTCTGAAGCGGCATCAGCCGACGCAATTCGTCCATGTCGAAGTCCGAGTAGGTTTCCTTGCCGAGCGCAAGGCCGACAAAGGCAGTCGACGAAAATTGAGTGATCAGGACATCGCAGTTCGCGATCATTTCTTCTGCGCTCCCAGTCGTGAACACCATGGCTCCCGGCGCGTGCTGGCGGATTTCCCGGGTGGCGCGCTCGACATTTTCGTTCGGGTGAAGCTTGAAGATAAGTTGCCTTCGGCCGGCGAGCTCGACAGCTCTTCGGATGAAGGCCTTGCGGTTATCGCCCCGGAATGTCTCCCTCAGCGGCGACGTGCAGGCCAGCAGGTAGTTCCTATAGGGGAAGTCGTTGCTGCAATATCGCCTGCAGTCATCGAAATTGGGTATTCCCGTAACGACGATCTTCTCGGGGCTCACGCCTTTTCGGATGAAAAAGTCGCGATATCCCTCACTTGCGACGCAAAAAGCCCTGTAGGCATCGCTGAGACCCGTCGTTGAAGTACCCGCCCACCAGAGAGGAATGAATCGGAAACGCTTGACGAGATGGAACATCATGGATTCCGGGTCTGTAATCCCTTCCTGAACAAGTACGATCCTATTGTCTCGAATGTTCTTCTGAAGGTACACGTCCGAGCAGGTAACCACCAGGTCGTAGGGCCGATTCCTTCCCTGGTAGTCGATGGGGAGGCCATGATCCTGAAGATACCTCCGGCAGCATCCCGACAGTTTGTCCCCTGAGATCGTGAACTCGATCAAACCGAGTCTTCGAAGAATCTCGTCAAAGCCGTGGACATAGTAGGGCGAGAAGGAGTGCTCATACTCAGGAAGATGCTCGGAGATCTGGTGCATCTGGGTTGTCTGATTCATCGAACCACAAATGAAAAAGATCCTTTTCCTCATTCGCGCCCTCCATCATCGCTTAGGAACCAGACCCGCTCTCGAGCGCCTGACCGCCCGGCGGACATTCTCCCCGAAGGCCGCTGTATCACCTTCCCTTGCCTTCCTGATGAGGCCGATTTCCTGTTCCTGCCGCATCCTTCCATCTCCTCTACCTAATAGATAAGGCCGCCCCGGAAATGTTATCAACGAAAATCGCCAAATGAGGGGATGGTGGGGAAACTCGTGGGGGTTCGAGTCCCCCCTTCGGCACCATTGCAATACTAAAATTAAATTTGGCCCCGCGCCAAGTTCTCTTTTCGTATTTTAAACCCGACTGGCTGATTTATGGCTCACGGAAGCCAGGATGGTTTTTCGCCTGACATCCACCCATGCAATTTATACGGAAAGACTTTCAGGGAACCAGTGCTTAGTTCGGTTGCAGAAAGCGCAGACGGAATGGACTTCCCCTGGTTTTGTAGACACCTTTTCGGGCAATATTGAGGATCCAGGGAGGTGTCTATGTCGAGCAAACGGTACAGGGAGGAGTTCCGGGCGGAAGCGATCCGGGCCGCAAAGCTCAGGGATTGGCCGGTCGGAGAACGATTGGTGACGAGCTCACCGGTTTGTTCCTACAACGAATGGGACCCGCTCGAGGAGGTCGTTGTCGGACGCCTCGAGGGCGCGATGATCCCGTCCAAACACCTCACGGTCAGCTTCAACATCCCCCAGAGGCTGACGAGGATCTATAAGCTGATCGCCGGGCTTCCTTATCCCAAGTTTGTCGTGCGCCCGGCACAGCGCGAGCTGGACGAGTTCATCCACATCCTCGAGGCGGAAGGCATCACCGTGCGCCGGCCGGCGGTGACGGACTTCTCCGTCACCTACAAGACGCCGCACTGGCAGTCGAAGGGCTTCTGCGCGGCCTGCCCGAGAGACGGGCTTCTCGTCGTCGGCGATGAGATCATCGAGACGCCGATGGCCTGGCGGTCTCGTTACTTCGAGGTGGACGCCTACCGCCCGCTGCTCAAGGAGTACACGGCGAGAGGGTCAAAGTGGACCACCGCGCCGCGCCCGGCGCTGGTCGATGCGCTCTACAACCACGACTATCGCCTCCCCGAGGCGGGCGAGCCGATCCCCTTCGTCGTGAACGAGTATGAGCCCGTTTTCGACGCCGCCGACTTTGTCCGCTGCGGCCGAGACCTGTTCGGCATTCGTAGCAACGTGACGAACGAGTCCGGCATTCACTGGCTCCGGACTCACCTCGGCGACAGGTTCCGCATCACCCTGCTCGAGACCCGCTGTCGCCAGCCCATGCACATCGACTCGAGCCTTATGCCGCTCGCACCGGGGAAGCTGCTAGTCAATCCGGACTACATTGATCCGAGCCGGCTCCCGCCGATGTTCGCCTCGTGGGACATCCTCATCGCCCCCGAACCGAACCCCGTCCCGTGGCGCATCCCCTCGATGTGCAGCCGATGGCTCAGCATCAATGTGTTGATGCTCGACGAGAAGCGAGTCATCGTGGAGCGGTTGCAGGAGTCTCTCATCAAGAAGCTCAAGGACTGGGGCTTCGAGCCAATCCCCTGTTCGTTTGCCAACTATGCCCCCTTCGGCGGCTCCTTCCACTGCGCGACCCTCGACGTGCGGAGGAGAGGCGAGCTACAGTCGTACTTCTGAGCGCTGACTTTTCATGTGAGCCGCCTCAGACGAGCAATTTGGGGCGCATTCTCGGCAGCCTTCCGCTGCTCGGGATATTTTGATAAGACTTTGCTGATCAGGGACTTCCTCATAGAAAGGAAGCTGGGAATCCGATGAGTCTATCTGAAATTCGTAGGAGTCCGCCCGCTATAATCCCTCCCTACCCCCGCGGAGGGGTACCGAAGTGGCCGGAACGGGGTCGACTCGAAATCGACTTGGCGGTGCGAGTCGCGACGTGGGGTCGAATCCCACCCCCTCCGCCATCCTCCGATCCACGTGCTCTATCCGGTGCTCCCTGTTAAGATTGGGTATGAACGAAACCGGGGGGTGTCTCGTGGGCATTCTGCAAGGCAGGAAAGGGCTGATCCTCGGCGTCGCCAACGAGAAATCCATCGCATGGGGCGTGGCCAGGGCCTGTCACCGCGAGGGGGCCGAGCTCGGGTTCAACTATCTCGGCGAGGCGCTGATGAAACGGGTTCATCCCCTGGCGGAGTCGATCCATTCGAGCTTCGTCGAACCGCTCGACGTCGGCGACGACGCCCAGCTCGACGATTTCTTCGCCAAGGTCGAGGCCCGTTGGGGGCGGCTCGACTTCATCGTGCACTCCATCGCCTTTGCCAACAGGGCATCGCTGATTGGCAATTTCCGGGATACCTCGCGCGCCGACTTCCATCTCGCGCTGGATATTTCCGCCTACTCCTTCATTGCCTGCGCCCGGCGGGCGGCCCGGTTGATGGGACCGGGGGGGTCCATGGTGACGATGAGTTACCTCGGGGCGGTGCGCGCCGTGCCGAACTACAACGTGATGGGTGTGGCGAAGGCCGCCCTCGAAGCGGCGACCCGTTACCTGGCCCACGACCTCGGGCCGGAAGGGATCCGCGTCAACGCCGTCTCGGCCGGGCCGATCCGTACGCTGGCCGCCTCCGGCGTGGGCGATTTCCGCAAGCTGATGGAGAAGAGCGCCCGTGGCGCCTCGCTCCGACGGAACGTGACGCAGGACGAGGTGGGGAACGCCGCCGCGTACCTCCTTTCGGACTGGGCTTCCGGCGTGACCGGCGAAGTGCACTACGTCGACGCGGGGTTCAACATCGGCGCCGGCGACCCGGGCGTCGAACCGGCCCCATCAGGCTCCTCCTCCCCCTCGTCCTGAGCGTTTGACGGGACAGCGGCGCCGATCCGTTCGCGGTCCAGAAATTGGCGGGGCACTCGGATGTCATGCTAACGATGCAGACCTACGCGCACGTGCAGGCAGAGGCTCTCAAGCGGGCGGCGGGCATATTAGCCCGGATTTCTCACCGGTGAGATAGCAAGAAGCCGCCTTCTGTGGCATAACTTGTTTATCGAGAACAGGTTAACATCCACAAGGAGGCGGCTTCTATGTCTACAGAGTGTACCCAAGAACGCTTCGATTTTCACCCCCTGAATCGCCGTGAGGTTGTGGCCCGTTTCGACGGCGGGGAGATCACATCCGACGCCGGGGCGCTKCTTCTGCGGGAGGTGGAGCGGCGCACGGGGATCCTGCGGCAGCTCTCGACCTGCTTTACCGACCACCGTCGTCCCGACCTGATTGAGCACAGCGTCTTCGAGCTTGTGGCGCAGCGGATCTACGGGCTGGCGCTGGGGTACGAGGACTTGAACGATCATGACCGCCTGCGCCACGACCCGCTGATGGGACTGTTGGCGGGGAAGTCCGATCCTTTGGGCGCGGACCGACGGTGCGAGAAGGATCGCGGATGCGCGGTGGCGGGCAAGAGCACGCTCAACCGGTTGGAACTGTCTCCGGCGGGTGCGGATGCGAGGGCCCGGTACAAGAAGATCGTGATGGACGAAGAAGCCATCGACGACCTTCTGGTGGATCTGTTCCTTCAGGCCCATCGCACCAAACCCCCCGAACCGATCGTGCTGGACCTGGACGCCACCGACGATCCGGTGCACGGGAACCAGGAGGGGCGATTTTTCCACGGCTACTTCGGGAACTACTGCTACCTGCCCCTCTACATCTTTTCCGGGGAGTTTCTGTTGTGCGCGCGGCTTCGCCCCTCCAACATCGACGCTTCCTATGGAGCCAAGGAGGAATTGGAACGCATCGTCCGCCGGATCCGCGCGACGTGGCCCACGGTTCCGATCGTGATCCGGGGGGACTCGGGGTTTTGCCGGGACGAGATCATGACCTGGTGCGAGGAGAACGGGGTCGATTACGTGCTGGGCCTGGCCAAGAACGCCCGGCTGGTCCGGGCGATCGGGGGGGAACTGCATCGGGTCCAGGCCGTGTTCGAACAGACCGGTCAGGCGTCCCGGATCTTCTCGGAGTTTTTCTACCGGACGAAGAAGAGCTGGTCTGCATCCCGGCGGGTGGTGGCCAAGGCCGAGCACCTCTCCAAGGGCTCCAACCCGCGCTTTGTGGTCACCTCCCTTCCCCGCGAGGCGATGGAAGGCAGGCCCCTGTACGAAGACTTCTACTGCGCCCGCGGCGAGATGGAGAACCGGATCAAGGAGCAGCAGCTGGCCCTGTTTGCGGACCGGACCTCGACAGCCCACTTGCGGTCGAATCAGTTGCGGTTGTACCTGTCGTCGTTCGCCTACGGTCTGATGCAGGCGCTGCGCCGGCTGGGGCTGGCCGGCACCGAGATGGCGAAAGCCCAGTGCCAGACGATCCGACTCAAACTCCTCAAGATCGGAGCACAGATCCGGATCACGGTGCGCAAGGTCTGGATCTCGCTCTCCACCGGCCATCCCGGGGCCGCCCTCTTTGAGGCGGTGTACCGGAATCTTCAGGCCGCCGCGCTTCGCTGCTGAAGCGACCGGCGATCCTCTTCACGCCTCCCCGAACCACGGTTGCCACAGAGCACGCCGGGGGTGTCGTTGAAAAACCCTCTGCACGKATGGGAGTCCCCGAAACATCGACGACTCTTCCCCTACGCCGCCCTTGGACGGGGAAATCGAGGAGGAAAACCGTCGGCGGCGCCGGGAAGAACCGMCGACGGAGACAGTCACCTCAAGTTCATCAGAGCCGGTGAGAAATCCGGGCTAGCTTTTTACATGTGGAATTTAAACGCCGATGACGAACACTATTCGTCGTCCCGGCACATGTCGACAAGATCTCGATAGATGAGACTTTTTGGGCTTCGTTCCGAGCCAGCCCCCAGCGCCTTGCGCAAATCGAAGCCGATCGCATCAGTTACTAATCGGAGCATAATATACTTGACATATGGTATTCCTCATGATACTCTTCGGGCATGAAAACAACCGATGCCCGCTCGCTGCCTGCCCCCGCCCAGGAAGCATTGCGGCGACGCGCCGTCGAGGCGGTTCGCAACGGGATGACGCGGATCGAGGCGGCCCGGGTCTTCGGAGTGACCCGCCAGACCGTGGGCAAGTGGGTGGGAGACTGGGAGGCGGGTGGCAGCCGTGCCTTGCAGGGAAAACGACGCGGTCGTCCGCCGGTCCCCCGGCTGGCGCCGGGGCAGGTTGCACGGATCGTCCGGCTGATCGTGGACCGTTGTCCCGACCAGTTGCGTCTTCCCTTCGCCCTCTGGACGCGGGAGGCCGTGGGGCAGCTCATCGCCCGGAAGTTCGGACTTTCGCTCTCGGTGTGGACCGTGGGCCGCTACCTGAAGCGTTGGGGCCTGACTCCCCAGAAGCCTCGCCGCCGGGCGTTCGAACAGGATCCGGCGGCGGTGCGCCGGTGGCTGTCCGAGGAGTACCCGGCGATCCGCCGGGCGGCCAGGCAGGCGGGGGCGGAGATTCACTGGGGGGACGAGATGGGGCTGCGCTCCGATCACCAGACGGGAACCTCCTATGGGCGCAGGGGGCAGACGCCGGTCATCCCCGGGACGGGACAGCGCTTCCGGTGCAACATGATCTCGACCTGGACCAACCGGGGGCGCCTGGCGTTCATGGTGTTCCGGGAACGATTCACGGTGAACGTGTTTCTGCGCTTCCTCAGACGCCTGGTGCGCCAGGTGAAGCGTCGGGTTTTTCTCATCGTGGATCGTCATCCGGTCCACCGGGCCGCTTCGGTAACCCGCTGGCTCGCGCGCCGTTCGTCGAAGATTCGGATGTTCTTCCTTCCGAGCTACAGCCCGGAGCTGAATCCGGACGAACTCCTGAATCAGGACGTCAAGACCAACGCCGTCGGCCGCCGCCGACCGGTCGACCAAGCCGAATTGATCGGGAGCGTCCGATCCTATTTGCGCTCGACGCAGCGCTGCCCCGACGTCGTCCGTGCCTACTTTTACGAAGAGCACGTGCGATACGCGGCTGCGTGAATATGTCATCTATAAGGTGCTCCCGGTAGTATGTCGAGAACCGTGCAACCAACCGGATAATTAGGGCTCGAGGTACAGGAACGGCAACATTGGTGCTGGGCCGAGCTTTGCAGCTCGACGTGAATGGCCTGCCATACCCACGACATGTCGACATAGTTGGCTGGCCAGATCCGGATGGTCATGACAAAAGCAAACAACTAATGAAAGCGACGGAAATTGCCGACATGATGGTGCTTGAAATCGATCCTCGGTGTGCCTGAATACATCGACCAGCTGAGAGGTACCCCCCCCCTCAAATCAGCCCAAGATGTGTTGATGCTTTTCAGACCGACTCGAGATGGGGGTAAGGTTTGGTGGGGAGAGTCCGAACGGGCCGCAAACCCCGTGCAAACAACCGGCTTTTTCGGGGTGGAAAAGGGGTTCTCCGGATACTCTATTGACGCCGGAAACCCTTTGTGCAGTTGGAGGGGTTTACGGGGGTGGGTCATTTCATGAATGCAAATCGTATAGTAAACTGGGTGGCAATCGCTGCAATCGTGTTCGGTGTTGTGACAGTTTTGACTGGTGGTCGTGCATTGTTTGGCAGTTTGGAATCGCGTGCCGATTTCGGCAACGTGGTCCCCTTTGTGCTCTGGTTCAATTTTCTCGCCGGCTTTGTTTACATCGTGGCCGGGGCGGGCCTTCTGCTGTGCAGGCGCTGGGCCGTCTATACCTCACTGTTCGTTGCGGTTTCCACAATCCTCGTTTTTGTGGCATTTGGCGTTCACGTTATTGGCGGTGGGGCATTCGAGCGGCGGACCATCGGCGCGCTGACTATTAGATCGTTATTCTGGATTGCAGTGACGATTGTCTCGATACGTGCGATGAAGAGGACCCCGAATTTGGGGCCGTAGGACATCTTTACGGATTTCGGATGGGAAGGCGGAACGGACTGCAAATCCCGTGCAAACAACGGCCTATTTCAGGGTAAAAACGGGGTCTTGCTGGAACGCGGTTGACGCCGGAAACCCCTTGCAGTAAGATGACTTGCCTCTCGGACGCGCCCTTAGCTCAGCTGGATAGAGCACTTGACTACGAATCAAGTGGCCAGAGGTTCGAATCCTCTAGGGCGCGCCACTTCATACAATTCGAACCACCCGTTCGAATGGAAGTCGAGCCAGTTCACCTGGATGCAGGGAATTCCCCGTTCCCGTTTCGCCGGAAGGCGAAGGGCCAGCGACGGTCGTGAAGGAGTGGCCGTGCGAGATCCTAGGTCGCCGATGCGTCGAGTCCGGCCTGCGGATGCGTCATTTCCGCCGTGGACCCTTCGCGCCAGTCGGGAAAGGTTTTTTCTCAACAAGGTCCACTTCGAAGGGAATCTCCGAGGCGTCTCGAATGCTTTCGGATAAGGTACGCTGTCCCGATGAGAACGAATCCCTCGGCGGATAGGCGGCGCCGCTCCGGGGCTGACGGTGTCGATTCGACGCGGGTGAATTCGGCTGTCGGGATTGCGGAAGATACCCGGACCGCGAAGGCTCTTCGTCGGACGTCTTGGCGTATCCCAGAGCCCTGTACCCTTTCATTCGCTTCTCGAACATTCGAGCCAACATCGGGACGTTCCGGTCCACGTAGTCGTAGATCTGCACTTCCCACTTGTCGGGACGCTGGCGGTGCAGACGTCCCGCATACTGAACGAGGGTCCCTTTCCAGGAGACGGGGAGAGCAAGGAACAGCGTGTCGAGGCGAGCGTCGTCGAATCCCTCGCCGATGTACCGCCCTGTGGCGAGCAGAAGCCGCTCCTCTCCATCTGGGATCGAGGCGAGATGCTCCATGGCCTTCTTCCGCTCCCTGACAGTCATTCCGCCTTTCAGGACAACCAGGTGGCGGGTGAATTTCCGGAACCGCTCCGCCAGATGATCGAGGTGGTCCTTCCGTTCCGTCAACAGAATCGGTGAGCGACCCTCTTCAAGAGATTTCAGGACGTCGTCGAAAATGAGCATGTTGCGGTCGTCGTCCGCGGCGAGGGCGGCGTAGATCTCCTGGATTCCTGCGTCGCCGAGCCCGCCGGCGTCGAAGTCCGTCTCCCGTAGAATCAGTCGTTGATCAAATGGCCGTTCCACGGTGCGTCGATGGCGGGAGTAGGCGAACCGGACCGGACCCAACTGCATGTGGATGATCGGCTGATGCCCGTCTCGGCGATACGGGGTGGCAGTAAGGCCCGTGACGTAGCGGGCTTTCACCTCTGATAGAACCCGCTCGAAGGAGACCGCCGGGAGATGATGGCACTCATCCACGATCACATGACCGTAACCTGCCACGAGGTCGCTGACCTCCCCCTTCCGCACCAGGCTTTGAATCATGGCGACGTCGAGTCGGCCATTGGGGGCGTTTTTCCCGCCCCCGATCCGGCCGATTTCTTTCGGCTCCACCCCCAGGAACGAGGAAAGCCGGGCGACCCACTGGTCGAGGATCGGTTTGCGGTGGACGAGCACCAGGGTGTTGCGCCCCCGCGCCGCCGTGATATACGCGCCGACCACGGTCTTCCCGGCGCCTGGCGGAGCCACGAAGACCCCATCGTCATGCGAAAGGAGCGCCTTCCCCGCTTCACCCTGCATTGCCGTGAGTCGTCCCTGGAACCGGAACTCGACCGGCTCCCCCTCGTTTCTCTTCTCCTCGGTTGACAAAGAGATGCCATTTACGGCAAGCAACTCAGCGAGGTCATCACGGCATCCCCGCGGCAGGGCGATATGTTCCGGATGGTCCTCGGCGCAGCAGATGACTCTCGGGGTAGTTGCTGTCGAAAGTCGCATTTTTTGCTTCTTGTAGAACTCGGGGTTCTGGAAAGCGGCCAGTTGTTTAATCCGGTTGATCAGGGAGGAGGGCAAGCCTGTCTTCCCTACGAAGAGCCGCTGCGAAAGAATGGCTCGGACCTCTGTAGGCAGGGGTCCCTCGATGGGGACAGCGGCTGGCTTCCGGGACGGGGGGCGGGTCCACGGCTTCGATTCATCCTCGTCTGCGGAAGATGCAAGCGGCACCCCGATGACCCGGTCCGTCCGAGTCGCCTCTTCCGCAATAGCGTGGACCGTCTCCGGGGAGAGCCGGGGGAGGGAGGCGAGGTATGCCCACTGGTCCGCGTACGCGTGGAAATCGTCGTTGACGAAGACGGCGTTCCCCTCTTGCCTCGGTTTGTGCTGCAGGGGCAGGGCGATGAGATTGCCGAATCCTCCGGAGGGCATCGTGTCCTGGTTGGGGAAGAGGCGATCGTAAGACGTCATTCTGAGCTGGTGGCGGTGCGACATCGTCTCCGTGATGAGGTGACAGCCCATCTGACGTGCCGTTGACGCGGGAACGGGACCCGAGAAGAAGAACCAGGCGTGGGCGCCCTTTCCCGAACGGGACCGCTCGATGGCCGGCATGACCCCGATCCTGCGGCAGGTTGATACGAACGCCGCCACGTCCTCTTTCCACGACGGCCCGTCGAAATCGGCCGCGAGGAGAAAGCATGACTCATCCGGGCGTAGCGGGTAGACCCCGATGACATGGCGGCCCTGCAGGTGACCAAGGATGACTTGATCGGCGACAGGAAGGAAGGCCCGTTGAGAACACTTCCCGCACTTGACCCGGGGCTTCTCACAGACCCCTCGAACCCACTCATTGGAGCAGGCTGGGGCGTATCCTTTCCGCCTGGTCTTTGCGTTCTCCCACAGTTTCGGGAAGACATCCTCCCGCCCTCGGAATAGACTCCGGAAGAGAGCGACCTTCTCCTCGGTTGTGGAGGGGATTTTGGACGGGAATGGCAGACCATCGGACGGGATCGGTTCCGGAACCGACGCGTCGCTTCCGCCAACCGGCCGGTTCTTAAGATCTTTGAGCCTATCGAGAACTTCTGCCCGTTCTTTGTCGATCCGGGCCAGCCGGGCCTCTTCATCGGCTATCTTTCGGCGGAGCGATTCGGGATCCGTCATGGGTCAAGTAACCATACCGTAACACCGTTTGTGAGTTATGTCGTTCATTGACGAGCCTGCTGGAAGTAATCCTTGGGCGTGACGATCTTCAATGGGAAGGGCAGGTCCTTCAACGAGAGGAGATCCTTGTCCCCCGTTACGAGGTATTCCGCCTTGGCGGCCAAGCAGCATTCGAGGACCATGTCGTCCGACGCGTCGCGGCAGACCTTTACCTTTTTCCGTGGGCGGACCATCGAAGCCGTCGCAACCACTGCCGCTATGCAGGCGATCAAGGTATTGAACTGCTCCATCGTGATCTTTCCCTGCGAGGCCAGGGCGGAGGGAACGTCCCGGTACTCCTTCAACAGGGCGCGGGAAATACAGATGCGGGATTCGGATACCGCTTTTCGCACAGCCTCCCTCGGAGTTCCCCCGAAGGCGAACGCCGAGACGAGAACGCCCGTGTCGATAACAAGGCTACTTTTTCGCGGCGTATTGCTTCCTCCGGATGGTCTTGACCGCGTTCTCGACGTCCTTTGGGGTTAGCGTTGTCTTCTTATACGCCTCCTTCGCGATCTTGAAGGCCGCCTCGAGACGTTCCTCCGGAGTGAGAACGGAGAGGATGTATTCCTCTGGGGCGATTTTTCTTGCTGTCCGTTTCATGCGGGCACCTCTATTCGCAGCCGTTGCGTAAGAATATACATCGTAAAAAGGCAGTTGCCAAATTCAATGGATTAGCCAATGGGTTAGCCGATGGGATAGCCGGCTACTCCTACTCGCCGACCGCTACGGCTGTTTTCCGCATCCCTTCCATCGCCGTCTTCCAGTCACGAAAGTGGAGTCGCCCCGCTTTCGTGGTCCGTTCTGGGCTTGGGTCAACGGGTCTTGGCCCACCGTGCCGCCCTTTTCGCCATCCACAGGTTGATTCCCAAGCGCTCGGCGATGCTGGCGCAGGTCATGCCTAGTCTCCGGAGATGTAGGACCTTATCTGTAGTCTTCACGTAGGTCGGAACGGCGTCCTCGTCCGTCAGGGCCACTTCAATTGGGATCTCGGAGGCGGTTCGAATTCTTTCAGATGGGGCGCGCCACTCTATATTGGTCGAACCCTCTTGGACCTCACAGATCGCCAACCGGTTCAGCGTTTTTTCAACCTATTAGGTGCCCTTGGCTATCCTTTCTCGATCCGGGCCGCCGGGGCCCTTCCTCGAGGATCACTTGGTGGCGGAGGGGAAGATATCCATTTTTTCTCCGATGTCCGGCACAGCCCCGAAATAATATCGTCTGCCCTGTTTTCGCTTGGTCAAGTATCCTCGCTCGACAAGTTCGAATAAGTCCGCCCTTGCCGTGGCCCGAACGATGTTATGTGAATTCTTGTGCGATTCGATGGTATAAACCGCATCCGGATGCTTCAGGGCATGTTGGAGTAGGGTCAATTGACGATAGTTCAGATCGGGGATTTTTCGTAACAACGCAATCGCCTTCCGCATTTCTTTCTGCTTGCGGGCCAGGTAATGATGCAACTCCTCCAATGCCAGATGGATCGCCTTCAATTGATAGGCAAGGAAATAGGTGGCGTCGCGGTCATCATGCTCGGAATATAGAAAGGCTCTTGCGTATTGTCCTGCAGATTTCAACAGGATTCTCGAAATGCTGAGGTACTCGAACAACCAATAATTTTGGGTAAGCATGTACCAGTAAAAAACCGCCCTGGCTGTTCTTCCATTGCCATCGACATACGGATGTTCATAGGCAAGCCAGAAATGCAGCAGGACGGCCCGGACCACCGGATGAACAAAAGGCTCGCTGCCCTTGTCGTTGGCGAACGCCAAAAACTTTTCCATTCGTTCGGGCAGTTCCCGGGCCGGTGGCGGGACGTGCAGGGTTTGACCATCGCTTTCATCCACCACGACGATTGAATCCTTCTCGGTGCGAAACCGCCCCGCCGCGGCGGGTTCGTCCAACGTCCCTTCCGTCAATGATTCATGAAGGGAGTGGAGAATGTCGATTGAGAGGGGCTGGCCAACGAACGATTTTATCTTGCGGATGGTGTTGTAGTTGTTCAGGATCATTTTTTCCGCCTTGTTCTTCGGCGGCCGTCCCTCGCGCAGCATTTCCTTGGCGACTTTCCGCGTCGTCGAGGCACCCTCGATCTGGCTGGAAGCAATGGCTTCTTCCATCAGGGAACTGATTAGGTACCGCTCTCTGGCTTCGGGGGATAGTTCCGGGTTGTCCATCAGTATGCTGCCACCGGCATTCTGATCGATGAAATGCAGTTCTCTGAGAACAGAGTCGGGGAGCCAGAACCCGTAATATCCCCCTTTCGGATCAACAAGGGGAATCTGCTTTATGTTTGGAGTGCGAGAGATTTTTATGAGAAACCAAAGTTCCTCCGGGGATATCGATGCCGGGATTTTCAAGTATTTCGCTTTTTCCCAATGAAGATAGTCGAGATTGGCTTTTTCGACGTATTGTCGCGCTTCCTGGGAAGTCAGCAAGGAAACCAGTTTTTGGGGATTGTGAGCAAATACATCACGCCAATTAGGTGTAGGTTCGGGGAGTTTCACAATTCACCTCACCGAATTTCGATCATTTCGGTGTTGAATGTTTGAAGTCGAGGAAACGTCAATTTATATCAAATTGACGTTTCCTGTTCGGTAGTATCAACTAAATGTCAATTAATGTCAAGTTGACATTTAGGTCAAGGGCGAACGAAAGGCAGCAAGGTTCGTCGAAGTCACTCTTGGTGATGTCTCCCGGGTGGGCAAGCCGCCCTTTTCGCCATCCACAGATTGACACCGAGGCGCTCGGCGATGGCGGCATAGGTCATTCCCAACCTTCGTAGATGCAAGACTTTTTCTGAAATCTTCATGTAGACTGGAACGGCGTCTTCGTCCGTCAGGTTCACCTCGATGGGGATCTCGGAGGCGGTTCGAATTCTTTCAGATGGGGCGCGCCATCATTTTCAACTTCCCCCAATTTTGTGGTGTGATCTTCGGGTCGATACCGTTTCTTCGACATGGTATCGCTCCTCCGGCCACCCGATTTTCTTTTGTGTGGACCCCTTGTGCGACTCGCTCTACGACCAGGTGCTCCCCTTCTACGTGGCGATGGGGGTTCCCGACGGAGAGATCCTTCCCGACAACGGTCGCAAGTTCTGAGGTCGTCCAGAAGTGAATCCGTACGAACTGCTCACCGCGATGGAAGGGATCGAGCATCGCACCGCCAAGATCCGCTCCCCGCGCACCAACGGCTTCGTGGAGCGGATGAACCGAACGCTGCTCGACGAGTGCTTCCGCGTGTCGGGAAGCGCGACCTGGTTCGAGCACGTGCAGAGTCATCAGGGATATCATCTGCAGGGGCGCACGCCAGCGGAGTCATTGAGGGGAGCGCTGGGGATCGAAGAACTGCCGTCGTTCACCGTGTCCCTCGTGGAGGAAGAAGCGGTTCAGGACGAAGTTGTGTGACCGCTACCACCGTGGACCGGGTGTCGAAGAATTATCGTGCTTGTACAATGGGAAAAAATTTGTAGTTAATATTACGCTACCATTTATCAAGTGTGCGTTTTTTTGCTTTTGATACTTTCCACCGTAATAATATATTATAAATCAATAGAAATAATGCCAGTATTGTTAATACCCAGAGATATTCTTCTTTGATGCCCAAAAACATTTTTATGTATGTATAGTATTGAGCTGAATAAATTCCAATGGATATTAATATTATAATCCAAATGACAGTGTAAATGGTTAATAATATGTCCACGAATTTTATTTCTTCTTTGAATAATATTTTTCTCGCTATCACAATGACAAATGCAACAGGAAACAAATAAACGATTAGTAAACCAATTGTTTCAAAATTCATCGCAATCAAAATGAAATACTCTCTTTCAATTCCTGTCCGGATACCCGGATTTGACAATTTCTTGGGATACGTGTCAAGGTGCCACGCCCTTCCCAGACGAACCAGGTGGCCTCAAGTTTTTGATCCTTCAGGGGTTACCAGGTTACACCTAGGTTCATCTATTCCTCTTGTTGCCCTCTTCTCTTCTCCGTTCAGTGATGTGTGAAGCCGGAATGGGGGGTAATCCCGGGGGGATGGATGCCTCCAAGGAAAATGAGCAACCAACGAGGGCGTCATACAGAACAAACTTGGTGGAAAGTCCTTCTTCTAGAAGTCTATTTTCTTAAATGAATAGCCTGATAATGATAGGAGTGATATAAGCTTCCACAAAAGCTCCGATGAAAAGAAGAGGAATTACAATGTTAATATATCTTTTTATGGGTAAAGAAAAATCAGCCAGAAAGGAATCTTTATAACGAAATTTCCGGTAGTTTTTTACACCCCACCACAATCCATAGCTTGCTGCTATCAATGCAGCAGGAACTTCAAAGATTCCATGAGGAATGATCGCCAAGCCGATTTTGTAGATGCCGACTTTGGATGATGCGAACGAAATCAGGTTTCCGATGGTATATCCATTGATAATTAAGAATATAACAGGGCCTAGACCAAAAAGCAAACCGAGCAATAAAGTAAGCAGGGTGCTTAGGTAGTTGTTAAGAAATATTTTTATAAAAAGCTGAAGCTGAGTATAGCTTTGTAAGGGAGAAAAATATGTTAATAATTTTTTCGCTATTTCTTGTTGATATTGATATGGCGTGAGATATCCAACGAAAGATGACATCAGAAACAGGGAACAAACGATATAAATATACGGTTTTATGAATTTATCGGTCATGATTTTCCCACCTGCTTCACTTCACCTGGAATGTGGAAACATGGGAAATGTTAAGGTACGACGACCTTTTTATTCGATTCTCCCAGGGAGATAAAGGATTCGTCTGCGGAAACAGAAAAAAAAGGACCTTGCAGCCCAACGCAGTTACCGTGCCGGTCGTAACCCGATAATAATGAGGGCAACGGCAAGGGCGTCCTCTCTTTCCGGCCTCGGAACAACGTAAATCTGAGCTGTTTTCCTGTAAATCTGAGCTGTTTCCTGTAAATCGGAATGTAGGAATATGGAAAAAATAGCACGAATACTTTCTTGCTGCAAGAAAAAACGTGCCCTTGCCGTGCTCGATAAGAGAGAGGGAAGGGGATAGCGGTTTAACCGGGACCCAGGAAGTGAACCGTCCCCTTGTGTTTTTCCAGCCTAAAATTACCCACAATAGGCAAATGTTTCTCGCACATTGCGATACCGTTCAGGGAAAACGTCCATCAAGAAAAATCGTTATAGGAAAAACCAATTAAATATCAATGTCCTATATCGCGCATCATCTTGGAATGAATATTGCTTTTTTTTGCAAACAGGGCATTAGGACGCGGACTTGGATAATAGAGGGACCAGCAAAACGGGGAACAGGATCCCCTTCATCAAAAAAAACATGGCGGGATGACGATGGAATACATCCAATTGTTTTCGGACAAACTCTTCTACTTTGTTTCGTGGGGCTGGGGGAGCGGTGGGTGGTGGTTTGTAGGGGGGGGCCTCTCGTGTCTCGTTTTTCTCGGGTTGGGAATACATCGGGCTCCTTACCGGTAAAGGGAATAGATCAAGGCTAACACCTGAAATAAGGGTAGCCCCATGAAAAGAGGAGGAAGGGACACCTGCTCCCTCCCGTCGTTTCCATCCGCCAAGGTCCCGTGAGGTTCCGGGTGGAGTCCCCTTGCAGACGTTAACGCTTTGATGATGCGGGGTCGTACGGTCTAAATAATCATTTTCTGGACATTTTCACATAAATCAATCCTATTTCGACAGCGATGATCAATAGCAACACCGAATTAAAATCCGCGTTCATAAGTTTGCCCTCCTCCTTCCTTGTCTTTTTGATGTTTCATCGGTCCCCTTGTTCTATTATCGTCATTCCTCATGGCAAACTTTACCCCATGGAAGAACTTTGATCTATTGAAAATTCCCACCACCATACCAAAAAGACTGCGGCTACTCCGACGCGGAAAACGATGACGGGTCCACGAAAATCTGCCGCATCTTTCCCCCGGCCCGGTCACGGGCGGGACGTTCCTCCGTCTTCTCCACTTCGGCATACGCCAGCCCCTGCGTCGACAGGAACGCGCGCAGCCGGGCGGCGACATCGTCGCATATCTTCTTCCGGTCCTGCCCGGGGGCTTCCTCGACGCGCAGGCGCAACGAGGCGGGGCCTGTCTGGATGAGCTGGTAGGAGCGCACACCGGGAGTTTCCTCGACCACCGTGGCAAGGGCCATCGGAAGGAGCGGGACCGTCCGGCCCGTTTGCGACCGCAGATGGAGAACCTCGTCACGGCGACCTTCCACCCGGATGCCGGGTAGCGGGCTCCCGCAGGGGCACGGGCCGGGGATCTCCGTCACGCTGTCGCCCAGGTCGTACCGAAGGATCGGCTGCACACGGTTGGCCAGGTTGGTGAGAAGGGCGGTATGCGAAGAACGGCCCGCCGGGACCGGCCGGTATTGCGCGTCCACCGGCTCCAAAATGACCCAGTCGGCGTTCAGGTGCAGGCGGCCGTACTCGCAGTCGTAGGCGATCCCCAGGAACTCGGATGCCGCGTACGTGTCCCGCACGGGGCAGCCAAACCCCGAGGCGATCCTCTCCCGTCCGGACGGGGAGAGCCATTCCGCGCCGGTCAGCGCCAGCACCGGCTCGATGCGCAATGCGCCGGATTCCCGCTCCTGCGCCAGCACCGCCAGAGCCGTGGGGTAGGTGCCCAGGATCGCGGGCCGGAATTCGTTGAGCTCCCGGACCAGTTCGGGCAGGGGAAGGAGGAGGGAGAGGGTCCGGTTGTTTTCCGACAGGCGGGGATACCTCCGGCGGGCCAGACCGTCGATCACGCTGCTGGTGAAATGGCCCCCCGTGGAGATGACCGTTGCCGTTCGGCATCCCCGACGGAGAAAGGACCACAGGGTGCGCAACGAAAGCAGCGGGAGGAAGCGGCGCACGGCCGCCAGGGCCAGGTAGACCGAAGCGGCGATTGGGTCGTGGACGAACAGGGCAGGACGCCCGGTGGTGCCCGACGTGGCAAAGACGACGTAGCGCCCCAGGTACCGTGTGCCGATGCGGTCCGTATCCGAGACGAACGCCCCGACTCCTTCCCGGGTCACCGCCGGGTCGGTCACCCAGTCGGAAAAGTTCTCCATGAGTTGCTGCTTCGTCACGGGGGGCAGGGAGAGGATGTCCGGGTCCGCGTCGGAGACGTGCCGGTATTGTTCCCGGTAAAAGGCGGAGTGGCGTCTCGCGAACGCGATCATGACGGCGAGACGGGTCCGCTGCCGGCGCACGACGGCAGCACCGTCGCCGCGTCCCGCCCGCCAGATGTCCCACGCGGAAGGAAAAAGGTCCAGGCGGCCGGGTTTCACCCCGGTCTTCCGGCGGTTCGAACTCATCGCAGAGATTCGCCCCCCGACTGCCTTTACGGTACATCCTTTCCTGCCCCGGTGCGAAACAGGGCCGCGATGGTCTTTCCGTCCGTGATCTCACCGCTCAAGGCCATCCGTTTGGCCTCCCCGAACGGAATTCGTATCGTCCCGATCTCCTCGTACTGCTCGGGGTCCGCCTCCTTCTGGGTCAGGCCCGTGGCCAGAAAGAGGTGGATCGTCTCGTCGAAGACCCCGGGGGACGCGTGGAAAATCCCGAGGGACTCGAAGGTATTCGCCCGAAGGCCGGTCTCCTCGGCGAGCTCGCGGCGTCCGCACACCGCCGGATCCTCCCCGGGAGCAAGACGCCCCGCGGGCACCTCCAACAGGCGGGTGCCGACGGCCGGGCGCAACTGCCGGATCAGCGTGACCGTGCCGTCGTCATGAAGTGGCAGGACGCCGACCCCCCCGGGGTGTCTGACGATCTGGAAGAGGTGCCATCCCCTGGCGCCGAACTTCACCTCCATTTGTTCCACGTCCACCACGAGACCCCGGAAAAGGGTCTGAAGATTTCTGGTTTCCATGCCGGGTCTTCGCTCCTTCTCCGAGGCGGTCACCGCCGTCTTTCCCGAAGCATAGCAGAAAGGAGGGGGAACTTTCCCCGCGCAAACCGGGGCAGCATTCTCTCCGGCCGAAGAAAGATGACGGAGACCAGAATCGCGCGGCGGTACGGTCGGGAGTGTCCGGGCGGATCGGGCAGGAAGGGAGCCCGGCCAGTCCGGCGACGGGGAAATGACACGGCATGTCCGTCCCGCACCGGAACGTTCGGCTGCGGGAAAGCATCGAACAGGAAAAAGGAGGCAAACCATGTCGATTCGAGACAATGGCATTTTCGTGGGCGCCCTCACGCTGGCGGGGGGGGCGATCATCGGGGCGGGAATCGCCCTTCTGTTCGCCCCGCGTTCGGGGAAAAACAGCCGCAGGGAAATCGCACTGACCACCAGGAAGGCGGGACGCCGGATGAAAAGGGCGGCGCGCGATATTTCCGACGGCGTGTCCGGTGTGGTCGACTCGGTGGAAAACGCGACCGCGGATTTCCTTGCCAAGGGGGGGGAGGTGGCGCACGGGGTGAAGCGGAAACTGCGGGACACCCTCGAGGCGGGGGAGGAGATGCTGGTCAGGAAAAAAGAGAGACCGGGAAATCTTCCGAGCTAAGAGATTTTGTGGATCCGCGGAGCGCCTCGTGGGGAGGCGCCCCGCGGGGAAATCCTCGTTCGCTTGCCGGTTTTTTTTCGTGGCGCGCGGGACGGTCCTTTAGGACGCCAGGGCCACAGCACCCCCAAGCCGGTCCAGGATCTCCTTGAGAAGATCCTGCCTCTTCTTCAGTCCCTCCCGCATCGCACGGTTGTCCGTCCGCGCGATTTCCATCAATAGGCCCGAGAGGTCCGCATCCAGTACTTCCCGGAGCAGCTTCACTTCGGGTTCCGTCAGCCTGAGTTCCATGGGCCACCTCCTGTCCGTGAGGCCGGTTTGTGCCGTTGCCGTACTTCTCCCATGGTACCCGTCTCCCTTTTCTATTTTACCCTGTTCCGCCACATTTGGCCCGTGTCACCAGCTTCCCCCTCCGCCCCCGCCGAATCCCCCTCCGGAGCTGCCGCCGCCTCCGGACCCGCCCCCGCCGCTGCTGCGCGGCGTCGCGTACAGGGCGTTTCCCATGCTGGAGAGCGCGTTTCCGAGCGAGCGTTGGAAAGACACGGGATGGAACGTGTCGAAGCCGCCCGGGGAACCATACCACCGGGGAACCTCCTGATAGATCCCCTCGAAGGCCCTCGCCCACCGGTCCGAAACGCCCAGAGCGATCGCGTAGGGAAGGTATTTCTCGAACAGGTTCTGGTCCTTCATCCTCTCCAGCCGGTCCTTCTCCGCCCGGATGAGGAACTCCTCGAAGCCCTTGACCTTCGCCAGGGCCTGAGCCCCTTTCCGGGTTTTCACCGGCATGAAAGGGGCGAAGAGGAGGACCGCCAGCCCCGCGAGGACGAACGCGACGACAAGCTTTCCGGGGCTGTTCCCCGTGAATGTGCCGGTGATCACACCGATTAATATGCCCAGGATGCCCACCCCGATCCCGATCCCGAGGTACAGGGACTTGACGCCGCGAGGCAGGGAGCGGAAGTACCCCATCGCCTTGAGACGGCTGAAGACGGTGGTCTGGAGGTCGGTAAGGCACTTGTAGAACGAATATTTCAGGTCGGAGGCGAGAATCTCTTGGGAATGCCCGGTGAACAGGTTGGCCAGCAGCTTTTTTTCGAAGGGGGGGAGTTTCTCGTCCGCCTCCCGGATCCTTTTCAGGCTGTAGTCGGTCCGGTCGAACAGGAGTCCCGCGGTCTTCCGCTCCTCGATGGTGACATACCCCCGGACGGCGAGGTTGACGATGGAAGCGGTGATGTCTTTGGGGTCGAGCCGCTCGTCGGAGAGGGCGCCGACCTCGGCGGGCAGGAGAGGGTCTCCGCCTTCTTCCGGCGGGGTGTACAGGACGGCCACCGTGTCCCCGACGTCCGGATCCTTCCCTCGCCGGTACCAGTGTCCGAGCATGAAGCCGAACGTGGCGAGAGGCAGGAGGAACACCCAGTTCTCGGAGAGGTCGAGGCCCCATGCGAATTTTTCCGGGGAAGACGGCTTCCGGACGACCCCCTTGTCCCAGCCCAGGGCGATGGTAAGTCCCCCTCCGGGGGACAGGGATCGCATTGTCCGGAAATCGCCCCCTTTGGGGAAGGGAAGGAAATCGCAGGAGGACTCCCGCGAGCCCCGGTAACCCGTGTAGCAGCTTCCCCGCGGGTGGAAGGCGTCCGGTTCGCCTTCCACGGTCACCCTGGCGGAGGCATTCCCGATGGTCGTGCCCCAGTCGTTCCCCGTGACGTTCCAGTAGAGTTCGTCGTGGTCGTCAAGAAAGAGGATGGCGTTCTTCACCGTGTACGTGACGACGTAGACCTGCCTGCCGTCGACGAACGCATCCTTCCTGCCGATGCGGACCCGGACCGCGTCGCCGGTTCGGGTGACCCGGTACGGCCGCTTCTGGCGAAACTCGTCCGTCACGGAAACGATCCGGATCGGCGTTGTGGTCTTCTTCCCGAGATCATCGATGTACCGGAAGGGGATGTCGCGGAAGATCCCGTGACGGCGGCTGGTGAAGGAGGTTTCGATCGTTTCCGTCACGGCAAGCGAGGAATCCCGGTGGACGACGATGTCGGCGTGAAACGAGCCGATGGTGAAAAATTCCGCCCGCACCGGGGTGCCGGAAGCGAGGAGCAGGAGAACAAGGGCCAGGATGCACAGGGGGGAACATCCCGGGAAGCCGGATGATCGCCTTGCGTCAGGAAAAGGAGACATCGACCCGATCCCGTTCTCCCGGAGAAGAGAGCTCGAAAAACTTCCCGCGGACGAACCCGAACCCGGAGGCGACGAGGTTCGAGGGGAACGTCTCCGTCATCGTGTTGTAATCCCGGACGACCGCGTTGTAATACCTCCGGGCGTACTCGATCCCGTTCTCGATCTCCACGAGCTGTCCCTGCAGTTCGAGAAAACTGGTGTTGGCTTTCAGGTCGGGATACCCTTCCGCCACGGCGAACAGGGATTTCAGGGCATCCGTGAAGAGGTTTTCCTCCCTGCCCTTGTCCGTCGGATCCACGGCGCGCATTGCTCGAGACCGGGCTTCCGTGACTCCTGCAAGCGTCCTTTGTTCGTGAGCCGCATACCCTTTGACGACCTCGACCAGATTGGGTACGAGGTCGTGCCGTTTCTTGAGCAGGATGTCGATGTCCGACCAGGAGGCACGAAGCGTGTTCCGCAGCCGGACCAGCCTGTTGTACAGGATGACGGTTGCCGTGAAGGCAACCGCCAGACCCGCGACAACCATGATCGAGGTCATCGTCTCCGACTCGGCGCTCCGTCGGCCGAGGCGCCGTTTCCCCCCGCTGTGTTCCCCGGTGCCCCCGGTCCGGGGCACGACGGAGAGCCCATTATAACCGCATTGCAGGGATCGGAATATCCCGGGGATGGTTTCTTCGGGAACAGGGGCGAAGCAGGCAACGCCACAACGGCGGGGATGTCACTCCGTGGGACAGGCGGCCCCTGCGCCCGCTCCCCGGTTTCTCCGGGAGTCGCTTCCCCGGACGATCTCGAGCAGAGTTTTTCTGCCTTCCGGGGAAAGTCCGAAGCCGTCGATCTCGGCCTGCAACCCTGCATATGTCCCCTGGCCCCCCAGGTACCCGTTGACCCGCGCCGCCGCAGTGGAGGAGACGAGGTCCCGGGGGTCGGGGTATGCGGCACGGAGCTCCTTCATCAGTTCCGGATGTCGCCTGAGCTGGTATTTCTGGTGATAATCCTCTGCCGGGGTAAATACGGAGGCCGGGAGCATCTCGGTGTGGACCGGCCTGCCGATCCTGCGTGCTTCCCGGTCCCGCGTGCGTTCCGCCAGACCCTTCTGTTCGTCGTTGTGGTAGAAGATCCCGGACATGTATTGTCGGCGCCAAGGGCGTTCGGCGGGATCGTGGCTTGCCCAGAAGACGTCCAACAGCTTCTCGTAGGATATCCGGGACGGGTCGTACACGACCTCGATCGATTCGGCATGGTCGCCCAGATTGTGATAGGCAGGATTCTGGGTCGTTCCACCGGCATAGCCGACCCGGGTCCGGACCACTCCGGGGAGACTCCCGAACCGGGAGTCGGGTCCCCAGAATCAGCCCAGGGTGAACGTTGCCATCTCCGTTACGGTCGGGGCGGCAGCGTCGATCGGGGGAGCCGCTGCGCCGGACGATGCTCGTGCCGACGGTCCGCTCCTGTTTTCTCCCCCCCGGAGTCCCACCAGGACCATCCCCGCCAGGATGGCGACCGCTACTCCCCCGACTCCTATATCGCCGGCAAATCCCATGGGTCACTCCCTTTCCTCGAGGCGATCCCCCCGATCGTTCCCCTTTTTTTATTAGACTGCCTTCGGTACCCTCCCGTTTCGCGGGATTTGTCCGATGATGGCGTCGCCTCCGCGGGATACAATAGAATGCCATGTTCGACGTCGTCGGAATCGGGCTGAACGCGATCGATTACCTCTGCTGCGTCCCGCGTTATCCCGTCCCCGGGGAAAAACTCCGGATGACCGGTTTCTCGAGACAGGGAGGGGGGCAGGTGGCCACCGCCCTCGTGGCGCTCTCGCGATGGGGTCTCCGGGCGATGTACGTGGGGAACGTGGGGGACGACGAGCACGGGCGGCTCTCCCTTTTTCTTCTCCGGGAAGAGGGGATCGACCTCTCCCGGGCGAGGACCGTCCCCGGGGCCGTCTCCCAGTTTGCCGTCATTCTTGTCCAGGGGGATTCCGGAGAGCGTACGATCCTGTGGGAGAGGGACGCCCGGCTCCGGATCCGCCCCGGGGACATTCCCCGCGAGGAGATCCGCCGGTCCCGTGCCGTGTTCATCGACGGCCACGACGTCCCTGCTTCCCTCGAATCGGCCCGGGTGGCGAGGGGAGCAGGGGTGCCGGTCGTTCTCGACGCCGAAAAGGTCCAGGAGGGGACGGAGGAACTGCTCGGCCTGTGCGACCACATCGTGGCGGCATCTTCCTTCGTCGCGCACCTCTTCCCGGGCATGGATCCCGCCTCCGGGGTCCGGGAGATATACCGCAGTTTCTCGCCGCGCACCGCCACCGTGACGCTGGGGGGGGACGGGGCCGCGGGGTTCGACGGCAGGGAGTTTGTCCATGCGCGGGGGATCCGGGTGGAGGCGGCCGACACGACGGGGGCGGGGGATGTCTTCCACGCGGGGTTCCTGTTCGCCCTCCTGGCGGGCAAGCCGTTTCCGGAGATTCTCTCCTTCAGCAACGCTGCCGCGGGACTTTCCTGCCGGAAGTCGGGGGGCCGAGCGGGTATCCCCTCCCTGGACGAAATTCACCGAACCTTTTTGCGATAATTGTTATCAAATAGGGAAGAGAGGTTGGTTCCCGCGTGGCAGGGGGAAGAACTCTCCGTTGCGCGGAACGACTGTTCGGGAGTGGGATGTATCGAGGCACGACCCACGGGGCTTCCGACGTGGGGCTCGGGAAGGAGAGGACAGGATGAGGACTCGCAGGGAAGTTTTGTCTCTGATGCTGTATGTTCCCGCTTTCTCAATTGTCGGTGGGGGCTTCCTTCTGGCGAAGCCCCCGATGGAAAAAGGGGGGGAAGCACGGCCCGCGGAGATCAGATTGTACTCGGTCGGAAGAAAGGGATACGTCATGCTGAACAGGGTGGTGAAAACCGATGCGGAGTGGAAGAAACAGCTGAACCGGGAGCAGTATGAGATTATGAGGCGGAAGGGAACGGAGCGGGCGTTCACGGGAAAGCACTGGAACACCCAAGACAGGGGGATCTACCGGTGCGTCGCCTGCGTCAACGAGCTGTTCCTGTCGGATACGAAGTTCGACTCGCGGACCGGATGGCCGAGCTTCTACGAACCAGTCGCCCCGGAGAACGTCCGGACGGAGGAGGACAAGGGCTTTTTCACGACACGGACCGAAGTGTTGTGCGCCCGGTGCGACTCCCATCTCGGCCACGTGTTTCCTGACGGGCCGAAACCGACGGGGCTTCGGTATTGCATCAATTCCGCGGCCCTCGAGTTCGTGAAGGCGGAGTAGGGCCGGACCGAGAAAATCCGTCCGCTCCATGACAGCGACCTCCGTGCGGCCGGGATCTCGCGACCCGGTCGCTGGACGGCTGTGGGGAGTCCCGTTCACCCTCCGGGGTTTTTCGGAAACGGAGCGTCTCCCTTCGTTTTCGGAAGGGACTCGCTCCCCTGGCGCACGGGAAGCAGGGAGTATTCGAAGCAGGCGTACGGCTAAAGGTTGTGCCGATACAGGATGAGCCCATGCGTCGGGTCGTACGGGGAGACCCCCACGGTGACCTTGTCTCCCCGGACAACCCGGATCTTGTACCGTTTCAAAGTCCCACTCAACTTCGCCGACAGGGTCATCCCGTTTTCGAGGGTGATGATGTAGTTCCCCCCGCCCTTCGTGTCGGTGACCGTGCCTTCCAGTTTCGCCAGATCCGCTTTGGCCAAGAAAAGAGCTCCTTCCTGCAATCCCGGCATGAACATCAGTGTATCATTTTTCCCGGAGGATGAATCCTTCTCCCCGGAAACCTTTGCCCTATCGGACAGGGCTCCCGTCCAGGCCGATCTGATGCGCCCGGACGATACGATTCCTTCCCGTTTGCTTTGCCTCGTACAGTGCTTCGTCCGCCGATTGGATGAGCTCGGTGGTCGAGGTCCCGTCTTCGGGGAAGGTCGCCAGCCCCCCGCTGATTGTCACCCGCAAGGGGTGTTCCTGGCCCGGAATCCTGAACTCTGTCGACTCGATGGTTTGCCTCAGGTTGTTCGCGAAGGTGTGCGCCTGCTCCTTGCTGGCGAGCCTCATCACGACGGTGAATTCCTCTCCCCCGTACCGGGCCGCGAAATCGGAACTGCGGATGCTTTTGCTCAGGATCTCCCCCAGGCTTTTCAGGATGATGTCCCCTACCGGATGCCCGTACGTATCGTTGACCTTCTTGAAGTGGTCGATGTCGAGCAAGAGAAGCGAAAGGGGGTGCGAGTAGTTCCGGGCGCGGCGGATCTCCGCCTCGAACAGGTGGATAAAGTGCCCCCTGGTGAAGATCCTGGTCAGGGGGTCGATCGATGCTTTTTGTTCCACCGACTCGATCGTCGTGGCGTGCTGGAACGCGTTGCCGATCAGATCCGCGATCATCGATGCAAGGGGAGTTTCCTCGCCGATGCGGACGGTGCTCGACCCCACGACGAGGGCGCCCAGGATACTCAAGTCCATGGAAACCGGGACCACGAGATCCGCCGACACCCCGTTCTTTTCCAGAGAGTGGATCCCCGCCGGGAACTGTCCCCTCACCCCGAGGTAATCATCCCGCGTGGCGACGATATTGTTGTGGAGGGCCATCCCCATAATCCCCTCTTCGGGGTCGATGCGGATCTTCCCTTTCCAGTCCTCCGGGAAGCCGACTCCCTCGATGAGGGTGAAGCGTTTCTCCCCCTTTGCCTGGGCGAAGAATCCAACCTGGGAGGCGTGGAAGAACTCCTTCATGAACCGGACGGCAATCGGCGGGATGGCGTTGATCGGCATCCTTCCGCTCAGGCTGCTCACGATCATCGGGATCCTGGTGGCGATTTCTCTTTTCCGGGAGAGTTCCTCCTGCAGGGTGATCGTATCCTGGGAGAGCTCCTGGTAGCTTCGCATCAGGCGCCCGGATTCTTGCTTCTCCGCGGCATGCATGGATCTGCGTACTACCCATCCGATCAGGAACCCCAGTATGGTCCCTGCCATGGCGATTATCCCCAGCAAGGGGGAAAACAGTTCCTGTCCCATCTCCTGTGCTACCTTCCTCTTTCCGGTGGGCCCTTCCTCTCCCTCTTGCCCGGAGAGGCGGCGGGCACGATCCCTGTTCCGGATGATAGTATCAGCAATGCCACACGGAGGAAACCGCCCTGTTCTGTCTGCCGGAAGATCCGTGGACGTTCCTCCCCGGGTCACGAATTCGGGCCGGGGCCTGCCCGCCGGACGGAAAGGCCCTTTTGCAGCGACCGCGGTGTCCCGGTACAATACCCTACAACGGTGGCGACGCAAGGCGGCGGGAAGACATGCTCCCAAAAGGGGCCACGAACGCAGGGAGGGACAGGAGCGGGGATCGGGAAGAGAAGATTTTCCTCCTCGCGCCCCCGGGAAAAAGGAGATGGCTGTTTTCCCGAACCTCAGCAGCCTTGCCGAACGGGCGGAGAGACTCAACGCCCGCCTCTCGGAGTGCGACATCTGTCCCCGGAGGTGCCGGGTGAACCGGAAAGCGGGGGAGCGGGGCGTCTGCCGGGTCGGGGGGAACGCCGCGGTCGCGTCTTTCGGACCGCACTTCGGTGAGGAGGCCCCTCTCGTGGGGAACAACGGATCGGGGACCGTCTTCTTCTCGGGGTGCAACCTCCGGTGTGTGTTCTGCCAGAACTACGAGATCAGCCATATGGGCGAAGGCGGCGAGGTGTCCGCCGAGAGGCTCGCCGGCATCTTCCTGTCGATCCAGCGGATGGGGTGCCACAACCTGAACCTGGTCACCCCGACGCACGTGACGTCCCAGATCGTGGAGGCCCTTTCCCTCGCCTCGTCGGGCGGGCTGTCGATCCCGGTGGTGTACAACTGCGGCGGGTACGAGAGCGTCGATACGTTGCAGGAGCTGGAGGGGGTGGTCGACATCTACATGCCCGACGTCAAGTTCCTCGACGCGGAACCGGCGGGCCGGTACTGCGACGCCCCGGATTACCCCGAGGTGGTGCGCGCCGCGCTTACGGAGATGGACCGGCAGGTGGGGCCTCTTTCCCTCGACCTTCACGGAATTGCCCTCCGGGGGGTCCTGGTCCGCCACCTCGTCATGCCCGGTGAGGCCTCGACGACCCGCAGGGTGATCGACTTCCTCGCGGACGAAATCGGGAAGGACACCTACCTGAATCTGATGCACCAGTACCGCCCGTGCGGGCGGGCGCTCGAGTTTCCGGAAATCGGACGCCGCACCGCGGCAGGAGAATGGCGGGAGGCCCGGGACTATGCCCTCGAGAAAGGAATGTTTCGTTTGGCCGGAGGGTAGCCCCGGAGAAAGCGAGGGGACGGACGCGTGAATCCCCTGGCCAAGAAGTACCTGGAGAGGCTCTTCCAGGCCGCCGTGGCGGCGGTGAACCCGGACGCGTTGGTTCGGAAGGCCTTGCGGAGCACGGACGACGGGCTCTCTCTTCAGTGCGGGGGCGTGTCCGCCACGGCCCGCTGGAACGAGTTGCGCAATCTGTACGTGGTCGGGGGCGGAAAGGCCGCCAGGGGGATGGGGGAGGCGGCCGCCCGGGTCCTGGGCGAGAGGGTGACCGCAGGAATTCTCGCCGTGCCGCGGGGGGCAGGCGGGGAAGACGGGACGATCCGGTATATCGAGGCAGGGCATCCCATCCCCGACGAGGGAAGTCGGGCGGCCGCATGGCGCATCATGGACCTCCTGTCGTGGGCGGGGGAAGACGACCTCGTCATCGCGCTCCTCTCCGGGGGCGGCTCCGCAATGCTCTCCGCTACGCCGGAGGGCGTTTCCATCGGAGAAAAGGAGCGCGTCCTCCGGTTTCTGTTTCACTCGGGCGCGGATGTCGGGGAGGTCAACACGGTACGGAGGCACCTCTCCCTGGTGAAGGGAGGCAGGATGGCGGAGGCCGCCTCCCCCGCCCGCGTGTGGGTGCTCCTTCTCTCCGACGTGCCCGGGGACGACCCGGCCGTCGTCGCCTCGGGACCGTTTTCCCCCGACAAAACCACCTACCAGGAAGCCCTGACCGTCCTCGCGCGGCACGGGATCCTGCCGAAAGTCCCGGATTCCGTCCGCGTTCATCTCGAGTCGGGGGCCGCCGGGAAGGTTCCCGAGACCCTCAAGCCGGGAAATCCGGCTTTCGGGGGGGTGACCGAGGCCGTCCTCGCGTCCAACCGGACGGCCCTCGAGGCGGCGGCTGAGGCCGCAAGGAGCGACCGCGCGGCGATGGTACGCACCCTGCCGGGATTCCTCCGCGGGGAGGCCCGCAACTGCGGGCGCGCCTTCGTGTCGGAAATGGGAAAGGTGTCGGAAAGGACCTCGCCGGGACAAACGATCCTTCTCCTCGCGGGGGGGGAGACGACGGTGACCGTAGTCGGCAAGGGAAAGGGAGGGCGGTGCCAGGAGTTCGCACTGGCTGCCGCGATCGCACTCGACGGCGTGGAGGGGATGGCGGTCCTCTGCGGGACCACGGGCGGGATCGACGGTGTCACGGACGCCGCCGGGGGATTCGCCTACGGAAACACCTGTGTCCGCGCCAGGACGCTTGGGTTTTCCCCCCGCGCCCACCTCGACGACAACGACTCCTACTCCCTGCTTTCCCAAATCGACGAACTGCTCCGGACCGGTCCGACCGGAACGAACGTGGCGGACATCGCGGTCGGCGTGATCGCCCCCGGGCGGCAAGGAAAACGGTGAAACGCCAAAGGGTCGCTGCGCCTTGACACCGGTCGCGCAGAGTTGGTACATTGAGATTTAGCACTCTACCCGTTCGAGTGCTAATTCATTCCCGGGGAAGGGAGAAGTGACGCCAACGCTGGACGACCGCGGGGCCCAGGTGCTTCGCCTCGTAGTCGAGGATTACATCGAAACGGCGGAGCCCGTCGGCTCGCGCACCATTTCGAAGAAGATGGGACAGGTCCTCTCGCCCGCCACGATCCGGAACATCATGGCGGATCTGGAGGAGACGGGATATCTGTGCCAGCCCCACACGTCCGCGGGGCGCATTCCCACCGGAGCGGGATTCCGGTACTACATCAACTACCTCCTGGCGAGGCGGGAGCTGGCCAGGTCCGAACGCGACCTGCTCCAGAAAGTAACGGTCGAGGGGGTCTCCGGCGCAGACGACGTGGTGCGTCACGCCAGCCGCCTCCTCTCGAATCTCTCCCGGCACGCGTGCGTCGTCGTCGTTTCCCGGTACTCGCACCAGGCGCTCAGGTCGATCAGTCTGCTCCGTGCGTCGAGCGACAGGATTTTGCTGGTGGCCGTGCTCCAGGGCGGCTGGGTCCAGCACCGCCTCATCGAGGAAGACGCCGGCCTCACGACCGAGGAGCTGGAAAAGATCAGCGGCTACCTGAACGAAATGGCGGTGGGGCTCACCCTTCCCCAGCTTCGGGTGAGGATCCTGAACGAGATGCGGAAGGAAAAGGCGCGCTACGACCGTCTGATGCGCAAGGCCCTGCTGCTCGGTTCCAAGGCGCTTGCCGATTCCGTTCCCGGGGAAGTGTACATCGAGGGGAGGGCCAACATCCTCGAACAGCCGGAGTTCGCCGAAGACTTCCAGAAACTCAAGCGGATCCTCCACGCCTTCGAGGAGAAAAGCGTCATCCTGCAACTTCTCGACGCGGCGCTGGAGAGCGACGCCATCCAGGTTTCCATCGGCTCCGAGAATCCGGTGGAGGGGCTGCCCGACATCTCGGTGGTTGCCTCGGGATACCACCAGGGGGAAACCGCGATGGGGAGCATCGGGCTCATCGGCCCGATCCGCATGGATTACTCGCGGGTCATCCCCCTTGTGGAGTACACGGCCCATCTCTTGAGTTCCGTCCTCGAGCACCGATAACACGCCCGATTTTCCGCAATCGGACAGGCGGATAGGGAAGACCATCTCGATGAGAGGGAACGGACATGACGGATAAGGAAAAAGGACCTGCGCAGGATACCGGCGAGCCCGCCGGGGAGGTCCTCCCGGAGGCTGAGGAACCGGGGAAAGAGGAGGTTCCCGCCGGACAGGAGGGGGACGAACTCGACCGGGTGAAGAGCCGGCTGGCCTACCTCGCGGCGGAGTTCGACAACTACCGAAAACGGGTCGCCCGGGAGCAGGAGGCGATCGTCTCCTTCGGCAACGAACGGATCCTCCTCGCGATCCTGCCCTTCCTGGACAACCTGGAACGGGCGATTTCCCAATCCCGCACAGCGGGGACGGAGGGGGTCCTCCTCGCCGGCGTGAGGATGACGTACGATCAGATTCTCGCCGAGCTCCGGAAGTTCGGGCTGGAGCAGATTTCCGCCATGGGGGAGCTGTTCGACCCGAACCTGCACGAGGCGATCGCCAGGGTCCCGTGGGAGGGGAAGCCCGAAGGGACGGTTCTGGCCGAGAGCCGCAAAGGGTACCTCCTGAACGGCCGGCTTCTCCGGCCGTCCCAGGTGACCGTGGCACATGGGGCACCGGACGCCGAGCCGCACGTCGGGGAAAGCGGCGACGGCCCCGGTTGTTTTGGGCAGGGGAGCGCAGATGGCAAGGCGTGATTACTACGAAGTGCTCGGCGTGCAGAAGAACAGCCCCCTCGAAAACCTGAAGAAGGCCTACCGGAAGCTCGCCCTCGAATGCCACCCGGACCGGAACCCGGGCAACAAGGAGGCCGAGGAACGTTTCAAGGAGATCAACGAGGCCTATTCCGTCCTGTCCGATCCGGAAAAAAGGGAGCAGTACGACATGTACGGGCACGCGGCGCCGTCCGGCCAGGGGTTCGGGGGCTTTGGCTTCGGGGGCGTGGAGGACATCCTCAACGACTTCTTCGGTTTCGGATCCGTTTTCGGAGGGTTCCGCGACCGGTCACGCCGGGGAGGGGACCTGAGATACAACCTCACCGTCAAGTTCGAGGAAGCGGTGTTCGGGACCGAGAAGGAGATCGTGGTCCCACGGACGGGTTCCTGCCGGGAATGCGAAGGGACGGGGGCAAAAAAGGGGACCCGCCCGGAGAAGTGCGCCGCATGCAATGGCCGGGGGCAGGTTACCGCACAGCAGGGGTTCTTCTCGCTTACCCGGACGTGCGGGCGGTGCCGCGGCACCGGCGAAGTGATCAAGGAGCACTGTCCCGTATGCGCCGGGAGCGGCACCTTCCAGGAAACGAGGCCGCTCAAGATCAAGGTTCCCCCGGGGGTGGACAACGAGACCCGCCTGAAACTTCGGGGGGAGGGAGAGGCCGGCCGGGGAGGCGCCCCCGCGGGGGATCTCTACGTCGTGATCTCCGTGCAGGACCACCCCTTCTTCGCGCGGAATGGGGCTGACCTGTTCTGCGAGGTACCGATCACGTTCTCGCAGGCGGCCCTCGGGAGCGAGATCGAGGTGCCCACGCTCACGGGAAGAAAAAAACTCTCCATCCCCCCGGGTACGACGTCCGCCCAGGAGTTTGTCCTCCGCGGCGAGGGGGTCACGGTCATCAATTCCCACCGGAGGGGAAACCTCGTGGTTCGTGTCCTGATCGAGGTGCCGAAGAGACTGACGAAACGGCAGAAGGAACTGCTGGCCGAGTTTCAGAAGATCTCCGAGGAGTCGCCGGGGTCCGTGTCGCGCACCTTTTTCGAAAAGGTCAAGGAGATCTTCGGTTGAGAGGCAGCCGCTGCGGGCTGCGCGCCGAATCGGGTCCGCCCATCGCGGCGGGCTCGCCGAATCGGGCACGCCGTGCGCCCGGGGTCTTCTTCCTCCTCCTGGTTCTCCTCGCCGCCCCCACGCTCGGGGAGGAGCCGCCTCCCCTCCCGGGGCCGCTTTCCGAAACGGTGCCGGTCGAGCGCCCGGACGGCGCGACGGGCGCGAAGGGAGGGTCCCGGGAGGGAACCGTTCCCCTCCGAATCCTCTGGCGGGCCGAGACGGAATTCCGGTCCGGCGACGCCGCCAAGGCCCTTTCCCTGTTCCTCGACCTCGCGTACAACTATTCCGACGACGAGCGAAAGGGATTCGTCTGGATGAGGGTCGCCGAGCTCCTGCGGGCGAGGCAGGAGTACCAGCAGGCCCTCGAGGCGGCGGACAAGGCGATCCTCCTGTCCCGGGGCCGCTTTCTTGTTCTCTCCTCGATGGAACTGAAATTCCGCATCTACCGTAGGTTGGGATGGGGGGCCGAGGCCCGCCAGGTTGCGGCGCACCTTCTGGATCAGGAATACATCAACGCGGAGCCGTCGGATCTCCTCTCGGAGATGGCCCGCGCAGACGCCCGGGGCGGGAAGGTTCCCCTCGCGCTGTCCGAGTACCGGCGGGGGATCAACTCCGCGTCCGATCCCGGGATCGCCTCGCGGCTTGGGGAGGAAAGGAAGGCACTGATCGATGGGCTGACGAGCATCCCCGCCCTCCGGGAAGCCGCGGAGACGGAGGAGGATTCCGAGGTTCGGACCCACCTGTACCTCCACCTCGGCGGGGTCGCCGTCCGGAAAGGGTTTATCGGCATGGGGGCCTTTGCCCTGGAGAAGGCTTCCCGTGGCGGAGGGGTGGCGGCAGAGGAAGCGGCCCGTCAACTGTCACGACTGGAGAAGACCCTTGTCTCCCGCCCGAAGATCGTGGGGCTTGTCCCCTTGAGCGGGAGATACGCGGACATGGGGTTCGCCGTGCTCGCCGGGGCGGAGGTGGCGATCCGGCAGTCGCGCGGCCAGGAGGCGGATCCCCTGTCGCCGGTGGTGCGCTGGATAGACACGGGAGGGCAGCCCGAGAGGGCCCGCGCCGAATTCCAGGCCGTCTCTTCCGACCGGTCCGTGGTCGGGTTCATCGGACCGCTCACGGGGGAGGAGGGGCTTTCCGTGAGCGTCGTCTTCGACCCGAAATCCCCGCCGGTTTTCTACCTGGGGCAGAAAAATATCCCGGAGAAGCCGTTCTTCTACAGCTTCGGGCTCACCCCGCAGCAGGAGGCCCGCGCGGTGCTGTCCCATCTGGCGGGAATCGGGAAGGACGACCTGATTCTTTTCTACCCGGATAACGGGTATGGCCGCGGGTTCGCGGACGCGGTGACCTCCGCGGCCAAGGAGGCGGGCGCCCGGGTGGCCAGGACGGTCTCCTACAGCCCGGACACCAGCGATTTCACGGCCGTGATCCGCAAGGCGGTCGGAAGCTCCACCTTCTCCCGTCACTCCTCCAGGAAGCAGAAGGGAGCGGCGATGAAGCTGCCGCAGGAAGCGATCGTCATCGCGGACAGGTGGGAGAGGGTGTTCCTCCTCGCCTCCCAGCTCCGGTATTACAACGTGTACCTCCCCCTGGCCGGGTTTTCGGGGTGGAACGACGAGGAACTGATCCGGAAGGCCGGGGAGGCCGTAGGCGGTTCCGTGTTCTCCGTGGATTACGCCGGGACGGTTCCGGGGTCCCCGGGAGAGAAGTTCCGGAAGGAGTATCAGGAGGCTCTGGAACGCCCCCCCTCCCGATTCGAGGCGATGGGGTATGACGCCGCTCTCCTCCAGGTGGAATCGTTTCGACTCGAGGACGCGTGGGATTCCCGCCGGGCGGGGGAGCTGTCCCGCGAGAGGATCCCCCGGCTCAAGATATTCCGGGGAGTGACCGGGACCTTCCAGTTCGGACCCGCCGGGGAGATGCGCCGGAAAGTGTTTCTTTTGGGCGTGAAACTCGGGAACTTCGTCCCGGTTCCGGAACCGTAAGCCTCTTTCGCGATGCGGAGACCGTTCGAGGAGGAGGTCAGGGATGCATTCGCGGCAGGCGGCCCGCTGGCCCGCGCGCTGGCGAGGTTCGAGCCCAGGCCCGGCCAGTTGCGGCTGGCCATGGCGTGGGCGGAGGCCCTCGCCCGCGGGGAGATCCTGGTGGCGGAGGCGGGAACCGGCAGCGGGAAAACGCTTGCCTACCTCATCCCCTCCGTCCTGTCGGGTCGCAAGACGATCGTCTCCACGGGGACGAAGACGCTGCAGCAGCAGATCGTCGAAAACGATGTCCCCCTCGTCCGGGAGGCGCTGCGGGCACCGTTTTCCTGCGTCGTGGTGAAAGGCCGGGGGAACTATCTCTGCCGCCGCCGGTGGAAGCGCTTTGCTGCCGAGCCGCTCTTCGAGTTTCCCGGGGAGGCGGGATCCTACGGGAGGATGTGCCGTTTCGCCGAGACGACCCTCACCGGCGACATCTCCGAATGCCCGGGCATTCCCGACGACTTCCACGCCTGGTCGGAGGTAAGCGCCCGGAGCGAGACGTGCGACCCCTCGTCCTGCGCGGAAACCGAGCGTTGTTTCCTCGCGGACATCCGCCGCCGCGCCCAGTCGGCGGACCTGGTGGTGGTGAACCACCACCTGTACTTTGCCGACCTGGCGATCCGGAGAAAGAGGGAGGGGTTCCCGGACCCGGCCGGGAAAGGGGGGTGGGTCAGGGGAGGGGATGTTCTTCCCATCGCCGACGCCGTGATTTTCGACGAGGCCCACGGCATCGAGGAGACCGCCTCCTCCTTCTTCGGGGTGTCCGTCTCGCTTGCCCGCGCCCTGGAACTTGTTCGGGATCTTAGGCGCGCCGCCGAGAGAGACGAGCAGGCCTGGCGGCTTATCCCTCCCGCCGCGGAGGAGTTTCGAAGGGCCGCCGATACGCTGTTCCGTTCGGCGGGAAGCGGCGAGGGAAGGTTCTTTCTCCCCCGCCCGGGTACGGACCGGTCCTTCGACCGGCTCTCCGCGGACCTGCTGCGGACGGGGGAGGAACTGTCCCGGGCCGTTTCCGCCTCGCCGGTGTCCCTGTCCCTGGGCGGGGATTCGGCGGGAGAAGCGGAGGCTCTTCTGCGCCGGGTCGATTCCTTTGCGGGGGACTTCGCGTTTCTCCGCGAGGCGGATCCGGCGACTGCCGTGGCGTGGGGGGAACGCCGGGGGACCGCCGTGTCGCTGCAACGTACTCCCGTCGAGGTTTCGCCGTTCCTCGCCGAAGGGCTGTGGAGCGGGGGCTTCCCGGTTCTTTTGACCTCGGCGACCCTCTCCGTTTCCGGGACCTTTTCCTATTTCCGGGAACGGGTGGGCCTTGCCGAGGTTGCTGCGAAGGAACTGATCGTGGATAATGAATTTGACTTCGCTGGAAAAGCGCTGGTGTACGTGCCTGCCGGCCTTCCCGACCCTGGCGACGACGCATTTCCGGCCTCCGCTGCCAGGGAAACCGCGGAGATCCTGAATGTATCCGGCGGCGGCGGGCTCATTCTCTGCACGAGTTACCGGACGCTCGGGGCGCTGGTGGAGGGTTTGAGAGACATTGTTCCGCACCCGCTGCTCGTCCAGGGGGAGGCCCCGCGGATGCACCTGCTCAAGGCGTTCCGGGAGGATGCCGACGCGGTCCTGATCGGTACCGGGACGTTCTGGGAGGGTATCGACGTTCCCGGAGAATCGCTTCGCTGCGTGGTGATCGACAAGCTCCCCTTCGCCCCGCCGACCGACCCGGTGGTGACGGCCCGCATCCAGGCGATCCGGGAGAGGGGGGGGGACCCCTTTCTCGAATACCAGGTACCCGAAGCGGTGCTGGCGCTGCGGCAGGGGATCGGGCGCCTCCTGCGGAGAGAGGACGATTTCGGGGTGATCGCCCTGCTCGACCACAGGGTGATCACGAGGGGATACGGGGCGATATTCCGGGAGAACCTTCCCGCGATGCCGTGGACCCGCGACCGGTCCGCGGTGTCGGAGTTGTTCCGTCGTTTCCGGGCGGGGCGGGAAGAGGCCGGGGAGGGGAAATCGCGATGATACGAAAGGCGGTGTTCCCGGCAGCAGGTTTCGGGACGAGGTTCCTCCCGGCCACGAAAGCGTCTCCCAAGGAGATGCTGCCCCTCGTGGACAAGCCGCTGATCCAGTATGGCGTGGAGGAGGCGCGCGCCGCCGGCGTGAGGAACATGATCATCGTGACCGGACGGGGAAAAAACGCGATCGAGGACCACTTCGACGTCGCCTACGAACTGGAGGACCTCCTGCAGAAGAAGGGGGACGGCGCCCAGCTTGCCACGGTCCGGGCGATCACCGACATGGCCGACTTCTTCTACGTGAGACAAAACATGCCCCTCGGCCTGGGACATGCCGTTCTCCGCACCATGGACCTTGTCGGCGAGGAGCCGTTCGCCGTCGTCCTCTCCGACGACGTGATCGACTCGAAGGTTCCCGTGCTCCGCCAGATGATCGACGTCTACGAGAGATACAGCGCCGACTCGGTCCTCGCGATCCAGCGGGTGCCCCGGGAACACGTCTCCCGGTACGGCATCATAAAGGGGAAGAGGATCGCGGAAGGGGTGTACGAGGTGCTGGACATGGTCGAAAAACCGAAGCCCGCCCGGGCGCCGTCGGACCTGGCGATCATCGGCCGGTACATCCTGTCCCCCGCCATCTTCCCCGCCCTGGTGAAGACCCGTCCCGGCGCGGGGGGGGAGATCCAGCTCACCGACGCGATCCGATCGCTCGCCGGCAGGGAACGGGTGCTCGCATACGAGTTCGAGGGGGTCCGGTACGACGCGGGCAACAAACTCGGGTTCCTGATGGCCAACATCGCATTCGCGCTGAAGGACCCGGAGCTGGGGCCGGACCTTCGCGTCTTTCTCGCCAAGGAGAAAAAGAGATGAGCAGAACGCCCAAAAGGAAGGACCGGGAGGAGGGAGACGTCTCCATCCTCCGGGACAGCGTGGGGAGGGTGACCTTCCTCGACCCGTTCGGCGACCCGGCATTCCTGCCCCCCGCGGACGTCAACGAGAACACCGAGGGGCTGATCATCCGGCTGGAGCTGCCCGGCGTGCGGGGGAACGAGGTCGCGGTGTTTGTGCAGGGCGAGACGATCGAGGTGGTCGGGGAGAAGATGCGGGATTCGTGCGGGGCCGACATCTCCTTCCTGTGCCTCGAACGGACTTTCGGGAAATTCCGGCGGACCTTCGAGGTGACCGGCTGCCTGAACATGGGGCTTGTGAAGGCGGTGTTGAAGGAGGGGGTTCTGGTGCTCTGCATCCCCAAGTGCGAGGAGCGGCGCGGCAAGAGGAGGCGCATCAAGGTGACGGAGGAGGAATAGCGATCTTAGATCGCGGGGGAAGAAGAGGCATGGCAGACGAACCGATCCGAAATGACGTTTCGCAGGGCGGGGAAACCGGCGTGACGGAGTCCGAGGTTCCCGCCGGCAAGGAAGAGGGGGAGAGCAGGGAGACCAAGGAGAGCGCCCCGGAGATCCCGAGCGTGCTGCCCCTCCTCCCCGTGCGGGATATCGTCATCTTCCCGTACATGACGCTTCCCCTGTTCGTCGGCCGGGAGGCGTCGATCGCGGCGGTGGACGAGGCCCTCGGGCGCGACCGGTACATCTTCCTGGCGACGCAGAAGGACCCGTCGCTGGAGGAGCCGAAGCCGGAAGACCTGTACCGGACCGGTACCGTGGCCATGATCATGCGGATGCTCAAGCTCCCCGACGGGCGCCTCAAGATCCTGATCCAGGGGGTGGTCAAGGCCCGGATCGTGGAGTTCATCGAATCGAAGCCCTCGGTGCGCGTCCGCATCGAGAGGGTGGTCGAAGGGGCCGCCCGGGAAGGCTCGCTCGAAGTCGAGGCGCTCATGCGTGCCTCCCGGGAGAAGATCGAGAAGATCCTCTCCCTCAAGAACATGCCGGTCGAGATCCTGATGGTCACCGAGAACATCAACAACCCGGGCGTATTGGCCGATCTCGTCGCGAGCAACCTGCGGCTGAAGATCGAGGAGGCCCAAAACGTGCTCGAGGAAGGCGATCCCGTTGCCCGCCTGACCATGGTCAACAACCTCCTCTCCCGCGAACTCCAGCTCGCCGAGATGCAGGCGAAGATCCAGAACCAGGCCAAGGAGGAGATGACCAAGAGCCAGCGGGAATATTTCCTCCGGGAGCAGATGAAGGCCATCAAGACGGAGCTCGGCGACATCGACGGCAAATCGGAGGAAATGGAGGAACTCCGGGAGAAGATCAAGGCGGCGGGGATGCCCCAGGAGGTGGAAAAAGAGGCGGAGAAGCAGCTTCGTCGTCTGGAAGGGATGCACCCGGACTCCGCGGAGTCGTCGGTGGTCCGGACGTACCTCGACTGGATGGTCGAGCTGCCCTGGAAGAAGGAGACGAAGGACAACATTCACATTGCCAAGGCCAAGAGGATCCTCGATGAAGACCACCACGACCTCGAAAAGGTCAAGGAGCGGATCCTCGAATATCTCGCGGTCCGGAAGCTCAAGGACAAGGCGAAGGGCCCGATCCTGTGCTTCGTCGGCCCCCCCGGGGTGGGGAAGACCTCGCTGGGGAAATCGATCGCCCGGGCGATGGGACGCAAGTTCGTGCGGATGTCCCTCGGCGGGATCCGCGACGAGGCCGAGATCCGCGGGCACCGGCGGACGTACGTCGGAGCGCTCCCGGGGCGCATCATCCAGGGGATGAAGCAGGCGGGCACGAGGAATCCGATCTTCATGCTCGACGAGATCGACAAGGTGGGGGCCGACTTCCGGGGAGACCCCTCCGCGGCTCTCCTGGAGGTGCTCGACCCCGAGCAGAACTTCTCCTTCAGCGACAACTACCTGAACGTCGCGTTCGACCTGTCGAAGGTGATGTTCATCACCACGGCGAACATCATCGACCCCATCCCGCCCGCCCTCAAGGACCGGATGGAGGTGATCCGGATCTCGGGGTACACGGACATCGACAAGCTTGCGATCGCCAAGCAGTTCCTCTTCCCCAGGCAGAGGGAGGAGAACGGGATCTCCGAGAAGCAGGTGAAGACCACGGACAAGGCGATCCTGGCGATCATCCACGAATACACGAGAGAGGCCGGACTGCGGAACCTCGAGCGGGAGATCTCCACCATCTGCAGGAAGGTGGCGCGAAGAATCGCGGAGGGGGAGAAAGGGCCGTTCACGGTGACCCCCCGGAACCTCTCCAAGTTCCTCGGTGTCCCGAAGTACCTCCCCGAGACGGAAGGGGAGAGGGACGAGGTCGGCGTGGCGACGGGCCTGGCCTGGACCCCTACCGGGGGAGATATCCTGTTCGTCGAGGTGTCCCTCGTGAGAGGGAAGGGGTCCGTCACCATCACCGGGTCGCTCGGGGAAGTGATGAAGGAGAGCGCCCAGGCCGCCATCACGTACACGCGGTCCCGCGCCGCCCGCCTCGGTCTTCCGAAGGACTTCCATTCCAGGTACGACATCCACATCCACGTCCCGGCGGGCGCGATTCCGAAGGACGGGCCATCCGCCGGTATCACCATCGCCACCGCGCTCATCTCTTCGCTGACGGGCATCCCCGTCAGGCGCGACGTGGCGATGACGGGGGAGATCACCCTCCGGGGGCGGGTGCTGCCGATCGGGGGGTTGAAGGAGAAAGCCCTCGCGGCGCTGCGGGCCGGTATCACCGAGGTCATCGTGCCCGGACAGAACCGGAAGGACCTGGAGGACATCCCCCGCGGCGAGGCGAGACGGTTCACGTTCACCCTGGTCGACAACATGGACGAGGTCGTTTCCAAGGCGCTCAGGAAGAATCCGTTTCGCTCCGAGGCGGCGGGCGGGAAGGCCCCGCCGCCGCAGAGGGGGGGCGCCTCGGCACCGGGAGTACGGAAGAAAAAGTGAAGGATACCGACCCGACCCCGGCGGATCTTCGCGACCTCGGGGTGTTCGGGTTCATCATGGTGACGCGTGCCTCCGGCGCGCGCCTCCGGCGGGCCGCCGGGTCACGGAGGGGGGGCTCCCGCCTCCCCGCGCGGGGTTCCGCATCTTCCCCCGCCGCGCCGGGGAACGCAGCGCTCGGGGAAGGGAACGCTCCATGAAGTGGCTCCTTCTTCCCCTCCTCTTTCTCGCGTCGGCCTTTTTCTCGGCCACGGAGACGGCGTTTTTCGCGCTCCGCCGCGTCGATTTCATGAAGTGGAAAAAGGAAGGAAACCGGGTGGCGGGCGTGATCGGGAAGATGCTCGAGACGCCGAGCCGGCTGATCGCGACAATCTTCATCGGCAACGAACTCGCCAACGTCTCCATCTCCTCCCTGCTCGCCGCCCTCCTGATCCCGATCGTCCCGGCGCACGGGGAGATCGTTGCGCTCTCCGCCGGCACCCTCGGGATCCTGATCTGGGACATCACCTCCAAGTGCATCGTGTGGCCAAGGGCCAAATCCTTCTCTCTCCGCGCCGCCAGACCGTTCCTCCTCTTCTCGCGCATCATCTCGCCGGTGCGGTTTCTCATGGAGAAGGTGGCTGAAGGGATTCTGCGCCTGCTGGGGGGAGGGAGGATCGTGGAGAGGAAATGGGGGCTCACCGAGCGGGAGTTCCGGGCCCTCGTGGACGTCGGAGGCGAGAGCGGGACGCTCGACCCGGGGGAGAGGGAGCTCATCCACAACATCTTCGAGCTGACCGATCAGCGGGCGGGCGAGATCATGACCCCGCTTGCCGATGTGTTCATGGTACCCGTCGACATCCCTCGCCAGGATCTTCTGGCGCAGTCCCGAAAGTACCGTCGCTCGCGGATCCCCGTCTATCAGGGGGATCGAAGGGAGGTCGTCGGCATCCTCTACTTGAAGGATCTGCTGCGCCCGGTGGCGGACGGGGAGGGGGAGGCGCCGCTCTCCGCCCTGCTCAAGCCGCCTTTCGTCGTTCCCACCTCGAAGAAGCTGCCCCTCCTGTTGCGGGAGTTCCAGCGGCTCAAGGTGCACCTCGCGCTCGTCGTCGACGAGTTCGGGGAGATCGTCGGGATCGTGACGTTGGAGGACGTGCTCGAGGAGCTCTTCGGGGAGATCCGGGAGGAGCACGACCGGGAGGAAAAGGAGCTGCTGCCCCGGGCGGGCGGATCCTGGCGCGTACTCGGGAAGATGCCGATCCACCGGTTCAACGAGGCCTTCTCGGCGGGTCTCCCCGACCAGGAGTGGGACACGGTGGCGGGCCTGCTCCTCCACGAGTTCGGCAGGCTTCCCGGGAAGGGCGACTCGATCCTTCTCGGCCCCTTTCGGTTCACCGTGGAGAGGGTCAAGGGGATCCGGATCGTCGAGATCGGGGTGCGCAACGAAGCGGGAGGGGAGGCCTGAACCGTGACCCTTGTTCTCCTCATCGCGCTCTGCCTTTTGATGGAGGGGTTGTTCACCGGAGCGGAGATGGTCCTCGTCTCCGCGGACCGGCACAAGCTTACCGATGGCTTGCGCCGGGGGGAGCGAGGGGCCGCGACCGCCCTTGCACTGCTCGAGCACCCGGACCGCGCGCTCGCCACCACGCTGACGGGGACGAACATCTTCGTCGTGTTGAGTACGGTCCTCACCACCTCCCATTTCCTCCCGCGCTACGGGGATCGTGCGGCGTGGATCGCCGTCGGAGTGATCACCCCCCTCGTCATCCTTTTCGGGGAGGTCGTCCCAAAGAGTTTCGCGCAGCCGCGGGCGGACCGCCTCGTCGGGCCCGCCGCCCGGTTCATCTGGTTCGCCCAGGGGGCGCTCTACCCGCTCGTTTCGGTCGCGGCATTCTTCGCGCGCGTCCTGTCCAGGCCGTTCGGAGGGGTCCCCCCCCTCCATGGGATGGTCACGCGGGAGGAGCTTCGGATCATCCTCCAGATGAGCCGCTCGGGTTCGGACGTGGAGGCCCACGAACGCACGATGGTGCGGCGGGTGTTCCATTTCGGCGAAAAGAAGGTCGCCGACATCTTCCGTCCCTTGGTCCACGTCGTGGCCCTGCCGGAAGAGGGTACCTGCCGGGACGCCGCTGCCCTCGCCTCCCAGAGCGGCTATTCCCGCTATCCGGTGTACCGGGAGCGGATCGACCACGTCGTCGGGTTCCTCCATGTGATCGACATCATGGGACAGCCGCCGGACTCTCCCGTTCGGCCGCTCATGCGAAAAGCCCTCTGCGTGCCCGAGTTGATGCCGATCGACGAATTGATGCGAAATTTCCAGGAGGGGGGGACATCCTTCGCCGTCGTCGTCGACGAGCACGGGGGCGTAACCGGGATCGTCACCGCCGAGGACGTCGTGGAGGAGGTCGTAGGGGAGATCGAGGATGAATACGACCGGGGGATGGAATATTATAAAAAAATCGCCTCCGACGTCTTCCTCGTCCCCGGAAAGATGGAAGCGGGCAGGTTCGAGGAGGAGATCGGCATCTCCCTCCCGGCCGGGGATTATTCGACGCTCGGGGGGATGCTCATTTCCCTCGCGGGGAGAATCCCCGCCGCGGGGGAAACGTTTGTCGTTCCGGGGGCCGAGTTTACCGTGGTATCCGCCTCCGAGCGAGCGGTGAAGGAGGTGCGGGTGCGCCTCGCCGGCCGGCTGGCCGGCGGCTCGTTCGCGGAAGAAGAAGAGGGAGAGGAAGGACTGGGAATGGAGCCCTGGGAGGGGTCGGATTGACCGCAAAAATGCTGAAACAGTTGTTGCGGCAGGTGGCCGAGGGGAAGGCGTCCGTCGACACCGCCTTCCGGAAGATCCGGTCCCTGCCGTTCGAGAACATCGGGATGGCAAGCGTCGACCACCACAGGGCGATCCGGCAGGGCGTGCCGGAAGTGATCCTCGGGGAGGGGAAGACCCCCGCGCAGATCGTCAGGATCGCGCGCGCCATGCGGAAGGCCGGCGCGGACGTTCTGATCACACGCGTCGATGAAGAGAAGCGCAAGGCGGTCCGGAAGCACTTCCGCCGGGCATCCCTGTACCCGGAGGCCCGGTGTGCCGTGATCCGGTCCGCGGCGGCGGAGAAGGACGGCAAAGGGAATATCCTCGTGGTCACCGCCGGCACGTCGGATATCCCGGTCGCCGAGGAGGCGGCCGTGACCGCGGAGTTTCTCGGGAACCGCGTGGAGAGGCTCTACGACGTGGGAGTGGCCGGGATCCACCGCCTGCTGATGCAGAAAGAGGCGCTTCTCTCGGCGAGGGTGATCGTCGTGGTGGCCGGCATGGAGGGGGCGCTCGCCTCCGTGGTCGGCGGACTCACCGACAAGCCCGTCATCGCCGTCCCGACGAGCGTCGGGTACGGGGCGAGCTTCGGCGGGGTGGCCGCCCTGTTGGGGATGCTCAACTCCTGTTCCCCGACGGTGGCGGTGGTCAACATCGACAACGGCTTCGGCGCCGGGGTCCTCTCTTCGGTGATCAACCGGTTGTAGGCAGGCGAACGCACGAATCCGCCGGTTCGTCGGCGATCCCGTGCCGGCCTGCCGGAGCCCTTTCTCCCCACGCACCCTGCCTCGAATTCGAATGTTAGGGGTCCCCGATCCTCTTCAGGTACATGTCCATGATGCGCCGAAAATCGGCGCGGTTTGCCTCCACGAGGGAGCGGCTATCAGGGCTGAGGACCGAGGGAGCATCCAGTACCCTCCGCCAGAACTCGTAATGCGCCTTCCGTTCCAAGAGGAACCATCGAAACGACCGGGTATCCTCCGTGAACTTGCCGTCTTTGCACCGGTACACGTGTACCCATTCGAATGCGGGACCGATTTCTACGTTGAGAAACCCCGGAGCGCTTTCGAATGCGGATACGGTTTCCAGGACTTCATACCGCCCGTCGCGGTCGAGATCGCGGATCGCATAGGTTCGAAGCGGGACGTCATCATGCAAGGGGGAAAAGCGTGACAGTTCCGCGGCGAAGGCGGCAGCCGCGTCGGCCGAAGACGGTGACCGATCTTGACCCGCGACGAGCGACGCCGTCGCGACCAGCATGACCGGAAGGAGGATTCGCAGAGGCTTCATCCCCGATTCCGACATGGGGTACATCCAGACGAATGACAAGCGCTTTCTCTTGATCCTCTGCATCAGGGTATGGGAGCAGACGACGGGTTGCCATCCTTCCCGTGCGGGACATCGGCAGGCGGTTTTTCCGTCGTCACAAAACGGATGACGTCACTCCACCACAGGGAATCCACGGCGGCAGGCCAGGTGTTGTGGCCTGCGCCCGGCAACAGCCACAACTTTTTCCTCCCGGAAAGCCGTTCGAACAACCGGAGACCGCGTTCGGGCGGAATGACGTCGTCCTTTTCCGCCACCACCACTGCCACCGGCCCGTCGTATTCGCTCAGGTTGAAGACGTTGTCGTACCGATCCCGGGTCATCCATCTTGCGGGGAGATACCAGAAGACGGACTGCGCCATGTCGGGCAGCGTATCCCAAGGGGTAATCAATACCACTCCGGCGACCGGAGCCTGTTTCGAACCCGCCACCGCAGCCGCTATGCCGCACCCCAACGATTCGCCCAGCAGAACCAGCGGACCGCCAAATTGTTCGACTGCCGCGCGGGCCGCATCCACCGCGGCGGAAACGAAGGTGGCTTCCCCCAATTCCCCCGGGCGCGCCCCGTAGCCGGGGTATTCAAAGAGGATCAACCGGTACCCGAGTTGCCCCAATTCCTGCGCGTAGAAGAACCGGTCCGGCGCCGTGCCTGCGTTCCCATGGAACAGCAGGATCACTCCTTTCGGCGACGTGGGACCGTCCGCCTGGACGAAACCGTGGTAATCGAGGGCATGTTCCGGCCAGAGTCGAAAATGGAGCGCCTTCGCGCGGATTGCCGCCGACGCCAAAGGGTAGACATCGGGAAAATACAGGATCTTTTCCTGCCGAAAGTAGACGAACACGAGGATTGCGCAATACCCTGCGACAGCGATGACCAGAAGGGTCCAGGGTCGGTCAGGCAAAAGGGGGAAACGCATCTATTTGCCCTTTCGAAAGGGTCCCGGCTCACCAACCTGCTCATTCGTCCCCGGCGATCTTCCGGGTTCGATATACATCATAATCCGGCACAAGACGGTCATAATCGCCATCCATCAAGGGGGAGGAGATCATGAAATCGGCGGAAGCACGATTGCAGGCAATGGGAATGTTCCAAACGACCGCCATGCGCAAGAGCGCCTTGACATCGGGATCGTGGGGTTGCGGTTCAAGCGGGTCCCAGAAAAAGATGAGAAAATCAATCTCACTGTCGGCTATCTTGGCGCCGATTTGCTGATCACCGCCCAATGGCCCACTCTGGAGTTTGGTAATATTGAAGCCAAGCTCCTGTTCCAATACCTCGCCGGTTGTCCCGGTAGCGTAGATCTTGTGGTGAGCCAAGAGCACTCGATTATATTTTGCCCATTCCACCAGATCACGTTTCTTGTTGTCGTGCGCGACAAGAGCAATCTTCTTATCATGTTCCATGGCGATTTTCTTGTGAGTCATATCAATGGATCCCCTTCCCCCCCGAACGAGTTGCCATGAGTCAAGACCTTCATTGTTTCAGCGCCCAGCTTCCGCTGCGTGACCTTCAACGAACGGCAGGGCAGCCGTCCGCTCCAGCCGGGAGTTATACACCGTCAATGTCTTCAGGAACTCCGGCCAGTTGTGCTCCGTGCCGGACAGCGACAATCCATATGATCTTTCCTTTCACCCGATAAAAAAAACGATAGGGTGGAATAATCCCTTCCCGATGTGGAAGATCAGGAAACTCCGGAATCACTCTTCCGGACCCCGGTAACTTCACGAGTCTCTTCAGGACAGTCTCCGCGCGGCGACGGAAACGCAACGCCGCATCAGGATTATCTTGGCGGAGGTATGCTATGGCAGAGAGAAACTGGCTGCGGGCGGAAGGGGTGAAGAGGATCTTCACCGATCAGTCTTCCGCCAAGAGCGCATCGGCTTCTGCCAAGACCGATTCCAGGTCGTGTCCCTTTCCGGCTGCAATCTCCTTATCCCCATGCGCCAGAATGCGAAGAAGCTCCCGCTCGTGCTCGGCCTTCTCAAACGCTTCCGTGCTCATCATCACTGCCGCAGCACGACCACGCTGTGTAATGAAGACGGGGGCGCGGGAACTCCGGACGCGCTTGAGAACACTGGCCGCGTCTTGTCGAAGGTCGGTGATCGGAATGATGTTCGGCACCTTGCCCATAGGCAGAACCTCCTATAGTACGTCTAAGCGTATCATCGATATCCCCATATGGCAAGGTGCCACCGAAAATTGATTTGAAAGTGTGTCTAACGATCAGGCTAAGCTGCGTGCCGAGGGGCGCGCTTCTTGCCCCCAGCGCCTCTTCGAAAGCAAGAGGCGTGACCCGAAGGAGCCGTCAGCTTCAACCGGTTGTTAAACCTCGCATATATTTATAATGAGTCTTCATCGAAGTTAATTCCGCAACGAGGACAATGGATAAGTGTTTCCTCTGCAAATACAAATTTAAGACCCAATATTTTATTGCACTTAGGACATTTAATTCCTATGTACACCAATAATATACCAACCGCAAATACAGTACCTGAGCCAAGTGTTATCACATTGAACAATGATCGAGGTAAATATTTGTCCAAGAACGCTAGTATGGCCAATATGACAAAACTTATCGCCACGATCATTAAGTAAACCTTCTTTCTTTGATTTAACATCTCTCTAGGTCTCATTGTACATATCTCTGCGTGGGTCTGACGCTCCGGTTAAGCTACGGGCGCAATTGATTGCCGCCCCAATTAAATAACGGCTCCTGGCGCCGTCAGCTTCAACCTGTTAGGTGGCGAATGCTTTAATGAACCTAAAAATATTTGCCGGTGGAGCATAGTTATGACCATGCACATGATAGATATCAAAGATTGATGCCAAAGCAAAAAGAACAGCGATCAACGCGAACACGATGAATTTGGCGTGACGTTGAGGGAGAACACGGAGCAGAAACCAATGGATCCCGCTTGCTCCGATGTAAAGGAGACCGCCGAGTATCACCACATGTGCCCACAAGACCCCAAGCATCCAAAACCCTTCGGCCGTGAATTTCGGCAATGCCACGATGAGACCCTGTATCGCAAGAAAGAGAATGAAGAACATGGGTACCATACCACCAACAACGAACATGATATACGGAACCGGAATAGTGATCAGAAAGGCAACAAAGAGCGCCCATTTCGACCAACGGCAGACATCCCTCGACTCAGAACTCATTCGTGCCCCTTCAGGAAGTGCTTCTGGTCATTCCCATTGTTGTTAGTCCACCTAACGCTCCGCTTCAGCTGCGAACGCTCAGCGAAAAACACGGCGAGCCGTCAGCTTCAGCCTGTTGTTAGGCTCCATTTTATTATCCGGTTGCCAATGCGATCACATCCTCCACGCCCAAACCATAGATGTGAGGGGGTTTAATTTTGATCAGTGTTAAGTACATTGCTAATTGACTACGATGATGAACTTCGTGTTCGGCCATCGCCATCAACAAGCGCCAGGTCTTGACTTCCGGGCCGTTTAGAGATGGGCGACTTTCATCCAAAACAGAGTCGCTTAAGGTGCCCAATCGCTTCATGGCTTCTTGGTGTGTTGACATGAGTAACATGATGGCAACGTCGCGTTCCTGTTTCTCTTGGATTTTGTGCCCAGCATATTTCCATTTTCCATTCAACACGGCGCCGACAAACATATCCTCGGTGGCGGCCAAATGGCGGATGAGGTCTCCGAATGAGAATTCGCCGTCACTGGGGAACCAATCGATTCTGTCCGCGGGGATGGCGTCGATGAAATGCAGGGTGCGACGCCGGATTCCGTCGAAATAATCAATGAATCTCTTGACGCTTCGCAGCATTGGGAACTCCTCCCTCAGACAGCATGCCTTCAATATCAATGCGACTTTGAGAGCCTAACGCTCCGGCTAAGCTGCGGGGCCTCGGGCACTTCTTTGGGCAGCCGTCAGCTTCAGCCTGTGGTTAGGCACGCTTATACCGTTTCTTTTCTGAAAAACATCGCGAGTCTTTCTCTTACCTCATTAAAATCTCCAACACTCGAATATCCGTTGATCGTTTCTATTCTTAATGCATCGTCCAGCGGGCGACCAATAACCTCATGTATCGTCTCTTTCGCCGAACGAATAGCCTGCTGGCTATTTTGTAAAATCATTCGTGCGTAATCCTCAGCGGCCCCCAACAAGCTGTCGTGTGAAACAACTTTGTTGACCAACCCCAGTCTATATGCCTCGTCGGCAGAAACTTCTCGACCTGTCAAAGTAAGATCAAGTGCCGTTCCGATGCCTGCAATAGCAATAAGGCGGACAATACCCCCATCCCCCTGGTGGAGACCCTGTCTCACTTCGAACACCCCAAATTTTGCCTTTTCGGATGCCACGCGAATATCGCATGCAAGTGCAAGCTCGAAACCCCCGCCAATTGCGTAGCCATTTACGGCTGCAATGATTGGCTTCGAATTCGATGTTGACCTCTTGTTATCCCACCGCCGATCTCCCTCGCCACGTTCTTCCTGACATCGAGCATTTTGGCATGTTCCCATCGCGGTATGAACGATTTCAGGTCGGCGCCAGAACAAAAAGCCTTACCCGTTCCGGTTACGATGGCTACATCCAACGCATTGTCTGCGTTAAATTCCGCCCAGACATCCCACAACGCGTCATTTAGTTCATCGTTGAGGGCATGGAGAGCTTCAGGTCGGTTCAGGGTGATATATCCAATTCGATTCCGCTTCTCGAATAAGACGCTTCCCATACAATACTTCTCCTCTCTTTGCTCCTTTTCTATTCAGGTGTGCCTAACGCGCAGGCTAAGCTGCGGGGCCCCGGCGAGAAACAGGGCAGCCGTCAGCTTCAGCCTGTTAGATTTCCCGATAAATATTCACTTCTTATATACTTCTCGACGATGTCCAATTCTTAGAATCAACACGTCTTTGTCCAGAATGACGTAGATGACGCGATAATCACCGATACGATATTTTCGGAGACCAGCGAACTGGCCCTTCAGGGTCGGGTATGAGTCGGGATGTTCTATTAGTTCTTTATCGATTTGATCAAGGATGTGCGAAGCCTGAGCTTTGCTTAATTTTTTCAGATCCCGCTGGACCGATTTCTTGTAAACGATCCTATAGGCCAAGGGATTTCCTCATCTCCGCACTGGTGACGAGGGGATCGCTTTTATCCCGAAGACGATCCAAGGCAATTTGTAGGTCCGCGATATCCTCCAGATAGGACTCTAATGCTTTCTGGATTATATAGGACCTGGGCCGGTCGGTCTCTTTGGCGACCCCTTCCAATTGCTCCGCTAATTCGTCTGGGATCCGAATCGATATCGCTCTACTCATCAGTAATCCTCCTGCACGTGTTGTATTTCATTGTACACAATACAGTCATCGATTACAAGGTGTATGCTCCACTTGTCGCATTTGACGTTAAAGCCGGGTAAATCTAATGCTCCGGTTAAGCTGCGGGCGTCTCACGACCCACACCAAGCGAGCCGTCAGCTTCAGCCTGTTGTTATACGCCAAGATTAGTCCATATGCTTTGCTCTGCTCTCAATCCAAACAGCAGTAAACGGACCCATGATCCATGGTATTAAGTAATAAATAGTTAGATACCAATATTTCGTGATGAATTTTATGCCGTTTCCTAAATATATTCCGCAATAAATATAGTCATATATGAAGAATGGAACCGTAAAATAGATTGATAGTATTATCGATTTATATATCCGTTTGCTTTTAATTGATCGTAGTATCCTGAATATGAGGATCCAAAACAAAGGAATAAGAGCAATGACAAATATCATCATAAATCGGCTGGAATACTGTTGGTAGTAATCTGGCCATCCGAGCAACCAAAACAGTACCCAGACCGCCGTAACTATGAAGCTAATCTTGATGTGACTGCGAGTATTCATCTAATACTCCAAAGTGCGTATAACGCTCAGACTAAACTTCGGGCGCTCACGCCTTATCCGCAGGCGAGCCGTCAGCTTCAGTCTGTTATGTGGCTCATCACTGCTGTCCCAACGTTGCATGTGCCTGAATCTAAAAATGGATTAAATACATGCGGTTAAACCTAATATTCGCTGTCACCGATTTCAATTCGCGGATACCCTGTGGCCATTCCGGTTTCGAAGGGATGGTCTATGAATACTGGCCGCACCATTTTCTCCCAACTCGTCGAGTTCTTGCCGATGCACGATTTCCGGAAGTGCGTCCGGAGATACCGGGGCGATTACAAGGTCTTGAGTTTTTCGTGTCTGGACCAATTCCTTTGCATGGCATTCGCCCAGCTCACCTATCGCGAGAGTCTTCGGGACATCGAGGCCTGCCTTCGTTCCGTCCAACCGAAGCTCTATCACATGGGCATTCGCGGAGGCATCTCCCGAAACACGCTGGCCAACGCCAACGAGAATCGAAACTGGCGCATCTATGCCGACTTCGCGCAGGTGTTGATCCATATTGCACGTCCCCTCTATATCAACGATCCACTGGCCGTGGATTTGGAGCAAACGGTATACGCCCTCGATTCCACTACGATCGACCTGTGCCTGTCCCTGTTTCCATGGGCGCGGTTCCGAAAGCACAAAGGAGCCGTCAAGATGCACGCCTTATTGGATTTACGAGGAAACATCCCTTCGTTCATCAAGATCACCGACGGCAAATTCCACGATGTGAAAGTTCTGGACGAACTCATTCCGGAACCGGGCTCCTACTACGTGATGGACCGAGGGCACCTCGATTTTTCACGACTGTATACCTTGACGCAATGCATGGCCTTCTTCGTGATGCGCGCCAAGGGGAATCTTCAGTTCCGCAGGGTATACTCGCATCCGGCCGACAAGGCCGCCGGGATAAAATCCGACCAGACGATTTCTCTGACGGGTTTCTACTCATCAAAGGATTATCCCGGCCAACTCCGCCGCATCCGGTTTTTCGATCTCGAAAAGAAAAAGATGCTGACGTTTTTAACCAACGATTTTTCTCTTCCGGCAGAAAGCATCTCTTTGCTTTACAAGTCTCGCTGGCAGATCGAACTGTTTTTCAAATGGATCAAGCAACACCTGCGGATCAAGGCGTTCTTTGGGACCTCCGAGAATGCGGTCAAGACCCAGATATGGATCGCCATCTCGATGTATGTCCTGGTCGCCATCATCAAGAAACGGCTTCATCTGGACTTGAGTCTCTACACAATTCTACAGATCCTGAGCATCACCGTTTTCGAGAAAAGGCCATTGATTCAGGTGCTTTCCAATCTCGATTCCGGAAATCATAATGAACGAAAACGCTAACCTGTTGCCGCTATTCGACTTATGATGGGACAGCAGTGGTGGCTCATATTAATTCATTCAATTCTTCTACAGTCAGTTTGGCTTGCTTGAGGATATGGGAAAGGGTGGAACGCTTGATCGGGCGGTGGGCCGGGACGATGAGCTTGAGCGTTTCGGTGGGCGTTATCTTCTGCAGGCGTATATGGCTCCCACGCTGCCGAACTACGACCCACCCCGCACGGCGGAGCGCCCGAACTACCACATGGTAATCCAGGCTGGGGACCTTGATCATACGGCGATCTCTATGACCTCGGTATTGGGTGCAAATTCGATGTCGTCCTCTACAGGTTCAATATAGAGTTGGATTGCTTCTTTGATATTGGCCAGCGCCTCCTCCCGGGTATTCCCTTCGCTGATGCACCCGGGCAGGGCGGGCACACAGGCCGTATATCCGCCTTCTTCGCTGGGTTCCAGGACCACATGCAGTTTCATGATGGGTTCTCCTTGCCGTTGATGCTCCTTTATGCTTTTTACTATACGGTGGCTCGGTTCATTCGGCAACAGGCCGAGCCTCGTTTAGAGCCCACATAACGCCCGGTTTAAGCTGCGGGCTGAGGAGGGCACGCTTTTTTCAGCGAACGATAAAAAAAAAGCATGACCGCCGAAGGAGCCGTCAGCTCCAAGCCGTTGTTAGGCCTTCTTCTCAAACCATACGGGTCGAAGATCTCCTTCAACACCTTCTTCCATCAGCCAGGATACGGCAAACCCCTTGTAAACCTCGTCATGATACCGAAACCAATTTTCGCGGATGTCGGGAAAAGAAACGAGCATGTCCTTGAAGTTCCTGAAGGGATGCGAACGGCTCAATGCCTGGGACAAGGATTTCTTGGCTTTCGACTCGGGCAATGATTCCATAAAATCCGCTATAACCTGGAAGGCCTTCGAGGAAGGAATCGGATCAATCCGTCGGAATCTATCGGAGTTATTCGCCATTGCCTCGCCAAATTCATCCTCAACATCTTCGTTCAATGCCGGATCGGCGGAAAATCTCACCACCTCGCCCGTCTCAAGATCCAGAAAATATTCGGAGCCCGTGTGGTCATCGAGCGCCATCATGATTGTTTCTGTATCGATTGACGGGTGGGGCATTTTTCTACCCTTCCGAAGATAGGCCTAACGCTCAGGTTCAGCTGCGGGCCGAGCGGGTGCGCTTTTTAACCGCGAGCAACAGAAAAAGCGTGAACGCGAAGGAGCCGTCAGCTTCAGCCTGTTATGTTGCCATTCCACCAGACATCGCAATCACTTTCGCCAGATCCCGCTCCGAGGTGCCCAAAGCCAAGAGCGAACGAATCAGTAAATCAAGGGAAACCGAGGGATCGCCCGACTCCATTTTGGCCACACGGGATTGACTGGAACTGAGCAGCTTGGCGAGTTGTTCCTGGGTCAGCTTCCGACGGACGCGGCGTCTCCGAAGATGTTCGCTTAAGGCCAGCTTGAGTTCGATATAGCGGGTTTCCTCGGGAGAAAGCCCAAGGAACTCACTGGTGGTCCCCACCTTCCAGCCTTTTGTCTCAAGGCGCTTTTTTTTCGCTTTATCCATGGTGTTCACTCTCCATCTAGGATTCGTAACTTTTGAGGCGCCGGCGACAAACTTCGACCACATGGCGCGGCGTATTGGCCGTCTTCTTTTCAAACACTTCAAGGATCACGATTGCGTCAGCGTCAATGCGATAGACGATACGCCAGCTCACCTTCTCATCGACAATCCGAAGTTCGTGACAGCGCGGGCCGATAGCAGGCATCAGGTGAGATTGAGGCATGGAGATCGTATCCCCGCGCTGGAGAGCCCGAAGAAGAAATCCGGCCTCCAGACACGCCGCCCGCGAAAAAGGCGGCGTCTTCACCTCCCCATGTAGCCAGACCAGCGGTTTATCCATCGGGCTCACAAAGATATCTTATGTCGTATATGACATATTGTCAAGCGGCGCAGACAGGGCAGCCATCAAGCCTGTTCAGCCTCGATTTCAGCCTTTGGAAGGACAACATAACGCCCAGGCTAAGCTGCGGGGCCTCAGGTATTTGGCAGGGCAGCCGTCAGCTTCAGCCTGTTGTTATGCTCCGTTCAATGTAGATCCAATTGTACTTTTATTGCTGTCTCCACTTTCCGTAAATCATCGGCCGAAAGCTCACCCATTTTCTTTGTCAACCGCAGCTTACTTGCCGTATTTATTTGGTCGGCTACAGCCTTTAATACTTTTCCTTCGACTGAAACGAGTGCTTCACTTGGGAAAACCTTTTCGGTTTTGCTCGTGAAGGGAATTACTTGAACTCTATTGAGGAATTTATTGGCAGCGTCATTACTCACGATGACGGCGGGGCGTACCTTGCGGATCTCGCCGCCGATAGACGGATTAAAATTGACCCACCATATTTCACCCCGCTTCATCTGATATGTCCCCGATCAATCCCTCCGCCCATTCCAAGGCCTCCTTTTCGCGTTCCTCCTCTTTCGCCATCTCCGCATAGGCTGCTTCCAAATTTGGCCGGATCACATGAGGGCGGACCAATTCCTCCACAAATTTGCTTATTTTCCTGGGACCAATGACTTTATGGAGGCCCTCGTATACCCCCTCGTCAATGGTAATCGTCAATTTTTTCCGCATTGTGGTAACCTCCATCGTAGCACACGTATGTTATACGTATAATATGCTTCTGTCAAGGGGGTTGAACGTGAGCATAACGCTCCGCTTCAGCTGCGGGCGCTCATGTCTCACCCATGGCGAGCCGTCAGCTGCAAGCAGTTGAGCAGCAGTTAAATTGAATCAGGTATATCTAAAGCAATGCAAAGAGCTTCATTGAGTTCTTGTGTCTTCTTGGGAGAGAGAGTACCAACATAATTGGTCAACGCCGCTTTAGGTAAACTTACAAGTTCGTCGCAGTGGATCCCGCTATTATGCTTTAACCCTTCATCCACTCCAACACTAACCTGGGTTGATAGGCCATGTTGAACTGAATACACTGGAGCGCAGATCACTGTTGAAAAGCGGGAGTCGAGTAAAACCTGTCGGCTAACGACGACGAAAACTCGGGATTTTTTCGGATCTCTTGGGGAAGGATTGGGGACGCGGTAGAGTTCTCCGCGTTTCATGGAATTACCTGATAGGTCAGTACATCGTTTGCCTCCTGATTTAAGCGCTCTGCATTGCGGTTGATAATATCGAGGTCCCTTGCATTCTGCCGGTCGCGAATCGCCTGTGATATATAGGCCCTCACGGCTTTCTCAATAAAATCCGATCGGCTCTTGTGCGGTCCCGACTGCTCATCGATGGCCTTCAGCAAGTCCTCAGCTAGTGTGACTGATGTCTTTATTTTCATACCACCAACATACCCCCATCATTGCTGTATGTCAATCGTTATTCCATGCTCCCTGTCTGCCCAACGCTCGGCTTAAGCTGCGGACGCGAAAACCTTATTCAGCGCAGGCCGTCAGCTTCAAGCTGTGGTTAGACCGCAAGACCTACTTCTTGTCTTGTCGCCCTTTCATTTCATGTTTCATCTCTTCTTCCAGTTTCTCCAACCCAGGCAGGATTCGAATGGTTTCTTTTTGGCTAGCCTCCACCAATTTTCTTGTCAAAATGGGAAATTTCTCTATATATGCTTTTCCTGCTGGTGATTTAAAAAAAAATAACAGTCCGTTAATTTCTGATTCCGTAAAAACTTCTTCGAAAACACCTATGAATGCCGGCCTAACAGCCTCCCATGTTACCTCTCGATCGATTAATTCATTTACCTTTTGGAAATATTTTTTCTCGATAGATCTTTCCTCGTCCGTTTGTGCTCCTTTGTCCACAGCTGCTTCCCGCATGTTCTCGAATAATGACCACACTCCGAACTTGGCGGTCTCCAAAGCTTTGTGGGCTTTCATATATTGCATTACCTCTTCCGTTGCTTCGTGCTTGGAAACGGGCTCGGCAAAGGAGGAGGAACCGATGAAAATCACAAGCGCACCCAGGATAAAATAGATACGCATCGACAACTCCTTTCTTTCGTTTAACGCGTCGCTCGGGTTGTACACGCTCCGGCATGATTCGAAGCGAGCCGTCAATTTCAATTTTTAGTCAGATCGCTCACTTCATTCATGCGCCCCGTTCTTACGCAACAATTCGATGATGTCCTTGTAATTATGTGCGGTAAATCGTTTCTCGCTATATCGAGCAAAGCCTAACGGAGTTATTCCTTTCGCGTTCTTGGCGTTGACGTCAGCACCTCGGGAAAGGAGGATCTCCGCAATGCCCGTCTCCCGAAGGGAGACCGCGAGGTGCAGCGGGGTACACCCCAGGTGCCAGTCAAGGAAACCTCTTTCCATCCGCGAGTTAACATCGGCCCCGCGGTCGAGGAACAGTTTCACAATGTCCGAGTTAGGAGAACATTGATCAGCGCGGTGTGCAGCGGTGTGTCGCCCCATCCTGCTCGGGCGCGAAGATCCGCACCGTAATCTACGAGCAGCTTCGCCATGGGGTAGGAACGTTCGATTATAACGGCGGCATGCAACGGGTTGGACCCACGTGACCCGTCTGTCCGGGAATTGACCTTGGCTCCCTTTTTCAGAAGAAGTTCCGCTATTTTCACCCGACTCCACGCCGCGGCTTGGTGCAGGGGAGTAAATCCGGTGTCTGGCTTTGCTTCCAGATCGGCCCCCCGGGAGATCAACAAGTCCACGATTTCGATGGTTTCCTTTGTGACGGAGGGCCCCGCTCTGCCCGCTCTGGTGGCGATGTGAAGCGCCGTATCTTCCTCTCCATTTCTTGCCTGCACGTTTGCTCCTCGATCAAGGAGAAGTCTAACCATTTCCGGTTTTTGCCAAGAAACGGCGACCATGAGGGGCGTCCATCCATCTGCGTCCTTTCCGTTGAGATCTACCACGTTTCCGAGAAGTTCACTTACTCGTGCAACGTTGTCTTGTTGCACGGCTTCGTGAAGCGGGTAACCCAGGCCCTTGTCTGCCGCAGGGGGAGGCACGGATTTTGTCCCGCATGCGGAGACTTCAAAGGCCAGTACTAGGAACAAGAGCGTAAGCTGTCTGCGGAGAGTTTCATGCATGGTAGGTTCCTCCAACAATAAAGCAAACGACAAATCCGGTGGATTATAAAATGCGCATCATGTTGCCTCTTCCTCTATGACGGTCTAACGCTCAGGCTAAGCTGCGGGCGCTCAGCGAGAAACAGGCGAGCCGTCAGCTGCAAGCGGTAGTTAGCCCGCTCGGCGAGTCTTCTGTGGTGCGGGAGTTCCACGAAGTAGTCCTGCCACGCTAAGATCCTCATCGATCAAAGGCCAATGGATCCCTTCACCATCCCCAATGAATTCCCATTTCCTCCGTTGTGCAGCAGTAGCATGAAGTAAGCGCGGGAACCAAGCCAACGGAACGATAATGCTCCTTCCGTCAGTAAGGTCCACAATCAGATCGTCTGCCGTTACTCTCACGGCCTGTGCACGTGGAATAGTCTCAGCCTTGGAAGTACGCATCCCATGCCTCCAGAAACAGCGTCTGATTTTTCGTGACGATTTTTTCCAAATTACGCAATTCCGCTCCCTTGAAACCACTTGCATTTACAAGACGTACAGGCCGAAGCCAAAACTTTGCCGAACTTTTTTCCCTCATCACGTGGATATGTGGCGGTTCCTCCCCCTCGTTGCTGTAGAAGAAAAATCGGTACGCCCCGATAATTCTTATCGTCGGCACCGCTATCCGTCCCCTTCACACCATCCTGCGAAGCAGGATATCAAATCTTTCATCGGTTCTCATCGTTCCCGGAATAGCCGGGCTAACGCTCCGGCTAAGCTGCGGGCGCTCAGCGAGAAAGAGGCGAGCCGCCAGCTTCAGCCGGTAGTTAGTACTACTGTGTCATGAAATATCATCCAGTCCGCTCCTCTCGGCCGCACCAGAGACAGGCGTGAGCCTGAAGGAGGGTCCGGCCGTGGCGGCGCAGAAAGGTTGCGATGGAGGAGGCCACATACCGCTCAGGCCGCACGGGGAGCGCCCCGCGGCCGGAAACCCGCGGGGAGACGAGGGGCTCGGAGGAAGGACAGAGGCTCAGGGGGGGAAAGCCGAGCGCGCTCGGCGGCCAGGAAAGCGTAGGCTGCGATGCATAGGGTGCCGTGGTGATGAAACCCACGCCAGCCCCTCCCCTCGTAGTGATCCAGGCCGAACTGGTCCTTCAGTTCGAGGTAATCGCGTTCGATGCGCCAGCGCAGCATCGCCAGCCGTACGAGCTGGGATAACGGCGTCTCCGGAGGCATGGTGGAGAGCCAGAACTTCCTCGGGGCCGGTTCCTGGCGCAGCCATTCGATGAGCAACCACTCTTCGGGACGGGGTGCATGACGATCGACGTCGCGGTGGGCAGGGCGAATCCGGACACAGGCGAAGCGCGACCGCATGGCGCCGCGTGTGCCCTGACGCCATGTCACGTGGCGCCAGGCGCGCTCGGGCAGCCGGGCGGCCAAGTCGGCAATGGCAACGGGGCAATGCCGGGCGTTGCGGCGGACGCGCGTCGGAGGGCGGCCCGTGCGTGCGGGTTTTCGGGGCGGCAACGGGGCCTGGCCCGGCGGCCACACGGTCGTCTCGCCTGTAACGCCAACCATATAGGGGATTTCTTGGAGCGTGAGCTGGTCGCGCCAGGCTGTCACCACGCCGTATCCGGCGTCGGCAACCACCGGGGCTGGAGGGACGTCTTCTATGCGCATAGCGGCGATCTGCTCCAGGGCGATCTGTCCCTTGGTGCGGAACGGCACGTCGTCGGGGACCCCTGCGGCCTTGCGTCGCTGGCGATCGTGGGCCCAGGACTCGGGCAGATAGAGCGTGTAGCCGGCGGGAATGCTGATCGCCTCGTTCGCCAGCGTCACCGTCACCGCCACCTGACAGTTCTCCTGCTTGCCCAGGGCACCGCAGTACTGGCGTGCAACGCCGACAGAGTGCTGCCCCTTCTTGGGGAAGGCCGTGTCATCGACGATCCAGGCGGCCACGGCGCCATGGCGTTCCATGGCATCGAGCACGTGGGCGCGCGCTACGCGCAACACCGCTGCGTCGTCCCAGGCGGCATTGGCGACAAGGTGGTGCAGGGACTGGTGGCGGGCGCCGACATGCCGCGGGTCGATCCGCGCGGCGATCGGCTCCATGCTTTTGCGCTCGCCAGGCAAGCAAAGTCCCGTCACGTAGGCTCGCATCGGTTCCCCGCGATCGGCATGGCCGAGTGCCAGGCACAGAGACTCCAGATAGTCCTGAAAACGCCGCTGGGGAGCCGCAGGAAGGGTGGGCATGCGTCCATGTTGTCACAAGAGCCCCGGCCATGCAATAAGTTTATGACACAGTAGTATTAGGTGGCGCCTTGGAAAACTAACCATTGGCCGCTTTTACGAGCGCAGGCAATATTTTTATTTTCCGTATTTCCTTCACTGCAGGGGAATGGACAACGTGATAGAGATCCCATGCAAGTTGCAAGTTAAGCCAAAACTGCGCTTCCATCCCAAACAGTTGTTCCAAACGGAGAGCAGTATCTGGCGTCACGCCACGCTTACCATGGATTAACTCATTAACCCGCGGATATGAGACCCCGAGCTTTTCCGCAAGTTCTGCCTGGGTCATTTTCAGCGGCTTCAGAAATTCTTCCATAAGCATCTCGCCAGGGTGCGTCGGCGGTCTGTGCGTTGGTATACGAACCATGATTTTCCTCCCCTTCAATCAGTGATAATCGGTTATCTCGACTCGCTCCGGTCCTTCTTCCGTCCAAACAAAGCAAATCCGGAACTGGTCATTAACTCGTATGCTGTGTTGCCCCATGCGATCCTTTTTTAGAACCTCCAGTTCGTTCCCCGGGGGGATGCGAAGTGAGCCCAAGGAAACCACCGCGTTCAGTTGATCGAGTTTCCGTTGCGCTACGCGCCAGATTTGTTCCGGACAGGACCGCCTGGCCTCCTTGGATCTCTTTCGGTCAAAAACATCCTCGGTCCCCTTATCGAAAAACGATTTGATCACTTCGTGTCGTCTCCAGTGGCTTATACCTTCACATACGAATTATAATGGATAACGTTATATGTGTCAACATCGCTGGAGTGCCTTAGAGGGTGTCAAGTCCACCTAACGCTCCGGCTAGGCTGCGGGCGCTCAGCGAGAAAGAGGCGAGCCGCCAGCTTCAGCCGGTAGTTAGGCCTTTGCCCGTTTAGGAGGAACCGAGCGAAGCTCTTGTTCGATCCGCTCGCCCAAGAAAATCTTTAGCAATGACTGATATGGAACATCCCGCTTGTTCGCCAGAAGTTTCAGTTCCTCGATCATCGACTCGGGAAGACGCACAGAGATGGTCCTAAGCGATGGCTTTAGATTCGGAAAAACCACCCGCTGTGCATTCTTCCAGTTCACATACTTCGTCGAATCCGCAGATTCCCAGAACCGCCTCTCTTCGGCTTCCGATGCAAATTTCGGCACTTTCTTCATGATGATTCGTATACCTTCCTTTCCTTCCGGTTCATATCCCGCGCCGAGATCACCCGGATCATGTCTTTTCGGACCACGAACACGACGAACAGGAGCCGCCCGGCATCTGTTTGCCCCAGCGCGTAGAATCGATCCTCCTGATCCGAATGCCTCTCGTCCCAGGCGGCGACCAGGGGTTGGTTGAAAAAGATCTGCTCGCACTCCGAAGGTGACACATCATGCTTCTCCTGGCTCTTCGTGAGGTTTCCCGAGTCCCATTCGAAACCGACACATTTTGCCAGCAGATCGATGAGGTCCATGAGTTATGTATATATATGATATATACGTACTGTCAAGGGTTTCGATGGTAGGGCAATGGGTCTAACGCTCCGGTTAAGCTGCGGGCGCTCAGCGAAATACACGGCGAGCCGTCAGCTTCAGCCTGTTGTTGGGCTGTTGTAAATTTATAGTGATAAAACCAGCCGCAGCCCATCATCAAGTGCCTTCATCAGCCGAGACGGCAACCGCCCGGACCGTCTGGAAAGAAAGCTTTTGTCGACCGTGATGACCTGCGATACGTTCGCAACGGAATCTTTGGGAAGGCCGGAATCGGCTGCGGCAATTAGAACATTGCCCGGAGCGTCCGCTAGACGAAGATTCGAGGTGAGAAGGACAACAACGACAGTTTGAATGCGACTTCGGTTGAATGCATTCGATTGAATGATAACCACAGGCCGCCGAAAACCAGGTTCCGAGGCTACGGGATCGGGGAGTTCTGCCCACCACACCGCGCCTCGCTCCATCACCACTCCTCGGGCGGCAATGATTTGATCTGGAGCTTGATGAGGTTCGAATCCAGCGTGGATTCCTCTTCGCCGTATATGGCGTCGAGGCTCTCCTTCACCTGTTGGCTTTGGCGGCGTGACAGAAAATCGGCAAGCGCGGTTGCGTATAGCTGGCTTCGCGACATGCCGAGACGCTTGGCGAGGGAGTCCGCGGACCGAAAAATTTTGTCCGGAATGGATACCGCCGTCTTCATACTCAAAGTATGACCCTGTTCATACCGTTTGTCAACCCATTGCTTTGCAGTCAGCCCAACGCTTGGCTTCAGCTGCGGGCGCTCAGGTATTTTGCCAGGGCATCCGTCAGCTTCAGCCCGTAGTTAGCTGGCGTTCAATTTAAGCAGCGGGTTTCCAGTTAATAGATAAGCGTCTTCCGGTCGTAGCGCAATCACGCAAATACAGATTTATCAGTGTTTGATATGGAACCCCAACCTCCTCGGCCATATGTTTGAAATAATTAACAGTCTTTTCATCTAGCCGAATTGTTACCTGTTTTTTGAAATACTTCGCATACGGGTTTCGTTTCGCCTTGGAAAAATCATATTCTTTTCTCATTTTTTCCACCTTTCGCTGTATATGGCACGCTCAGATTTGGTCGCCTTCCGCGCCGAAATGATCCGGATAATCTGCTCACCACGCCGATAACAATGACAAACCACAAGCATTCGTATTGAAGCACTAAATCCCATCAGAATGAATCGATCCTCCTCCGCTGAATGGTCAGGATCCGCGAGGAGGAGCGCATACTTGTCGGCGAAAACAGTCGCCGCCTCATCGAAAGAAACACCATGTTTTCTCTTGTTCTCCGCATTCTTCGTTGCATCCCACTCGATCTTCGGTGGTATCATATTTACAGTATACCTACAATGCCATTATTACGCAACCGATATTTCGAGTGTTTTTGCCCAGCTAACGCCCAGGTTAAGCCGCGGGCGCCCAGCGAGAATAAGGCGAGCCGTCAGCTTCAGCCTGTAGTTAGGCAGCGCTTTTTCCATATTGAATGGTTTTTCATATGTCATTCGAACTTTGGATGTCCAATTAGGCTAACGCGCGGTGCAGCAATAAAGTTTAGGATCGCTGCCTCAGCAAAGTCAAAGAATAGCCCCCGACGGACTTCATCTTTCATGTCCAAGGAGCCCCCTACCCCCCTGTAACTAGGATACAGACCTTGATGGAGCAGGCCCGACCTGTAGTCGTATAAGCGATCTAATAGTTCCCGGCGCAGAGCCCGAGCCGTACGAGTCCCTCGGCGAATGCTGAACGCTTCCTCAAAGTTGCTATGGGCGACAATCTTGTCAAGGTCAATCGGTATTAGTTCGTCAAAGAACTCAATAAACCGCCTCGTCATCTTCGAGCGCCGCCATTCCGTATACGGTGTGGCGAGAGTTTCTGCGGTCACTACATACAAGATGCATGCTACTATTGACCCTTGCATAAGTAATGGTACGTTTCATACTTCCAGCCCGGCGCCGTGAAAGAACCCTTCGAAGAGATCCCGCTGGCTGCGTGTTTGTGAAAGAGAGGTAACGACGGCATGCTCAAGTGTACGGAGACAGTCGGGGGCGAAGTTCGCCAGGTCCCCGTACTTGGTATGGCTCCAGACGCATTCCACAGGGTTGAGGTCCGGGGCATAGGGCGGCAGCCACTCGACGACGATCCGCTTCCGGGCGGCCAGCCAGTTCTGGACGCTCTTTGCCCAGTGGGGGCGGTGTCGGTCCCAGATGAGCGTGAAACCGTAAGGGATGTGCCGACGCAGTGCCTTAAGGAACCGGAGGACTTCCGCGGATCGGATGTTGTGGGGGTACGGGGCCCAGTAGAGGCCGAATCGGCGCCGATGGGGAGCCACGGTGAGGGCGCTGATCGTGGAGAGCCGGTCGCGGCGGTCCCACTGGCGGAGGATGGGCGTCTGGCCACGGGGCGCCCAGGTCCGGCGGACCACCGGCTGGAGCATGAAGCCGCTCTCGTCAAGGAAGACGATGCACCTACCGGATTTTCGGGCGTTTTTTTATATGGGGCCACCGCTCGGCCCGCCACTGCTTTATTGCATCCTCGTCCCGTTCCCGGGCCCTGCGCTCCGGTTTCTGACAGCTCCATCCCTCCCCGCGCAGAATCTTCCAGACGTGGGCGGGGTGATAGCGAACCCCGAAGGTTTTGGCGATGATCTCGGCCACCCGGGGCAGGGTCCACAGATCCGTGGAGAACCCGTGGGCCGTGGCCCCTTTAAGGAGCAGATTCAGCAGCCGCGTTCGTTGTCGGGCTGTCAAGCGCGGCGGCCTGCCGGGAGGCGGTTTGGCTCGGAGCGCATCCGTGCCTCCGGTCTGGACCTCGGCCTGCCAACGGCTGACGGATGCGGGAGAGCAACCTATCTTCCGGGCCACTTCCCTCACCCCGAGGCCATCTTTGATGAGCTCGACGGCCCGGCGGCGCCGGGCTTCCAGTGCGGCTGGTGTCCCATATGGTCTCATACATGGGAAGATACCATTGTCCCATTATTTACGCAAGTCTCAATAAGTTGCTTTCCTGCCGCACGGCAGCATCGAACGTCAACAGGGCTGCACGCATACGCGTAAATAACTCTAATCCGTCCGGAATGGCAAATGGACTGAAGATATCAAGCGAAACATGTTTGCGTGCGAGGGTGAGAATTTCGCGATCGATCTGGCGCTTGGCTAGTTGTGTCAATATGTCAGACTTAGACGGAAACAGCGATGGTGGAAGTGCGGTACTTCGACCGAGGGCAAATGTACAGATTGCGGCGACGGTCTCGAGAACGTTATGCACAACGTGCGACGAGAAATGCCCAGCGCAAGGGGCGGGTGTTGCGATATGTACATGGACTATTGCTTTTGGTGCAAAGAGCGCCTTCTTTTTATCCCAGTCAGCAGGTATATCTTCAGTAAACTCGAGAAGGATGTTGCTGCCTAATCTACGCCACCCCAGAACCCGGGTCTGACCAACGAGGCGCTCAAAGAAGGACCCCATAAACGAAGGAGAAATCTTTAATTCGGTCTCGTGAAGTATTGTCGAGTACCAAACGGTTCCCCCGAAATCGCCTCGCTCCACATGAAAAGCGGCCTGACGCGAAATGGAGTCCACTACTTCCTGTTTCGCGGTGTCGCTGGAAACGAATCGCAGGAATGGAGGTGTATCTATGAAGTGGGCCGTTATGTGAAACTCGTTCGGCGCCCCCAAGGTGAATGTGTCCCCGCTTTTCCCGTATTGCTTGAGATCAATTCCGAAATCACGTGCAAGGCAAGCGAACCAGTCCGCGAGCAACATCCTGCGGGCATGGATATCAGGCAGAATCGATGACAATGCGAAACCTCTGACTGTGGCTAGCGCGGCCTAACGCTCGGCTTCAGCTGCGGCGCGAGCGAATTGCGCCAAGGTTTCGCAGAGCCGGCGAAGCGGCCGTCAGCTGCAAGCCGTTGTTAGCTGGCGGTTGTGAACTTTCCTATGTCCTAATGCGCTTTGAGTTTTTTTACCTCATCGCGTTCTTGAGTCGCCCGCCCCGCAAAGCTCTGGAGCGGAGTAACTTTCCAATTGAGGACGCCCCACGCAGGTATGCTGCGTAAGAGTCGATCAAGCTCTTCGTTGGACGTGGACTCGGCGATGAACACAAACGACCGATCGCCAACCGGAAGACCACCGGCCACGATCTTCTCCGCTTCAAGTTTCATCAGCGTGTCGAAAGTGGGAAGAAAACCCTTCTCCAAGACCTCGATTGCTTCCTGCGGTGTCCCAAAGCCGGGCCCTTCTGATCCAGTGACCAAGTATCTCATTGTGTCCCTCTCTTTGACTCAGTTAGGTAAGACTTGTCTTTACCTTTCCTTACGACTCGTCCAGCTAACGGCACGGCTATGCGGCGGGGCCTCCCGCGAAGCCAAAGGCAGCCGTCCCCTTCAGCTGGTTAGGCCGCAAACCACAGCACTGCGATGAAATGACACGCGGTGCCCGTAATAACGAACAGGTGCCAGACGAAGTGGCTGTAACAGACCCGCTTGGCCGCATAGAACACCACACCCACCGTATATGCGATACCACCTGCCAATAGCCAGAACAAACCCCACGCTGGCACACGGAGCCACAACGGCTTTACCGCGATAAGGATGAGCCAGCCCATGGCTAGATACAGGCACGTCGAGAGTTTCGGATACCGTACCCCTCTTACCGCCGTAAGTACGACACCGGCAAGGGCCAAACTCCACACGAGCCCGAACAGCGTCCAGCCCCACGTACCGCGGAGCACACCGAGGGTAAACGGCGTATACGTGCCGGCGATCATGAGGAAGATCGCAGCGTGGTCAAGAACCTGAAATACTCGCTTTGCACGATTCCTTGGCAACGCGTGGTAGAGCGTGGATGTGAGGTACAGCAGCACCATTGTAGCCGCGAAGACGGTCGCGCCTACAATTCGCCCTGCGCCGCCATGCTGGACTGCAGAAAGAACAAGAACTGGAGCGACAGCTACCGCCGCCAGTAGGCCGACACCATGGCTGACGCTGTTTGCGATTTCCTCCCCGAGGGACTGCGTACGTTCTCGTAATGCGAGTGCTTTGATCATGACTTTTTATCCTATGCGGTCCAACGCGCCGGCTAAGACTGCGGGTGCTCATGTATTATGGCAGGCGAGCCGTCAGCTTCAACCGGTTGTTAGCTGACGAACTACCTCATTTCTGGTGCGAAACAACAATATCCGCTTTCGTTGAACCGACGATCTCCAAGAGCTCTTGGGTCTCCTTTGCCGGCACCTTGTGCTTTGCGAGCACTTCCTTGAAAAGAATGACCATGCGATCCCACTCCCGCTCCGTTATGTTCAGGTGAGCGTGAGACTCTTTCATCCCCCGACCGTGATACTGGCATGGGCCGCCAGTAGCCTGGCACACCATCGCGGTCACGTGGTACTTCAGATACGGGGCCGGGACACGCTTCCTCGCGGCATCGATCGCAGGATTTGCATTGAGGATGGCATCGGGCACGAGGGCGTCGATGAAATCGCTGACCACGACCGAAATCGGCGCCAAGCCACCCAATCGGTCGTACAGAGACTGTTGCTTTGGCTGTGCACCGCTTTGCGCCACTGCCGGGTGGGATCCCGCGAGTAGAATGGCGACGAAACAAAGAGAAGCCCAGAGATTCATGTTGCGGGTGAACATATTCTCCTCCTTTTGCTTGTGGCGAGCACCTTACCGCTCCCCGATTGTATGATTGTTCCACCTGCCCCTTACACTCGCCAGCTAACGCTCAGGCTGAGCTGCGGGGCCTCATGCGAAGCCTGGGCAGCCGTCAGCTGCAAGCCGTTAGGTGGCGCAAACTATCGGCACTTTACTATCTAACGACCGTCTCGTGAGCAGGTTTGGACTTGCGCTTCCTTTGGTCTTGGTAGTGTTGAATGCAGTGGTCAAAGAACGCCACCGTATTGAAGTACTTCCCCTCAGTTCCCCTCGGAATACCTGATCGAGACAGGAACTCCAGGCACTTGCACTTTGGGTCCTCGCCGTCATCCTGTGGCCTTAGTCCTTTGACGTAGAAGCCCTTGGGCCAGTTGACTGCTCGCAGCGAGAGAACGGTTTTGTCTTTCATTGGCACTGGATAATCGATCAAAACGTTTTCGATGTCTTTGGCACCCTGCCGTGACCTGATGAGCAGCGAAGCGTGCGGGGTCGCCGCAATGCCGATCCAGTCGGCTTTGTCGTACCAGGCAGCTGCATCAGTGACAGCCTTGCCCATGATGGTGTTCTTTTCATTGTCCGAGTGAAACATACCGATCGCCAATGCACCCCGAAAAAGAATTCCGTTCGCGAGTGACTTCACTTCGAAGTGACGCAACAGGGAGCCGAATGCGCCAATGTCATCCAACGATGGAAGGGAACCGACTTCGTACGCGATCACAACCGAGTCGTTGAAGGTGAAGGTTGACAATCGGCCTGCCTCGACCGGACCAAACACTGCCTCTGCCTTTAAACCCAACAGGTCCAACACGATCTGTCGCGACTCAAGGAACTGGGCGATCTCTTCACTTGAGTAGCTGGCGGCACCAAGTGCGTCGAGGATGGCAATGAATCCGGTTCGCTCCTTCATTCGCTCTCTCCTGTCCACCTAACGCTCCGCTTCAGCTGCGGGCGCTCATGCCTCACCAATGGCGAGCCGTCAGATGCAAGCGGTAGTTGGGCGGCTTTTTACAGAGCATCTTTCTTATCAGGTTCGATATCTCGAACCTTTGCCATTGCGCGCTCGAACTTCCCGCGGCGACCGCGTTTGGCACGCGCTCCCAGGAAATCGCTAGTCATCAAAGCCGACATCTTTTCCGCCAACGCGGTCGCAATGAACTGGTTGATAGAAATCTCCTCTTGCTTCGCGAGATCCCTAACCCGTCGATGAAGTGACTGCGAAAGCCGAAGACTGATCGTGCTCATTATCCTTCTCCTATCCTTTTTAGAAACTCGTGCGGGGTTACCACCTTGATGCCAAATTTTTCTGCGCCCGTAAAATCACGGCGGTTGTAGGTCACTATGAATTGCGCCGAGGCCACCACCGCAAGTTCCAATACATGATCATCTTGAGGGTCCTTCAGGATGGGTCGCCATAAATAATGGATTTCACGCAAATCCGCAACACTGCAGACGTAATCCAGGATGTCCTCAATATCGGCGGATGTCAGCCCGAATTCGCGCCCAAGACGCTTCGCTGCATCCTCATATTCGAGGATCAATGGAACAGAGACGCTGATCTCAAACTGCTTGCCACCCAACAACATGAAAAGACGATAGGATGCGCCACGGCGCGATCGGAGGGCTGATACAAATACATTGGTGTCGATGACTATTCGTCGTTTCATGTCGGTATCATATACGATACCATTTCCCTCGTCAAGACTTGCCCTTTCAGACTTGCCCTTTCATATCGGGTTTCAGTCCGCCCAACGCGAATTAGACGGTTTGTGAGACAGCATAAGATAACTGGGAAATCCTTGTTAAATGCGAGGGGTTAATCGAAACAGGATTTGATATGGAGACGGGATTTCTCCTTAAAATCAAACGGATGTAGAGGGAGGGGGGATCGGTTGGAGAAGCGATAGGCTGCGGGAGAAGCCGTCTATTCCTTCTGCCTTGGGAGAGGATATGGTGGCATGATCTTATCCGGGAAAGTCCGCCGGGCTCCGGACGCACCTTCCGCCCTTGTTCAGGACATGGGTATAGATCATGGTGGTGTTGACGTCGCTGTGGCCCAGCAGTTCCTGGATCGTCCGGATATCGTACCCTTCTTCCAGGAGATGGGTAGCGAAAGAATGCCGGAAGGTATGGCAGGTGATCCGCTTCGGAATTCCCGCGGCCGCCGCCGCATCCTTCACCGCTCGCTGAAGAACGGTCTCGTAGAGATGGTGCCGGAAGAGGAGGCTGGTTTCCGGATCCCGGTATTTTCTGCGCGCCGGGAATACCCATTGCCAGCACCATTGCCGGTTGGCATCGGGAAGTTTAACGTCCAGCCTTCCGGGAAGTGTAACGCATCCGCCTCCCTCCTTCAAATCCTTTTTGTGGCGAATCCTGACCTCCTCGAGGTGCAGCTTCAGGCGGTTTTCGACGGCGCCCGGCAATACGGTCACGCGATCCTTGTTCCCTTTTCCCTGCCGCACGGTGATCTGCCGGTACCCGAAGTCGATATCCTTGACGCGGAGCCGCAAGGCTTCAAGGAGTCGAAGCCCCGCGCCGTACATGAGCATGGCCGCGATCCAGTTCTGTCCGTACAGGTTGCCGAGAACGGCCTGGATTTCCTTTCTCGTCAGCACGACCGGGAGGCGCTTCGGTTTCTTCGCCCTTACGACGTCGTCGAGCCAGGAAAGTCCGGTCCCCAGGACGTCCCGGTACAGGAAAAGAAGCGCACCCAACGCCTGGTTTTGGGTCGAAGCGGCCACGTTGAGGTCCACGGCGAGGGAGGACAGGAATGCCTCGACCTCGGACCTTGCCATTTCGGCGGGGTGCCGCATACGGTGGAAGCGGATGAATCGGGCAATCCATGACAGGTAGGCCTCCTCGGTCCTCGGGCTGTAGTGACGCTTCCGTAGCTCGGCCCGGACCCGGTCGAGGAGTTTAGGTTTCCCGTGCCCGGGGGCATGAGAAGAAATATCCATCGGGGCTTCCCCTTCGTTTATCCTGATGAGAAATGCTTCTTCCCATGCAACGGAGCAATAGTCGTTCCCGCGGGGACAATCCCGGCGGGAAGTGTTATCTTTCGGGGAAGCGAAAAATCACCGCATCGGGCCGGGGGCGATGAGCAGGATCCTCTATTTCGACTGTTTCTCGGGGATCGCGGGGGACATGACGTGCGCGGCGCTCCTCTCCCTGATGGGCGCGGAGAAGGATCTTCGCCGAGCGCTCCGCGGTCTCCCGTTGCGCGGCTACTCCCTGTCCGTCGAGCGCGCCTCCTCCTCGGGGATGGCGGGGACGCGGGTGACGGTCAAGTTATCCTCCCGGAAAGGGTCCACGCGGCACCTCCCCGGGATCGTCTCCCTGCTTCGGCGGTCGAAGCTCCCCGCGGGGACGCGGGAGCGCGCCATCGTCGGTTTCGAGCGGCTCGCGGAGGCCGAGGCGAAGGTCCACGGGACGACGAAGGAGAAGGTGCACTTCCACGAGGTGGGGGCGACAGACGCCATCGTGGACATCGTCTCCGCCTGCTTCCTCTTCGATCATATAGGCGCCCCGGGAGTCTTCTGCTCCCCGCTTCCCGGCGGGTCCGGCCAGGCGTGGTCGTCCCACGGGAAGATCCCGGTGCCGGGCCCGGCGACGCTATCGCTGCTCACCGGCGCCCCCTGGCGGTTCGGGGAGGGGGATGGGGAGCTGGTGACCCCGACGGGCGCGGCGCTTCTTCGCGCGTTCGATGCCTCCTTCGAGCGGCCTCCCGAGATGGTCGTTCGCGGGGTCGGGATCGGCGTGGGGCACAAGGAGATCCCCGGGCGGGCCAACGTCCTCCGGGTGGTGGAGGGCGAAACGGTACCCGACGCGCTGGGCCACGACCGCGTGCTCGAGGTGGAGGCGAACATCGACGACATGAGCCCGCAGCGATTCGAGGTGCTGATGGAGCGGGCTTTTGCCGCGGGGGCGCTGGACGTCGCCGTCCTCCCCGCGATGATGAAGAAGAACCGTCCCGGCTGGGTGCTGCGGATCCTGTGCCCGGAGGAGCGTCTCGAGATCGTCTCCGCGGCGGTATTCTCCCTGTCCACCGCCATCGGCCTCCGGTACCACGCCTGCGACCGGCTGAAGCTCGCGAGGAGATCGGGGACGGTAGAGACGCGCTTCGGGAAGGTGAGGATCAAGGAGGCGGAACTGCCGGACGGGTCGATCCGTCCCGTCCCCGAGTATGACGACGTGCGAAGGATCGTCCGGGCCGGGAAGGCGTCCTTCGAGGAAGTGGCCTGGGAGGTAACGAGGAAGTGGCGAAGGTAAAGGTCGAGTACGCCTGTACCGCCTGCGGGTTCTCCTCCCCGAAGTGGCTGGGCAAATGCCCCGACTGCGGGCAGTGGGGCTCCCTCGTCGAGGAGGTCGCCGCCGCGGAGACGAAATACCGCGTTGCCTCGGAGGGATTCCCCGCGTCGAAGCCGGTGTGTCTGACCGAGGTGACGGAGTCCGCTTCCGAGCGGGCCCGGTGCGGGATCGCCGAGTTCGACCGCGTCATGGGGGGCGGCGTGGTCCCCTCCTCGGCCACCCTGATCGGGGGGGATCCGGGGATCGGCAAGTCGACCGTCCTGCTGCAGGTGGCAAGCGGCCTTGCCCGCGAGGGCAGACCGGTGCTCTACGTCTCCGGGGAGGAGTCGGAGGCCCAGGTGAAGCTGCGAGCCTCCCGGCTGGGGGTGCGGGGGGAGGGGATCTTCCTTCTGGCCGAAACCTCGGTGGAACGGGTGATCGCGGCGACATCCGAGCTGTCCCCCTTCGTGCTGATCGTCGACTCCATCCAGACGATGTTTACCTCCGACCTTCCCGGCGCGCCGGGATCCGTCGGGCAGGTGCGCGAGTGCGCCGGCCGGCTTGTCTTCTACGGGAAGAAGGCGGGGGTGTCGGTGTTCCTCGTGGGGCACGTCACCAAGGAAGGGACGATCGCGGGGCCGCGGGTCCTCGAGCACCTCGTGGACACCGTCCTCTACTTCGAGGGGGAGAAGGGACACCCGTACCGGATCCTGAAGGCCGTGAAGAACCGGTTCGGGTCCACGAACGAGATCGGCGTGTTCGAGATGCGGGCGACGGGGCTCTCCGAGGTGGCCGACCCATCCGGACTCTTCCTGTCGGAGCGCTCGGGGGAGACGTCGGGGACGATCGTCTTCCCCGCGGTGGAGGGGACGAGACCGCTCCTCGTGGAGGTCCAGGCGCTTGCCAGCCAGTCGTTCCTCGCGATACCGAGGAGAACGACGCTTGGCGCGGACACCAACCGGGTCGTCCTGTTGTGCGCGATCCTCGAGAAGAAGGCGGGACTTTCCCTGTACAACCAGGACATCTTCGTGAACGTGGTGGGGGGGATTTCGATCGATGAGACGGCGGCGGACCTGCCGCTTTTGTGCGCGGTGGCGGGCAGCTACAAGGACCAGGTCATTCCGTCGGGCACGGCCGCCTTCGGGGAGGTGGGGCTGGGGGGAGAGGTTCGGGCGGTCCCGATGGCGGAGAGCCGGCTGAACGAAGCGACGAAGATGGGATTCACGCGGGTGCTCCTCCCCGCGTCCAACGCCTTGCGCCTCTCTGCAGAGTTTCCGCTCACGCTGGTGCCGGTCCATCACGTTCGGGAAGCCCTCGCCCAGGTGGGGAAAAAATGACCGGCGAGGCCATGGCGTCCCCCTTCGTCCGGGTGCCGGCGGGTGGGAGGCGTGGGCGGCCGGGTGTTTTTCCCGCCTCCCTTTTCCTTTTCTTCCTGATCCTGTCCCTTGGCGTGCTCGCGGGGGCGTCGGGCGCCCCGCCTTCCCCTCCGGTCGCCTTCCAGGTCCTCCACACGGCGAACGGGCTGGGAGAACTATCCCCTTGCGGCTGAACGAGCCCGCAGCTTGGCGGTCTGGCCAGGCGGGCGAGCAAGATCAAGGAGATCCGGAACAGAGGGACGCCCCTCCTGCTCCTGGAGTCGGGCGACTTCCTCGCCAAGGAAAAACCGCGCACGCAGGAGGAACGGGACGCCGCCCGGGCGAAAGCGGACCTTCTTCTGAGGGCGTATCGGGCGATGGGGTACGACGCGGTATTGCCGGGGGAGGCGGATTTTTTCGGCGGCATCTTGCTCCTGCGCGGCCATGAGAAGAAGGGCGTCCCCTTCGTTTGCCTCAATCTTGTCTCTGCACAGACGGGGAAGCCCGTGTTTTCGCCTTACCGCCGCTTCTCCCGGGGAGGCGTGACCGTTCTCGTGACCGGGCTTGCGAGCGGGAGCGTGTTCCCGAAGGGCGAACTGGCGGGCCTCGGGTTGAAGGTTCTCCCCCCGGGAGAGGCGCTCCCGTCTCTTTTTGCCCGCCAGGAGGGGGAAGCCGACGTGGTGATCGTCCTCTCCCACCTGGGCTTTTCGGAGGACCGGGAACTGGCGAGGCGGGCGGGGCGGCCCCTGATCATCCTGGGGGCGCATTCCCGGATGCCGGTGTGGATGACCGAGGCAGGGTCCGACTCGATCCTCTCGATCCCTCAGGACAGAGGGAGGGTCCTGCAGGAAATCTCCGTCGGGAGCGTTGCCGGCGCCCCCGGAAAGGGGCCGGCGGGCTTTGCGGATGGCTCTCTTGCGGCCCAGTACGAGGCGAAACGGAGCGAGCTTTCCGCCCGGGGGAAGGAGATGGACCGGAGGGAGCGGGACCTGGCCGAGAGGACGCTTACGGCGTATGGGCGGCTCCTCGCGGTTCCGGAAGGCAAGCGGCTGATCACCCCCCGCGCGCAGCCGCTTGACGAGACGGTTCCCGACGACCCGGAGATGGTGAGGATGCACGGGGAATACAGGAAGACGCTCGGGCAGCTCGCGCGGACCCGGCGCCCGGGCCCAGCCGGACCGACGGAGTACCGGGGGCACGCTGCCTGTGGCCGCTGCCACCCGGAAAACCACGCCGGGTGGCGCAAAGAACCTCACGCGGTTGCCCACGGGACGCTTGCGGGCCAGGGCGACGGAGCGAACCCCGACTGCCTACCTTGCCACGTGACGGGGTACGGGAAGGGAGGATACCGTACCGGCGGCCCAAAGGGTCTCGAGGGGGTCGGGTGCGAGGCGTGCCATGGCCCGGGGAAAGGACATCCCGGGAAAAAGATGACGATCCCCGGGGAGCCGGCCTGCCGGTCCTGCCACGAAGGACTGGGCCCCTTCCCGTTTGCCGAGAAGCGGCGCCTGCTGGGCTGCGTCCGGGCAAAGGACGGGTAGGCCGCCCCGCGCGCGGTTCAGGCTCCCCGGAAATCGCGCGCCAGCAGGTAGAGTTCGAACGATTCCTTCCGGGTCGCGGAAGGCCGGATCCTGCGGACCTCCCCGAACGACCCCCGCAGTTCGTTCACCACGTCGTCGGCCTCGGCTCCCTCGTAAATCTTGGCCAGAAACGTTCCCCCCTCCCGCAGCGCCTCCTTCGCGAGGGAGAGGACCGCCCGGACCAAGTCGGCCGACCGGGCCTGGTCGGTGAACGATATCCCCGTCGTGTTCGGCGCCGCGTCCGAGACGATCGCGTCCGGCCTCCGCCCGAGGAAGGCGATGATCTCCGCGGGGAGCGATCCGTCGTCCACGTCCCGGTGGAAGAAGCGGAAGTTCTCCCCCGGGATCGGGTCCATCGGGAGGATGTCCACGGCGGCCACCTTCCCCCGCTTCCCCACGAGACGAAGAAGAACCTGGCTCCACCCGCCCGGCGCGGCCCCGGCGTCGACCACGAAATCGCCCGGCGCGATGACCTTCTCCGCACCGGCGAGCTCCAGCAGCTTGTATGCCGCGCGGGATCGGTAGCCTTCCTTTTTTGCCTTCGTATAGAAGGCGTCCTTCCTCTTGTACACGCCCTCATGCTATCCGATCGGTGCCGCCGTTGACAGTGGGAAACCCCCTACGATAAAGTCTTTTTGCCCATGAAAGGACGAGAGACGGACATCGACGGCGTCTTCCGGTACCTGAGGGGCGATCTGCGCAAGGTGGAGAAGGCGCTCGTCGCCTACCTGAAGTCCCCTGTTCCCCTGATCCCCATCGTCGGCAGGCACATCACCCTTTCGGGAGGAAAGAGGTTCCGCCCCGCGGTACTCCTGCTCGTCTCGGAGGCATGCGGATACACCGGCCCTCGCCGGATCGTCATGTCCGTCGTGACGGAGTACATGCACAACGCGACGCTCTTGCACGACGACGTGGTGGACGGCGGGGTGCTGCGCCGCGGCAAGCCGGCGGCGAACGTCGTCTACGGGAACTCGGTGAGCATTCTCGTGGGGGATTTCCTCTTCGCGCGCGCCTCGCAGCTCATGACCGAGGACGGCGATCTCGACGTCCTGGGCATCTATGCCCGCACGCTGGTCTCCCTATCGGAAGGTGAGGTTCTCCAGCTCATGAAGTCCGCCGACCGAAAGATGTCGGAGAACGACTACCTTCGGGTCGTCTTCCACAAGACGGCGTCGCTGATCGCCGCCGCGAGCGAGACGGGGGCCGTCCTGGCGGGCGCCGACGCCTCGCTGCGGGAGCGGATGTTTCGGTACGGCAAATCGGTAGGGACCGCATTCCAGCTCGTGGACGACATCCTCGACTACGTCGGCTCCGAGAAGGAGCTGGGAAAGCGGCCCCTCCAGGACCTGCGCGAGGGAAAGGTCACGCTGCCGCTCATCCACGCGCTGCGGGAGGCGGGGGACGGCGACCGGCGGAGGGCGGGTGAGATCCTGGACCGCAGGAAGTTCTCCGACCGGGAGGTATCCTTCCTGACCGGCATGGTCGAGAGGAACGGCGGTCTTGCGTACACGAAGCGAAGGGCGCGGTCCTTCGTGGACCGGGGGAAGAGGATTCTCACCTCCCTCCCTGCCTCTCCCGCCCGGGATGGCCTGGTCTCTCTGTCGGATTACATCGTGTTCCGGACGCGCTAAAAGAGGCGGCAAACCGAGACGTTGACGCGTGCGATTGACACGCCGCGAAAAGAAAGGGAAGATGCCAGTATAAAGAACAGAAGGTTCCCGTCGGGCGCCCGATCGTGGGTATCGGGAAGATGGTGGAAGTCCATCGCTGCCCCGCAACTGTAACCGGCGACGAAATCCGCATCCAGGCCACTGGGGAAGACACCCCGGGAAGGCGCGGAGAGTAGGTTCGTAACCGGAAGCCAGGAGACCGGCCCGACAGGGAGTTTTCCCGGATCACCTTTCGCGGGAGAAGGGTCGGGAAGGCGGGCCGGCAAGATCGATCCCCCCAACCTTTCCTCCCCGGAAACGTTGGGGGTTCTTCTTTGGAGCGTCTGCCGGTCACCGCGGGAAACAGGGAGGGCCCGGGCTGGGTTTTCCGGATCCTTTTCGCCGTCTCCCTTCTCTTCCTGGTGATGCCCCAGCCGCGGGCGCGGGCCTCCTCCTTCCCCCTTGCGATGGAAGACGACCGCGGCGTATCCGTACGGCTGGCCGTCGCACCCCGACGGGTTGTCTCGCTCGCTCCGAACCTCACCGAAATCGTCTTCCTCCTCGGGCAGGAGGGAAAACTCGTCGGCGTGACGAGGTACTGCAACTATCCGCCCCGGGCGGCGGGGCTTCCCCGGGTCGGTGGGATCGTGGATCCCGACGTCGAGCGGATCGTGGCAGCCGCCCCGGGCCTCGTCCTGTGCACGACGGACGGCAACCCGAGGGAGAGGGTGCAGGTCCTCGAGGAGATGGGGATCCCCTGTTTCGCGGCGGGGCCGCAGGACCTGGCCGCGGTCTTCCGGACGATCGAGAGAATCGGCGCGCTTCTCGGCGTACCCGAAAGGGGAAAAAAGGAGGCGGACGCCCTCCGGGCCCGGGCGGAGAGTGTCTCCCGGACGAAGAGCGACCCTTCGCCCCGAGTGCTTTTCGTCGTCTCCACCTCCCCCGTCATCGCGGCCGGCGGCGGGACCTTCCT